>CALCYI010000081.1 GCA_937907605.1 uncultured Clostridia bacterium | reverse complement strand
CGGTCCTACCGGTCCTACCGGTCCTACCGGTCCTACCGGTCCTACCGGTCCTACCGGTCCTACCGGTCCTACTGGTCCTATTGGTCCAACAGGTGCTATCGGCGCAACTGGTCCCACGGGTCCTCAGGGCATCCAAGGCATTCAGGGACCGACCGGTCCTACTGGTCCTGCGGGTGAAGAAGCTTCTCTTGAATTCGCAGATTATTATGCCCTTATGCCCGGTGATAATACCGCGACAATAGCTCCCTGTGCTGCAATAGAGTTGCCTCTCACAGCTACAGAAACCGATGCTATAACACGAAGCGGAGACTCATTATTTACACTTAATGAAGAAGGAAACTATTATATATCCTTTTCTGTAAGCGTTGATGAAGCCGGTCAGCTTGGAGTGGCTCTTAACGGAAATCTTATTGATTATTCTGTTTCCGGCAGAGCAACAGGCACCTCCCAGATTACTAACTCTTTCATAATTTCGGCTGAGGAAAATTCGACACTGAGTCTTATTAATCCTGCAGGAAATACTACTGCGCTGACTATTACGCCTTCAGCAGGAGGAACAAATCCGGTCTCGGCACATCTTGTTATTATTAAGTTAGACTGATAAAAGGACGGAGAAATCCGTCCGATACATAGGAGATGATACTTTGAATAGATTAAAGATAGCAGTATACGCAATATGTAAGAACGAGGAAAAATTTATTCCCCGCTGGGTTAAATCAATGAGCGCGGCAGATGAAATATTCGTAACAGATACGGGTTCAGAGGATAATTCCGTAACGCTGCTTAAGAATTACGGAGTTAATGTGAGCGAAATCAAGCTTAAGGAATGGCGATTTGATGAGGCGAGAAACATATCCTTAAGCTTCGTTCCCGAGGATTATGATATTTGCGTATGCACTGATTTAGACGAGGTATTCAGCAAGGGCTGGAGAAAAGAGCTCGAAAGGGTATGGATTAAAGGAGTAACTACCCGCGTTAAATATAATTACATCTGGTCCTTCAAAAAAAACGGCGAGAGCGACGTTAGCTTTCTCCTTGAAAAAATTCATTCCAGGCATGGTTTTAAGTGGATACATCCGGTTCACGAGGTGCTTGAATACAGCGGCGACATTCCCGATAGCTATGCAATATGCAACGGTATTACGCTGAGTCATTACCCCGACAGCTCAAAATCAAGAGCGCAGTACCTTAAGCTTCTTGAGCTTTCAGTTAAGGAGTCCCCCGAGGATGACAGAAATATGCACTATTTAGGAAGAGAGTATATGTATTACGGAAGATATGACGATTGTATTGAAACTCTAAAAAAACATTTAATGCTTAAAACTGCGGACTGGCTTGACGAGAGAGCTGCGTCAATGCGGTATATAGCAAGGTCGTACAAAAGCAAAGGTGATAATTACAACGCGTCAAGGTGGTATTACAGAGCAATAGCTGAGGCACCTTACCTAAGAGAAGGTTATGTTGAAGCGGCGCTTCTCGCCTTTGAAGAGGGAAACTGGGAAAAGGTTTACTCACTAATTGTTGAAGCGCTCAAAATAAAAATAAAGCCCATTTCCTACATCAACGAGGGCTTTTGCTGGGACAGCACGATATTTGACATCGGTTCAATAGCGGCGTATTATATGGGACTTAAGGAGAAAGCCATAAAGCTTATAAAAGAAGCAATCAAGCTCAGTCCTGATGACGAACGGCTTAAACAAAACTATAAGATTTTCACCTCCGAATAACCTGCTCTTTTTGCAGGTTATTATTGTTAATTTGAAAAATATGTGATATAATGTAAAAAAATCGGAGGTAAGAATATGAATATATGGCATGATATATCACCAAAAAGGATAAAAAAGGATAGATTTTACGCAGTAATTGAAATTTCAAAGGGTGGAAAGAATAAATATGAGCTTGATAAGGAAACGGGTATGCTCAAGCTCGACAGAGTTTTATTCACCTCAACCCACTACCCTGCTAACTACGGCTTTATTCCGCGCACATACGCAGACGACAAGGACCCGCTTGACGTATTAGTACTATGCAGCGAGATTATAAGACCGATGACGATAGTAGAGTGCGTTCCGATAGGCGTACTCATTATGGAAGACGGCGGAGCTAAGGACGAAAAGATTATAGCTGTACCCGTTAACGACCCGAACTACAGCTTTTATCACGATATTGACCAGCTCCCGCCCCACAGATTTGAGGAAATCAAGCATTTCTTTGAAGTATATAAGACTCTTGAGCACGCAAAGGCAACGACAGTAACAGACATCAAGCCGAGAAAGGATGCGGAGGAGATAATCCAATCCTGCATTGATTCATATATAACAAACTTTCAGATGTAAAAAAAGCACCCCGCGGGCAATGTCATTAAGTTAAGAAAGAACCTCACAAAAAAGCGTGGGGCTTTTTCTTT
>CALCYI010000080.1 GCA_937907605.1 uncultured Clostridia bacterium | reverse complement strand
GGTGTACGACCAAACATTTGTTTAGCTTCGGCCCCAACGGCCAAGATTTCTTTGCGTCCCAAAAGACGATTTTCAGCAACCGCAACAACCGACGGTTCATTAAGAACAACGCCACGGCCCTTGACATAAATCAAAGTATTCGCAGTTCCTAAATCAATTGCCATATCTGTGGAAAAAAATTTCAATAACCAATTATACATATTACAACTTCCTTTTTTGGCTTGGTTTTTCGCATTATAAAACAGGTCTTAAAAAAATCAAGTGCCGGTCAATAAATTTTGCTTTTTTATTTGCAAATCGATATATTTTGGTATTATTAGACGTATGAAACGTAAAACGATACGCGAATATAAAGATTTTCTTACGTCGCCAGACGACCTGTGGGCGCGGACGCGGTATTTTATATTAAAAACAAAATTGGCAAAATATCCAAAAGATCCCCGATATGGCATTATCGCACCCAAACGTGTGTTTAAGGCGGCAGTGGACAGAAATCGCGCTAAAAGATTATTGCGGGATTGGATTTGTCATAATGAAAAACATATGCTTGATGAATTTGATTATATTTTCATCATAGGCAAAGATATTCTGGGTGCGACGCGCGATGAAGGACGCAAGGCTACGCGGCGCGCGTTTCGCCGAATTATAAAAAATCACAAAACAAATGGTTGTACAAAATAGTTTTCTTACAAAATTTGGCTGTGGCTTGGTACGGGTTTATCAAATGGCTGTATCGCCATTTATTGCGGTTATGAATTATACACAGAAAGCAAAGAGGATAATGTGCAGATTACGGAATTTGAGGAGATTGCCGAAGCCGTTAAGACAAACGGCAATGAGGTTGATGAGGACAAATACAAAGACCTTTATGAGCAGAATCACGATTTTGTCGGTTGGATACGCATAGATGATATGCCTATTGATTATCCTGTTATGCAGAGTAAGGACAATCCCGAGTTTTATCTCAGGCATAATTTCAATAAGGAGTATTCTCGTTTCGGCGTTCCCTTTGTTCAGGCAAACTGCGATATTAAAATCGATGACAATATTATCATTTACGGGCATAATATGCGCAACAAAACGATGTTCAATGCCTTAACGCAGTATTCAGACAGAGAGTTCTATGACAATCATAAACTGATTTGCTTTGACACCTTGAACGAAAGCAATCTCTATGAAGTTATAGCCGTATTCAAAACAAGAGTCTATACAGATAACGGCTTCCGTTATTATGACTTTACAAAAGCAAATACTGAAGAAGAATTTAACGCCTACATTGAAAAATGCAAGGCGTTATCTTTTTATGAAACAGGCTTAACGGCTGAATACGGAGATAGGCTTTTGACATTATCCACCTGTGAATACACGCAGAATAACGGAAGGTTTGTTGTTATTGCAAAACAGATTTGAGGTGAGGTAATTGTCAAAGGAATTTACCAGAAAACAAAAACGAAAGGTTAAAATGCTCATATCAAAATATTGTGCAAACTTTCACGACAATGAATGTATCGCGCTTGATGAGGGCGAAGGCTGTGTTTGCGTTCAGAACATCAGTGACCACATGATGTGTAACTATTTCAGAAATTCGGTATTACCCAATGACGAAGCTCTTGAAAAAGAATTAACCGGAAGCACAAGCAAGGAACGCTGCGTTATGTGCAATAAACCGTTTATCAAGAAGAGTAACCGTCATCGGTACTGTCCTGAATGTGCAAAACTCAGACGGTCAATGAAAAATGCACAGTATCAATATAGGCACAAAAACCGTGTAAAAAAGTAAGCGTTTAGAGGTTCTGAAAGCTGCATAAATAAAGGGTTTTCAGCGTTCAAATTTAAGGGGTAGGTATCGTATGTTGCCTACCCCTAAATAACGGCTTCTAAATGCTTACCTCGGAGGTGAATTATGGCTGATATTAAAGAGGTTGCAAAGCAGACAATAAAGACGGTTGACCGTGCTAAAATTGCAACTGAAAAGATAAAGGATGTCGGCATTAAGACAAAAGAAAATGTAAAAAAGGTTACTGAAACCAATGAAAGCAATCCCAATGAATATGCCACCAATAAATCTCAGGCTACAACCGAAGCGACTGTTGGTACTGCTGTCTATGTTGCCCATAAGGTCGGCAGAAAGGCTTATGAAAAGACAAAGCAGGATGTTAAGTATCATGACAGACTGAAATATGGCGAACCTGTTTCCCCAAAAAGAACGCTTCAATTTGAAGTGGATGAAATAAAGGAAGCGGGAGAGCAAACAGCCAAAACGATAGATAACATAAAAACTGTTAATACTGTTACTCAAAAAGGCGGAACCGAAACTGCAAGCAAAATCAAGTTGTTTGGCAGAAAGTCAAAAGATACCATTAAAACCGTTGAGGGCAACAAAAAGGTTATTCGCACTGCTAATGACGGCAGAGTGTTAGCGCAGGAAAAAACAAGGCAATCTGCAAAAGCGGCAAAGAAAGCAGAAGCAATTATAAGAGAATCTGCAAAGGAAGCGGCAAGGCTCGCTAAAAAAGCGGCAGCGTTCCTGAAGAAAATTGCTAAACTGACGATTGAAACAGTTAAATCGCTAGTATCTGCTATTATTGCAGGCGGGTGGACGGCGGTTATTGTAATCATTGTTATCTGTATGATCGGTGCCGTTGCATACTCTGTATACGGTATTTTCTTCTCTAACGAAGATAGTGGAACGGGTATTACCATTCAATCTGCTGTTATTGAACTCAATGAGGAGTTTTGGGCTGAAACAGAAAAAGAAAAGGCTAAATATACCTATGACACATTAGATATGTCGGGTTATCAAGCCGATTGGAAAGAGGTACTTGCCATCTATTCTGTTAAGGTGAATACTGACCCGAATAATCCCCTTGAGGTTGCAACGATAGATGAGAGCAAAAAGAATATGCTTCGTGACATTTTTTGGGATATGAACTCCATATCATCAAGAACGGAAACGGAAGAGAGCACCACTATTGTTGAAACAACAGATGAAGCGGAAAATACCGTCCAAGAAGAACAGCCTGTTACCAAAGTAACTTTGTATCTTACTCTAAACGGCAAATCTGCTGATGAAATGGCTGAGCAATACCATTTTACCGATAAGCAGAAGGAGTATCTTGCAGAACTGTTATCGCCTAAAAACGATAAAATGTGGAATTCTCTTATTTACGGATTTGGGATAGGGAAAAACATTGATATTTCAACGCTTGATTTCAGTAACGAATCAGCAATAGAAGCACAAAAAAAGGTAGTTGTTGTTGCAACAAATTCTGCTGAATATGGTATTCCGGCAAGTAAAGGATATTGTCAGGCTTGGGTTGCAGATGTTTATCAGGTTGCGGTTGGCAACCGAGGTCATGCAGCGTCAGCAGTTGCCGCAGGCAGAATGTGGTCAGTATCAAAAGACTGGTCACAGATTCAGGTCGGCGCTGCTGTTTACGGATATTCAAGCAGCCAATACGGTCATGTAGGTATCTATATAGGCAACGGTATGGTTGCTCACAATATCGGCGGCGTTAAAATTGAAACACTTGAACATTGGGTTCAGTATTACAAAGGCGTATGTTGGGGGTGGGAAAACGGAAAGAATCTATCCGGTAATCCTAAATACAACTGTGTCGGCGGACTTATTTAAACGAAAGGCGGAGAGAGCTTTGCGGCTCTCTCCGTCTTTTTTAATAAAGGATAATTTAATATTATCAAGTTTTAGGATGTTGGAGGACAAAGAATGAACAATTTTTTTGAAAAAACCATAGAGCTTATTATCGATAAACCATATATTTATGTTACGGCTTTTGCAATTATACTTGTATTTCTTCTATTAGTATTATTTAAAAAAGAAATAAGCAAATTATTGAATCGAATCATTCGAAATGGCGTTAAAGTTAAAAAGAAAGAAGAAATAATGCTTTTTTCAGATTCAACGGATACAGATGAAGAAAATGCAAAAAACGAAGGTGTTTGTTTGGTTAATAACGAAATAGTAAACAGTACTATTGACAGTATCGAAGGAGTAGTAAATGTAGAGGATTCAAAAATAGAAGGTTCTAGAATAGGAAACATTAGGAGCAAATAAATTGAAAACAAAATTAATTGATAATGTCGAGTTTCGAGAATTGTTTTATAATTCAATACGCCTGTTAAACGAAGAAAAGCTCTTATTAAGTGCAATTTGTCTAACCGCTAATAGTGGAAAAGGGAAATCAGCTTTTATTAATCATTTCAAAGAATACTGTTCGAATGAAAATGTTGAAACTGTATTAATTGACTTTGCCGTTTATTCTATTACTAGTGAATTTGAATTAATAAACTATATGTATGAGCAACTATGCACAGTATTTAATAATAATTGTTTTAATAATTACTTAAACGAACTGGAAAAAACAAGAGAAACAGTAAAATCTAAAACAGAAATAAAAAGCATTAACATGGTCAATACAAGTATTGGTTCAGTAGAAATAAACAACTCAAACACCGACATTATTTCTTTCTCTGCAATGACGAACGCATTTTTTAAAGATGTCGAAAAACTTCCAAAAAAAACAGTCTTTTTCTTTGACACTTTAGAAAAAGCCAATGATAGAATAGTAGAACTCATTAAAAACAAAATAGTTATTAATAAAAGAAATGATAATTACTTTACTGTCATAGCTGGACAAAAAAAGATTATTGACGATTCAGTGGCGTCAAGATATAGAATAATCAATCATACTTTGCCTGACAAGTATTATTTGAAAGATTATATAGAATATGCCAAAGAGATTGAAATTAGTTCACTTGATCCCAGTGACTTAAAAAAAATCTACAATTGTTGGAATGGGGATCCGTTTCGTATAAGTATAGGTTTAGAACCGTTTCGAGGTGATTTACTTGAAAAAGAATGATAAGACAGATTATATAAGTATTGTTCTTAATAAGGCATACTCCGATGATGAATTAAATTTATTTGTTTGTTTATCAATACCCAATTTCTATACATTAGAAATGCTATACCATTGTTCAGAAAGAATTGGAATAGATATTAATAAAGACGCCATAACCAAGTTTATTATATCTCCGTTTATATCGAAACGATTTATAGTATTAGATAATAGGAAAGAGGAATGTTTTGTAATACATGATAGTATAAAAAATGCGATTACAATAACTGATTCTGATTATAAAAAGTATTGTTCTATACTAATTAGTTTCTATAATAATAGAATTACGGACAGTTTTTATCGAAAAATATTTAAATATGATTTGCTAAAATGCCAAATAAAAACAGATTATTTTTCAGATTGGATAAACGAGTACAATTATAACGAACTGCATAATAACCTTTCAGAGTGTAATACTTTAATAAAAATGCTTCTAAATGAATCTGATTATAACATTAAAGAAATGCAATGGAGAGATTATTATATCATTTACAATAAATACATTAATAGAATAGACAAAACCGACAAACTAATAAATAAATCAAAAATCATTTTAAGAAAAGGATACAACGAAAATAATATTGACATATTCTTTTATGTCATGTTTTTATTAATTAATCTATTAGTAGAAAATGAAGAATACAAATTATCAAAAATATATCTACAAAAAGTAGCAACTGAATTAAACAAATTATCAGACCCTAAAAAACATTCTATTTATTATCTTTGTTTACTAGTCGATAGTATGTTCATATATATAAAAACTAATGAAAACAAAAAACTGTATTCAATAATAAATGAACTGGAACAGGTATTGAAAAGTGAAGATTATTCTAATAATCAGTTAATATTGGATGCGCAAAAAGCTGTCGGTATAGCATATCAACATCAATATAAATATGACAAGGCTTTATCCGTGTTTACTAATATAATAATTCGACAGAATGTGTCCTGTAAGCATTTAAATACTCCCATATATCTTAAAGATAGTTTTAGTATATATGATAGAATAGGAGAATTATTAATAAAACAGGCCAAATATGATGAAGCAATTCATTATTATTTGCTGTCTATAAAAAAGCAACAAACGAATATAGGATCAATTTCATTTGCTTGGTCAAAATACAATTTAGGAAGAGCTTATTATCTTCAAGGTAATTTGGATTTGTCCGAAAAGCATCTTAAGGAAAGCATCTTGATTTTCGAAAGAAATAATTCTAATAGCAAGGCTTATCCTTATGGCGAGTTGTCTTATGTTTATCAATATAGAGGAGAAGTTGAAAAATCTATAGAATCACTAAAAAAAAGTATATTTATTCTTTTTGATTCAAATGAAATTGAAGACGGTGTTTTTTATTTTAATCATCTCGGCAGACTATATCAGTCACAAGGTTTTTTGAGATTAGCAAAAAAAATATTTGAATTATGTATATTCTATATTTTATTAACTGAAGAAAAAAAGAATATTGGATGGATATACAATAATTATGCAAGAAATTATTTGTTTGAAAACAACACTAAAAAAGCTATGAACTATCTATCTGTTGCAAATAGATATTTTAAGAAAGAAAATGATTTATTGGGGAAAATATATATTGAGAATAATGTCGGAGAAGTATTGCTTAAATTAGGAAATTTTGATGATGCATATATTAATCTAACAAGTAGTTTAGAAAAGAAAAAAGCAATAGAAGACCAGCATGCAATTTGTTATACATATAGAGAGATTAGCGAATATTTTCTTAAAACTAATGATATTGAAAAGGCAAAAGCAAACATAGAACTGGCTAATAACATATGTCAATGTTGTAATTTTGGAATGTTAGCAGGAGATATATATTTAACCAAAGGGAAAATAAAGAATAAAGAAGGAGATATTAAGAAAGCAAAAGAGATTTATACAGAAGCATATAATTATTATGAGAAACAAAACTTTATAACTCGCATGATTTATTGTTTAAGATTAAAAAATGATGTTGCTGATAAAGCGAAAGAAAAACTCATTAATAGTTTACAAATTTGCTTGTTACAGTTGAAACTTAATAAGGAAGAAGAATATTTAACAAATCAAATATCTCCTATTTTTATAAGACTGTTAAGAGAGATTGAAAAAATGAGGAATGAATAACAATGAAATCACTATATATTTATCCCATTGAGGGATTATACAATGAATTGTTTAATCCGAATCCAAAAACACTTGAAAATGAAATTGCCATCATAAATGGCACACTTGACATAAATGGTTGTTTTTGGGCTGAAATATTCAATAACACCAATATTTTAAAGCTAATTGATAAACTAAAAGTGTTTTCATATTCCGGTTTAGATTTGGAACCACAGTTTTCTTCTATATTATCTAATATTGAAAACTTTATATCTTGTGTAAATGAAGCTATTGTTAATATTTGTGATCAGGGTAATTCCGAACAGGAGTTTTTTAAATACCTTGAAACAATAAATATTTTAATATCCCTTTATAACAGATTTGGAAAATATAGTAATATTCATTTATCTGTTCAAGATGGTTATCGTTTCGATGATTATTCATATAAAAATATTAACGATAAATGCTTATTGGAAAAGTTTAATCCTTTTTTAGAATTAATTATTGAAAAAATAATACCGCTAATTGAAGAATACAATCCCGATATAATCTTTTTTGTTGGCAAACCTAGCTATTTCAGCGTGGCTATTGCAAAGCTCATAAAGCATAGGCATAGAAGCATTAAATTGGGTATCACTCGCCATTCTTCTGAATACTTTTCGTTAAGCAAAATAACACCATATTTACAAAGAAATCAAATGCTCTTTTCGGATTTTGATTATGTGATATTAGAGTGTTTTGAAGCAATAGAGAAGTTACTTATAAATTGTCTTGAAAATAACGGAAAATTAGCAGAAATACCTAATATACTTTTTAAAAATCAATTCAACGAAATAGTTAAAACAAACCAAAAGTATATTGGAAACGCAATTCCTTACACTTTATATACACGAACGTATACAAATAACAGATTTAGAATAAACCCCAATTATGTTGCAGATATTCATATTGCACCATATTCTAAATGTTATTGGAACAAATGCACATTTTGTGGAATAAATAAAAAGTATTCACATGATTATCAGCAATGTGAATTCGAAGACTTTTATGATAATGTCAATAACGTAATTAAACAAGTAAAAACCATAAAGTACTTATGGTTTATTGACGAAGCATTAACAGTTGAACAATTGGCAATAATTGCTGATTGCCTTATTGACAACAATGCTAATATAATGTGGCAGGCAAGAACCAGAATTGAAAAAGAATTATTATCACATCAACTAGTAGAAAAACTACATAAATCCGGATTAAGAGAATTACGGTTAGGACTAGAATCTGCCTGCATTAAAACTCTTAAGAACATGAATAAGTTTGATAGTGATTTTTCATTAAAGCTTGTTGATGATATTGTGGAGTTGTTTACACGTAATTATATTTCAATACACTTTCCTATAATCATTGGATTCCCTGATGAAAGCGATTATGACAGAAGTATCACTTATGAATATTTAAGGAAAACATCTACAAACAATAAATTGGTAACGTTTAATATTAATATTCTAAATCTGGATGTAAGCAGCACTCTGTTTAAAAACTGGTATAATTATGCTATTTGTTCCCCAATTCTGCCTTGTTTGCCGGAACACTTTATTGGAAATATTGCAGATTGGCAAGGCGAAAAATCTAATTACAGTGAACTTGAATCTGAGAGAAATAATTTCATGCGAGAGATTCTTTACAATTGGTATCCGAAAAATGCAATAACTTCACCCGTTGTATATTATCGTTTGATGGAATCTATTAGAAACACACTGATTATTAAAGCCAATAGTACGAATGGATGTTTGTCGAGTGATAAAGAAGATGTCACACTTGTATTATCTAATAAAACCATAGTTACATATTTATCTCCCCATCGCTTTCTCGTTTATGATTGGAATTCGCATCACTATTTTAGGTGTAATAAAACTCTGATTAAGATAATACTTGAATGGAAAACACCAATGACTAGAGAACAATTCAAAGAAAGAATTCTTACTGAATACAAGGATTTAATAACTGAAAATGATTTAAATATATTAATTTCAAAATTCATTTCGGAATATCATTTTCTTGATATTAAATAGAATCAGAGAGGAGGTGATACTATGAACGCTCCACAAATTAATTTAGAAAGTATCGAATTTGATTATTCAACAAATTCTAATTTTCAAACAAGCACTAACACCATAAACGCTACACTCTCCGGCGGCGGAGGAGGCGGCGGTGGAGGTGGCGGCGGCGGAGGCGGCGGCGGTCACTAACTCCACAAAAGCAATAAAAGAGGCTCACGCCTCTTTTATTCATAATTACTGCTGTTTTCTATTTCAAATGATCGTTCTTTTGTCACATCGTTTTTTGTGCTGCTGAACGTAAATTTAATTCGCTTAACTCTTTTTCTAATACGAGGTGGAGCAATCGATTCTTTGGGTTGATTGTTTTCACACTTAACAAGAGATGTATCAGTAATTCCCAGTTTCTCTTGCTCTTTTTCTTCTAAATCAAGCTGAGCAAGGGCTATTTGGAGTTTTAATAATTCATTTTGCTTATGCTTGTGCACCAAACTCATTGTGGCATTTGTTACACCTAACAACAGTATTGACAACACAACAAAAGTATTATTGAGTATGTCTGGATTACTGCTTAAGAAAAAGTCGAATATATCAGGTGAATTATGTGATATAGTAACATATGTAGGACTATCCGGTGAAACAAGATCATAAGATTTATTTATATATTTTATTATCTCTGCGACATTTTCTGTGTCGTTATAATCTATATCTGTTTCGATGGATATTTTCATTTGTGGAAGATTAAAAGGATTGTCAATTAAAATCTTTTTTATGTTATCCATTTCATCAAGATAATTTTTGTATTCATAATGATTTAGCTCGTTTATATGACTGTTGTTTTGAAGGATTGAGTATATTTGGCTTAATTGAGATTTGGTAAAAAACAGATTTAAGGATGCCAATTTGCATATATATCTTATTAATTTAAAATCTTTGTTATTAAAACTATCGTCTAATCCCCTTAGTATATATTGGAATGCTTTTTCTGATTTACCATAATAGATATTAATATTTGCAAGAGCAAAAAAGTCTTTTTTGTAGTAGAAATATGCCTCAATTTCATCTAAAATATCAAGAAAAACTCTACCACTTATCTGTTTTTTACTATCCGGAAATTTTAGCTGGACCTCATCTTTATATTGTTCAATATATTTTAAGCCATTAAAAGAGTGAAGCATACTAAATATTTGAAATGTTGAATTGTTAAAAACACAATCATTAAATTCAACATATTCTAACGATGCTTTTGAGAAATCACAATTGGATATTGTTACATTATCAAAAAGAGAACCTTCAAAATTGCAACAAATAAAACAGGTGTTTTCAATAATTGTACGGTCAAACCAAGACTCAACAAAATTTGAACCGGATATTTTTAAACCATTTAATGTAGCGTTAGTAAAGTTTGAATTAGAAAACCCACATGCTACAAGTTTATTTGTCGTTTTAACAGGTAAAAATTTTGTCCCAGTAAAATCCGAATTGTCAAACCTTGCATTTTCAAAAGAACAATCTAAAAAACGGCATTCTTGTATTATTGATGATTCTCCTGAAGTACCGTCAAATACTACATTTGAGAATTGACAGTTCTTATAATAGGACTTCCTAATTTTATTACCATCAAAACGGGAATCAAACGATTGATTAATTATATCTGAATGATAATAATCAAAAGTTTGAAATCTCTCTGGATCCAAACTAACAAGCATTGATTCTGCGTGCTTTAATTCTTGTTTTGAATACATCAATGATTTTTCATCCATACTATACTCCTTTAATTAGTGATAATATTAAATTATCCTTTATCTGTTTTTATTACAAACCTTGTTTATTAAATTAACGATAGGTTCGCTAATATATAATGTAAAAATAACATCTTTAAATATTTGATATGTGATTTTTGGAAGTTTGTCAATCCAAAATGCAAAAATGTACAAAAAAACGACAAAAAAAGACAAATTAAATAAGAAAAAAGTCTTGACAATTGTAAGTTATTCGTTCTCGTTAGTAAAGCACAGACTAAAATATGTTTTTGTTTAAAGCACAACAATCTTGATAATTATAGTTGTTAAAAGCCTATTCCTAATCGGTATAGGCATACTTGTTTTTTTTGATACACAATCAAGAAATATTAGTATACGACATAAGCAAACTATTCTAAAAATTTCTGTTTTGTGACCATTCAGACTGCTAAAAATACCGAAAAGACAATTTTGATATGTTTCATATTTCTTTGTGTTATTGTTAACTTGATAGTTATACAAGTGTTTCTGAAAAGTATTCAAAGAATAATATATCAGAAACAATAATGACTATTGAGGGAGTGATAACTATGATTGTATGATTTTCTCAAAACATATTACACAAGCAACTACCAAATTTCATTCGGAGGTAAAAAGATGAAGAAAACAAAGAAAATGCTTAGTGCAGCCCTTGCTTTTATAATCGCTATTAGTAGTTTTACCTTAACTGCATTTGCTCAAAGCGAAACATATATGGGTAACTATAATGGCAATTCGTACTATTGTTCAGCATCATGTACATCAAGCACCTGTAAAAGCAGTATGGGTACTACCAGCACAGCAGCAAGGAGTATTGTTAATACAGTATCATATGTAAAAGCTTCAAATAATCAGTCTGCGACAACCACTCTTACCGTATCAGCAACGGGAACGCTTCTAACATTAAAAGGTAAAATACCAACAGATGTAAAACGATTTAAATCCCTTAAAGCTACCTTTAAGGTTGGAACTCATACATTGCATACTTTGACAGAAATCGCATAATACTATTGCGAAAGATTTTAATTAGTTTGTGGTAAGGCTGGCATAAAGTCAGCCTTACCGTTAACTTATATAATTTTTTTAGGTGAAATTATGAGAAAGATTATATTAAAAACCAGTATAGTAGTAATAGTTTTATTAATTTTATCATCTTGTTCCAGAGTTAACAAAACTTCAGAATACAGTATTGATGCTGAGCAGTACAGACATCAGAATAACAGTCAGTATTTTGTTGAAACAGACAACGGCTATTACTATATGAATCCCAACGGGCGTAGAAACATTATGTTTTCTGAGAGAAACAAAAATGAATTCTATATTCTTTGTAATAAGCCTGACTGTTCCCATAGTGACGAAAATTGTAATGCTTATGCAGGGGAGGCATTTGGATATTATAACAACCATTTATATGCTGTTTCTGTTGACCAGTCATCTTCTGCGTTTTATTTAAACCAATTAGATATGGATGGAAGCAATCATAAAAGGATTACCCGATTACCAGAACAACTTTCCTCAGATGGAGGAACTAGATATGGAGGCGGAACCTATTATTTCAATAACGGCTATTTAATTATGGGATTGCCACCTATACAAGAAGATAATAAATCCAAACAAAAGTATTATAAAATCAATCTTGAAACCGGCGATACTACAGAACTGTTTTCTGATTTTATAGAATATGGAATGGAAAGCAGTTGGAATGAATCTATTAGTAACGATAAATTATACTTTGTATTAAAAGACATAAAGACAAATACCGCTTCACTTTATGAAGGAGATTTAAACAACGGCAAAATTACATTAACAATCGAAAATTGGAATATTCACAACAGCACGCCAATCAATTTTAACGACACATTATATTATTATAAAAGCCTTGTAGGTTATTGTGAATATGATAAAAAAACTAATACAGAAACAATAAAGTATCCTGCAAATTATTATATTTCCCAAACCGTTTATACCGATGATTATATACTTGCCAAAGCCACACCGACAACTGACGATGAAGCAGATCCTGAATGGGATTTTATCGTTCTCGACCGAGAATACAACTTTATTAACAAATGCGAGTTGAGAAAAGGCTATGATGGACCGGAATTTGATTACTATGCAGATGATAAAGCCTTTTTCTCTGCGCTAACAGATGGGAAACTAACACATTATATTGACCTTACAAAAGCAAATCGAAATTTAGATATGATTGAAATAAAGGATCCATATTCTTTGAGGTAACCATATGGAATTAAAAATAGAAAAGCTCTCCCACTCCTACGGAGAAAAGAAAGCACTGAACGATTTTAACTGTACCTTTCAGCCTGGCATTACGGCTCTGCTCGGACCAAACGGCGCAGGCAAAACAACGCTTATCAGCTTGATCTGTGACTTAATTAAAAGACAGGAAGGCAGTATTACCTATAACGGAAAGGATATTTTGGATTTAGGAAAGGCTTTCCGCAGCGTGCTTGGTTTTATGCCGCAAAGTCAAGGTATGTATGAGCAAATGACTGCCTATGAATTCTTAATGTATATGGCAGAGTTGAAGGGCATCAAAAAGAATGAAGCTAAGGCGCAAATCGCTTCACTACTAAAAACAGTTAATCTTGAACGTGCCGCCTACAAAAAGGTTGGCGGCTTTTCAGGCGGTATGAAGCAAAGGGTTATGCTCACTCAGGCAATGCTCGGCTCTCCCGAAGTGATGCTCCTTGACGAGCCGACAGCAGGGCTTGACCCTGAAGAGCGTGTCAGGCTCCGTGAGCATATTCAAGAACTCAGCAAGGATAAAATCGTGCTGATTACCACTCATATTACAAGCGACGTGGAAAGCATTGCCGACAAAATACTACTGCTCAACAAGGGTGAGCTTCTTTGCAATATGACGGCGGAAGAATTCACTAACGGCAGTAGTCTTGAAGAAGCATATATCAAGAGGTTACACGAAAATGAGAGAGCTTAAAAGAGTATTTTCGCCAAAGCTTCTGCTACTGTTCGTTTTGCTGATTGCCGTAGCCTTTGGTTACCAACTGTTTTCCTTCTCCTATGTTTCCTCCTTCAAAACAGAATATCAAAAGGAGATAGAGCATTATTCTCAAATGAGCGTTGACAGCGCTCTTGCAGAGATAGAAGATATTGAGTCAGCTATTGATTATGAAAACGTTGAGGCGAGCGAGAAATTTTTTGCAACGCAGCAGGCAAGAGAAAATATACTCAGTCAACTGGAACACCTCAAGGCGTATCCCGCATATCTTGACAGCGTTCATAAAAACGTTGTGCAAATGAAAGGACTTGCCATTTTCAACACAAGCGGAAACAGTAAATTCAATGCAAGTAGTATTGAGAGAACGGATATTGACTTTCCCGAAAGCAGAGATGTTGCACTTCACTTGACGAATACGCTTGCGCTCGAAGGCTTTTCCGCCGATAAAATATCCTCACTCTGCGTGCTTTTATTGCTGATTTCCGTTATTATGAGCTTTATAGCAGAACGAAAAACCTCTCTCGCCGGGCTTGTCTACGGAACACCAAACGGCAGAAAGGCACTGACCGTCAAGCGTTTGGGGATTTTATTCTTGACTGCCGTTCTCGGTACAGTATTCATTAAAGGCGCATCCCTGATAGCCAATATGTATCTGTATGGCTTGCCAGATTTTTTAGCACCCGTGCAATCAAGCGTCCTGTTTAAAGAATACACTTACCTGATGAATATCGGACAGTATCTTTTACTGACTTTTGCAGTTAAGGCAATCGGCGCCTTTGCAGCAGCGCTACTGATGTGGACATTGGTATCGGCAATTTCTCATTTGCAAACCGCTATCATCAGCGCCGGTGCTTTTCTGACTTTTGAATATTCACTTTTTGCGCTGATACCCGACAGCTTCTCGCTTGTGATTTTCCGATTTCTCAATATATTCGCCTTTGTGGATACGGACAGAATTTTGCTGAAATATCTAAACGTAAATCTGTTCGGCAAAGCCGTAAGAGGTTCAACGCTGTCCTTAATATTAATTCCGATAGTTATGCTTGCCGCAGGGATATTTCTTGTTATCCATAGCGAAAGAGCAAAGCCAATTCAAAAACAGAATTTCTTGCTGAGGCTGTATGAAAAACTCCTTCCGTTTTTCTCAAAGGCGGGTGCAAGGCTCGGTTTACTCGGCATTGAGTTTAAAAAGGTGCTATGGTATCAAAAGGGCATTATCGTTGTTGCCGCCCTGCTTGTATGGTGCTTCGGTATGATGAGCGTACCTCCTGCCGACAGCGAGATGTATGACGCCTCCATATCTGCCTATCAAACCGAATTTCAGGGAGAGGTAACACAGAATACGATAGACGCTATTGATAACAAAATTGCAGAGATTAACACATGGGAAAGCTCTGACATTAAAGAGAAGCAGCTTGCTGCTCTGGAGGAAGTCAAGGCGGAGACAGCAAGTAAGCTCGGAAGCGGGCTGTGGATTGTGAATCCCATTCCGTTTGCTATGCTGGATAATCACAACGTAGCGCATTATCAAACAAAGCTTATGATAGTTAGTATGCTCGCCGTTATTCTTTTGTGCGCCGGCTTGTTTGCCTTTGAAAATCAACGTAATACCAATGCACTGCTGAACACAACGGCAAAGGGCAAAAGAAAACTGATTGCAACAAAAATCATTGCAGCAGCTTTGTTTACAGTTTTTGTGTGGTTGCTTATATCGGCAAGAGAATTATATCTGATATGTGACTTTACCAATAATACCGAATGGCTGAAAGCACCTCTGCAAAGTGTAAAAAATTATGCTAGCTACCACTCCAATATTTTAACATTAGAATGGGTTATACTTTTATTTTTAAAAAGATTGGCGCTTTTATTTGTAGTTTCAAATGCAACTGTGCTAATATCTAAAAAATGCAAAACAATTAACGTGGCAGTAATCGTTTCTATCCTACAAATAGTATTGTTATTACTCGTAAATGAGTTTTATGCTATTTTTTTGTGATTTCTGCAATATTAATAATATGTAAATGTTTTTTATTAGCATAATTTACTGTAAATGCTGTACCGCCCTTTTTTTCTGAACAATAACAGATACAGTATTGACTGTAATCCACTAGGTGTTTATTCCTTTTCATCATGCAACCTTTGTAATAATTGTCTGATGTATAAACATATTTATCACATTTTGATTTTATCAACTCATAAATAGCAATATCTTCCTTTCGCCATAAACAAGTTTGATTGTGACATGGCAGAACTAGTATTAACTTAATATAGGGATATTCATTTTTAAGCTCAAGGACAGTCATTGCAGCTATAGTGTCAAAGCCTAAAGCTCCACCTGTTCCGAAATAATGAACTCCATTATTTATGAGTTTTATAATTTCTTTTTTCAAAGTGATTTTGATTTCTTCATATTGGTTGACCGGTATGTTTCGGTGACCAGTAAAACAGCAAGTTAAATTATTATTCATATGCCTTCTTACCTTCTTAATGCATTAATTAATAAACTCCATATTAAATAATTGCCGAATCGTTCTGCAAATTGATAAGAACAATTATTTGATGTGAAATAAGTCTATCTATATTGATTATTGTGTTATAAGGTTGTAGGGGAAGTGGTGTTCGCGCACCACTTTTTTATTTAAATAACATAGAACTATTTTGTTCATGTAACAATAATCATATCGATTATTGTTACTTGTCAAGCCTTTTTTTAATTAAATATGTCTTTTTTTGTCGGATTTTTGTACATTTTTGTATTCTATATTGACAAGACGATTGTAAAACCATAGCATATCTTAAAGGCAAGGAATGATTTATCATTCCTTGCCTTTATTGTTTTTACTTGCCTTTGGATTGTATTCCATTTCTTCCAGTATGTTAAGTATATCGTTGATTGATTCTTCATTTGCACACTCTGCAAGAACTGCAGTGTTTCCAACATAGATTACTGTATAGTACTTTCCCAATGATTCTAATGCGTACTCTCTATAATTTGAATAATAATTTTCGTATTCCACATCATGGGGGCTTCTGTTTTTAATGATTTCTTGATAGCAACTACTCCAAAGTTTATGTGCCATATCACTGTTGCTAAATTCAAAGAACTCAAATCGAAGTACATTAGAGTGGATACCACGGCTTCCAATTAAGGTTGAATCAAATTGCTCTTGATATTGCTCTGTAGAATCTGTTGTCTCGTATCCTAGATTTGCAGCAATTTTGTCAAACTGTTCACAGGTTAATGCGTACTTTGGTTGTCCATTTATAATAGCAAACCCAAAAATGCCAAAAACAGATACACATACAACCATTACAAATATGATACGGAAAATTCGTTTATTGCATAATCCAATAAATATTTCACCTAATGATTTCATTTTTACCTCCCGATAATAAATAGATGCTGATGACCCTTTATCAACCATCGTTATTATATTCAACCAAATAAACCATTAAAACAAGAAAGGATTCAATTATGGCACATCTAAAGGACAAGTTTAGAAGAACACTCTCGTTATTAATTGTTTTGATTTTGTTAATTCCACCTGCTAATGTGATGGCAGCAGGTAGTCTTGATGAAAATGAAAAAGCAACTGAAAATCAGCCAATTGAATATGAAGACAGTATATTTTATCTTTCTCATGCGAATGTTCACGTGGATGATGAGGATTATTACCCTGTTACTGCTAATCAGTTAACTGATGAAAACTATGATTACCTCAACAATAACGATAATCCCAAATTGAAACTAAAATCTGCTTCTGATGTTGTTGGTGATCCCATGGTGTTTTATGCGCAAAGATGGCTTAATCAAGAATACGGTAATATATCAGGATTTGGTTCTGTTACTGAAAATGGTAAAACTGGATGGGATGTAGTGTACGGGTTGCTTCGTGCCCTGCAATATGAACTTGGCATTACAAGTTTATCTAATAACTTTGGAAATCAGACAAGCACTAAATATCAGCAAAACATATTATCAAGAAACGATGGAGCAACAGATAAAAAGTATGCCATATTACAATTTGCTCTGTGGTGTAAAGGGTATAATCCCGGATACAATGTTTCATATAATAACAGTACCGGCGTTGTTAGTATCAACGCTGTATTCGACGAAGGTGTAGAAAATGCAGTTATAGAATTAAAAGAAGATGCCGGATTAGTCAATCCAAATGGTGTTGTCACTTTGAATGTTATGAAAGCTTTAATGTCAATGGACAGTTTTAAGCTTTTGGGTTCTTCGTATGGAGGCAAAACAGAGGTTAGAACCATGCAGCAAGAGTTTAACCGTAAGTACGAAGCATATATTGGGTTAATTCCCTGTGATGGTGTTTATGGTAGAAGCACAAACAAAGCATTAATCTATGCATTTCAAGCAGAAGAAGGGCTTCCTGTTGGTGTTGCTAACGGAAACTTTGGACCAACAACAAGAAACAAAGCTCCCAATATACCTTATGTTCGTAATAGTAGCGCTGCGCTATCTTATCAAGGGAATTATTACACAGATTCTGAAATTTCTTCTTTTGTAAAACTTCTACAATTTGCATTGTTTGTTAATGATTTCGGAAACGGAAACTTTACAGGAAGCTTTGATGGAACTACACAGAACAATGTTAAAGCATTTCAAAAATTCTATGCTTTAGATGAAACAGGTAAAGTTGATTTAAGAACTTGGATGTCTCTTTTTTTGAGTAGTGGTGATACTACACGACCTGCAAAAGGAGCCGACTGCGCTCAACCACTTAATGCTGCAAGAGCAAAAACTTTATTTGATAATGGCTATCGCTACGTGGGAAGATATTTAACAGGAACATATGCGGGTGGACAAAGTAAAGCGCTTACTGTTGCAGAAGAACAGATAATACTTGATGCAGGGCTTAGATTCTTCCCTATATATCAAAACGGTGGAACAAGATTAGATTATTTTACCGAAGAAAAAGGTAAAAGCGATGCAAAAGCAGCGGTCGATGCTGCTACAGCACTTGGCATACCTAATGATACGATTATATATTTTGCTGTTGATTTTGATGCTATTGAATCACAGGTAAAAAGCAATGTAATACCCTATTTCAGAGGAGTATATGGTATCTTATCAGGAAGCATTTACAAAACGGGCATATACGGTGCAAGAAATGTTTGTCGTTTAGTTGCTAATGCCGGCTATTCTTGTAGCAGCTTTGTCGGCGATATGTCAACCGGCTTTAGCGGTAATTTAGGATATAAAATTCCTGATGATTGGGCATTCTCTCAGTTCGCCAATTTGGAAGGTGATAATGCGCTTGGCACAGGTGAAGGTCGTGTTGAAATTGACAAGGATGCTGTATCAGGAAGAAATCAAGGCGTTAGTAAAATAAATGTTACAATAGCACAGAATTATTCATCTGTTAATATCGACATTGGAAATACTGATACTGACATACTACAGGGTCCAACAATAAACATTTTGGGAAATGATGTTAATTTGTTTGAATTAAATATAGGATTTGATGTTCCCGGTTCAGGGATATATATGGAGTCTTGTTATGATCCTGAGAAGCAAGAAACAGAAGTGTTGATAGGACGGCAAGTATTAGGGGAGTCTATTATAACAACTGGCGACAGAGAAAAGGTTGATGACCACACAGAAGCTTATGAAGAAGTTAAAAAAGCATTTTATGCGATGGGTAATAACGATGCTGAATTTACTCGAAGATTTAATGGTATTAAAGGAAGCTTATTAGACAAAGGAACGAAACTTGGCTTTGATGCTGACACATCCTTTTTTGGATTTGTTACTTTCAATTCTGAGACTGGCGAAGTTAAAGAAGGAGGATTAGGAATAGTCGGTAATTTTAGAGGAAGCATATCATATCCAGTTGTGTTTCCGCTATATTTAAAATTAGAAATTATGGGTTCACTAAGGGCAGGACTAAAACTTCGGGTTTTGGCAAACACTATAACCCCAAAAGGTAATATGGAGTTTTCTGTACAGCCAAATATTGGAGTAGAAGCCAATATTCTTTTTGCAAGAGCATATGCAGGAATTACCGGCAAGATAGAATGCAAGTTAGATTTTCCCATTGAACAATTAAAAAATGATTTTGAAGCTAAACTGAACGCAGCATTTTTCTTTGAATACGATGCTATGCTATGGGCAAACAGATGGGAATGGTCGTTTTGGGAATACAAATTATATCCATTAAGAGATTCGGCAACATCCTCAAATATTAATCAGGATAATTTGGAATTTATTAAGCCCGCCTCAAAACTCCGTTCACTTTTCAGATTCAACAGACCGGATTCTATTTTTAAAGAGAATGTTCAAATTTATTGTAAGCCTCAAATCATTGATTTAGGAAACGGAAAGCTGTTTATGGCTTATATTGATAGTGATACAAGCCGCACTAATGAGAACAGAACAGTTTTAATGTATTCCGTTTATGAAAATGATTCGTGGTCTACTCCACAAATCATTTCAGATGACGGTACGGTTGACTTTGAGCCTTCAATATGCGCTGACGGAAACGGTGGTGTTCATATTGTGTGGCAGAATGGAATCCAGTTTTTCAACAACAATGTTACTCTTGAAGAAATGGCAGAAAATGTGGACTTACAGTACATCCATTGGAATGGCAGCACTTTCAATAATTCAAGCAGACTTACCAATAACAATGGTAATTTAGAAATGATGTACAAAGTTGTAAGTAGCGGCTCCGAAATAGCAGTAGTATGGGCACAAAACTCTGTTAACGATACCTTTGGAATGAATGGCACCAATTCTATTCACAGAAAGAGATGCCTTAGTGGAACCTGGCAGAATACTGAAAACATCGTAGATAATTTAAGTGTTATTTCAAGTTTGGATACCTCGTATGTATCCGCTAACAATGTAATTGCTTACTCAACAAAAACTGGAACTGATACATCCATCGTCGACGATTTGGAATTATTCTATTATGACGGAAACACCAATACTCAATTAACAAACGATTCTTTGGTTGACTATTCATTGAGCATGATTGACAACGAATTATATTGGATTAATGGGAATTCACTTGTCAAAATAATCAATGGAGATGTAACAACAAAAGAAACGGTAGTTGAAAATATGGATGTTACCTCAAATAAGCTCAAGACATTCAAAAACGATAATGGTGATGTAGCTGTAATTTGGGAACAGACAAATGAAAACGAAAACGCTCTTTATGGAATTAACTATAATGCTGCTACTTCTTCATTTGATACAGTCAAGCCATTATTGAATGACGTGAAAAACATTAGAGGATGGGATGCCTGCTTGTTATCAAATGGTGACGTCGAACTGGCATATTGTTTACTTGGTAGCAACAATGTTCTGGATTTGATTCAAAGTGAAGCGGATTCCTTCTGTAATCTTTCCGTTTTGGATAACATAACCTACGAAGGCGAAATTGCACCGAACGAGGATATTACCATTTTAGCTGATGTATATAACGCAGGTTCAACAGATGTGAACCAATTAGATGTTAATATATACGATAGTCATAATAATGTTTTACAATCTTCTACAATGAACTGCGACCTCTTACCCGGAGGAATCACGCAAGTGGAAATTCCTTATACGCTTCCCTCAACCATTGAAAGAACCGATTATCAAATTGAGGTTCTTCCGCCTAATGATACTGATGTCGATACAGATGATAACTCTGGTGTGTTCTCATATGGCTTTGCAGATATTGCAATTAGTGATATTACCGAGTTGCGCGATAATAACGGACGACATCTTCAAGTTACGATTGTAAATCAAGGCTATGAAGCTGCTAACCGCATAAAGGTAAATCTGCAAGAAACCGAAAGTTCTGAGGAACCGTTGGATTCAGCGTCAAAATTCAGATTAGCTGCAGGCGATTCCTTTGTTGAAACTTTTGATATTGAAGAGGACTATTTTGACGATTCATATTATGATTCACAGCTTTATGTGTCTGTTAGCACCACGTCTGACGAAAGCGATTTGGGTAACAATTCAGAAGTTGTTACAGTATTCCGAGATTGTGATGTTACCGTTCAATCAACTGTCGGCGGTACGGTATCAGGAAATGGAACCTTTACATATGGTTCGGCTGCAACTATTTCTGCGACTCCTGCAGAAGGATATAAATTCTATGCTTGGGCAGAGAACGGATATATTTTATACGGCACACCCGAAACATATGAAATAACTGTCAACGAAGATCGTACATTGAAAGCGTTATTTGTCTTAGATACTGAGGAAAGTGTTACTGTTTCCGGTATGGCATATCAACTAAAAACACCAAGTGGCGATTTAGGAGGTGTGGCTCCGGGATTAACAGTTACATTAGATAACGAGTATACAACCACTATCGGTAGTGACGGTAGTTTCACATTCACGAATGTTGAAAGCAGCGCATATCTATTGACAATTAGTGGTACTTCAACAATTGACCGTTCCGTAATTATTTCTACTATAGATACGAATACCAGTGTTGGTAATGTTTCGGTTGCATGTTTTGATTATATCAAGGACGACGTTATTAACGACCAAGACACTGCTGCGTGGGGACAGTGGTTATCGACCGATCATTCCGTATCAAATGTATTTGCCGACATCAATGCGGATGGCGTTGTCAATGCCAAGGATCTTGCATATATCAACAAGTTTAAAAACAAAACGAAAGACGATATTTATTCAGAAATTATAGAATGAGGTGTTTTTTATGGATAACAAAGAATGGATTTATATGATTGATGGAAAAAAGCGTTCCGTAATTAGAGCGGTTTTCACCACAGCAGTTTCGGCTTTTGCCGTTACTCTTGCAGTTGATCAATTAAAAGGCGGACCGCATAAGTCACTATTTCTCGGCTTGATGTTTGCTGTATTTGCTGTGTTCTCGTTATCAATTAATCTGAGACTACTGATAAGGTTTTTCTGGTTCAAAATTTATATTGGAGAGAATGTGTTTTATTGTCAAACGAATCCGTTTGACGGCAAAGAATATCGTTATTCTGATGTAACAAATGCTAGAACCGAAGTGAAATCGTCGAGAGCTGGCTTTGGTCATACGGTATCACAACCCATATATATGTGTTATCTATGCTTTAATGATAATGATAATAAAACACATAAGTTATTAGTTGAAAGAGAAATATATGAAGAAGAGATCAGTTATATTATTGAAAAAATGAACTCAAGAGAAGGCTAATATATGTAAAAGAAGTGGTGTTGTTAAAGCATCACTTCTTTATTTATGAATGTTTAATTAATCAAGTAAATTATCTGAATAAGGTTCATCTGGATTTCCGGTAAATGCGTGAGCTCTAATATCTAATTCAGGGTATTGTTTTTGCATTTCTTTAAAGCATGTTAAAGTATACTGAGTATCTGCTGAAAAATTTTTATCTTGAACTGCTATATTGAATAATTCAATACCACTTCTTGTAAGAAAATAAGCATCAACATTCATAGTTGTTTCCTTGTCTTCAGGTGCGGTAATAAAAACCGAAAACTCGGTATTGCAAACGGTAAGTACTCTTTCAGTTATGAAACTAGTAGCTAAAGAGTTATCTATTGATAACAGACCACATTCCACAAGCGGAATAATGTGAGTTGAATACATAAATCCCTTTTCGTTCATGATTTCTTTGCTTTTTTCATTCGTCGAATCAGGTTCTCTAAATCCATCTGTTTGGATAAAATAGCAGTCGCCACTAATTAGAACATATCTGCACAAATCATTAAATATTTGAGCTTCTCTTTGTGACATATTCCTTAAAATATCAAATGTTCTTAAGGACACCTTTCCCGGTTCTTTTGTTTCACCGGCTAATACTTTTGCCCAGAGCTTTTGCAAATTCTCATTACTTATATTACCTACTGCATCGAAAAACCTCATCATCCAATCGAAATCCATAGGTTCTTTAGAAAACTCAACCGTATCGTTTAACTCTTCTGCAGCAAAATTAACAGTGTTTATAAAATTCTTCAGTTTTGTTATTTCATATAATGTGAATGTTTGATTTTCCAAGAAGTCATTTGTTCTTTCTTTTCTGTATAGTTCAACATCCACTTCCGCTTTTCCTTTTTTATATGTAAGTGTAGGTAAGTAAAGCGTTTTTACCACATTTCCCATTGACTCAATAAGTTTAACTATTACGGGAGATGCGGCAATAATGGGTAAGTTATTATTAATAAGTTCAATGATTTGATTTTGATCCATAATTATTATACTCCTTCATAATAAAAACAAATTTCACTACTAATATGTTTATAGAATAACCATATAATTCCACTATTTATTCACTTTTTTGAACACAACAATTTTAAGATTGAAATGTTTATCAATAAATATAAAAAACACATTTCAATACGACTTATATAACTTTTGAAATAAATATTGACGCTTTTCTCTAAAAAGGATAACTAATAATTATCTTGCGTTGAGGACACGTAAAATGAAATACTATATAATAGCGGAAACAAGAGAAAAACATGATAATTTGTTAAATACTACTACAATTTATAATGATTATGTCAGCAAAAAAAGTATGGATGATTTTGCAGATGCATGTTGCAAATTAGGATATGACTGTGTATTTTTAGGTGGACTGGATTCTCTTTATGAATATTCAAAAAAGAATCCGGATTTGAAAGATGTCATTTTTATAAATTACAATTATGGTTTCCCAGCGCAATATAAAAGAGGGCAGACCCCTATGTTACTTGAAATGCTAAAAGCTAATTATTCGGGCGCTGATCCATTAACATCTTTAGTTGTTAACGACAAATCATTTTCGAAAAAGATTGTGAAAGGAAAAGTTAATACACCAAAAAGTGTTTTATTGTTCTATAATGAAGAAGTCGAAGAGGTTGAACTCAATCCATTGCATTATCCAGTAGTAGTAAAACCAAATGCGGAGGGGTCATCCTTAGGAGTTGCAGATGATTCATTCTGTGTGGATGCAACTGCCGCAATACACAAAGCAAAAGATTTACTTGTCAATTATTCTTCTGTATTAGTTGAAGAGTACATAGAAGGTTTTGAAGTTACAGTTTGGATCATAGGAAATAAGGACAACTATAAATTAATTCAACCTTTGGTCATTTCCACCAACGGAAAATACTATTTTGAAGCAAAAATCTTTACCGCTATTGATAAAGCAAATCATATTCGAAATTATTCTTTACCTGAAAATATTTTCCCAAACAATCTTGTGAAGGAAATAATTTGCAACTCAAAAATAGTGTTTGAAGAATTAGGCATGAGAGACTATGGACGCATTGATTTTAGGATTTTTAATAACGAAATATACTTTATTGAAGCAAACGCATTGCCAATTTTTAGTAAAACATCAGAAATTGGAGAAATAACTAGATTATGCAATCTCCCATATAAGAACATATGTAAAATGATGATTGAAACAGTTAATTCTCGACTTAATGTCCAAAACTAATCAGCCAAGGAACAAATTTTGAATTTCTATGATATTCACGAACTGCTGATAAGTCCGATGGCGTAAAATCAATTTTTTCATTCGGAATATCCAAGTCTTCACATAAATTATTATATCGTAATGTTTCATTTTCAAAAACATGTGGCTTCGACATCAACAAATAGTTTCTTCCTTCTTCTAAATGGCCTGTAATAGATGCACTTGTCGCTAAAGAAAAAAGTATTTTTCTATGAATACGAAAATCTTTTATCTGCTCTCTCTCATTTAAATATTTCTTAAAAGCCCTATTTCTTGCATTAACTATGTATTCAGAATCACTGCTATACAAATAACTATTAACAATAAGCAAAGCCATATCAGCTATTTTTTTTGAATAGAATGATCTTGCGTATAATTGCGCTCTAGAATAGTATTTTTTAGCGGAAATAAGGTTGTTAGTATTTCTTTTAGTGTTTTTTACGAATTCGAACATTTCTAGTGTGCCTAAATCCAACAATGGATATGCCAGTTCATGAAGGAATTCATCCTGTTCCTCAAATTCCTTGCAAATCATTTTAAAATCAGGTTCGACATCTAAATTGGGATTGTTTAAATCTTCATAATAGCAACCATTTAAAACTTTTAACATACACAGGTTGTGTAAGATTTTGATTTTTTCAATGTTGTTGTTTAATTTAACTGCAAGATTATAACCCTTAATTGTATATTCTATAGCTTCGGAAAAACCAAATATATTATTAGAGTTTCTGTACAATTCAATTAATCCATTGCATTCATTTTTCTGATATTTAGATAATGTCTCTTTATAAAAAGACCTGGCGTATTCTAACTTCTCCTTGTTTTCCTGAGTTAATGCCATAATTTGACGGTTAATAGCACTTAATTTTTGGCTAATTGATATGTTTTCAACTTTTGAAGCCAATTCAAATGTTAATGCTGTATCTGGATGCAATATTAAATGTTCAATGTCTCCTTTTTTCATTAAGTAGTTATAAGTGTTGTCATTAATATTGCAAATAATTTTATAAGCGCTTCGGTAAAATCCATATTTATATAACACGTTTACATTATACATTGAACATACAAATACCGGTACATCCTCAATATAAGACAAAAAGTCATCCAAACTTTTTGCATATCTTTGCATTTTTTGATGGTGTGTATTATCTATATTAAAACACAATTCGGCGATTTCGTATGTATTCTCAGCATCACAATTAATCGCTATATCTAACAATTTGAATATATCTATATCTATTAATTTCACATAATTTGCCCTAAATATTTTTTCATAAAAATATTTAATATGGATTTTTTGAAAATTATCAATAAAAAGTTGCTTTGAAAACAAACCGCCTAAATTATAAACAGTGGAATTGCTTGTTTTGTTATATCTTCTTTCTACCAAATCATTCTGTAAGCAAACATTTAATTCATTATGTATATTTATTTCTTTTTCATCAATAATATACGCTAATACTTCAGCGGAAAGAGGAACTGGTGCAATTGCCAAAACTGCAAGAATTTCTTTTGATAAGTAGCTAATGTTTTCAATTGCTTCTTGCATTAGATGTGACGCTTTTTCTTTTATGTGTTTTAGTTTTTCTTGGTCAGATAGTTTATTAATATCCGGATTTCTTTTTATAATTGATAACAAGCTTAATATTTTATCTGATTTTGCATTGAAATCTCTGTACAGTTCTCGTGAAAGATTATACAAAACTTCGTCATTATCAAAATGAACAGTTGTGTTTATTAGTTCGGTATACGCACTACTATCATCATAATTCTCAACTTTTATTCTTGATAAACGTGTTAGAAAGTCAGATTCTAATTCATGTGAAAACCATTTCTTATCACTGTCACAAATTGCAATTACAGTTTTTCCTTTTTTTCCACAAAATCGATCTAATAAACTGACCATCCAATTATAAGATTTGTAATCACATCTATATAAATTGTCTAAAACGATGAAATCATATTTATCAGATAAATAGGTGCCTAGATACTTGCTTATATGTGTCTGATTTGATTGGATCTCTTTAGATATTGCTTCTTCTAACAGTTGAATTATCATTTCATCTGATATGGTTGCCAACTTGTTTTCTTTCGGTAAGTTAATCGTGTTGTCTTTTACAAGATCTTTTATTATATCTCTACTGTGTTCAGAAATTTTGTTAAATAACTCTTTCCAATATTCATGATAATGGTTAGGCTCACAATAAAGAATATCTCGATTTTCAGTAACGCATTTTACAAAAAAACTTTTGCCAATTCCCGACTTGCCAATAATGTAAATCCAGTCATCAAGAGTGTTTATGGATTCATTGAACTTAATTTTTGCTATTGATCTATCAACTAACACTTTATTTTACCCTTCTCTTAAAAGTATAATGATTGTAAATGTCTATTTTAATCTTTGCAGAATCTCCTTGATGTATGTTTAACACACTGAAATCAATACTCATCTTATAGTATCCTTTAGGTGATAAATCATCGGGCAAATCATGCGCAAATTCTTTACTAGGAATTATTCTAGCCGTATTTAATTCTTTATTCTTAACGATAATACAAAGATCCTTAATAAATATAGTGTTTTTTGAAATGTTCTGAATTATGACATCCACACCACCATTATCCTCTATTTTTATAATCTTTAAACATTTTACTTTAAAAAACAAGAATGTTATCACGCCAAAAATTACCACAACAAGATATTCTATTAAATCAATAATTACAGACACAAAGTCCCAATCGATATTACTCATTTTATATGTACTCCAACATTGTAATGATTTCATTTTCCATTTAAAGATAATTATTAGTTATCCTTATTTAATATATTTTTCTATCGACAAAATTTGCGAGATACTCCATAATGATTATATCAATTAACGGAGGTTAAAATATGCAAAAATTGTCGATTGAAATTGAAAATTATTTAACTGTATGCCAAGATTTAAAAGGCTTGAGTCCTCAAACCATCAAGGCATACAAAATTGACCTAAAACAGTTTAATCTGTTTGAGCAGCAAAAGGATTGGTTATCAAAAGATTTTATTACGGAATATATTGATATGATGCATAAACAGTATAAGCCTAAAAGTGCAAAGCGTAAGATTGCTTGTATCAAAGCGTTTTATCACTACATGGAAATGGAAAACATAATTGATGTTAATCCGTTCCACAAAATTAACATTAAATATAAAGAACCTATTGTTTTGCCAAAAACCATACCGCTTTTGAGTATTGAAAGCATACTTAAGTATGCATATATTCAATATAGAAGTGCTGCCAGCAATTATCAAAAACAGATTGCGTTAAGAAATATCATCGTCCTTGAATTGCTTTTTTCAACCGGTATGCGTGTATCGGAAGTAAGTAATTTAAAAGTAAAAAGTATTGATTTGAAAAGCCGTAATATTTACATATTGGGTAAAGGCTCAAAAGAAAGAATAATGTGTATCGCCAATGAAGGAATAGTGCATCTAATTGATAAATATCTAAAAGTGAGACAATCAAATAGTGAATATCTTCTATTAAACAAGCTCGGTAATCATTTTTCCGAACAGTCGATACGCAATATGGTCAACTGTTATGCGAAAGCGGCTGGTGTGGAGATGCATATAACCCCTCATATGTTCCGCCACACCTTTGCTACCGCTTTGCTTGATGAAGATGTGAATATCCGTTACATACAACAGCTTCTTGGACACAGCTCAATCGTAACAACACAAATATATACCCACATCAGTACCAACAAAATTCGTCAAATTTTAGAGGATAAGCATCCACGCAATCGTTTCAATATTTAAAATAATACATTTTATAGTTATTATCACTTTCCATCATTTTGTCAACCCAAAATGCAAAAATGTACAAAAAAACGACAAAAAAAGACAAAAATAATTAAAAATTAGGGGTTGACAAATGAAAATCAGTTGTTCTCGCAAAGAAAAAACGCTAATAATAATTAAGCTTTTTGAGAAAAAGCCTATGCTAATTCGCGTAGCATAGGCTTTAATGGATATAAATAATTTGAGATTAAATAAATAGAATCGTTTTGTTTTCAAAAAAGTGTATTCTATTTGAAAATATCTATTATTTGCTCTTCGCTCATATTGTATGGCTTTCCCCACTCCTTCCATTTTTGCAACATTTCAGAATATTTATGAACGCTCGGTGCATGAGAATTGAAATCTCCGCCTTTGAATTCAGTATACCTGCCTAAATCATTAACGATAAAGCTACAATAAGCCATAAGTTCTACTTCATTGTTTCCGTCAAAACCTCTAAATTTTATGCTTTCAAATGATATTTTTGGATTAGCAAGTATATTATATGAAGCGTAAATTCCTGAATACATATCTAGTACATCCCAAACAAAAGCGGCATTAGCAAAAGGTAACTCTTCTTGAATAATGTCAGTAATTTTGTAGTACTCATGAGAATAACCTTCAAAAACAATTTTTGCGAGCTTTGCATAAAACTTTGCTTCTGCTTCATTGTTCTGTATGAGCGATAATTGTTCTAAAATAGTGTATTGGTTGTATAGATTTAATCTTTGATAAGGCGTAAGTGTAATATTCATTTTGTTTTCCTTTCTTTTTTTAAATGATTATCAATCCGTAATGAAACTACCGCAATTGTTAATCCCAAGGCCATTTACCAAATCTCTTTTTGTAACAATCTGCGCAGTATAATTTCCCGTCCGGTCCTCTGTAACCCTGGCACGGAGTTCCGCAGCAGGCACATCTTGTGTCACTTTTCATTATGCAAACCTCCTTCTAATAATTAATGATATTTTTATGGTAAATAAATGTATGTGAATGTCAATACGAAATGCAAAAATGCACAAAAAACCGACAAAAAAAGACAAAAGCAATTGAAAATTAGGGGTCGACAAATAAAAATTGTTTGTTCTCACAAGATAAAAAAGTGATAATAATATACATATGATTCTAAAAAAACGACCTATGCTGAACGAATCTGCATAGGCGTTTTTTGGATATTAAGTTTTACGACGAGTATTATTCAAAACAAAATGCTATTTATGGTTTTTCGTCGTGAGACACAAAACCGTACCCTGTGTTAAGATCGTAAACCATATCTTTGAGTTGTTTTGTAGAACGGGGAATTATTCCGTTTCATTTTTCATTCAGTTTATGCCTTCAATTTATATATTTACAGTTTATTCTTGTAGTTTTCTTTGTTAAATATAACATTTTGAATATGGCTTTCACTAAATAAAAAATCAGTATAATTTTCAGAAGGTTTATTGCTTTTGTATCGTTTTTGAATAGCATTATTGAATAATTTAGTAACACAAAACACCAAAAGAAAAACAACTAAAAGGATTGCAAACATTAATAATGCCATTTGAATATTACTCAGCACATCTGCTTTTTTCATATAATAATAAGATAATACTAATAAAGGTAGCCCTGATAAAATGGTTTCTGTAATAACTTCCACTTTGAATCCTCTTTTTCTGGACTTTTGTTTCATTTCGTTTTGGTGTATTTCAACGCTTTTAATATCATTAACTAACTGCTCACCATTAATAACATTTTGCGATAATAATTGCAACTCTACTTGTTGCGAAAATGGAGAGACAAATGAATAATACTCTCTATCATTTCCGCCAATTTGATAGCAAAATAAATCTATTACTACATTGTCATTACTATTGCTGATTATTTGATATTTTGATAAAATATTAAATTCATAGCAAATAAAAATGTTTTTTCGATATTTTATCATTGATTCTTTATCAATATATAATTCCACTATCGCATTGTTTTGCAAATTAAGGTTATGTCGCGCTTCGGGTTCAATTATAAAAGATTGATTATCAACAAATAATATGACTGTCGATTTTGATTTGTTATTAAAAATCATATTCATAGTACCACCTCAACAAGTAATAAATCTATTTACCCGTGAAAATGTAATGGTCAACTTATCATCAAACTTAAAATCAAGCAATTCGATAAATAGGGCCAACATTCCACCTATTGACGAGAATGCAGATATTAAACTCATAGCTCTATTTATAAACTGATTTTCGATGTTAAGCATACTTATAAACATATCTTTTGCTAATGATTTGATGGAATTACTTAGGGAATATTTTTTCTTGACAATTTTTTTTGCAGCTTTGTGTGATATTATGTGTAATACGACTTTGGCAAGAACATCATATACTCCTTTTTCTCTCAATAATGTAATTACATAATGAACAAAATCTTGAAATTTTTTAGGCGATTTTTTGATTAATTTTTTACAAACACCTTTAATTGTACCTTTAATTGCTTTCGTAGCGAGCGCTGTTAAGACAACAGATGCAATAGTGTCAAACACAGCAGCCATTAAGGATGTTCCTATTGTTATGCTGTCTTTATTAACTTGGAACTGACTTTTAAAATAATCAAAAATTTTGTTCTTAATTTTTTCTATGAGTTCCTTGATCTTGTTTTTTAAAGTGTTCCAATCAAATGTACCTGCCTTATCGATTGAACATACTGGTGAATTACGACAATACAGAAAGTTATTTAATCCATATAAATCATTTCTACTCAATTGATTCAACTCTGGTAAGTCCGCATTGATGAAACGGCAAATGTCAGGATTGTAATAGCGACTTTGCAGATAGTAATAATCCGTTTCGGAATCGTAGTAATAACCACGGTAGCGAAGGGGATTAAGGTTGGCAAGGGAAATATTTTCTTCATCTGTTGCATTAACCGTTACCTTGCCCCATTCATCGTATGAATAGTTTGCAATGATATTACCTGCAGTATCCGCTATTGCCATTACATCGGTTCTGTTGTTGGTGATGTAGAGGTACTGCGTATTGTTAAGCATAAAACCAATCGGTGTTCCGTCCTCTGCATATTCAAAATACAGAGTATTCGTTCCGTCAGATTGCGAAACAATCGTTCCGTCCTCAGCAACATTGAAATCAGTTGTAACGCCATTTACCGTCTTACTCGTTCGGTAGCCGTATTTATTATACGCGTAACTATAAACAGCTGTACCGTCTGCAATGCTCGCGAGATTCCGTCCGCTGCTCCAAGTATAATGCTTGTCGCCGTATGAAAGTACATTGCCTATACTGTCATAGGTAAGCGGTGTGTTATTTACGGACGAAAGTCTGTCATTCATGTAACCGTAATTTGTTGTTACATCATTAATAGTCTTTTCCGTTAAATTACCTCTGCCGTCATATGTATAGCTTGCAGAATAGTTGTTACCGGAAACCGTATGCAACTGACCGTCATCATAATAGGTATAGTTTACCGTATTCGTACCGTCCGAGCTTGACGAAATTTGCAGCTTATCAGGATTATTGTAGTTATCCGTATAGGTTAAACCGCTGCCGTATGACTTCACATCAGAGGTCGTATTTTCCGTTTCTGTTACTGTGAAGGTTGTTACGTCATTAACCTTAACATCGGTTGTTGTAACAGAATTATTAACCGAACTGTTGGTTGACAGTACCTTACCGTCATAAGTATTTGTAATTCCGTTTTCGCTTGAAACAACGGAGTATTCTTTATTGACTACAACGCCGCTGACAGTTGAGGAGTTGTTTTCCTCATCTGTTACCGTGTTATACGAATAGATGATATCGCTTGTGTTGCCTGCTTTTGCAACTTCAACCTTACCACTATTGTAGTAGGTATAGTACAGGTTAGAATCGTAGTTGGTTTTATGCTTTATTACATAATCTTCATTAGTGGTTATTTCGAGGTTTTCTTCCAATTCAAGCTCTTCGCCCGTATCAACCGGCGTATTTTCCGGCGCAGGAACGTAATCATAAACAAGATACGGTGTCTCGTCATTATCATGATATTGCTTCCAAAGATTGTTATTACTATCATATTGATAATGAATTGACTGCCCGTTACCGTAGTTTACGGCAGTCGGATTTCCCGTTGTTGCATCATACGAATATGTTGCATAAGTATTACCGTTAACTGTTGAGCTTGTAATCTTTCCGTCAAGATTGTAGGAAAGAACATAATTACCATTATCAAAGGTTTCCGTAGCAACAACGCTTGAATTGGTGTGATATGTGTAATTTGTTTCAACGCCGAGGCGGTTGGTTTCCTGCGTCAAGAGCCTTGTATTTATGTCATATACATACCGATGACCGACATTTGAATTTGAGTAGCTGTCCGTACCGATTACAACATCGTTGCCGTTCACACTTAAACCGTCGTCAGAAGCAGTATAATCCTGCGGCTCAATCTGCTGTATTACTCGGTTGTACTCATCATACAGAGTACGAGTAACCTCATTTCCCGTTCTTTCATAGATTACATTCCCAAGCGGATTGTAGGCATAAAGTGTGATGGTATCCTCGTTATTTACGGAAGCGGTTTCTTTTATACAGCGGTTGAGGGCATCGTGTTCATAGGTTAAGCTTGAAGCCGACTGTGTTATACCGTTTTCCGTTACGGTTGTAACAACGCTTGTCAGGTTGCCCCAGGAATCGTTATAACTGTACTGCGTTAAAGTTACTTTGTCGCCTTCCGTGACATTAACGGCAATCACACGCGAAACTTCGTCATAGGTTGTGACGGTCGTTGTCGTTTCGTTATTAACCGTTTCGGTAACTGATTCCGTCTGTACCGTTTCAGTATCATTGAAATAGGTGTACTCTGTTAAGGAAACAACTGTATTGTTTTCTTTAACCTCAATACTTTCCGTACGGGAGTCCTCGTCATAGGTATACGCCGTTTCGGTAACCTTGCCGCCTTCCGTTACTGTTTCCTTTTGTACATTATCGGAATCGCCGTCATATAGATATGTCGTAAGGGAAACAACAGCATTGTTTTTTGTTACCTCAATGCTTACTACCCTTGAGCCTTCGTCATAGGTGGTAACAGTCGTAGTCGTTTTGTTATTGACCGTTTCCGCGACGGTTTCCGTATGTACCGTTTCCGTACCTTCAAAATAAGTATAGGTCGTTAAGGAAACAAGCGTATTATCCTCGGTAACGCTGACAGAAGCGACTTTTGATGACTCGTCATAGGTTGTAATGGTAACTACCGTTTTCCCGTCAATCGTTTCGGTCAGGGTTTCGGTATGAACTGTTTCCGTACCTTCAAAGTAAGTACGGACAGGGTCTGGCATCGTTGTGCTACCGCCATCTTCTTCGTTGGTTACAGTTTCACCTGCAGGCGTTGTTATTGAGACATAATTACCGTTTTCATAATTAACGGTATTGCCGTTGGAGGTTTCGATACGGTTATTAGCATAACTGTATTCACCTATAATTATATCATCATTTCTTGTATACTGCAAGCGATCCTTGTCGTAATACACTTTTACTATTTTGCCTGATGAATAATCATATTTTAACTTTTCACCTAACGG
>CALCYI010000079.1 GCA_937907605.1 uncultured Clostridia bacterium | reverse complement strand
CGTTTTTTGCCGATTTTTTACTGCTCAAGAACAGAGAAAAATGCTAATTATTTTAACAGAATGTGTTTTCCATATCCTTCATCGTTTTGAGTATTGCTATTTGCTAAAAACCATTTTTTACTGGTCAAGACGGTAAAGAGCAAAGGCGAGGATTTCTCCTCGCCTCGTCTTATGTATATGCTTCTATTGTTAATCTTGCACCTAATTTGAAACCGACCTTAAAGCAGTCAAGCTCAATAAGGTTTGCAAATTCTTCGCTCGCTGTTAAAAGTTTATCTAACAACTCAATTTGCTCGTCTGTCAGCGTTGCTCTCAAGCGTTCCTGATTCTGATTGACTAACCTGAGTGCTTCTTTATAATTTGCATTATTCTCAATACGACTGTATTCTGTCGGCGTAATATTACCGTACCAAAGCTCTTCAAGAATATCCATAACCTTACCTCGCATAGATTACTTTGTTATAGACAATCTCTCTTGCTTGGTTAGCAATGTTTGTCATCTTCTGCACCCACAGCATTTGGTTGTCAGCCTTCAACTGCTCTGTAACACCTTGCTTCTCTGCAAGTTGTGTAATGAGAGTATCATACATTTCATTTGCTCTAACATCCACCTCGTGCAAATGCATATTCAATTTGCATTGTACCATTAGTGAGGTGCAGAACGCAGGGTGATGCTCTTTGATATAATCATAATATCTCATACCCCAAATGCCAATTTCATAATGCGTTTCGGTTGATACAAGATTTGGTAGGTACACACCGTTTACGAGTGTATAATCCAGCCCGTTTTTCTCATCACTAATATACTTTTTCATTGCATTTTCCTCCAATATTAATGTTTTTAATAATTGTTGTAAAATGCAAAATGCCATAACGATTGTTTCTACTTACTTTCAAAACCTTCGTTATGGCACCTTCTCTAAACCGTCAGGCTTTTGTAGTTTATTCCTAATTCCGCATTCCGAATTGGATATTATCTTTCCCAGTTGCGTGAGCGTTCAACCGCACGCTTCCAGTCAGCGTATTTCTTATTTCTTACGTCGGCGGGCATTGACGGTACGAAAATCTTGTCAACCTGTCTGTTTTCCTCGATTTCCGCAAGATTTTCCCAAACGCCTGTTGCAAGACCTGCAAGGTAAGCAGCGCCAAGCGCGGTAGCCTCTCTGTTTACGGGACGGTTAACGTGACAGCCCGTCATATCAGCCTGCATCTGCATCATAATGTTGGATACCGATGCGCCGCCGTCAACGCGGAGGTCCTTAAGGATAATATCGCTGTCGCTCATCATCGCTTCAAGGAGGTCGGTCATCTGGTACGTAATGCTTTCAAGAACGGCACGGCAAACGTGACGCTTGTTAATTGAACGGGTGATACCTACCATAATACCCCTTGCATACATATCCCAGTACGGAGCGCCGAGACCCGTGAAGGCGGGAACGAGGTAAAGTCCGTTTGTGTCGGGAACCTCCTCAGCAAAAACGTCGCATTCCTGAGCGGAGTCGATAAGCTCAAGCTCATCGCGCAGCCACTTGATAACGGAGCCTGCGTTGAAGGCAGAGCCCTCAAGGTCGTATGTAATCTTGCCGTCAAGTCCCCAGGCGATACCCGAAAGGAGATTTGACTTGCTGTTAATTCTTTCCTCGCCCGTGTTCATAAGCAGGAAGCAGCCCGTGCCGTAGGTGTTCTTAGCCTGACCGGGCTCGAAGCAGCCCTGTCCGAAGAGTGCGCCGGGCTGGTCGCCGATAGCGCCTGCGATAGGAATACCCGTTAACTCCTCGATACCTGTAATGCGGTCAACGTATCCGTATACGCAGCTTGAGGGCTTAACCTCGGGAAGCATACACATAGGAATATCAAGCTTTTCGCAGAGGGTTTTGTCCCAGCAGAGCTTGTCAATGTCGAAAAGCATTGTACGGCATGCGTTGGAGTAGTCCGTAACGTGAGCCTTACCGCCCGTAAGGTTCCATATAATCCAGGTGTCGATAGTACCGAAGAGGAGCTCGCCCTTTTCTGCTCTCTCCCTTGCGCCGTCAACGTTGTCAAGTATCCACTTAATCTTCGTTGCACTGAAATATGCGTCGATAAGAAGTCCCGTCGTATCCTTAATGTACTCGCCGAGTCCCTCCTCCTTGAGCTTTTCGCAGTAATCTGCAGTTCTTCTGCACTGCCATACGATAGCGTTGTAGATGGGCTTACCCGTTTCCTTTTCCCAGATAATCGTGGTTTCTCTCTGGTTGGTGATGCCGATACCCGCAATGCTCCTCGGATTAACCGCTTCCTCGGTACCCGCGGGGCGCAGGCATGCAATCATAGCCTGAATAACGGAGAAGAGAATTTCGTTCGGGTCGTGCTCAACCCAGCCGTTCTGGGGATAGTACTGTGTGAACTCGTTCTGACCTTTCGCAAGGATTTCACCCTTCTTATTAAAGATGATTGCGCGGGAACTCGTCGTACCCTGGTCAAGAGCCATTACAAACTTTTCAGCCATTTTATATTCCTCATTTCAAAATTATTCTGACAAAAAAATAAGTCAGGCAGGGGGCATAGTAACCCATAATCCTAACTTATATTTTACTATTATTATCCTTATATTTCAATTAATCAATATTAACGAAAAATAGACCTTGATTTTGTCTATATTGACTTAAACAAATCAGTCGATATTGCTTTCGATGAAGGAAACGATGTCTGAAACAAGCTCCATTTCCTCGAGCGCCTCCTCGGTAACCTCTATGGAATACTGCTCCTCAATGGTCATTCCTATATCCACCATATCGGTACTTCCGGCGCCGAGGTCCTCATAAAGCCTTGATTCGTTTTCTATTTCATCTTCGCTGATTTCAAGCTGGTTTGATAGTATTTCCCTGACTTCATCAAACAGCATATTACTTACACTCCTTAAAAATAATGTTGTTTTAAATACTCCTTTGTGGTATTATCATATTATAAATTTATTGAATATTTGTCAATATAATTCACAAAAAAAGGGGCGACGGGTTTTGAATAATGAAAAAGTAAAGAATTTCGGATTGCTCGGCTATCCGCTTTCCCATTCGCTCAGCCCGTTTATCCACAGCGAGCTTTTAAGGATTAAGGGCATTGACGGAGGCTACCGCCTTTATGAAACCCCCGACGAGTCGCTTGCTTATGAATTTAATAATACCCTTATTAATTTATCGGGCTTTAATGTAACTATTCCTCATAAGACGAAAATTATCCCTTTCCTTAGTAAATTAAGCGAAAAAGCCGAACTTTACGGCGCGGTCAATACCGTTGAAATTAATGACGGGGTTACTATCGGGCATAATACGGATTGCACGGGCTTTTTAAAATCGCTTGAGCTTGAAGGAATTGAGCTTAAGGGCAGGGTGCTTGTATGCGGCTACGGAGGCGTAGCGAGGATGTTTGCCGCAGAAAGTATAATGAGCGGCGCAGAGGTCACCCTCGGTATCAGACGTGAGAGCGCAAAAAAAGCTCAGGCGCTTTCATACGAGCTTGAAAGCAAGCTTTCTGCAAGTATAGGAATAACCCTGCTTGGCGAGGCTGAGGGAATTTACGATATTATCATTAACGGAACACCCGTCGGTATGTTCCCGAACGCTCTCGGCTGTCCCGTAAGCGACGGGGTTATTATGGGCGCGTCTGCTGTATTCGACGCTGTGTATAATCCCTACCGGACCGTGCTTTTGAGGAAAGCTGAGGAATACGGCAAGAAATATATTAACGGTCTGCCGATGCTTGTTATTCAGGCTGCGGCTGCGGAGGAAATCTGGAACTCGGTTAAGTATACAGAAGAGGAAATCAGACGGGTTATTGAGCTTACAAAAGAGGAGTTAAATAATGAATAATATAATACTCTGCGGCTTTATGGGCGCGGGAAAAACCGTCGTCGGCAAGGAGCTTGCAAAGATAATGGGCTGCCGTTTCATAGATACGGACGAGCTTATTGAAAAGGAGCAGGGGATTGCAATAAAGGCAATTTTTGCCGTTCACGGCGAGGAGTATTTCAGAGACCTTGAATACGAGCTTTGCAAAAGGCTTTCCTTTACTAAAAACAGCGTTATTTCAACCGGCGGCGGTATGCTCACCTTTAAGCGCAACGCCGAGGAGCTGAAAAAGGGAAGGGGTAAAATAATCTTCCTTGACGCCTCGTTTGACGTAATCTGTGAAAGAATTGGCGACAGCTCCACCCGTCCGCTGTTTCAGGATATTGATAGCGCGAGAGCGCTTTATAACGAGAGAAGGGAAAAGTATCTTGCCGTTTCCGACTACGTTATCGACGGGGATATGAGCGCGAGGAAGGCGGCTATAACTATTTCACAAATATTTAAATAAGACTACAAAAGAGAGTCAAAAATAAATAATAAGTTGAAAATTAAAACCTAATGTGCTATAATGTCACATATTTGAACGACTACTTTTTCTTTATTATATTATTCCCGCGTAGGCGCGAGCTAACGAACCCAACACGCTTAAAATGCGTTATTTAAGCGAATTTCAGCGTTTTCGATTTTGCTTGGCGTCAGCCAAGCTGCAATCTCAAGCCACTAAACTTCATCTTAACTAACTGCATTTTAAGTGCTTGCAGTTATCATTAAGCTGATTTGGTCTTAGATGCGGCAAAAAGCGCAGGAATACTTTGTGTATTCCGAGTATTTTTAACAATATATAAGGGCAAAGCAGCTAATGATAACCGTATCGGATTCGTTAGCTCGCGCCTATAAGAGGTGTTGATATGAGCGCTAAATCAGTGGAAGCTGAATTAAATCATGGCGTTGAAATGTTTACAAAATACAGGAATTTGCTTAGCGAGCTTACAAGAAAAACCGTAAAGCTTAAGTACAGGAATTCCTGGCTTGGCATATTCTGGAGCTTCTTACAGCCGCTTTTGAATATGATTGTTCTTTCCGTAGTGTTCGGTGCTTTGCTTGGCAGGCAATCCAAGGGCGTCATATGCTATCCTGTATTTCTTTTTTCCGGTAGGCTTTTATATGAGTTTTTTACTACCTCAACAAAACAGGCTATGACCTCGTTCAGAAGAAATTCTGCTATTATAAAGAAGGTATACGTACCTAAATATATGTATCCCTTTGCGGATATCCTTTCGGCGTTTGTTACAACCTCGATATCAATGCTGTGTTATGTTATGGTGTGGATATTCTTTAAGGTTACGGGCATTAACGGCGGCGGCGGATTAGTGTTTTCCTGGAGATTTGTGCTGATGATAATCCCGCTGGTTATTATGCTTATGTTTTCAACGGGTGTCGGCTTAATCCTTTCGGTGCTCTGCGTATACTTCAGGGATATTGAGTATATATGGGACGTACTAATGCGCCTGCTTATGTATCTCCTCCCGATTCTTTATCATATTGATAAGCTCGGGAAAGGAAAGCTTGCTATGGTCGTAAGGTTAAACCCGCTTTACTCTATGATAGAACTTTTCAGACAATGTGTGCTAACGGGCGAGCCCATGCACCCGAGAATGCTGATTTATGCTTTTGTATCCGCAGTAGTGATGCTTATCGTTGGTATCATTATATTCAATTGGAAAAGCGATGACTTAGTATTCCAGTTATAATTTCATAATAAAAACCGACTCATTTGAGTCGGTTTTTTTACATCTCGTGGTCCTCTCCGTATTCCTTTGAGTATTCAACGTTCTCCTTGCTCGGAATAGGTACGCCCATTTCAGTTCTCCCGTCGGGCTGTACCGTAGGGTTAAACATCCATGCGCCGTACTTTCCCGATATATCGGGGTCTAATTCATACTTCTTTTTATAGTCCTTCTTTTTCACAATATCACCTCTCGGTAGTATTGTTAGCTAAATAAGGGCGTTTATTACCGTATTTGATACTAACATTCCCTCGGGAGTCAGTGCAATCCTGCCGTTGCTTTCAATCATAAGTCCCATTTTAATAAACTGCTCATAAGGCTTTGAAATAATCGCTTTATCAATCCCTTTTGTAAGGCGCAGCCCGAGCATAATTTTCTCCTCAGTCGTTCCGCCCTCGCCGTCGTCGATGATGTTAAAATTCCTGTCGTAGTAAAAGCGCCTGCCGCCCCTGAAGGAGTGGGCGCTTTTTCCTATACCGAGGTAGGGTACGAGCCTCCAGTATTTAGTGTTATGGCGGCTTTCGTATCCCTCTCTTGCAAAATTGCTGATTTCATACTGCTTCAGTCCGATTTCGCCAAGTGCTTTAACGGTTTTAAGGTACATTTCTGACACGGTATCCTCGTCGGGAAGGTCAAGGCGCTCCCTCATTTCAAAGAATTTTGTGCCCTCCTCAATTTTGAGCATATACGCCGATACGTGTTGCACCTTCATTTTATCAATGAAGTCAAGGCTTTCATCAAGGCTGCTTAGGGTCTGCTTCGGAATACCGAGCATGAGGTCAAGGCTTATGTTTTCAATTCCTGCTTCTCTTGCGGAAGTTATAGCTCTTTCAACCTCTTTTTTTCCCGCGCTGCGTCCGAGCGCAAAGCGCTCCTTGTCTATCGCGCTCTGCATACCGAGGCTTATGCGGTTAATGCCGTAGCTTTTATACTGTTTAAGGTTTTCTCTCAGTTCCTCACGCGGATTACATTCGATTGTGATTTCGCTGTTTTTATCAATGTCGAACTGTTTTCTCGCAGCGTTTAAAGCCTCACCGATAAGGTGAGGCTTTATTATGCTCGGCGTTCCGCCGCCGAAATAGACGGTATCAAACGAGCCGCTGTATTTTTTTATTTCTTCTTTAACCCTGTTGATATATGCTTCGTCGTGCCCCTCGCAGTATTTTACGCTGTAAAAATCGCAGTACGGGCATTTGCTTTTACAAAAGGGAATATGAAAATACAGTCCTGCTTTTTCCATAATAATTTCAGCTTAAACCTTAAACCTAATTATCTACTGTTTCTGCTTTCAGCCTTGAGCCTGAGCTCTTTATTGAGGATGGTCTTTCTGAGCCTTATGCTCTTCGGCGTAACCTCGAGAAGCTCGTCGTCCGCGAGGAATTCCATACTCTGCTCAAGCGAAAGCGTGGTAGGAGGAACGAGCTTCAGAGCCTCGTCGCTGCCGCTTGCACGGGTGTTGGTAACGTGCTTTTTCTTGCAGACGTTACAGACTATGTCCTCGTCCTTGGCGCATTCGCCGACTATCATGCCCTCGTATACGTCAACGCCGGGACCGATAAAGAGCTTTCCTCTGTCCTGAGTATTCCAGAGTCCGTAGCCCGTCGTAGTTCCCGTTTCGTGTACAACTATCGAGCCGCGATTCCTCGTTTCAATATCGCCCTTGTACGGCTCGTACCCTCTGAAAAGCTGGTTCATAATGCCGTTTCCGTTGGTGTCGGTGAGGAATTCGCTTCTGTATCCGATAAGTCCCCTTGACGGTATCTTAATTTCAAGGTGAGTCATACCCGTTGAGCGCGTGTCCATATTCTCAATTTCGCCCTTGCGCGAGCAGAGCTTTTCCATAACGACGCCCACGTACTCCTCGGGAACCTCGATTATTGCGGTTTCAACAGGCTCCAAGGTCTGATTCGTTTTGCTGTCTTTTTTGAGAATAACCGTCGGGCGAGATACCGCGAATTCGTAGTTTTCGCGGCGCATGGTTTCAATAAGTATAGAAAGGTGGAGCTCGCCGCGTCCCGATACCTTGAAGGTGTCCATCGAGTCCGTTTCCTCAACGCGCATTGATACGTTGGTTTCAACCTCTTTAAAGAGCCTGTCCCTTAGGTTTCGCGAGGTTACGTATTTGCCCTCTCTGCCCGCAAACGGGGAGTCGTTGACCATAAAGTTCATAGAGATTGTGGGCTCGTCGATTTTTACGAACGGGAGCGCCTCGATATGCTCGGGGTCGCACGCAGTTTCGCCTATATTAAGGTCGGGCACGCCCGCAACGCATACGAGCTCGCCGAAGCTCGCCTCGGTGCAGGCAACCCTCTTTAGTCCCTCGAACTGATAAATCTGTGAGAATTTTATGTTTTCCTGCTCTCCGTCCTGCTTGCAGAGCACATAGGGAGTATTCACCTTTATCGTGCCGCGCTCAACTCTGCCGACGCCTATCCTGCCCACGTAATCGTCGTATTCAAGGGAAGAAAAGAGTATCTGCGCCGCGCCGTCGATATCGCCCTCGGGAGCGGGAATGTACTTTAATATCGCATCAAGCAGCGGGCGCATATCGCCCTCGTTTACCGTGGGGTCAAGGCTTGAATAACCGCCCCTTGCCGAAGCGTAGATAACGGGGAAGTCAATCTGGTCGTCGTCAGCGCCGAGCTCGATAAAGAGGTCGAGCACCTCGTCCACCACCTCGTCGGGCCTTGCGCCGTCGCGGTCAATTTTGTTGACAACTACGAGAGGCGTTTTCTTTAAGCCGAGCGCCTTTTTAAGCACGAAGCGCGTCTGCGGCATACAGCCCTCGAACGCGTCGACGAGCAGCAGAACGCCGTCTACCATAGTGAGAATACGCTCAACCTCGCCGCCGAAATCAGCGTGACCTGGGGTATCGACTATATTAATTTTAGTATCCTTGTAATGAATCGAGGTGTTTTTGGAAAGGATTGTGATTCCGCGCTCTTTTTCAAGGTCGTTTGAATCCATAACCCTTTCCTGAACTATTTCATTATCGCGGAAAATGCCGCTCTGATGCAGCATTTCGTCAACGAGAGTGGTCTTGCCGTGGTCAACGTGCGCGATGATTGCAATATTTCTTAAATCGTTTCTCTTTGCCATTTTACTTCTTTTTGTTAAAGCTGTCCCTTAATGCTACCGTTCTGTTGAATACAATTTTCTCGTCCGTCGTGTCGGTGTCGGTACAGAAATAGCCGTTTCTCATAAACTGGTATCTGTCGCCCGCCTTTGTGTCCTTAAGCGCTCTTTCGATATATGCCGTCTTTACTACGAGCGAATCTGGGTTTAGGTTGTCCTCAAAGGAGCTTACGCCATCCTCGTCGCTCGGGTTCGGTACGTCGAAAAGGCGGTCGTAGAGCCTTACCTCAGCCTCGCCGCAGTCGCCCGTGTAAACCCAGTGGATAGTACCTCTTACCTTGCGTCCGTCGGGCGCGTCGCCGCCGAAGGTTTCGGGGTCGTAGGTGCAGTGAACTGCCGCAACCTCGCCGTTTTCGTCAAGGTCGTAGCCCGTGCAGGTTACGAAGTACGCCTTGTAAAGCCTTACCTCGTTGCCGATAAACAGCCTTCTGTATTTTTTAATCGGCTCTATCATAAAGTCGTCGCGCTCAATATAAAGCTCTTTTCCAAAGGGGATTGTCCTCTTGCCGAATTCGGGGTGGTCTGGGTGGTATTCAACCTCAAGCTCCTCAACCTTATCCTCGGGGTAGTTGTCGATAATAAGCTTTATCGGGTCGATTACCGCCATAGCACGCGGCGCGGTGGAGTTGAGGTTATCCCTTACGCAGCTTTCAAGCAGGGCGAAGTCAACCACGCTGTAAGCCTTGGAAACGCCGATTTTTTCGCAGAAATCGCGTATTGCCTCCGCGGGATAGCCGCGCCTTCTCATACCGCTTATTGTCGCCATTCTCGGATCGTTCCAGCCGTCAACTATGCCGTCCTGTACGAGCTTTAAGCACTTTCTTTTTGAGGTAAGGGTGTAGTTGAGGTTAAGCCTTGCGAATTCAATCTGCCTCGGCTTTTCGCCCTCGATACATTCGTTTACAAACCAGTTGTATATCGGTCTGTGGTTTTCAAATTCAAGCGAGCAGAGGGAATGAGTTACGTTCTCGCACGCGTCGGAAAGCGGGTGAGCGAAATCATACATCGGATAGATGAACCACTTGTCGCCCGTGCGGTGATGGGTTGCGTACATAATGCGGTAAATAATCGGGTCGCGCATATTGAGGTTCGGCGATGCCATATCCACCTTTGCGCGGAGCACCTTGCTTCCTGCCTCAAATTCGCCCTTCGCCATTCTTTCGAATAAATCGAGGTTTTCCTCAATCGGTCTGTCGCGGTAGGGGGAGTTCTTACCGGGCTCTGTGAGCGTGCCGCGGTATTCCCTCATCTGCTCGGGCGTGAGCTCGCAGACATATGCCTTGCCCTTTTTGATGAGCTTTATCGCACATTCGTAAAGGAAGTCGAAGTAGTCGCTCGCATAGTATATGTTGTCGTAATCAAAGCCGAGCCACTTGATATCCTCCTCGATAGCCTCAACGTATTCCGTATCCTCTTTGGTGGGATTTGTGTCGTCAAGACGGAGGTTGCATATGCCGTGATACTTGTCCTTTACACCGAAGTTAATGCAAATAGCCTTGGCGTGTCCTATGTGAAGATAGCCGTTAGGCTCGGGAGGAAAACGCGTCTGAACTCTCGAATATACGCCCTCGGCTAAATCCTCGTCAATAAAGTCGTGGATAAAGTTGGAGGCTGTTTCTTCCTTTTTGATTTCGTCAAGTGCCATTATTTTTCCTCCTTGTAGTAACTGAGTGCGTCCGTTAATCTCTTTTCAACCGTCTCTCTGCCGAGCAGACGTGTAATTTCGTATAAATCGGGGGTGTTCGTCCTGCCTGTAAGAGCAACGCGGATAACCGTTGAAACGTCGCCGACGTGACCGTCAAACGCCTCGGGATTCTGCTTGTATTCCTTAACGTTCGGCGTACAGCCTACCGCTTCGCACATACCCTTGATTCTTTCAAACCATTCGTCCTTGGTATCGTCAAGGTTAACTATGTCCTTATAAAGCTCAAGCACCTTAACGGCGAGCGCAGGCGTTGCGTTGCCCGTGAGCTCGTAGCAGGGGGCGAAGGTCTCGTCGTACATATAGCTGATGTAGTCGGGAATATCGCTCCATTTTGCAATATCCTTACGCGGCTTTTTGTTTTCCCTGTCAATATTGAGTATCGCCGTCGCCCTGTCGGTATCCTTTTCATAGAGCGCCGCAAGATTCGGGTTATATTCCTTAGCCCATTCGTAAGAAAGCTCAAATACCTTGCCTGCGGGCATTTTGCTTATTACGTTTTTACTTACGTCGGTGAGCTTAACCATATCGAAGAGTGCGCCCGATACGCTCATTTTTTTGAGATTGAACGGGAATTTATCGAGCTCCTCGTCCTTGTTCATCCTGCGCCAGTCCTCAAAATTTGAGTTTGCGAGCGTGAGCATATATTCATTTACGCTCTCGCTCGGGAAGCCCTCCTCGGCGTAGTAGGTTACCGCAGCCTCGGGGTCCTTGCGCTTTGAAAGCTTGCGCTTGCCGCCGTTCTCCTCCTTCATAATCGGAGCAACGTGCGCGTATTTTGGAGGTTTAAAGCCGAGCAGCTTAAATAGCTGAAGGTGTATCGGCGTTGACGATATCCACTCGTCTCCGCGTACAACGTGGGTAGTGCGCATTAAATGGTCGTCAATTGCGTGCGCAAAGTGATAGGTAGGTATACCGTCGGACTTGAGTATTACTACGTCCTGTACGTTTTCGGGCATTTCGATTTTGCCCTTAATCATGTCGTCAAAGAAGCATTTACCCTCGAGCGTTCCGGGGGATTTAAGGCGCAGCGTCCATGGCGTGCCCGCGTTAAGCTTCTCCTCGATTTCGGGTAGGCTTAAATCCCTGTGCCTTGCCCATTTCCCCCATATTCCCTTAACGCTCTCGTTTTCCTGCTGAGCGCGTATTTCATCAAGCTCCTCAGCCGTCATAAAGCACGGGTAAGCCAGCCCCTGCTCAACGAGGCTTTTTGCATAGGTCTGGTAAATTATTTTCCTTTCGCTCTGGTAGTAAGGACCGTACGCGCCGAACTGCTCTGTCTCGCTGAATACGCCCTCGTCGGGTACTATTCCGTATACGGAAAGCCCCTTGAGCATTACCTCTATTGCGCCCTCGACCTTACGCTTCCGGTCGGTATCCTCAACGCGTACGTAGAATACGCCGTCCGTGGTTTTTGCCGTCTTGTAGGAAACAAGGCAGGTAAAGAGGTTTCCGAAGTGTAAAAAGCCCGTCGGGCTCGGCGCAAAACGCGTAACGCGCGCCCCCTCGGGAAGTACCCTTGCGGGATAGAGCTTTTCGTAATAATCGGGGGCTTTGAGTATATGCGGGAATAATATTTCCGCTAATTTTTTATTGTCCATATTTATCACCAAAAATTATAATATAAAATTAGTCATAATATTATTACATAAAATGAATGATTATGCAAGATATTATGAAAAAATTCCCGTTACAAAATAATAAAGGGCGGTCGCCGACCGCCCTGATTTCATTATGCTGTTATTTAACCTTAATGTTTTTCGTCGCTGACCAAGCGGAGTAATAATAAGTGTTACCTATTTTCCTGAAAGTACGGATACGAACGTAGTATACCTTCTTGCTCGTCAGCTTCTTAACGGTTGTTTTAACCGTTGCGTTGCTGTTTATATTAACGGTCTTAACGCCTGACTTGAAGCTTTTATCCATACTGTACTGTATCTGGTAACCGTTGGTCTGGGTTGCCTGTTTAGTCCAGTTAGCAGTGAACTGCTTCTTACCGGCTTTAAGCTTCGATATCGCGGTTCCCTTTGGATTAATCGTGAAGCTAATCGCCTTGGTTCCGCTGTAATTACCCTTAAAGATAACCGTTACGGTACCCGTTCCTACGTTAACGTTATTCTTGTACGCTACCGTGTAATTTGCCGCAGGAACTACCTTGCCCGTGCCGTCCTTAACCGTTACGCCCGGCTTTTTAGCTTTACCGTCGTAAACGTAAGAGGTGGCGGAAAGCGCAACCGTCTTAATCATCGGGATTGTGGTATAGGTCTTATCGCCGCAGGTTGAGCAGGTATTTGTTATCGTACCGTTTGTGCCAATCGTGGCTTTTTTCGTTACCGCGCTTGTACGGCTGTGACCGAGAGCCTCAACGGTATCGGTATTATAACTATCATCGCAAACTTCGCAGGTATGAGCTGTATAACCGTCCTCTTCACAGGTCGGAGCAACTACCGTTTCGGTATAGCTATGACCGTTGGCGGTGATAACCGCCTGTTCGTCAATAACCTCGCCGCAGACTGCGCAGTGCGTACCCTCGGTAAGTCCCGTTTCAGTACAGGTAGGAGCAACCGCCTCGTCCGTTACGACGGTGTGAGCAAGCTTAGCAATATCCTCTGTATACTTATCGCCGCAGACGGTACAGGTATACGTTCTTACGCCCTTTGCTGAGCAGGTCGGAAGAGTCGTAATCGCGGATTTGTAATCGTGCTCGTCTGTTGAGTTTACGAAGTCGGTTTTGAAATTATCACCGCAACGTGTGCATGTATATAAAGTAAAACCTTTAGAAATACAAGTAGGTGCAACAATCTTTTCCGTATAACTGTGACTTTCCGCCTTTTCGGTATAAGAATCAATATATGAGTCGCCGCAGATGGTACAGGTGTGTGTTGTATAACCGCCATCTTTACACGTTGGCGCAGTAACTACATCGTTGTAAGAATGACCGTTGGCGGGGATTACCTCCTGCGTAGTCAATACTTTTTCGCAAACCGAGCAGTGCGTTCCGGCGGTAAGACCTGCTTCCGTACAGGTAGGCTCTACCGCTTTATCAATTACTTCGGTGTGACCGAGAGCGGAAATTGATACTTCATATGAGTCACCGCAACCTGAACAGGTATAAACTGTTTTGCCTTCATCCTCACAGGTTGGGCTAATTGTATTTGTAGCTTCGTAAGAATGTCTCCCGAGCTGACATTCAAGCCCCTCCATTGATACAAAGTTCACGCCGTATATATCGCAATATGTTTGCGCGTCAGTTGAAGTATAAGCGTAAAGCGTTGAACCACTTGGTAGAGAGGCGACTAAATTTTGTGTTGAGTCAATAACCTTGCTGTAAAGATATGTTTCGCTAATGTTTCCGCAATTACTAAATGCAGAAGAACCAATGCTTTTAACGCTATTGGGTATTGTTATGCTCGTTAAGCCCGTGCAACCGTAGAATGCGAAAGAAGAGATGCTTGTAACGCTATTGGGTATTGTTATGCTTGTTAAGCCCGTGCAACGTTTGAAAGCAGCATAGCCGATGCTTTTAACGCTGTCGGGAATTGTTACGCTCGTTAAGCCCGTGCAACCGGAGAATGCGAAAGAAGAGATGCTTGTAACGCTGTCGGGGATTGTTACGCTCGTTAAGCCCGTGCAACCGTTGAATGTGTACTGACCGATGCTTGTAACGCTATTTGGTATTGTTACGCTCGTTAAGCCCGTGCAACCGCTGAATGTTAACTGACCGATGCTTTTAACGCTATTGGGTATTGTTATGCTTGTTAAGCCCGCGCAATTGTAGAATGCATTTGCGCCGATGCTTGTAACATTATCGGGGATTACTAAATCCATTACTTCTTCGTTACTCAGATACAAATGTTTTGCATAGAGTAATGGATTTGCACTATAACCATTAATAAATGATATTTTGCACCACTTTGCGATATCGCTAATATTAACTTTAGTCAAGCCCGTGCAACGTTCGAATGCATAAGTACCAATGCTTGTCACGCTGTCGGGTATTGTTATGCTTGTCAAGCCCGTGCAATTTTGAAATGCACAACTACCGATGCTTGTCACGCTGTCGGGTATTGTGATACTTGTCAAACCGCTGCAATCATAAAACGCATAATTGCCGATGCTTGTAACACTGTCGGGTATTGTTACGCTCGTTAAGCCCGTGCAATTTTGAAATGCATTAGTACCAATGCTTGTAACACTATCGGGTATTATTACGCTCATTAAGCCCGTGCAACCGTAGAATGCATCCGAACCGATGCTTTTAATGCTGTCGGGAATTATTATGCTCGTTAAGCCCGCGCAACGGCTGAATGCACCCGAACCGATACGTGTAACGCTGTCGGGAATTGTTACGCTCGTTAAGCCCGTGCAACCTTTGAATGCATCACTTCCGATGCTTGTAACACTATCGGGAATTATAACACTCGTTAAATTATCAGCTGAATAAAAAGCTTTATCTGCTATAGAAACGACAGTAGACGGAACAATGTATGTCGTCCTCTCATTATCGTCAGGATATCTAAGCAAAATCGTTTTATCCTTATTAAAAAGCACGCCATCCTCAGCTACAAAATTTGCGTTGCCCGCTTCAACATTAATTTCTGTTAATCCTGTTGCATTTCCCAATACTGAAGTACTTATGCTTTCGACTGTACCAGGAATAGTAAATTCGCCATTTTTACCAATATACAATGCTTTGGTAATTTTTCTATCATAAACATTATCGTTAACTGTAACATATGCAGGATTATCAGAATCCACAGTTACAGACGGTACAGAATAATTCTCAAAAAAGCTATCAGGCATCCATGTAATACCCGGTCCAATAACGATATCAGCGGTCAAAAGACTGGTCGTCGGAAGCACTGTATTTTCATTAACTCTCCCGGATCCGTCAATATAAATTGTTTTTTTACTGATCAACCCAGAACTTGCCACTGTTCTATAAGATACCGTTTCACCAACATAACCGCTTGAACCTGAAAGTGTGCCGGACGACGATGTTGTATTTGGATAAAGGAATTGAACCGTATTATTTAATATTGAACTATTTCCTTCTGAAGAAATATTATTTCGGGCAGATGTCCATACGCTACTTGTATTGCAGAAATACACTTTATTAATTGCTGAACATCCTAAAAAAGCATTAGCTTCAATTGATTGAATTCCAGAAGGAATAAAAACAATTGCTAAATTGCTGCAATCCGAAAAAGCATTGGCAAAAACAGTGGTAACATTTTTTGAAATAAAAACATTAGTTAAAAACACATTGGCAGAAAAAGCATTTTCTCCAATGGCTGTTACAGGATAATCATTGATTGTTTCGGGAATAACAAGCTTATCATCAGTACCGATATAGCCGGTTATTGTTACCGCGTCGTCATCTATAGTGTAATTAAAACCATTAAATTCAAATACAGCAAGGTCTTCTGCAAAAACGGAATAATTTGTTTCCGAAATCATAGACAGAAGTATAACTACAGACAGAAATACCGATAACAACTTTTTCATAAAAACATCTCCTTAAATAAAAATGCGCAGCACTGAGCTGCGCCAAAAACGCAATGCTCAAAGCTGCTAAACTGTAATTTGAATATAGCTTTTATAAGCACGTCAAATAAAGAGCATGCATTTTTATCAAGGAAGATAAAAATAGCGTGCATAAAAAGCTATAAAATATACAATTACAATTTAGCAACTTAATTTTACCATTATTTTATTAGTATGTCAATAAAAAAAGAACACGGGGTGTTCCGTGTTCTTTATGAATACATATTAAAACAATCCCTCCACCGCAAGCGGTTCCCCTCCCTTTACACAAGGGAGGCTAAGAGGTTATTCTGTTATCAAATCATTTTCGGCTTCGCGGCGGGATTTAAGCGTTTCTTCTACCTTTGCTCTTTCCTCGGGCGTGTAGTGAATGAAAAGAAGCGGGATTATGAAGCACACGCTCGCGATTGCGGGGGTGAGCATCACGAGCGGCCATATCCAGTTTTCAAACGCCTGAGACTGTGTTCCGAGGAAGGTTGGAGCAGTATCGGGTATCGCCTTATAATGCAAAAGATGAAGCGCAAGGGCGGAAAGCCCCGCGGTAATACCGCTTGAAATCTTAGTAAACGAGGTCTGAATTGAGAAGGTGATGCCCTCTGTTCTCTTACCCGTCTTGTATTCCATATAGTCGATACTGTCACAGAAAATCGAGGTCTGCGCTATCGAAGTTGCGCCGTTCGGGATACAGCCAATTCCGACGAGGAGCATTCCTATCCAGAAGTTCTTGCCTTCGAAGCCGATAAAGAACGCAATTACCCTTGTAACGATATTGCATACCTGCATAAAGATAAGCACGTTCCTGTATCCGCCGAACCATTTTTTCATCTTATCCGCAAGCATCATACCGATAAAGCCGGGAGCGCCCGTAATAGCGTAGTAAATCGTAGTAAGTCCGAGCGCGCCTATCATACCCCATATGCACTCGCCGTTTCCGATGAAGTCGGCGGGGATTTTGTATTTGAAGAAATATGTAACGAGGTTAGCGCCGAAGCCGAGCGCACCGCATAGGTTAGCTACGGTAACAAGGAGCATCATCTTATTCTTAAAGAGCAGCGAAAAGCTTTCGCCGAGGCTCTCCTGCTGGTCGTTAACATTCACGCGTATACGCTCCTGCGCCTTGTAGCAGCGAAGGCTCATCATTGAACCGCCGAGACCGAAGATTATCGCAAAAACAAGTACCATTATACGCATACTCATACCCGTTGCGTTTACAACCATCTCAAGCACCATCGGAATACCCATACTAAAAACGCCGTAGGAGATTGAGCCGAAGGTCCTCGCCCACTGCACGAAGCGGTCACGCTCCGAGGAGTCGGGAGATACGCAAGCCGTTATGCCCCAGATTGCAACGTCCTGGAAGGTATAACTTAAATCCCAGCAGATATACATAATTACGAAATACGCAATCCTGAGCCACAGGAGCTTATCCTCGGTTGAAAAAACGAGGAACATAAGCACCGTAAAAATACCCACGGGGAGTGGAGTATACTTTAAAAACGGGCGGAGCTTTTCACCGTTTTTGAAGGAATGCTTATCAACGAAGGAGCCTACAATCGGGTCGTTTACGCCGTCCCAGACCTTCATTATTACAAGCATTACCGACACGGCAAGCGCCGGAAAAAGCGCTATGTCGGTCAAAAAGTACGTAAAAAACGAGCCTCCGATAAGGGCGTAAAGCATATTCTGACCGACTAAGCCGAAATAATAATTTGATTTTTCTTTTTTTGAGATATAGTTCATAGTTTACTCCAAAAAACACAGGCGGTCGTCGACCGCCCGAAAATAATTATGCTTTCTCTTTGCCGCTTTCAAGAACTTTATAAACAACTGCCGCAATTGCAGCGCCAACGAAAGGACCTACGATGAATACCCAGAGCACCTTGATAGCGTCCGTGTTTCCAGAAATCGCCTGAACGAGGGCAGGACCGAAGCTCCTTGCAGGGTTAACAGAGGTACCCGTTAAGCCTATACCGAGAATATGAACGAGAGTAAGGGTTAAGCCGATAACAAGACCGCCGAAGGATCCGTGATTAGCCTTCTTAGAGGTAACGCCGAGAATTGTAAATACAAATACAAAGGTAAGCACAACCTCAACGAGAAGTCCTGCGATAACGCTGCCGTTAACGCCGGCAAGCCCGTTAGTTCCGAGACCGCCAGTTAAATCCTCAACTCTGCCGAGCTTAAAGATAAGCTTAAGCAGCCCTGCGCCGCCGAAGGCACCGATACACTGAGCAATTACATAGCCGAAAAAGTCGCCTATGCTCATTCCGCCGCTAATTAACACGCCGAGGGATACGGCGGGGTTAATATGGCAGCCTGAAATATTGCCGATACAGTAAGCCATTCCCACGATAACAAGACCAAATGCAAGAGCAGTTAAAATATAGCCACTGCCAAATTCAGCGTTACAGCCGACAAGCATAGCCGTTCCGCAGCCAAAGGTTACAAGAACTCCTGTTCCTATAAGCTCAGCTAAATACTTTTTAATTCTCATAATTTCTACTTCCTTCCTTAATTAGAATGAATATTTCCCTATAATTTATAATAATTTTTTTGTTTTCCTATGTCAAGGGGAAGCATTATAAATAAACTATAAAATTTCATTCTCGCAATAAATACAGCGTTTAGTTCCGTCAGTTTCTGAAATCTTGCACAAATTCTTTAGGCTTTGGTAATTGGAAATGCAGTGCGGGTTTGAGCATTTTCCGCATTCAATATAGCTTTCAGGCAGGTTATTATCAGGTTCATTTCTCCAATTTAACAAGGTTAAAATCAGAGCCATTCTTATATACTTTCCGTTAAGCGCCTGCTCGAAGTACTTTGCTCTTTTGTCCGAGTCTACCTCCTCGGCGATTTCATTAACCCTCGGGAGCGGGTGCATAATGGTCAAATACTCTTTAGCACCCTTTAGCTTTTCAAGGTCGAGAATAAATGCGTCCCTATGCTTTAAGTACTCCTCCTCGGTGGCAAAGCGTTCTCTCTGCACCCTCGTCATATACAGAATATCAAGCTCGGGTATTGCCTCTTCAATAGTTTTTGCCTCGGTATACTCGGCACCGCTCGGAAGAAGCACATCCTTTATGATATACTCGGGAACTTTCAGCTCCTCTGGCGAAATCAGCACGAAGCGGATATTACTATATCTGCTCATTGCCTTAATCAGAGAGTGTACCGTGCGTCCGAATTTAAGGTCTCCGCAAAGACCGATTGTGAGATTATTGAAGCTCCCCTTTTCCCTGAAAATCGTAAGCAGGTCGGTAAGGGTCTGAGTCGGGTGAGCGTGGCCTCCGTCGCCCGCGTTGATAAGCGGAACGAGCGTTTTCCTTTTTGCTACGAACGCGGCGCCCTCGTGCGGGTGGCGCATAGCGATAATATCGGCGTAGTTCGATACCGTCCTTATGGTGTCGCCCACACTCTCGCCCTTTGCGGTTGACGACGAGGAAGCCTCGGAAAAGCCGAGTACGCTTCCGCCGAGCTCAAGCATAGCCGCCTCAAAGGAAAGGCGCGTCCTCGTGCTCGGTTCGAAAAACAGCGTCGCAAGCTTTTTGCCCTCGCACGCCTTTGCGTACTTATCTCCGTTTTCAATAATATCAAGCGCAAGCGAAACCATTTCGTCAATTTCGCTGAGCGTCAAATCGGTTGTATCCAGCAGATGTCGCATAATCTACTCCTTTGCACCGTTTATTTTAAGATAGTTTTTAATCCGCTCAACGTTTTCGGCATTTGCCTCATCCTCGCTGAGATACTCGATAATATCGTATACGTCAACCACCGAGTACACGGGGAAACCGTACTCCTCGCCTACCTCTGTCATTGCGGATTTTTCCGTTTTCCCCTTTTCCTTGCGGTCAACCATAACAAACACTGCGGCAACCTTAGCGCCATTAAGAGAAGAAAGAATCTCCATGCTCTCGCGTATTGCCGTACCTGCGGTAATAACGTCCTCAACGATAACTATTTCCTCATTGGGCTGAGGCGTATAGCCGACAAAAACGCCGCCCTCGCCGTGATCCTTTTCCTCTTTTCTGTTGAAGAAAAACGGAACGTCAAGACCCTTATCCGCAAGGGCTGAGGCAACGGAAACGGCTATCGGTATTCCCTTGTACGCAGGACCGTAGAGCACGCTTTTTTTATCTCCGAGCTTTTCGAAATATGCCTTTGCGTAAAACTCGCCGAGGCGCTTAATCTGCGCGCCGGTTTTAATATCGCCCGCGTTGATGAAATAAGGGATTTTTCTGCCGCTCTTTGCGGTGAAATCTCCGAACTTAAGAACGCCCGCGCTCTCCAAAAACTCTATAAACTCTCTTTTATACTGTTCCATACTATTCACCCACAAATTCCTTTACGCATCTTCTGAACGCTTCAACGGGATTTTCAGACTGCGTAATCGGTCTGCCGACTACTATATAATCCGAGCCGATTTCCTTCGTCTTTTCGGGCGTGGTAATCCGTATCTGATCTCCGACCTCGCCGTCGGCGAAGCGCACGCCGGGAGTAACGGTCATAAAATCAACTCCACAGGCTTCCTTAACCATACCCGCTTCAAGCGGAGAGCAAACCACGCCGTCAAGTCCTGCAGTTTTTGCATTTTCGGCATACTTAATAATCGTATCGTTAATAGAAGCGTTTATAAGAAGCTCGTTTTGCATACGCTCCTCGCTCGTTGAGGTGAGCTGGGTTACTGCGATTAAAAGCGGTCTTGTGCCGTCCTCGCGCGTTAAGCCCTCGAGTGCGGCGCGCATCATATCAACAGTGCCGGCGGCGTGAAGATTAGTCATATCGACGTCAAGCCTGCTGAGCACAGCCATTGATTTTTTAACGGTATTAGGAATATCGTGAAGCTTTAAATCAAGGAAAATCTTATGTCCCCTTCTCTTGATTTCTTTAACTATCGAGGGTCCCTCGGCATAGTAAAGCTCCATTCCGATTTTAACAAAGGGCTTTTCCTCGGTAAACTTATCAAGAAAAGCAAAGGTCTTTTGAGCACTGTCAAAATCGCAGGCAATAATTACGTCCTTACCCATTATTCAACCACTCCTATTATATCGCTTATTCTGTTTATTGCAAGCTTTTCACATTCCGCAGGGAGCGCTTCGATTATCTCCTTGCAGACGTAGGGGTTAACAAGATTAGCCGCACCTACCTGTACCGCAGTTGCACCCGCCATCATCATTTCGATAACGTCCTTTGCCGACGAAACTCCTCCGCAGCCCATTACGGGGATATTGCAGGCTTTTGCAACCTGGTAAACCATTCTAAGCGCCACGGGGAAAACCGCGTCGCCCGAAAAACCGCCCATTTTATTGGCAATAATGGGCTTTCTATTCTTAATATCAATTCTCATTCCGAGCAGCGTATTAATAAGGCAGATACCGTCCGCACCCGCTTCCTCGCACGCCTTTGCGATTGACACGATATCGGTAACGTTGGGCGAAAGCTTAATGAACACGGGCTTGGTTGTAACCGCCTTGACCGCCCTCGTGACCTCAGCGGCACAGTCGGGGTCGGTACCGAAGGACATACCCCCGCCGTGAACGTTCGGGCAGGATACGTTTACCTCAAGTATGCCGACCTGCTCCTCCTTATCGAGCAGCGCGCAGGTGTAGGCGTAATCCTCAACCGAAAAGCCCGAAACGTTAGCTATAACGGGCTTATTGAAATACTCCTTCATTTCCTTAAGCTCGTGCTCAATAACGTGATGAACGCCGGGATTTTGAAGCCCTACGGCGTTTATCATACCGTTTTGACACTCCGCAATTCTCGGAGTGGGGTTTCCAAAGCGCGCCTCCCTCGTCGTACCCTTAAAGGAGAACGAGCCGAGGATATTAATATCATAAAAGTCCTTGAATTCCTTACCGAAGCCGAAGGTGCCAGAGGCGGGGATAATCGGGTTATCAAGCTTAAGCCCCGCTAAATTAACGGATAAATCTACCATATAATCTCCTCCCTTTCGAGCACGGGACCGTCCTTGCAGATTCGCTTATAGCCGTACTTCGTTTTACAGGAGCAGCCCATACACGCTCCGAAGCCGCAGCCCATTCTCTCCTCGAAGGAGTACTGACCGCTGACGGTAACCGTTTTTTCTATCGCACGGAACATCGGCATAGGACCGCAGGTGTAAAAATAATCGTAGCTGAGCCCGTCCATAGCGTCGGTAACGAAGCCCTTGATACCGTACGAGCCGTCGGCGGTTGTAACATATACCTCACAGCCAAGCGCTTTAAACTCATTTTCAAGAAAGATTTCGCTTTTTGTATTGAAGCCGAGAATTATAGTCGGCTTCTGTCCTGCTTCAAGCAGCTTTTTCGCAAGGTAATAAAGAGGCGGAACGCCGACTCCGCCGCCGATTAAAAGCGGCTTTTTGCTTTTTGAAATATCATAGCCGTTGCCGAGCCCCGTCAGCACGTCAAGCTCCGCGCCGACGGGAAGCGCGGACATATCCTGCGTACCCTCGCCCACTACCTTGTAGATTACCGTAACGGTGTTTCCGTCGCAGTCGCATACGGATATGGGACGGCGCAGAAACCTGCCCTCTAATTTTATATTTATGAACTGACCGGACTTCGTGATTTTTGAGGTGTCGCCCTCAAGTACCATTTTATATACGCCATCAGTCAGCTTTTCGTTAAGTAAAACTTTATACATTGCAATTTCCTATTCTGCGTCGATTGTAGAAACGCCGAGGGTAATCTCTTCAAGCACGTCAAGGAGCACCTTAACCGTATCAAGCGAGGTAAACATAGTTACGTTGTTATCAACCGCGGCGCGCCTGATTGACGAGCCGTCGGAATGGGAATCGCCCGCGTTAATGTCAATCGTGTTTATAACGTATGCAATATGTCCCTGACGGAGCGCCTGTAAAATTTCGTCGCTTCCGTCGGCGGTGAGCTTACGGCGCACCCTCGTTCTGATACCGTGCTCCTTGAGGTATTTTGCGGTGCCGTCGGTAGCCTCGATATTAAAGCCGAGGTTGTAAAAGCGCCTTATCAGCGGCAGCGCCTTGGGCTTATCCGCGTCGGCTATCGTTGCGAGCACCGTGCCGTAGTTTGCAACGTTCATTCCGCTCGCCTGTATAGCCTTATAAAGCGCGCGGGTTAAGCTCCTGTCGTAGCCTATAGCCTCGCCCGTTGACTTCATTTCGGGTGAAAGGTAGGTGTCCATACCCTTAAGCTTGCTGAACGAAAAGGCGGGAGCCTTGACGTACCAGCGCTTTTTTTCTGCGGGATAAACCTCGGTATATCCCTGCTCCTTAAGGGAGTGACCGAGTATTACCTGAGTTGCGATATGCGCCATCGGGTAAGAGGTCGCTTTCGACAGGAACGGAACAGTCCTCGACGAGCGCGGATTAACCTCGATAACGTAAACGTTGTCCTTTTCGTCGGCTATAAACTGAATATTGTAAAGTCCGACTATACCGATTGCCCTGCCAAGCTTCACGGTATAATCAATGATTTTATCCTTTACCGTCTGCGATACCGAGAAGGTCGGATATACGGAGATACTGTCGCCCGAATGAACGCCCGTTCTTTCGACGTGCTCCATAATTCCGGGAATAAATACGTCCTCACCGTCACAGATTGCGTCTACCTCAAGCTCGCGCCCCATAATGTATTTATCAACGAGCACAGGCTGCTCAGTATTGATTTCAACCGCAGTCTGTAAATAATGGCGCAGGCTCTCTTCACTTGCAACAATCTGCATAGCGCGTCCGCCGAGTACGAACGACGGCCTTACAAGCACGGGATAGCCTATGCTTTCTGCAACCCTTACGCCCTCCTCTATATCGGTTACCGCCTGTCCTTTCGGCTGAGGAATACCGAGGGTTTCCATTACCTTTTCGAAGGAGTCGCGGTTTTCGGCTCTGTCGATTGCCTCAACATCGGTGCCAATAATCGGTACGCCGAGCGCATCAAGCGGAGGAGCGAGGTTGATAGCCGTCTGACCTCCGAGGGATACGACGATACCGAGCGGCTTTTCAAGCTCAATAATATTCATTACGTCCTCAACGGTGAGCGGCTCAAAGTAGAGCTTGTCCGAAGTGGTGTAATCCGTGGATACCGTTTCGGGATTGTTATTTATTATAATTGCCTCATAGCCTGCTTCGCGGATTGACCAGATAGCGTGTACGGTTGAGTAGTCAAACTCCACGCCCTGACCTATACGGATAGGTCCCGAGCCGAGCACTACGATTTTCTTTTTATCGGATACGATACTCTCGTTTTCCTGCTCGTAGGTTGAGTAGAAATACGGCACGTAGGAATCAAATTCCGAAGCGCAGGTATCAATCATTTTATACACGGGGAAAACGCCGTTTTCCTTGCGAAGAGAGAAAACCTCAGCCTCCGTCATACCCCAGACAAGACCGATGTACTTATCGGACACGCCGAGCCTTTTGGCATCCTTAAGGGTCTGTACGTCGCCCTTGTTATCCTTAAGCGTTTTTTCAAAATCGACTATGTTCTTAAGCTTATCAAGGAAGAACATATCAATCTTAGTAGCGTTGTAGATATGAAGCAAATCAACGCCGAGACGTATAAGCTGAGCGATTGCAAAGAGCCTGTCGTCAGTACCCGTTTTAATATATTCTAATAACTCATCGGAATCGAAAGCGTCGAATTTTTTATCGTAAAGGTGGCATACGCCCGTTTCAAGCGAACGGATAGCCTTAAGCAGACTCTCCTCCATAGTCCTGCCGATTGCCATTACCTCGCCCGTCGCTTTCATCTGGGTATTAAGAGTATTATTGGCGTCGGCAAATTTATCAAACGGGAAGCGCGCAATCTTCGATACTACGTAATCAAGAGTCGGCTCAAAGGAGGCGGGCGTATTCGCAATCTGTATTTCGTCAAGGCGCATACCTACGGAAATCTTCGCGCTCACTCTCGCAATAGGATAGCCCGAAGCCTTTGAAGCGAGCGCCGAGGAACGCGAAACGCGGGGGTTAACCTCAATAAGATAGTATGTAAAGGAGTGCGGGTCGAGCGCAAACTGAACGTTACAGCCGCCCTCAATTTTAAGCTCTCTTATAATCTTTAGCGCGGAATCACGCAGCATATGATATTCTTTATTTGTAAGGGTCTGCGAGGGCGCAACTACTACGCTGTCGCCCGTATGAACGCCGACGGGGTCGATATTTTCCATATTGCATATGGTAATCGCGGTATCGTTGGCGTCGCGCATTACCTCGTATTCAATTTCCTTGTAGCCCTTAATCGACTTTTCAACGAGCACCTGATGTACGGGAGAGAGCGCGAGAGCGTTTTTGAGCATTTCGCGGCATTCCTCCTCGTTGTCGGCAAAGCCGCCGCCCGTACCGCCGAGGGTAAACGCGGGACGGAGCACTACGGGATAGCCGATATCCTCTGCCGCGCGAAGTCCCTCCTCAAGAGTATTTGCAATCTCGCTCGGGAGTACGGGCTCGCCGAGGCTTTCGCACAAATCCTTAAATAGCTCTCTGTCCTCTGCGCGTTCAATCGCTTCAAAAGAGGTGCCGAGAATTTCAACGTCACATTCCTGGAGTATTCCCTTTTTTGCAAGCTGAACGGCGAGGTTCAAGCCCGTCTGACCGCCGAGGGACGGAAGAATTGCGTCGGGTCTTTCGTGGCGGATTATACGAGCAACGTATTCGAGAGTGAGCGGCTCCATATACACCTTATCGGCTATATCGGTATCCGTCATAATGGTCGCGGGGTTTGAGTTAATAAGAACTACCTCGTAGCCCTCCTCACGCAGAGCGAGGCACGCCTGAGTACCCGAATAGTCGAATTCCGCAGCCTGACCTATAACGATGGGTCCAGAGCCGATTACCATAATCTTATGTATATCAGTACGCTTAGGCATTCTTATCCGCCTCCTCTCTCATAAGGTCAATGAATTTATCAAAGAGATACGCGCTGTCCTGCGGACCGGGAGCGCTCTCGGGGTGGTACTGTACGGAATACAGCCTGTTCTCCTTCGATTCAACGCCCTCCGCAGTATCGTCAAGAAGATTCTTATGAGTTAAGGTAAGCTCGGTTCCGTTGAGCGACTCAACGTCAACAGCGTAGGAATGGTTCTGAGAGGTAATCTCAATCTTACCCGTTTCAAGATTCATTACGGGGTGATTGCCTCCGCGGTGACCGAACTTCATTTTAAAGGTCTTTGCGCCGAGCGCTAGGGAAATCATCTGGTGACCAAGGCAGATACCGAAAATCGGAAGCCTGCCCTTAAGCTCCTTAACGACGTTGATTACGGGCGTTACGTCCTCGGGGTTTCCGGGACCGTTTGATAAAAACAGTCCGTCGGGGCGCATATTCATAATCTCCTCAGCCGTTGTATTATACGGAACTACGGTTACGTTGCAGCCCTTTTTGTTTAACATTCTTACGATATTCATCTTTATACCGCAGTCGATTGCAACTACGTCGTATTTATGGTTAGGAGTTCTTGAATACCAGCGTTTTTTACAGGATACGCGGCTCACCATATCGGTAGGTATTTTATATTCAAGGAGCATATTAAGCGCCTTGTTATACGGCATATCCGCGTTGCAAATCATTACCTTCTGGCTGCCCTCGTCGCGGATAATGCGGGTAATCATTCGCGTATCAATACCGCTTATTCCGGGTATATCGTATTCGTCGAGCACTTCTCCGAGAGTCTTGGTATAGCGGAAGTTTGACGGTAAATCATTGTACTCCCTTACGATAAGACCGCCTATGGTGGGTATCCTCGTTTCGTAGTCCTCGTCGCACACGCCGTAGTTTCCGATAAGAGGATAGGTCATACACACCATCTGGTCGGTATACGACGGGTCTGATATGATCTCCTGATAGCCTACCATCGAGGTATTGAAAACGATTTCGTTAATAGCGGTTTTGTCGGCACCGAAGCCGTAGCCGTAAAACTCCTTGCCGTTTTCAAGAATTATCTTTTTATCAAAGGGCTTCATAAACAATCACTCCTTCGCATATTGTAAGCTTATTTTTGCCGTAAACTTCCCAGCCTTCAAAGGGAGTTGATTTGCCCATAGAAATAAATTCTTCGGGGTTTACGATCCACTTTTTATCAAGGTCAAGCAGGGCTAAGTCCGCCTTTTCGCCGACCTTTATTTTTTCGCCGCCGAGGGCGAAAAGCTCGCGCGGTTTTACAGACATCATATATATCAGCTTTTCCCGGGAAATGATTCCTGTTTTCACAAGCTTGGTATACAAAACAGGGAACGCGGTTTCAAGCCCTACAATTCCCATAGCGGAGCCCTTAAGTCCCCTCGCCTTTTCCTCAGCGCTGTGCGGCGCGTGGTCTGTTGCAATTACGTCCACCGTACCGTCAAGCACGCCCTCGAGAAGCGCCTGCCTGTCCTCGCGGGAGCGAAGCGGCGGGTTCATCTTAAAGCGCCCGTCCTCCTGTAAGTCCTCGTCACAGAGGGTTAAGTAATGCGGCGCGGTTTCGCAGGTCACTTTTACTCCGCGCTTTTTTGCCTGTCGAATTATTTCAACGCTTTCTTTAGTCGAGATATGGCAAACATGGTAGCGGCAGCCCGTTTTTTCAGCAAGGAAACAGTCGCGCTCAATCTGCGCCCATTCGCTCTCGGAGCAGATACCATTATGTCCGTGCAGTCTTGCATATTCACCGTCGTGGATATAACCTCCGCGGAGGAGCTCGTTTACCTCGCAGTGCGCGGAAATAATCTTACCGAGGCGCGCACACTCCCGCATCGCCCTTTCCATATCCTCGCCGCGCTGTACGCCGCAGCCGTCGTCGGAAAAGCCGACTGCCATACCCTTAAGGCTTTCGAAATCGACAAGCTCTCCCCCGCCCGTTCTGCCTTTTGTAATCGTTGCAAAGGGATAAACCTTAATTACTGCGTCTTTTTCGATTATGTCAAGCTGTACCTGCATATTTTCGGCGCAGTCAGGCGCAGGGTTAAGGTTCGGCATTGGACACACGGCGGTATAGCCCGCGCTTGCCGCAGCCATAGTACCGGTCTTAATCGTTTCCTTATAAGAAAAACCGGGCTCGCGAAGATGAACGTGAACATCAACGAAGCCCGGAATCAAATACCTGCCGTCTGCAAAAAAAACACTATCAGCCCCATCCTGAGAAATGGAGGTACCGATAGCGTCAATCTTAGTATCCTTTATTAAAACATCATTCTGCTGAAAGCTGTCTCCCGAATACACGAGAGCGTTTTTGATTAAAATAGTCATACGCGCTCTTCCTTTCGGGAGTTTATTATATTATAGATTTAAAATTATGTCAATGTACAAAGTACACAAAAATTATTGCAGTTTTGTCATTATTTTGAGGTGGAGCCGAAGCCGCCCGTGCGCTTCTCGCTTGCCTCGTCGTCAAGGGTGATACCAAACGCAGTGAAAATACCCTGCGCAAAGCCGTCGCCCTTTTTCAGCTCAACGGTATGTCCCTCCTCGTGCGCGTCGCAGGAAAGCTTAATCATAATATGCCCCTCATTATCGGCGCCGTAATAATCAGCGTCGATAATGCCGACGGTGTTATCAAGCTGCACCCTGTGCTTAAAGCCGAGTCCCGAGCGCGGATAAATCGAGAGCACCCAGCCCTCGCTGATTTTTGCGCGTATGCCCGTGGGGATAAGCGTTGATTCGCCTTTTTTAAGCGTAACGGTATCGGGCGTATAAAAATCATAACCCGCGGAGCCGGCGGTGGCGCGGCGCGGCATTTTAATACCATCGTATATATCCTTAACGCTTTCGGTATCGGGAAAGCACTTAAGCCAGTCCTTTTCAAACTGTTCAAAGGACACCTTTTCAAACTGAGCAATTCTTTCCATAACAAAACTCCTTTATGCTGTTGAAATAATTTTAGCATAAAGGAGCTGTTTAGTAAAGATTTATTTTGCCCTGTCCTCAAGAGTAACTACAGCAGTATAAAATGTTTTTTCCGTCTTTTCCTGTGCGGAAAAATGAAGCATTATTCCCTCGCCGTAGCTTTTTGTTTTATAGCGTATATGTTGCTTTCGGATTTCCGTTTCAGGCACATTAAAGTAACGCACAGGACGGTAGACAACAGAACGAATCTCCCGCTTAGTATACGGATTCTGTCCGATAGCGTAAGACAGGTCGGATAACAGATTATAGTCAATATCCGACATAAGCTTAGTTAACCTCTTGTCGTCGCTGTATTCTGACAGCGAATAGGTATTATAGCCTACGCCCGTATCCTGAATAAACAGTTCGTAGCGGTGTCCTTCGGTAGAAAATTCGCACGTGAGCGAGCCATCCTTTTCGATAAAGGTAAAATCAGCCTTTTTAACCTCAAGTACATTGGTTACTGCCGTGCGGTAATCCGAAAGGGTGCTGGAGCTCGGCTTGCTGTGAATTGTCTTTGCCGTGCTGAAGGTATGGACAAAGGACGCGCACAGTAAAACAGCAAAAATTGCACAGATAATTATAACGATTTTTTTACTCCGTTTCATAGGCGCCTCCTATTCCTTTGGCAAAAATACTTTTGCTTTGAAGAGGTCGCCGTCGATGGATATAATCAGCCTGCCGTTCATTGCTTCACAGAGCGAGGAAGCAATCGAAAGACCTAAGCCGTTTCCGTCCTGAGTTCTCGATTTATCGCCCCTTACGAAGCGTTCCGTAAGCTCCTCGGGAGAGATATCAAGCGGAGCTGCGGAAATATTCTTTAGCTCAAAAACGCTCATACCGTTTTCCGAGTACACGTCGCAGTAAACCCTCGTTCCTCTTGCAGAATACTTCTTAGCGTTTGAGAGGAGATTATCGAAAACGCGGAACGCCTTATTCCCGTCTGCAAAGCAGGATACGTTGGTTTTGTCGCCCTTGAAAACAAGCTCAAGGTTATTATCGAGGAATTCCTGCTGCCTTTCGTAAACCGCTTGTGCCGCAAGCTCGGAGAGTGAGAGCTGCACGGGGTTGATACTGATAACGCCGCTCGTAATCTTTGAAGCTTCGATTAAATCGTCAATCAGGCGCTTGAGCCTGCCGCTCTTTTCGTCGAGCACGCCGATATATTCCTTAGCGTCGTCGTTTTCAATCTCGCAGCCCTTAAGTAAATCAACGTAGCTGATAATTGAGGTGAGAGGAGTTTTGAGGTCGTGCGATACGTTGGTGATAAGCTCTGCCCTCATTCTTTCGTCACGCACTGCCTTTGAAATTGCAACGCTGAGTTCGTCGCGGGATACGCGGATTGAATCGGCAAGGATTTTAAGGCTCTGCGGGAGCTTTTCAAGGTTCACCTGCGGCTCCGTACGGTTATGCGCGGCGGTAATTATCCTGTCAAGCTGAACGGCATACCACACGCCGTATGCAATAATCGCGGTGTTATAAAGCAGGGCTATAAAGCCTGCGCCGAAGATAACGCCCGGATAATCCCCGTCACCCGCGGCAAGCCCCATAATAAGAAATATCAAGAAATTTACGCCGAGATAGAGAATTAAATACCTTGTTAATATGCGCTTGAAATTATTCGGCTTATATGTAAACAGTTTAATAAATTTTTTGAAAAGCTGTTTTGCTTTTCTGAACAGCCAGAGGCACGGAACATAAATAAAATACTTGCCGCACCAGAACATAAGAAGGTTTTTATAAAGCGGCTTTTCGCTTTTGCACACGCGTATAAAGGAGCTGACCATTTCAATAAACAACAGCCAGATAACCGCTACCGCGCCTAAGCCGAGATACAGCATAAGGCGCTGTTCCAGATCATACGAGAAAACGAGGTAACCGACGCCGTCAAAGGTCTGTACGAGTCCCCACAGCCCGAGCACGATAAGTCCGACCGATACGGCAATATGTAAATCCGACGGCACGCGGTCAATAAAGGCAAGCTTTATTTTGCCGTTTTCGTCGCGAATGCCCGCATTTACAAAATACCATACGGCAAGCGCTACTGACAGAATGATCATTACTATCCCGCCGATAAGGTTATGATCAACTTTATAGCCATTTACTTTTTTATAATCGCTGATAATTCGTATATAGCTATTACGTCCCGCTTCCGTTTTGGACATATCGGTATTAAAATAGAAATAGTAATCGCAGTCGTTATCGTCAAGTTCCCATTGCTGCTCCTTGGCGCTGTAATATCTGTCGAATACGCCGCTGAGCTCCTTAGTGGTTTTAACCTGATGATTAACGTAGGTAAAGCCGTACTTCTTCTGGAGCGCCTGCTGAGCCTCCTGCTCGGTAATATTAGAAATAACTATGCCGTTATTGCGGTTTTTCACATAGTAGCAAAGGTCGCTTTTGAGATAAGCTTCAAAGGTTACGGCATCGTAGTCCACTACGTATCCCTTATTCTCAACGAAGTAGTTGAACATATTCTCAAGCTTCTGCTTTGCGGAGCTTTCGTCGTCCGCAACGTAATCGATATGGTACTGAAAGTCGTCAGTTTCGTAAAAATCGCCTGATGAGAACACCGCTTCCATACCTCCGGGCAGACTGAAGGTATATGAAAAATCAAACGGTTCTAATAATTCGACATCGGTTTGCAGCGTCGTAGTTTCTCCGTCCTCATCCTCGTCATATACGTCCTCTGCCGCCGTTGTATTATAGTATTCCGCCTGCTGCTTTTTAAAGCGTTCAAGAATTGAGGAAATAAAATCCTCTTTTTGAGAGAGAAGCTCTTTTTTAATGCTCTCCTCGTCGCTGTAATAAGTAGCAAGACCGATACGTTCAATATCGTCTACAAGCGCGCTTACGAGCGGGTCACATTCGGCTAAACCGTCCTTGGTTTCGTAGTCGAATAGACTTTTTACGTTCCCCGTGTATTCAAGCGATGCCACCAGACGAACAGCGCACAGCGCAGTACCGCACATCAGCACGACGGAAAGAAGCACGGCGAGGAATTTAACGAGCTTATTAATACTTTTGTACCTTGTAGCCAAGACCATACACCACCTTTAAATATTTAGGCTCTTTTGGATTGATTTCAATCTTTTCTCGGATATTACGGATATGTACGGTTACGGTTTTCTCAATACCGAGCGAGGCTTCCTTCCAGACAGCCTCATAAATTTGCGAAGAGGATAATACCGCGTTCATATTGCTCATTAAGTATTCGAGAATCTGGAACTCCCTTGCGGTAAGGTGCACCTCCTCGCCGTCGACGGTTACGACCTTCGTAGCTTTATCAAGGACTAAGCCACCCGTAACAAGCTGCGTCTTGGTGATTTCCATTGAGCCGAGCGTGGAGTAGCGCCTTATCTGACTCTTCACCCTTGCCATAAGCTCAAGCGGATTAAACGGCTTTGTAACGTAATCGTCAGCGCCAAAGGAAAGCCCCGTTATCTTGTCCGTGTCCTCGCTCTTGGCGGACAGGAGGATAATCGGGAAATTAAAGCTCTCCCTTATCTTAAGCGTAGCGGAAAGACCGTCAAGCTCAGGCATCATAATATCGAGAATGAGGCAGTGTATTTCCTCATTTTTGATAATATCAAGCACCTGCCTTCCGTTTTCGGCGGTGAGAACATTATAGCCCTCCTGCTTAAGATAAATCTTAATTGAGTTTAAAATCGCGGTATCGTCATCTGCGATTAGCACATTATACATATCCATCTCTCCTCGGTCATAGACTACCAAATGATATTATAAATGGATTTAAGAAAAAGTAAAGAAGTTTCAAAGAATAAAAGACCGACTATTCATCGGCCTTTTCCTCTTCCTTAACGGGAGCGGTTTCGGCTGTGCCGTAAAGCTTTATGTCATGCCTTGCCCTGCTCTCGTCGGGATTATTGATAATAATATCAGTTAAAAATTTATACTTTTCAAGATTAACTCTCAGGAAGCGCTTTTTAAATCTGTCTACAACCGGATTGTCACTGACGAGCTTTTTATACGCTTCACTCTCCGTTATATTTTGCTTGAACTCATCAAGCTGTTCGCCCGTAAAATCAAGACCCTTCTGCGTTTCGGATACAATCGCAGCCCACATATTTTTTATGTAGCGGATTGAACCTGCAAGGTCGGCAACGGTCATGGCAAGGTCTATAAGGAAAATCGAGTATAGAAAGAAGCTTACCCAATAGAGCACATTCATAGGCATAAAGCCTATAAGCTTATATATTGCGGGAAGCAGGAGCTTAACTATAAGTACAACGCCCGCGCCGAAAATCAGAAGTCCGTTGAGATAAACCCTTCCGTTAAGGTTGAACTTCCTTCCCGAATAGTCCCACCACATAGCGTGGAAAAGCTTTTCCATAACGAAGTGCGTAGTATATTCGAGCACGAAGGAAATGAAGAAGCCTATAACGAAAATAAGCAATATATTTATAACAGGCTTGTCGGGATAAAGCTTATCAATATTCTGATAAATCACTAAATCGCAGATAACCGCCGCGGCGCCGTAAATAGGCGTTACGGGGCCGAAAAGAAAACCCCTTTTAACAGCCTTCTTGTCCCTTATGAGATAAAGCAGCGTTTCCATAATCCAGCCGCCGACGCTGAACAGCGTAAAGATAAAGAAAAGTGAACACACCTTATATATCATTTCAGTTTACCCTCTTTTCAATCTCGTTATATACGTCATAGAAATTCTTTGACTTAGTAATATAATCGTCAACCGCGCACTTCTTATCCGCAAGGGTAAGTATCCACGCGCCCTTTGACTTCGGAAGCTCAACGCAGGTCGGGAACATATGGGATAAAATCATATTCCTCTGTATATCCGTAAGAGAGCCGAAATGCTTTTCTATATTCTTAACGCTCTCCTTGGGATGATACCAGATATGATATTCCTCATGCTTTTCGGTATACCACTGGTAAAGATAAAAATCATGAAGAAGCGAAGCCCTTACAATCTCCCTTGTGTTGATGATACTAAGCGCCTCGCACATCTTAAGCACGGTATAAGACACGTAAACCGAATGAAAATGAGTATTAGTATCCTGATGATGACGGTACTGCTTCATACTTTTTACAAGCTCATCGGAGAGTAAATCACCCGTGAGATTCACGTACTCGTCTATATACTTTTTCTCTTTTAATATATTCATTACGGTACCTCTGTCTAATATATGGAAGTATACTACACCAAATAACCGAATTTGTAAATAAAAATGTTTATTTCTTTATCATTTCTTTATATTCGCGTTTTACAGCCCGAAGCTTACGCTAATAGCGCCGTCGATTTTAACCATATCGCCCTTGTCAAGCGCGCCCATTTTATCGCGAAGTCTTCGCTTATCAATAGTCCTTACCTGCTCAAGCAGGACTACGCTGTCCTTTGCAAGCCCACAGCCGCGCGCGTCGACCTCAATATGCGTAGGGAGCTTGGTTTTTTCGGTTTTGCTTGTAATCGCCGCGGCGATAACAGTCGGCGAAAACTTATTCCCGACATCGTTTTGTACTATCAGCACGGGACGCACGCCGCCCTGCTCCGAGCCCACAACGGGACTTAAATCGGCGTAAAATATATCGCCTCGTTTTATGTTCATATAATCACCCTGTAATAGTTTTGCCAAATGCTGCATAAAATAAACACTCTGTTTTATTATATTCTCAAGGGTGATTTGTTGTGTGTAGGCTTGCTTACTTCTTAAACCTTATTACGTTCCAACTGAATTTTTTAAGCGGTACGCTTACTAAGCAGTTATCGCTGACAGGAACGGAATTATTATGCGGCTTCACAGGACTTAATACAAAGCTGTTTGCGTCTTTTTTATCATAGCCGTCCATTGAGATAAATTCAAACGGTTTATAGCCCTCAAAGTCCATAAGATTAATCGAAAGCTCCGCATCCTCGTCCTCGGACTTATTTACGCAAAACAGAGTAAGCTCGTCGTTTTCTTCGTCGAATGACGCGATGCTTTCAAGATACGGAACGTCCGTAAACTGCTTGCAGTCGTATTTCGGACAGTCGATAATCGGCTTAAGCGCAACGCCCCTGCCGAAATTAGAAATATGTTCAAAGGGGTAGAAAATCGTCTGCTTATACGTACCGCCGCCGTTCTCCGTCATAATCGGCGCGATAACGTTAACAAGCTGTGCGAGGCAGGCAATCTTAATCCTGTCGCAATGGCGAAGCAGCGTAATCATCATTGCACCGACAAGAAGCGCGTCCTCAAAATAGTAATTATCCTCAAGCCTTGCGGGTGCATATGACCAGCGCTCATAGGGCACATTGTCGGAATGGTACCAAACGTTCCACTCGTCAAAGGAAAGATTAATTGTTCTTTTACTTCTTCTCTTTGCCTTTATGTAATCGCACACACAGATTACGCTGTAAATGAATTCCTCCATTTCAAGCGTTTTTGCAAGGAAGGAGGCGGTATCGCCTTCGCGGTTTTCATAGTACTGGTGGAGCGATACAAAGTCGATATTGTCATAGGCAATATCAAGCGAGGTTGCCTCCCATTCGCCGAAGGTGGGTGAATTTCTGCTTGATGAGCCGCAGAGCACCGTTTCAATTGAACCGTCCGTCCACTTCATCAGCTTTGAGGCTTCATTAGCTATATGACCGTACTCAGCGGCGGTCTTTGCACCCATCTGCCACGCGCCGTCCATCTCGTTACCGAGGCACCAGAGCTTAACTCCCCACGGCTCAGAATAACCGTGCGACTTCCTTAAATCCGACCACGCGGAGCCGCCCTTATGGTTCATATATTCAACAAGGTTACGTGCGGAATCTGCATTTCTCGTTCCGAGATTTACCGCCATCATAGCCTGAGTATTCGCTTTTTTGCACCATTTCATAAACTCGTTAGTGCCGAAGGTGTTGGGCTCGGTGGTGCCCCACGCCAAATCAAGACGCTTAGGTCTGTTTTCGACGGGACCGACGCCGTCCTCCCAGTTATAGCCCGATACGAAATTACCGCCCGGATACCTTACAATAGGAACATTAAGCTCCTTAACAAACTCTATAACATCGCCTCTGAAGCCGTCGGAATCGGCGGTCGGGTGGGACGGCTCATATATTCCGCCGTATACAGCCCTCCCGAGATGCTCAATAAAAGAGCCGTAAATTCGTCTGTCAATTTCGCCGATTTTAAATTCCTTTGCAAGAGTGATTTTAGCCTTCATAATACCATTAACCTTTCTTTGAATATTATTAAAGGGCGGGCTTTATGCCCGCCCCGACATCGTTTTTATTCAACCGTTACAACCTTAGCAAGATTCCTCGGCTTATCCACGTCAAGTCCCTTGTCGGAGCTTACGTAATATGCAAGGAGCTGCATAGCGACAACTCCGGGTATCGCCATAAAGTCATCCTTAAGCTCGGGAAGTTCAAAGGAACATTCAACGTCCTTATTCTTAAGGTCGCGTCTGATAAAGGTCAGCACGTTTGCTCCCCTCGACTGTACCTCGCGGATATTGGATACCTGCTTGCTCATTAGATTCCCCTGAGTAACGAGCGCAATTACGGGCGTCTGGTCGGTAATAAGCGCGATAGTACCGTGCTTGAGCTCGCCCGAAGCGAAAGCCTCGGAGTGAATATAGGAGATTTCCTTAAGCTTGAGCGAAGCCTCAAGGAGCGAGGGATAGTCAAGCCCCCTGCCTATCATAAAGGTATGCTCCGCGGTAAGAAGCCCGTTAGAGAGCCTATGAATATCGGTACGCCTGTCAAGCACGTCCTGAACCGCTGACGGAATCTTAGCAAGCTCGCCGATAAACTCAGCGCACTCCTCATCACTCAGCTTGCCTCTGAGGTAAGCCATTTTCGCTGTGATGAGATAGAATACCGCAACCTGAGTTGTATACGCTTTAGTAGAAGCAACGGCAATTTCGGGACCCGCGTTAGTGTATATTACGTTCTCGCTTTCGCGCGCGATAGTGGAGCCCTTTACGTTAACGATTGAAAGCGAGCGCGCACCCTTGCGCCTTGCATATTTAAGCGCCTCAAGTGTGTCGATGGTCTCGCCGCTCTGAGATACGCAGATAACGAGCGTTCTTTCATTAATAATCGGGTCGTTATACATATACTCACTCGCCATATTAACGGTAACGGGAACGCCGCAGGTCTTTTCAATAAGAAACTTGCCGATGAGTCCCGCGTGCATAGCGGTACCGCAGGCGATAACCGTAATATTATCGCACTCGGTAAAAATAGAGTCGTCAACCCTTTCGCCCGAAAAGTCCGGCTTGCCGTCCTTCATACGCGAATCAATCGTCTTTGCGATAACCTCGGGCTGCTCCATAATTTCCTTTTCCATATAGAAGGGATAGCCCTTCTTACCGCTGTTTTTAATATCCCAGTCAAGCTTGAGCATTTTGGGCTCAACTTTATTACCCTTGAAATCCGTAACCTCAATGCTGTCCTTTGTAATATGCGCAACCGAAAATTCGGGGAGCACGAAGTAATCCTCGCTGTACTCGCCGATTGCCATAATATCGGACGCGATATATGCGCCGTCGGCGTTCTGACAGCAGATAATCGGGCTTACGTTCCTGACGGCAAAAATCTCGTTAGGAATATCGTCGAACATAATTGCAAGACCGAAGGTACCGCTAAGCTCCTTAACGGCGCTGATAATAGCTTCCTTGGGATTACCGTTATAATAAGTATCTATCAGCGCGGCAACAACCTCGCTGTCCGTCTCTGAACGGAGCTTATTTGCAATACCGAGCTGATTTTTAATAGCAGCGTAATTTTCAATAATGCCGTTGTGTACGAGAGTTACGTTTCCGAATTTATGGGGATGCGAATTCTCATCGCTGACGCCGCCGTGGGTTGCCCAGCGGGTATGTCCGATACCGCAGGTGCCCTTTACGTCGCCGCTCCCCTCCATAAGCTTTTCAACCCTGCCCGCATATTTTGTAACAAGGTTTTCCTTAAATTCGGGATGATAAACAGCGATTCCCGCGCTGTCGTAGCCCCTGTATTCAAGCGTTTTTAAACCCTTCAACAAGATTCCTCTTGCTTCGGAATAACCTGTATAGCCAATAATTCCGCACATAGAAATTACCTCTTCAGTAAATTACTTCATATTAATTATACGCATATATTGTAGTTAAAGTCAACTAAAATTTTATTTATTCAATATATATTGAATTTAGGCTTAAAATTTGTTAATATCTATACTATAACGACGAAAGGGCAAAAGTAATGGAAATAGCAAAACAGCTTGAAAAGGAATTTAATTTAAAGCCGTGGCAGGTAAGTAACACTCTTGAACTGATAGACGCGGGAAATACCATCCCCTTTATCGCGCGGTACAGGAAGGAAGCGACGGGCTCGCTCGACGACCAGCTCCTCAGGGAGCTCAGCGACAGGCTAGCATACCTCCGTAATCTCGAGGAGCAGAAGGGCAAGGTTATCTCCTCAATCACCGAGCAGGAGCTTATGACGGAGGAAATACTTAAATCAATCGAAAGCGCTCAGACCATGACGGAGCTTGAGGACATATACCGCCCGTTCAGACCCAAGCGCAAAACGCGCGCCTCTGAGGCAAAGGCTAAGGGACTCCAGCCCCTTGCGGACACTATCTATGCTCAGGAAAAGGGCACCGCCGCGCCGATAATACTCGCTGAGGATTACGTTACCGAGGAGGTTGAAAGCACCGAAGCGGCGCTCCGGGGCGCGAGGGATATTATCGCCGAGGCAGTTTCCGACGACCCGCAGGGCAGGAAGCTGCTCCGCTACGCAGTTAAGTCTCACGGCCTACTTACGGTTAAGGGCACACAGGAGGAGCTCGGCGTGTACGAGATGTACCGGGAATACTCCGAGCCCGTAAACAAAATCGCAAGGCACCGTATACTTGCAATTAACAGAGGCGAAAAGGAGGGCTTTCTCAAGGTCTCAATCGACTTTGACAAGACCATTGCTACCGACCTGCTCTACAATCTGCACTGCAAAAACAACAACGCCTGTACAAACGAGGTAATTACCGCGATTGACGACGCGTTTACGAGGCTGATTTTCCCTTCGGTTGAGCGCGAAATAAGGAATGAATTAACCGACTCCGCCTGCGAAAAATCAATTAAAGTATTTGCCGAAAACACGAGGCAGCTTCTTATGCAACCGCCCGTGAAAAACAGGGTAACGATAGGGCTTGACCCCGGATACAGAACGGGCTGTAAGGTTGCGGTTGTGGACGGCACGGGAAAGGTGCTCGACACAGGCGTTATCTACCCCGCCCCGCCCCATAACAAAATTGAAGAGGCTAAGAAAACGATTACAAGGCTCGTTGAAAAGTACAACGTTCAGATGTTTGCGATAGGTAACGGAACCGCCTCCCACGAAACAGAGGTATTCGCCTCCGAGCTGATAAAAGAGCTTAACAGAGGTATTGTATATATGGTTGTTAGCGAGGCGGGTGCTTCCGTTTATAGCGCATCAAAGCTTGCAGCCGAGGAATTTCCCGATTACGACGTATCGCTGCGTTCTGCAGTATCAATAGCAAGACGTTTACAAGACCCGCTTGCCGAGCTTGTAAAGATTGACCCCAAGGCTATCGGGGTTGGTCAGTATCAGCACGATATGCCCCAGAAGGAGCTTACGGGCGCGCTTGACGGTGTTGTGGAGGACTGCGTAAACTCTGTGGGAGTAGACCTTAACACAGCCTCGCCGCAGCTTTTGTCACGGGTTGCGGGCGTCAGCTCTGCGGTCGCAAAAAACATCGTCGCTTTCCGTGAGGAAAACGGTCACTTTACCTCAAGAAGTCAGCTCCTTAAGGTCTCGAAATTAGGACCCAAGGCGTACGAGCAGTGCGCGGGCTTCCTCAGGGTTGCGGAGAGCAAGAACGTGCTCGACAACACGGCGGTTCACCCCGAAAGCTACGAGGCTGCAAAGAAGCTACTCTGCCTTTGCAACGTCAGCGACAGCGATGTCAGAAGCGGAAATATAGCTATGCTCAAGGCTAAAACCGCAACCGAGGGCACGTCAGCACTCGCGGCTCAGCTCGGGATAGGCGAGCCTACGCTTATCGATATTGTATCCGAGCTTTCAAAGCCCGGCCGCGACCCGAGAGATGAGCTTCCTCAGCCGCTACTCAGAAGCGACGTTATGGGCATTGAGGATATAAAAGCGGGTATGGAGCTTAAGGGCACGGTCAGGAACGTAATCGACTTCGGCGCCTTCGTCGACGTGGGCGTTCACCAGGACGGACTCGTTCATATCAGCCAAATTACTAACAGGTATATAAAACATCCGTCGGACGTGCTCAAGGTCGGAGACATAGTAACCGTATGGGTGCTTGATGTCGACGTAAACAGAAAGCGGATTTCGCTTACAATGAAAAAACCGAAATAAAAACAAGGGCGTGCGCTGCACTCCATTCAGTCTGTCGAAATACCCCTTGAGACTAAGCGCTCAAGGGGTAATTTTTGGTA
>CALCYI010000078.1 GCA_937907605.1 uncultured Clostridia bacterium | reverse complement strand
TGACGAGTCCCTTATCACGACTAAACAGAAGCTATATGCCGAGGCGTCGTATAAGAATATTATGAGCGTTAACGTTCCCGTTTTCACCTGCTCCAAGGGCTCAGAGGATTCGGCGGCGCTCTTCCCCTACGGCTTTGCGTTCACCTCCTTTGAGCTTGACAGTGCTGTTGAGGCGCTGAACGACGTTTCGCTCGATTTAATCAAGCTCGCGGAGCTTGAAAAATCCTGCGAGATGATGAGCGCGGAAATCGAAAAAACGCGCAGAAGGGTTAACTCCCTTGAGCACGTTCTCATTCCGAGATATACGGAAACGATTAAATATATTTCAATGAAGCTTGAGGAAAACGACCGTTCATCAAAGGCAAGGCTTATGAAGGTCAAGGATATGCTGCTTGAACAGGCGCACCATTATTCACAAGAGGCTTAAACCCAAACCCGTATCTTACGATGCGGGTTTTTTTGTTTTTTCTTTAGCGCTTTAACAATTTAGTGTTGCAAAACGAATTTTTTATGTTATAATATAATATATTTTCACGTGTTATTTTATATATTAATAACCAATAAGGAAGGTATAGTATGAACTCGAAAACACTACTTTATATTGCAAAGCGTATATTGCTTTCAATATTCACGGTATGGGTGGTTATCACCATTACGTTCTTCGTAATGCACGCCGTACCCGGGGGTCCCTTCGTGGGCGAAAAAGCGACCACGCCAGCGGTACAGGCGGCGATGGAGGCAAAGTACGGGCTCGATAAGCCTATTATGGAGCAGTACGCAACGTATCTTAAGGATATTGTAACAAAATTCGATTTTGGTCCGTCGCTAAAGCAGAGGGGCAGAATGGTAATAGATATTATCTTTGACGGAATGAAAACCTCCTTTAAATTAGGCGTTCTGGCGGCTATCCTTTCAGCCATTGTCGGCATAGTGCTCGGCGCTATTGCCGCGCTCAGAAGGAATAAGCTCATTGACCGCGTTATAATGGTTATAACTACCGCGTTCGTATCAATGCCGTCCTTCATTATGGGCTCGCTGCTGCTCGCGCTGTTTGCAATCGCGCTTCATCTGCTCCCCGCGAACGGCTCAACGCCCGCAGGACTCGTGCTTCCGATTGTTACGCTTGCGCTTTATCCTATGGCGTATATTACGAGGCTTACGCGTTCCTCTATGCTCGACGTGCTCGGGCAGGATTATATCCGTACCGCAAAGGCTAAGGGCGTTTCGGGCAAGAATATTATTTTCGGCCACGCACTTAAAAACTCGTTAATCCCCGTTCTTACATATTTCGGACCCATGCTTGCGTATATTGTAACGGGCTCGCTCGTTGTTGAACAGATTTTTGCGGTACCCGGTATCGGACGTGCCTTTGTAAGCTCGATTACTAACCGTGACTATCCTATGATTATGGGTACTACCATTATTCTCGCGGCGCTTATCGTAATTATGAACCTGATTACCGATATTCTCTACAAGGTCGTAGACCCGAGAATTAACTTTGAATAAGGGAGGAGAAAGCTATGGATAAAAAGAAATTCACCTTCCACGTTGACCTTGACCAGTTTATTCCCGCTACCGATAAGGAAAAGGAATATATGGTTCAGATGAGACCGTCGTCAACCTTCTTTAAGGACGGCGTAAAAAGACTTTATAAGAATAAGGTTGCGTTCATAAGCCTTATCATAATAGTACTTATCACGGTTGCAAGCATCGTAATTCCGATATTCTGGCCGTATTCGTACGACAACCAGCTCGGCGTACAGCCGGGTAAGACGGTTGACGCTTCATATAACAACCTCAAGCCCTTTGCCTACGGTTCTACCGAGCAGGCTGAAAGGGCTGCGGGCAAAACCGTATTTCCGCACATCTTCGGTACCGACGCTGCGGGCAGGGACTACTTCATAAGAGTCGTATACGGTACGAGAGTATCCCTCGCGGTAGGCTTCTTTGCAAGCGTTATCGTTCTTATAATAGGAACGCTTGTCGGTTCAATTTCGGGCTACTTCGGCGGGAAGGTCGATTTGTACATAATGAGGTTTGTAGATATTATCTACTCCCTTCCCGATATGCTTATGGTAATCCTGCTTTCGACGGTATTAAAGCTCACGCTCACGCCCGTTATCGAAGGCACGGTGCTTGAAAAAATCGGCGCAAATATAATAAGCTTGTTTATTGTATTCGCCCTGCTTTACTGGGTAAGCATGTCCCGTTTAATCAGAGGACAGATACTTTCGCTCAGGGAGCAGGAATACGTGCTCTCCGCAAGAGTTACGGGCGCTAAGGGCAAATGGATTATCGTTAAGCACCTTATCCCGAACTGTATCAGCGTGGTTATTATCTCCGCGGCGCTTCAGATTCCGTCGGCAATATTCACGGAAAGCTATCTTTCCTTCCTCGGACTCGGCGTAAACGCTCCGATGCCGTCGCTCGGCTCGCTTGCGTCCCAGGCGCTCAACGGTCTGACAAGCTATCCGTACCGTCTGGTTATCCCCGCTATCGTAATTTCGCTGATAGTACTCAGTCTTAATCTTTTCGGCGACGGTCTGCGCGACGCGTTCGACCCGAAGCTGAATAACTAAGGGAGGGACTGAAATGGCATTACTTGAAGTTAAAAATTTAAGCACCTCCTTTTTCACCGACGCAGGCGAGGTAAAAGCGGTAAACGATATTTCCTTTTTCCTTGACCGCGGTAAAGTGCTCGGCATAGTGGGTGAAAGCGGCTCGGGTAAATCGGTAACCGCATATTCCATTATGCAGATTCTCGCCTCGACGGGAAAAATAGTCGGCGGCTCAATCAAGCTCGACGGACAGGAGCTTGTCGGCGCAGACGAAAAGGTAATGAAAAACGTAAGGGGTAATAAGGTATCCATTATTTTCCAGGACCCGATGACCTCTCTTAATCCGACCTACACCATAGGCAGACAGCTTATGGAAGCGATTATGCTCCATACAGACCGCAACCGCAAGGAAGCGTATGAGCGCGCGGTTGAGATGATAAGACTCGTTAACATCAATGAGCCGAAAAAGCGTATGAAGCAGTATCCGTTCGAGCTCTCGGGCGGTATGAGACAGAGAATAATGATTGCTATGGCGCTCGCGTGCGAGCCTGATATTCTCATCGCCGACGAGCCGACCACGGCGCTCGACGTAACAATTCAGGCGCAGATTCTCGAGCTTATGACCGACCTTCAAAAAGAGCTCGGTATGGCGATAATTATGATTACGCACGACCTCGGCGTCGTGGCTCAGCTCTGTGACGAGGTTATCGTAATGTACGCAGGCTCCATCTGTGAGCAGGGCACGGCGGACGAGATATTCTACAATCCGCGCCACGAGTATACAAAGGGTCTTATGCGCTCAATCCCTACGGCAGACACCGCAGGACAGAAGCTGCACCCGATTACGGGCACTCCGATAGACCTTCTCAATATGCCCGAGGGCTGTCCGTTCGCACCGCGCTGCGAAAACGCTATGAAGATATGTATTCATCACCGCGCGGACAGAATGGTTATTAACGAAAATCACGCGGCGTCGTGCTGGATGAACGTTAAAAAAGGCATTGACGACGGCGAGATTGAAATAGACGAGGAAGGCGGTGAGGAAAATGAGTGATAAGCACCCGCTTATTGAAGTAAAGGATTTAAAGCAGTACTTCCCCGTTAACACAGGACTCTTCCGTTCCAAGCCGCTTAAGGCGGTTGACGGCGTATCCTTCGCAATCAACAAGGGTGAAACACTCGGTCTTGTAGGCGAATCGGGCTGCGGTAAAACCACGGTGGGCAGAACGCTCCTCCACCTTTACAAGCCGACGGGCGGCGAAATCTGGTACGACGGCAAGGAGATTAAGACGAAGAACGACATTAAGGAGTTCCGTAAGAAAGCCACTATGGTTTTCCAGGACCCGTATTCCTCGCTTAATCCGAGAATGACCGTATCCGATATTATCGGCGAGCCGCTCGACGTGCATAAGCTTTACAGCAACAAAAAGGAAAGAGAAGAAAAAATCCTTCAGTTCATGGACTACGTAGGGCTTAACAGCGAGCACGCTTCAAGATACGCTCACGAATTTTCGGGCGGTCAGCGCCAGAGAATCGGTATCGCGCGTTCGCTTGCGGTAAACCCCGATTTCATAGTTTGCGACGAGCCCGTATCGGCGCTTGACGTTTCAATTCAGGCGCAGGTTATCAATATGTTCGACGAGCTTCAGGATAAGCTCGGGCTTACATACCTCTTCATTGCGCACGACCTTCTCGTTGTACGTCATATTTCCGACAGGATTGCGGTAATGTACCTCGGACATCTCGTTGAGCTTGCTTCGGCGGAGGATATTTACCACCGTCCGCTGCACCCGTATTCAAAGTCCCTGCTTTCCGCAGTTCCCGTGCCCGACCCGAAGGTTGCAAGGGCAAACAAGAGAATCGTTTTAACGGGCGACATCCCCTCCCCGCTTAACGCTCCGTCGGGCTGTCCGTTCAGAACGCGCTGTCAGTATGCTACCGACAGGTGCGCCGAGAGCATGCCAGAGCTGAAAGAGGTTTCAACGGGACGCTTCGTTGCCTGCTTCAGAACGGAAGAGATAAACGATTAATTAATTTGGTAATATGTGCAAAGAAGAAGCACATAATATAAACATTTCATTTTTGAAAGGATGGTACGTACTATGAAAATGAAAAAAATTGTTGCCGTCCTTCTCGCGCTTGCATTAGTATTCAGCTTTGCGGCATGCGCTAAGAAGGACAACGGAAACGAAACTGCTGAAAAATCTTCTATTTCAGTATGTCTGGCATCCGAGCCCGACACAATCGACCCCGCACTTAACTCTGCAGTTGACGGTGCTACACTTCTCACTCACCTTTTCTCAGGTCTTGCTAAGTGGGCACAGGCTGACGACGGTTCTCTTGAAATCGTTGCTGACGCTGCAAAGGAACTTCCCGAGGGCGTTGAGAACGCTGACGGAACCGTAACCTATACCTATACCCTTAAGGACGGTCTTAAGTGGTCAGACGGTAAAGACGTTACTGCTAACGACTATGTATTCGCATGGCAGAGAGCTGCTTCTCTTGAGCTTGCTGCTGACTACGGCTACATGTTCGAGGTAGTTGACGGCTACGATAAGGTTACAGAGGCTGACGATGAAGGCAATGCTATCAACCCCGACGCACAGCTCAACGTTAAGGCTGTTGACGACAAAACTATCGAGGTTACTCTTGCTAACGCTATCAGCTATTGGAACGAGCTTCTTGCTTTCCCGACCTACTTCCCCGTACGTGAGGACGTAGTTTCTAACGAAGCTTGGGCTACCGACCCTGCTACCTACGTATGCAACGGTCCTTACAAGCTTTCCGCATGGGAGCACAACTCACTCATCACTCTTGAAAAGAACGCTGACTATGTTGAGGCTGACACAATCAAGATGGACGAAATCAAGTTCTATCTTTCCGACGACGCCAACAACATGCTCTCCAACTTCAAGAACGGCGAATGGGCTCTTATCGACGACGTTCCGACAAACGAAATCTCAACCTTAAAGAACGATTATCCCGACGAGTTCTTCAACGTTGGTCAGCTCGGTACATACTATGTATGCTGGAACATCAACGAGAACATTCTTCCCGAGGGCAACACCCTTGAGGGAGCTGAGGCTGAAGCAGCTAAGGCTGAAATCAGAAAGGCAGTTTCTCTCCTTATCGACAGAAACTACATCGTTGACCAGATTGCACAGGGCGGACAGCTTCCCGCTTCCTCCTTCGTTGCTATGGGTCTTACAGACGCTGACGGCAAGACTGAGTTCTACAAGAACACGGGCGTAAGCGCTGACTATGACGGTTACTTTGACGCTTCTGCTGACGCAGTTAAGGCTAACTTCGATTCAGCAGTTGAAACTCTTAAGAAGTACTATGAGTATGACGAGGCAAGCGGCAAGTTCACAAACTTCCCGAAGATGACTTACCTCTACAACACCAGCGAAGCTCACCAGGCTATCGGCGAATACATCCAGTCAACTCTTGCAAATGTTGGTATCGAAATCAGCATGGAAAATCAGGAGTGGGCAACCTTCCTTAACACACGTAAAGAGGGTAACTATTCTATCGCTCGTAACGGCTGGCTTGCCGACTACAACGATCCTATCTGCTTCCTTGATATGTGGACCACCGCTTCAGGTAACAACGACATTCAGTTCGGCAAGGGCGCTCATAAGGACGTTAAGGCTTACAGCCTTGACCTCACAAAGTTCGGTCTTGACACCAAGGTTGAAAACGGCACATGGGCTGAGACCTATGACGTACTCATCGCTGCTATCAAGTCCTGCACTGACGAGGCTAACCGCTATGCTATGATGCACATAGCTGAAGATATGCTTATGGCTTCCGGCTGCGTAACACCTATCTATTACTATACAGATATGTATATGCTCAGCAAGAACGTTAAGGGCTTCTTCTCCAACCCGCTCGGCTACAAGTACTTCATGTACTGCGAAGTAGAAGGCTAAACCTTTTACACAATAATAGAAAAGGCGCCCGAGGCATAAGCCTCGGGCGTTTTCTTTTATCCTTATTCGTATTCCACGGTGGCGGGCGGCTTTGAGGTTATGTCATACACAACTCTGTTAATGCCCTTGCACTCGTTGGTTATACGGTTTGAAACCTTGGCGAGAATATCGTACGGTATTTTCGCCCAGTCCGCAGTCATAAAGTCGTCGGTTGTGACCGCTCGGATTATAATAAGATTCTCATACGTTCTGTGGTCGCCCATAACGCCTACGGTTTTGACGTCGGGAAGAACGCAGAAGAACTGGGAAAGCCTGCTTTCATAGCCGTTTTTACTCATCTCGTCGCGTAGCACAGCGTCTGCCTCCTGGAGAAGCTTTACCTTCTCCTTGGTTATTTCGCCGATAATCCTGACTCCGAGTCCCGGTCCCGGGAACGGCTGCCGCCAAACGAGCTCCCTGGGTATGCCGAGCTTTTCGCCCACGCGCCTTACCTCGTCCTTAAACAAATCGGCAAGCGGCTCAATAATCCCGAGGAATTCAACGTCGTCGGGAGTTTTTACGCGGTTGTGGTGGGTTTTGATAACGTCGGCATCGCCCTTGCCCGACTCAATACAATCGGGATAAATCGTGCCCTGAGCAAAGTAACCCTTACCATTCTGCTTTCTGATTTCGTTCCAGAAAACGTTAAAAAATTCGGTTCCTATAATCTTCCTTTTCTGCTCGGGGTCGGTAACGCCCTTAAGCTTTTCAAGGAAGTATTCGCCGCAGTTAACCCTTACGAAATTCATATCAAAAAGGCTCGTAAAGGTTTTTTCAACGAAGTCTCCCTCGTCCTTGCGCATAAGCCCCTGGTCAACGAATACGCAGGTGATCTGCTTTCCGACCGCACGGGAGAGAAGTCCCGCGGCTACCGAGCTGTCAACGCCGCCCGAAAGTCCGAGTATTACCTGCTTGTCGCCAATCTGAGCCTTAAGCTTTTCAACCGCGCTGTCAATAAAGCTGTCCATTACCCAGTCGCCCTTGCAGTGACAGATATTATAAAGGAAATTATACAAAACCTGCTCGCCGTATTCGGAATGGGTAACCTCGGGGTGAAACTGAACGGCGTATATACCCTTCCTCTTATTCTGCATTGCCGCGCAGGGACAGTCGGGCGTTGAAGCGATAACCTCATACCCCTCGGGTACGGACGAGATATAGTCCGTATGGCTCATCCACACGACAGATTTTTCGGGGATATTATCAAACAGGGGCGAAGTATTAATCGTAAGCTCAATCTTTCCGTATTCGGACACGGGCGCTGTGCTTACCTCCCCGCCCTCCATAAAGCTTATGAGCTGACAGCCGTAGCAAATACCCAAAACGGGCACGCCGAGGTCAAGTATTTCCCTGCTGTAATGCGGGGACGACATATCGTAAACGGAGTTCGGACCGCCCGTAAAAATAATGCCCTTGTATTTATTCTTTCTGATTGTTTCAATATCGGCGGTATAGGGTAATATTTCCGCAAACACCCTGTTATCGCGTACGCGGCGCGCAATAAGCTGATTATACTGACCGCCGAAATCGAGCACTAAAATCTTTTCCATTGGCACACCTCCCGAAAATTATAATACTATTATAGCAATTCACACGCGTATTTCAAGAAAAACATATACTTATTGCTTCTTATGTGGTATAATTTTACTATCAAACAAAAGGAGCGAGACTATGGACTATTTTACAATACCATTCATCACCGAAAGCTCGATAATATTCCGGGAGCAGGACGAAGAATATCCCGAAATTGATATGACTATGGACGCGTGCGTTACGGGAAAGGCGGTTGTGTCCGATTACGACACAACGATTTACCGAAGCGAGGAGGACGTTGAAAGGATAGCAAAGCTCAGAATACAGCTTGCAATCGTAAACTGCTTTGTCAACTGGCCGAAGGGCAAATCCGTTATGCGCAGCGACAAAAACGCGATATTATGCGAAGCGATAAAAAAGGAGCTTGCAAATATCAGAGTAACTGCCGAGGCGGAAATAGACGAATTTAAGCCGTCGGCAAGGTCGTACGAAATTTATACCGAGCTTTACAGCCGTGTATCAAATCATAACCCCGACGGTATTCAAAGCATAAAAGCGCCCGCCGCCCCCGCTATGAACGTTTCCTTTTGCGGAAACTGCGGAGCAAAAAGGCTTGACGGTGCAAACTTCTGCACGAGCTGCGGCGCAAAATTTTAGGAGATAAAATGAAATACTATGAGGAAATAACCCTGAGCGACGGCAGAAGCTGCCTCCTCAGAAACGGCACTCAAAGCGACGGGAAAGAGGCGCTTGAGCTTTTCATAAAGGTTCATACGCAGACGGATTTCCTCCTCACCTACCCCGAAGAAATGACCCTAACCGCCGAGGAGGAGGGACAGTTTTTACAAAAGAAAACCGACAGCGGTAACGAGGCGGAAATGCTCGCCGTAGTCGACGGAGTTATTGTAGCAACGGCGGGAATTGAGCAGGTCAGCCCGAAAATAAAGCTCCGCCACCGTTGCGATTTCGGCATATCGGTTGATAAGGCGTACTGGGGGCTCGGTATAGGAAAAGCACTCCTTGACGCCTGTATCCAGTGCGCCAAAGAAGCGGGCTATAAGCAGATGGAGCTCGAGGTCGTAGCCGATAACACCCGCGCTGTAAAAATGTACAAAAAGGCGGGCTTCGTTGAATACGGAAGAAATCCGCGGGATTTTAAATCGCGCATATCTGGTTATCAGGAGGTAATCTATATGCGCCTTGAGCTTGACTGAAAAAAGCGAGGTTGCTTGAGCAAATTCACTAACGGCTTTTCCTTTTCAGGAGGACAATCCGTTCAGGGTATGACTGTAAGAGAAAACGCAACGGAGTGCATACTCTGTATGGAATGTGTTAAAAGCTGTCCGAAGGACGCGCTGTAAACAAACAACAAACAGCCGCAGGCACAATGCCTGCGGCGTTTGATGTTTAAATGTTAACCGGCTTAGCTTTTAACCTTTTCAAATAATTTGTTAAAGAGCTTTACGATATTACCCACCGCTAAGGCGGCGATAATGCTTCCCTCTCGCACGCCCTCTAATCTTCCTAAAAATACTAAGCAGATTACCGCCGACAGCGCAATATAAATCACGTCAAAAAGAATTTTTATATTCTCATATTTTTTACCGCAGACCTCGCTGATAGCACGATTCATCGCTTCGCCCGGCAGCATTGCCACCCCGCCCCTGAACTGAATCCAAATACCGAAGGCGAGTACAACGCAGCCCACGAGCATATACATAAGCTGCTCTGCATACGATTTCACCGTTATTCCCCTGATAAGATAGCAGGAAAAATCCGTGAGGTAACCGTACGCAAAGGCGAGCACGGTCTGAATAATTATTTCAAGAGGCTTGCACCTTTTTCGAAGAAGAATAACCTGAATACTTATCTGGATAACGCTTAACAGATTAAGCCAGCCGCCAAAGGTCAGCGCCTTACTTACGAGCGAAACGGAATAAGGCAGCGACGCTACGGGCGAAGTGCCGAGCCCTGCCTTAGTCGAAAACGCCACGCCGAGCGAGGCGATAAACAAACCGATAATAAATAACAGATAACGAAGGCATAAAGCCTTCCTGCTTTCAACACCTTTCATAGTACATATCCTTTTCCGTGGCTTCCGCAGCGTTCTCAGCTCTGAATTGAACGGGAGCGTATTGAGTTGAAGAACGAAGCGTATTTTTTCTTATACGAATTAAGACAGGCGATATAAAAGGTTGCGTATGCCTCCGGCTCCTCAATGGGAATTGCAACTCTGTTTTCGCCTATCGGCGAGGTCTGCATAAACGCGTCGGTGGTGAAGCATGGGAAGTCCGTTCTTCTTGCAAGCTCCTCAAGCGAGTCCATAGTGTTTTGAATCAGGAAATTCGCGCCCTTCATCTTATCGTGGCAGAGCTCCTTCCAGCAGCCTACGTGTTCAAAAAGAAGGAAGCTCTCCCCTTCAAAATCATCAAAGGTTATATATTCCCTATTTGCGAGCCTATGGTTTTTCGAAACGGAGATGAATAAATGCTCGCTTATAAAGCGCTGGCAGAAAAGCGCCCCGTTCTCTGCCGGCTTATTTAATATGCCGATTTGATAGGTATTATCAAGCAGCCCCGCTTCTATGCCGTCAAGCTCTGCAAGCTCGGAGGTTATGAGCATATCGCCGAAATGTTCCTGTAACAGCGGCATCATCGCGCTCATAGGATACGGCGCACAGGAGGCTACGTTTATACTGCGCTGACTCCTGTCGAACGCTTTTATGCGCCGCACCATACCGCCGTTGAGGCTGAGGAGCTCTGATGCAAGCCGCGCCGCAAGCTCCCCCGTTTCGTTGAGCGAAATCTTAGCCTTGTCCCTTTCAAAGAGTGAAACGCCGAGCTCGTCCTCAAGCTTTTTCATTGAACGGCTGAGGGCGGGCTGCGAAATATGGAGCGATTCCGCCGCTTTTGAGAGCGTGCCGTACTCTGCAAAGGCTGTAAACTGTTCAAGCAAATATATCTCTATCATTCTATCACCTATAAATAAAAGTTATAGCTCTATGCGTAATTTGCATTTTACATTGTCTATATTTTAGCATATAATATAGGTGTAATCAATAGTTATGTATAACTCGGAGGTAATACAATGTCGAAAAATCTTGTTTTATACTTCTCCGTATACGGCACGGCAAAGACGGTGGCGGAGGAAATTGCAAAACAGACGGGCGCTGACCTTGTTGAAATTCAGCCCGCCCTGCCCTACGACAGCAACCGCGAAAATTACAACGCCCTCGCCGCCTATGCAAAGAGGGAGCACGACGAGGATATGCGCCCCGAAATCAAAAACGATATTAATATTAAAGGCCACGATAATATCTTCATCGGCTATCCTATGTGGTGGTACACCTTCCCGATGATTATCTACACGCTCTTTGATAAATACGATTTCAGCGGTAAGACGATTATCCCGTTTAATACTCATATGGGAAGCTCCGACGGCGGCACCTACAGAACCATTGCCGAGCTTGAGCCGAACGCAAGAGTACTAAGGGGCTTGCCCGTGGAGATGTCCGAGGCGGAGCGCGGCAGCGAAAAGGCAGTAGCAAAATGGCTTAAAGCATTAAATATTAATTAATCAGGAGGAATAAACAATGAAGAACATCGTATTAAGAAACGGTATTGAAATGCCCCTGGTGAATTTCGGCGTATATCAGATTCCTCAGGAGCAGACAAAACAGGCGGCGCTCGACGTAATTTCCGTCGGCTACGAGGGTTGCAGCGCCTCCGTTGAGGAATCGCTCTTCTTCAATCACCAAAATCCCGATATGGTCGAATGGTTTTCAAATATGGTAGTTACAAGCAGACAGCAGCAGGACGCTTCAAAAGAAAAGAAAAGAAAAGCTGGTGAGCATTATGAAAAAAATTATTTCTCTGTTTTTAATCATAACAATTATTTTTGCATTTTCGGCTTGCTCGGCGGGCGGTAACGAGGAGACCACCGTTCCCGAAACCTCCGAAAACGCAACTGCCGATACAACCGCCGCGGTTACACAGGCAAATGCAGAAAAGAAGATTCTGACAATCTATTTCAGCTCCGCCAACACCGTTGACGCGACCTCCTCTGCTACCCCGTATTTTGACGGCGTTGCCTCAACGCAGTATCTTGCGGAGTATATTCACGGTAAGGTCGGCGGCGATATAGCAAAAATCACGCCCGTTAAGGATTATCCCGAGGGCTATAACGAAACTGCGGACGCCGCAAAGGTTGAAACGGATAATGACGCACGCCCCGAATTTCAGGCGCTTGACATCAACCCCGAGGATTATGATATAATCTTCGTAGGCTATCCGATGTGGTGGTACACCTTACCGATGGTTATGTACACCTTCTTTGATGCCTACGATTTCAGCGGCAAGACGATTATTCCGTTCAACACGCACGCAGGCAGCGGCGACGGCGTAACGTATAGCGAAATCAAAGAGTTTGAGCCGAACGCGACCGTGCTTGACGGGCTTGCAGTAAGCGGAAGCAGAGCCGACAAGGCGGACGGCGATATTGACGAGTGGCTCGAAGGACTAAATTACTAAATACAGACTATGAAAACTAAAAGAAAAGTTCAGATAACCGTTGATGTGCTGATGACCTGCATACTGCTTCTTTTGATGTCATACAGTATCGCGGGCGAGCTCCTGCATGAAATACTTGGCATTGCAATATTCGCATTATTTATTGCACACCACGTGTTGTCGTTCAGCTATAACAGGGCTCTGTTTAAGGGCGGGCGCAGCGCGGATAAAATTGCAAAAATCATTGTTGATATTCTGCTCACAGTTGCCGTGCTTGCCCAGTTAATCAGCGCCGTTAATCTTTCAAAATACATTTTCGCCTTCCTCGGAATCGAAGCGCTTTCGGGAATAAGCCGCACGGTTCATCTACTCGGCAGTTACTGGGGCTTTGCGCTGATGAGCGTTCACATAGGCTTTCACCTTGATTTTATGCTCAAAAAGCCGATGAAGGACAAGAAAAAGCGCGCGGTGATTATTGCGGTTATGGCAATACTGTTTTGCGCAGGACTTGTAATGTTTATCAATGAGGGCGTTTTTAAATATATGCTCCTCATCAATCAGTTCGTATTCTTTGACGAAGCGGGCGGACTGCCGCTGTTTCTGATAAAATATTTTTTAATACTTTGTATGTTTGCCGTTATCGGCTATGCGGTAATGGCTTTGTGTAAAAAACAAAAACGGAGGTAAAATTATGAGAAAAGATTTAGGAGTAAAGCCGGCGGTTTATCCTATGCCGGTACTGATGATTGCAACCTATGACGAAAACGGCGTTGTCGACGTAATGAACGCCGCGTGGGGTATGATATGCGATATGGATAAAATCACCCTGTCCCTTACCGAAACCCACAAGACAGTAAAGAATATTAAGCTCAACAAGGCGTTCACCGTAAGCCTTGCGGACGTAAAGAACGTTAAAGAGGCTGACTTTTTCGGTATCGCCTCGGGCAACACCATGGCTGACAAATTTGAGCGCTCGGGCTTAACCGCAACAAAAAGCGAAAGGGTTAACGCCCCGATTATTGAGGAATTTCCGATTACTATGGAGTGCGAGCTTGCCGAGATTATCGACACGGACAACGTATACAGCATTATAGGAAAAATCGTAAACGTTTCCGCGCATGAGGAAGTGCTTGACGAAAAGGACAGAATTGATATTGAAAAAGCAGGTGTTCTTATGTTCGACCAGTTCAGAGCAGGTTACTACGTAACGGGCGAAAAGGTTGGCCAGGCATGGAACAGCGGCAAGGAACTGATGTAAAAAGGGGTGTTATCAATGGCTGAAAAACAAACCGCAGGAAGAGACAGACTCGGAAATATTGCGCCTCAGTTCGCTGCACTTAACGACGACGTGCTGTTCGGCGAGGTCTGGGCACGCGAGGAGCAGCTTTCCGCAAGGGACAGGAGCATGATAACGATTGCCGCTCTGTTCTCCGCAGGGCTCTATCCGCAGCTTAAGACGCACTTAGCTATCGGCAAGGCGCATGGCATTACAAAGGAGGAAGCGGTTGAAATCGTCACCCAGCTCGCCTTTTACTGCGGCTGGCCGAAGGCGTGGAGCACCTTCCCGATGATTGAAGAAATTTACGGAGGGGAAAACGATGAATAAAGCAGAATTTGATAAAATAAACGTATTCGGCAAGGGCGAGCCCAACGTAAATTTTGCGCAGTACTTTATAGGCGAATCGTTCCTCAATCCACTCGCAAAAACGGATAATCTGTTCCTTGCAAACGTCACCTTTGAACCGCGTTGCCGCAACAACTGGCACATTCACCACGCAGAGAAAAACGGCGGTCAGATACTTATCTGTACCGCGGGCGAGGGCTGGTATCAGGAGGAGGGAAAGCCTCCCGTAAGCCTTACTGCAGGCTCGGTAATAGTCATTCCCCCGAACGTTAAGCACTGGCACGGCGCTAAGGAGGATAGCTGGTTTTCGCATATTGCCGTGGAGGTTCCCGGCGATAAAACGTCAACCGAGTGGTGCGAAAGCGTATCGGACGAAGAATACAATAAGCTTTAAGGGGTATACATATGAAAACTTTAGTGATTTACTATTCAAGAAAAGGCGAAAATTACTTCAACGGCTCAATTAAGAATATTGCAAAGGGTAATACTCAAATCGTTGCGGAATTTATCCGCGACGCTGTCGGCGCTGATTTATTCGAGGTTGAAACCGTTAAGGAATACGACAAGTCATATATGACCTGCATTGACGAGGCAAAGACGGAGCTCCACGCAAACGCCCGTCCCGAGCTAAAGGCATATATTGACGACATCAGCGAATACGATAATATTGTTGTAGCAGGTCCGTGCTGGTGGGGTACTTATCCCATGGCAATCTTTACTCAGCTTGAAAGGCTTGATTTTACAGGCAAAAACGTGTTCCCGATTATGACGCACGAGGGCAGCGGACTTGCGGGCGCTCCTGCCGCGCTTAAGAAATACTGCAAGGGCGCTAAGGTCGGCGCAGGGCTTGCAATTCACGGCGCAGACGCCGCAAAATCCGAAAAAGCCGTTTCAAAATGGGCTAAGGAGAATCTGTAATGAAGCTCGGAAAAAAGCTCGGTTTTGGCTTTATGCGACTCCCTATGAAAGACGGGACAGTTGATACCGAACAGGTTAAAGAAATGGTAGATTACTTTATTGAAAACGGATTTACCTATTTTGATACCGCGCACGGCTATCATAACGGATTGAGCGAAAAGGCAATTAAGGAGTGCCTGACCTCGCGCTATCCGAGGGAGGCATACACAATTACAGATAAGCTAACGGAACCGTACTTCAGTAAACAGGAGGACATCCGCCTGTTTTTTGATAGCCAGCTTGAAGCCTGCGGCGTGGAATACTTTGACTACTATTTAATGCACGCACAGGGAGCTGATAACTACCCGAAATTCAAAAGATGCAAAGCATATGAAACTGCGCTTGAATTAAAGGCAGAGGGTAAAATTAAACACTTTGGTATTTCATTTCACGATACCGCAGATGTGTTAAAGAAAATCCTTGATGATTATCCCGAAATTGAAGTAGTACAGATTCAGTTTAACTATGTTGACTATGAAGACACTGCGGTTCAGTCGAAAAAATGCTATGAGCTTTGTAAGGCGTACGGCAAGCCTGTTATCGTAATGGAACCCGTTAAGGGCGGCAGTCTTGTTAACCTCCCTGATAAAGCGCAAAAAGTATTCGACGACCTCGGACGCGGAAGCAACGCTTCGTATGCAATACGCTATGCAGCAGGCTTTGACGGTATTGAAATGGTTCTGTCGGGCATGAGCAATATGGCACAAATGAGGGATAATGCTTCGTATATGAAGGATTTTAAGCCCCTATCTGAAAAAGAACATGAGGCAATAAATAAAGTCTGTGAGATTTTCAATAATCTCACGATGATTCCCTGTACTTCTTGCCGCTACTGCATTGAGGAAAATGAGTGCCCAAAGAAGATACTAATCCCCGATTTATTTGCGTGTTACAATACAAAAACTGTATTCAATAACTGGAATCAGGATTATTATTACAATGTAGTATATACGGCAAATAACGGTAAAGCAAGCGAGTGTATTAAATGCGGAAAATGTGAAAAGGTATGTCCGCAACACTTACCAATCAGGAATCTGTTAGTTGATGTAGCAAAGGAGTTTGAAAAAATATGAAAGACGTAATGTTAGTAACGGGCGCAGGTCAGATTAGTATGGCGATTGCGCGCCGTATGGGTTACGGTAAAAAGATAATTTTAGGCGATAAAAATGTTGATAACGCAAACACGATTGCAAAAATTATGAACGACGCAGGCTATGACGTCGAGCCTTTTGAAATGGATTTATCCTCAAGAGAGTCCATTAAGGCTATGATTGCAAAGGGGCAGGAATACGGCGAAATTACAATGCTCGTCAACGGCGCGGGCGTTTCACCCTCACAGGCGCCGATTGAGGCAATCCTCAAGGTTGACCTTTACGGAACCGCCGTACTTCTTGAGGAGGTCGGCAAGGTTATTGCAAAGGGAGGCTGCGGCGTTACGATTTCAAGCCAGAGCGGCTGGCGTATGCCCCAGCTCACCGCCGAGGAGGACAGACTCCTTGCAACTACACCGACCGAGGAGCTGTTAGACTTAGAAATATTACAGCCCGAAAACATAAAAGATACACTTCACGCTTACCAGATGGCAAAGCGCTGTAACGAAAAGCGCGTTATGGCAGAGTGCATTAAATGGGGCGAGCGCGGCGCAAGGCTTAACGATATTGCACCGGGTATTATCGTTACCCCGCTTGCAATAGATGAATTCAACGGACCGCGCGGCGACTTTTATAAAAATATGTTTGCTAAATGTCCCGCGGGCAGACCCGCAACGGCGGACGAGGTTGCAAACGTTGCCGAGCTTCTTATGAGCGAAAAGGGTGCGTTCATCACAGGCTCCACCTTCCTTATTGACGGCGGCGCAACCTCCTCATATTTCTATGGCCCGTTACAGCCGACGGAATAAAGGAGAATTTATGAATTACAGAAAACTCGGTAATACGGGACTTACGGTCAGCGAAATCGGGCTTGGCTGCGAGGGTTTTGCAGAAAACGATTACAATATGACCTATACGCTGCTTAACGAGGCAGAGAAGGTCAGCATCAACTATTTTGATGTTTACGCCTCCGACCCGCAAATGCGAACCGCAATCGGCAAGGCGCTCGTCGGCAGGCGTGAGAAATTTTATATTCAGTCCCATATTTGCTCAATCTGGAAAAACGGACAGTATCTGCGCACCCGTAAGCTTGACGAGGTGAAGGCAGGCTTTGAGGAAAGCCTCAGGCTGTTTCAGACGGACTATATTGACGTCGGTATGATACATTACTGCGACGCTATGAGCGATTGGCAGAAAATCATAGATAACGGTATTCTTGACTATGCAAAGGAACTCAAAGCACAGGGCAAAATCCGTCATATAGGCTTAAGCTCACATAACCCGATTGTTGCCTCAGAGGCAGTTAAAACGGGCGATATTGAGGTGCTGATGTTCAGCATTAACCCCGTATATGACCTGCAGCCGCCGAGCGAAAACGTTGAGGACTTATGGGCGGACGAAACCTACACGAATACATACGAAAATATGGACCCTGACAGGCAGACGCTCTATGAACTCTGTCAGCGTATGGGAGTTGGTATTACGGTTATGAAAGCCTTTGCAGGCGGCGATTTGCTCAATGCAGAATTGTCCCCCGCAAGCGTGGCGCTGACTGCCGAGCAGTGTATTCACTATTGCCTTACACGTCCTGCCGTTTCCTGCGTGCTTGCAGGAGCGCACAGTCTCGAACAACTGAAAGACAGTTTGAAATACGAAACCGCAACCGATGAGGAAAAGGACTATGCAACTGCCTTTGCCTCCTTCCCTAAAATCAGTTGGAACGGTCATTGTATGTATTGTAGCCACTGCGCACCGTGTCCCGTAGAAATCAGCGTTGCAGACGTGACGAAATTCCTTAACCTTGCTCTTGCGCAAAACAACATTCCTGAAACTGTGAGAGAGCATTACAAAGCCCTCGAACACCACGCAGGCGAATGTATCAAATGCGGCGCGTGTGAAACACGTTGTCCGTTTTGCGTTGAAATAAGAAAAAATATGGATATAGCAGCCGAGGTCTTCGGGTATTAATACAATAAGGCGAGGAATGAAAGCCATTCCTCGCCTTTAAGTATAGATATTTAAAAGTTAATCTAAAGAATAGTATTGACAATGGAATAATAATGTGATATATTACCATTGGTTAGCGGCGGCTAACTATTTACTTGCCATAACAGTTAGTGATAGCTAACCGAAATCTTCTCCAATTCCTTTCCTATTCCTATATTCACAACTGATTAGTTAGCCGCCGCTCTTATTATAAGGAGGATATTATGAACAAGATTACTGTAAAAATCAACGGAATGATGTGCGGTATGTGCGAGTCACATATCAACGACACTATCAGAAAAGCTTATCCCTCCGCTAAAAAGGTTGCCTCCTCACATCATAAGGGAGAAGCAACCTTTTTACTTGAGAGTGATATTGACGAGGCTGCACTGAAAGCAGCTATAGATGCCACGGGATATGAATACGTATCCCTCAAATCAGAGCCCTATGTCAAAAAGGGCTTGTTCAGAAAATAAGGAGAAGCTATGTCTATACTTAAAAAATACTTCAATAATACGCGAAAGCCTGATGGTAAGCTCGGCAAAATTATGGTTAACTCAATGAACGGCAGCAGCCACGCCGCGCTTGCTAAGTGGGGCTTCACCTTCATTAATATTAGTCAAAATGATACGGCGCTTGACTGTGGCTGCGGCGGCGGCGCGAACGTAAAACGCCTGCTTGAAAGCTGTGACAAGGCTTACGGTATTGACTATTCCGAGGTCAGCGTGCAGAAATCAAAGGAGGTAAACGCCGAAGCTATCCTTCAGGACAGATGCGAAATATATCAATGCGACGTGCGAAAGCTGCCGTTTGATAATGATTCGTTTAATATAGTCACCGCCTTTGAAACCGTCTATTTCTGGCAGGAGATTGAATTGGCACTTGCCGAGGTTTACCGTGTTTTACGTAGCGGCGGCACCTTTGCCATTACGAACGAATCAACAGGCACGGACAAAACCTCTGTTAAGTTCTCACAAATTATTGACGGGATGAATTTATACACCGCGGAGGATTTAAAGGCGTTACTTGAAAGTGCTGGCTTTACAGATATTGAAATCCATCATCACGGCGCAAAGCAGTGGCTGAACGTAACGGCAAGAAAGTAGAGAGAGTACAATGTCAAAAATTGTAGTATTTAAAAACGTCAGCAAGGTTTACGGCAGCGGCGAAGGCTTACAAAAGGCAGTTGACGACGTCAGCTTTACGATTAACGAGGGTGAATTTGTTGTCATTCTCGGTCAGTCGGGCGCGGGTAAATCCACGGTGCTCAATATGCTCGGCGGGCTTGACCGCCAGACGAGCGGCGAAATAATCGTTAAGGACATTAAACTTCAATATATGGATGACAAAGACCTTGCCGCTTTCCGTGCAAGGAATATCGGCTTTATCTTTCAGTTTTATAACCTGCTGCCAAGTCTGACGGCTTATGAAAACGTGGCGCTTACCAAAAGCATATTAAAGGAGTCTCAGGATGCAACTCAAATGCTGCATGCAGTCGGGCTTGAAAAGCAGGCAGATAAGTTCCCGTCGCAGATGTCGGGCGGCGAACAGCAGCGCGTGTCCATTGCAAGAGCGCTTGCAAAAAATCCGCCGATACTGCTCGGTGATGAGCCTACGGGTGCACTTGATTCCGAAACGGGCGTTGCAGTACTTGAACTGCTTTACAAGCTGAACAAGGAAAAAGGCAATACCGTAATAATAGTAACGCACAATGCTGATATTGCCCGCTGCGCAGATAAGGTAATCCGTATGAAAAACGGAAAAATCGAGGAGATTACCATTAACGAAAGCCCGGCTTCCATCAGGGAGGTACAGTGGTAATGTTGTTCAAAAAGACAATTCGCGAGCTAAAGCAGAATTTCGGGCAGTTCTTTTCGCTGTTTATTCTCGTTGTGCTTGCAACCTCGATGTATGCGGGCTTTATGGCAGACCCCATAGGCGGCAATGCGGCAAGGGAGAAGTTCCATAATGTTTCCGCACTTGCTTCCGTGTGGATTTACGGCGAAGGCTTTGAAAAAGCTGACCTTGAAAAGGTACGCGCGTTATCCTTTACAGAAGCGGCGCAGGCACGTACAAAGATTACGGGCAGTGCAGTCAATCAGGGCGGCGCGGAGCTTGATATCTACCTCCAGCGTGAAAACCTCGTCAACAAGCCGCAGGCGGTATCGGGCGAAGAATTTAATCCGCAGGATACCGACGGAATTTGGATTAACAAAAATTTTGCCGACGAATGGAGCTTGTCCGTCGGCGATGAATTCACGGCTGAATACGGCGGCGTAACCTTTACAAAAACGGTAAAGGGGCTTGTGCTCTCGCCCGAATATGAATATCTCTGTGCCTCTACAGATGCGGAAACGAATTTTAAAAACCTATGCTATGCATATATGGATTATGACGGTTTCCCAATAAGAGAATACCTGATGCATCAGATTGAAAACGATAAGTTCACAGTAGAGGATTTAAAGAATTTTGACGATTTTAAGGAGATAGAAAAAAGGCTTTCTGCCCTCGGTCTTTCCCTCGATTTTATTACTAAGGAGAAAATGCTTGAAGCCGCCGGGGACGCGACGGACGAGGAGCTTTCCGAGTTTATGCCTTATACTCAGATTGTTGCAAGAGGTGTAGGCGGTGGTGAGCTGCTCTCTAAGGAGAGCGAAATTTCCGCAGCGCTTGACGGCGACTACGCCGCGATGGTGGACGCGTCCTCAATCCCCGGTCTTGAAAGGCTGACGGCGGAGCTTGAGCAGCATGCCTCCTTCTCATACGTGTTTATGGTAATCTTCCTTGCGATTGCCCTGCTTGTGATTGCAACGGGAATGAGCCGTATGGTAGAGCGGCAGAGAACGCAAATCGGCACGCTCAATGCTATGGGATTAAGTCACGGAAAAATCGTAAGTCATTATATGGGCTTCAGCTTTCTGGTATCGTTGCTCGGAACAATCGTCGGTATGACGTTTGGATATTTTCTGTTTGGAAATTATATGGTATCAATGTTCTCGCAGTGGTACGTCGTTCCCGATTGGGAGGCTGGCGCTGACTGGACATACCTGGCGGTATCACTAGCCGTTATCGGCGCGTGCGTGCTGTCCGCCTATGCTGCCTGCCGCAAGGTACTGAAAACCGCGCCGAGCGAAGCGCTTCGCCCTGCAAGCCCTAAAAGCGGCAAAAGAACGCTTTTTGAAAAGCTGCCCTTCTGGAAAAAGCTCAGCTTTTCAGCGCAGTATAATTTAAGGGATATTTCGCGTTACAAAATGCGTGCCGTAATGGCAATCTTCGGTACGGCAATGGGTATGGTGCTGCTTGCCGGCACAATGTCCGCACTCACGATGATTAACAGCGTCTATTCGTGGACGTTTGAAAAAATACAGAACTTTCACTACGAGGCAATTCTGACGGAGGACGCAAAGCTCAGAGATATAGAAGCGCTCTGTGATGACCTTTCGGGCGAGCTTGTAATGCGCGCCGCTATAGAGGTAGCGAAAACGGAGCGAGCCGTCAGCGGTGAAAAATCCACGCAGACCTTAACGGTAACAGAAAACAAGGGGCTTTTCCGTATCACCGATACAAAAGCAGAAATCACCGACCTTCCCGAAGGCACGGTTGCAATTACAAGAAGGCTTGCCGAAAAGCTCGGCGTGCAAGTAGGCGATACGGTATACTGGCATATTTACGAGGAAAACACGTGGCATAAAAGTACTATCGGCGTAATTAACCGCTCTCCCGAAACCTCGGGTCTGACGATGTCGCGCGCGTATTTTGAAAATGAAGGCTGCAAATTCCAGCCCTCGCTGCTCGTTACCGATGACGAAGCTTTGCAGTCAGTCAACAGTTCTGCCGTAAGCACTGTTTACGACGTTGAGGAGCTGCGTGCGATTTACGAAGAAAATATGCAGATTATCTGGGTGCTTGTTGTTGCGATGGTGATTTTCGCCTTTGCGATGATTATTGCCGTGCTGTATAACACGGGTAATCTGTCGTTCCATGAGCGCGTTAAGGAATTTGCAACGCTGAAGGTGCTGGGCTTTTCGAGCGACAAAATCCGAGCGCTGATGACAAGGCAGAATTTCATCCTCTCGTTTATAGGGCTGATACTCGGCGCGCCGTTTGCAAAGCCGATGCTGGAAGCGATGATGAACAGCAACGGCGAAAACTTTGATTACTACGCCACCGTCACGCCGCTGAACTATCTGCTTGCAGGCGCGGTGGTGCTTACCGTATCAATGGCGGTCAGTCTAATGTTTACCAAAAAGATTAAGAAACTCGATATGGTCGAATCGCTGAAAGGAGCAGAATAATGGCAAGAAAGGACGAAATCAAATCCGCATACAAAAGCCTCGGCAAAGCCCATAACTTTTATGACGGAATGATGACGGGAACCACCCTGCTCGGCAGGTTTATGGATAAAGCCGTATGGCAGATGAGTGGCGATGATTTACTTGAATATCAGTCCGAGGCATTCTCTGCAATCCCTACCGATTTTGACGGGAAGCTGCTCGAGGTGCCTGTCGGCACGGGCGTTCTCTCTATGCCTGTATTCAAAATGTTGCCGAGGGCGGACATCACCTGCCTTGATTATTCGGAAAAAATGATGGCAAGCGCCGAGGTGCGAGCAAAGGAAATGAATATTACTAATATAACCTTTCAGCAGGGCGACGTCAGCAAGCTCCCGTTTGATAATGAGTGCTTTGACGCGGTGGTATCGCTCAACGGTTTTCACGCCTTCCCCGATAAAGAGGCAGCATTTGGCGAAACCTGCCGCGTGCTCAAAAAAGGCGGCATCTTCTGCGGTTGCTTCTATGTTAAGAATGCTAATGCACATACAGATAAGATTATAAATGCATTTTATGTAAAAAGCGGCTTTTTCACTCCGCCGTTTGAAACGGTGGAAAGCCTCAGAGAAAGACTTGAAGGAAAGTACTCTCAAGTCAAAGTAGGTAATGTTGAGAGTATTGCATATTTTCAATGTGTTAAATAGGTAGAATTATGCTTGGCGTAGGACTTTTAATACCGTTTGCAGGAACCACTCTTGGCGCGGCAATGGTATTCCTGATGAAAAACAAAATAAACGAAGGGCTTGAAAAGCTACTGCTTGGCTTTGCTTCAGGCGTTATGATTGCTGCGTCCGTTTGGTCGCTTCTTATTCCTTCGCTTGAAATGTCGGAGGGGTACAAGCTAAAGTTTGTTCCCGCCGCAGTTGGCTTCCTTTTCGGTGTCGCCTTTTTACTTGTACTTGACAGTATTATTCCTCATTTACATATTGACAAAACACAGGAGGGCATCAAGACAAACAAGCTGAAAAAGACGACGATGATGGTGCTTGCCGTAACGCTCCATAATATTCCCGAAGGAATGGCAGTCGGCGTAACGCTCGCAGCCGCACTGAACAGCAGTTCAAAAATTACGCTTGCTTCTGCAACGGCGCTTTCGGTAGGTATTGCTATTCAGAATTTTCCCGAGGGCGCAATTATTTCGATGCCGCTGAAAAGCGAAGGAAAATCCAAAGGCAAGGCGTTTTTGCTAGGTACTCTTTCGGGTGCGGTTGAGCCTGTATTCGGACTTATTACCGTATTGCTTACAAGCGCAATCCTAAATGCTCTTCCGTATTTTCTTTCATTTGCGGCGGGAGCTATGATTTACGTAGTCGTTGAGGAATTAATCCCCGATTCACAGCTTGGTAAGCATTCAAATATTGCAACAATCGGGCTAGCACTCGGTTTTGTTTTAATGATGATTTTAGACGTATATTTTGGATAGGAGACATATGAAATACTTGGGAATGCCGCAGGGAATGTGGCTGTTATATAAAAACTCTTTTGAGAAAAATCTGGTTGCCGTACTTGGATTTGATGCTCAAACGGCAAAAGAAATCACCAAAAAGGCTGCGCCGAAATACAAAGAAATCATAGAAAAGCTGCCCGAATTTGAAAAGGAGGACCGCTTTAAAATGAATGCTGTCGGCTGCGCGGTACTGATTGCCTTTCTTTTGAATATGGAAGAAAAGCCGAGCGTTGAAAAGCTGACGGAATACTATTCAAAAACTATGATGACCGCACCGACGAGAGCGTTTTGCAGGCTTGGCGGCAAAAACAAATTCAGCGATAAGGATATTGCTTCAATGAAAGCAACTTCTGAACTTAAAGCGGCAAACAGAAATCCGTATTCGTGGAATATGGAATATCTCCCCTATCCCGATGGCAGCGGATATGAAGCGCGTTTTACAAAATGCGGCATCTGCACGCTGATGAAGGAATACGGACTGTATGAACTCACCCCTGCAATGTGCCATCTTGATTACGACATGAGCGAGGCGGGCGGAGCAAGTGAATTTATAAGAGAATACACCCTTGCAAGCGGCGGTCCGTACTGCGATTGCGGATATAAACGAAAGGTGAAATAATATGAAGTATCACATTGAAAAAAATACTGTTCAGGAAACGCTGATAATTCCGCTTTACGGCAGAAAGGTCTGCGCGGAGCATTACCCCGAAATGCTGAATGACGAGGAAGCAAAGCGAATTATTGATAGTATTGACTATGATTTCGACGAAAAGGGTAAGCTTATGGAAAAGCAGCCCGGGCTTTTCGGTGCGCTTGAGGTGGCGCAAAGGCAGTATGACCTTGCTTTTGAGGTAGCGGATTATCTCAAAACGCATCCCGAAGCCGCTGTTGTTAATCTCGGCTGCGGACTTGATACCACTTTTACAAGAGTGGATAACGGGCTGTGCCGCGGCTATAACATCGATTTACCCGATATTATAGAGATACGCAACGAGCTCCTCCCCGCAAGCGAAAGAGAAGAAAATATTGCCGCTGACTTAAACGACTTTTCGTGGTTTGAAAGAATTGAATTTGACGAGAGCAAGGGCGCGGTTTTCTTTGCGGCCGGCGTATTTTACTATTTCAAAACCGAGCAGGTTAAAGCATTGTTTTTCGCTATGGCAAAGCACTTTAAGGGTGGCAAAATCGTCTTTGACTCCTGCAACAAAATCGGCGCAAAGATGATGACAAAAACGTGGCTCAAGGAAGCGGGCATCAGTGATGTGGGTGCTTATTTCAGCATCAGTGATGCAAATGAACTGAAAGCGTGGAGCAGTGCTTTCAAATCCGTTTCCGCCAAGCCGTATATGAATGGCTACCGCAAGATTGATAAGCGCTTCGGTGCGTTTAATAGGATTATGTCCGCCTTTGGCGACAAAATCGTAAAAATGCAGATTGTGAGGATTGACGTAAATGAATAGACCTGATTACAAAAAGTGGATACCGAAATGGATGATAACCGCAGGAATTACAGGAATTGCGTTATTAGTGTGAGCTATCAAGCTTAATACAAGAATACAGGCAAGGAGTAAAAATTCGCTCCTCGCCTGTATTTTATTTATCAGAAAGCTTCAGATAGAAATCGCACTTGCTACCGTCCTTCTGAAATCATTTTACAATAATTTTTGATTTTATTATAGTGGTATTAAAAATGATACTTGGTATGAGAAAAAATGGTACTTGTCAACATTTTCTATAAATGTTATGATAATTGTAATAAGGTTTAAAAAATTAAACTGTAACAAAAAAATAAACTTGAGGTGGGATTTATGGAAACTGAGTTATTCGGCATTTGCCCGTTTACAACAACGCAGGTATTATTACAGGGTAAGTGGGCTATGCTCATAATGCATCATATTTCAGAAGGACCGATTCGTTTTAACGAGCTTCAGAGAAAGCTGCCGAAAATGACAAACGCGACGCTTTCAACGCAACTTAAAAAGCTTGAAAACTACGAACTGATTGAAAGAAAAATGTATAACGAGATGCCGCTTCGTGTGGAGTATTCCTTAACCGAAATCGGCGAAAAATTCAGACCTGTATTTGACAGCATTGAAGCCTTCGGGCTTGAATATATCGAATATATGAAAAACGGTGAATAAAATGAAAGCGATAGTGATTTATGAAGCAGGCGGTCCCGAAAAGCTGATTTATACGGAAGTACCTACTCCTACATTAAAAAAAGGCTGGTCGCTCGTCAAAATTCAGGGCTTCGGTATTAACCACTCCGAAATATTCACAAGAAAAGGCGAATCGCCGAGCGTGAAGTTCCCACGTATTCTCGGTATTGAATGCGTCGGCGTGATTGAGAAAAGCGAGTTCTATCCGAAAGGACAGCAGGTCATTTCCATTATGGGTGAAATGGGCAGAGCCTTTGACGGCGGCTATGCAGAGTACGCCCTGCTCCCTAATGAGCAAATTTATACGGTAGAAACGGACTTGCCTATTGAAACGCTCGCCGCCTTCCCCGAAACCTATTACACCGCCTACGGCTCAATGCTAAATCTGAAAATCAGCGAGGGTGACAGCGTTCTCGTAAGGGGCGCAACAAGCGGCGTGGGTATTGCGTTTATGAAGCTTGTTAAAGCGAAATATCCCGAGATTAAAGTAACGGGTACAAGCCGCAAGGAAGCAAAAATCCAACGACTGCTTAACGAGGGCTTTGATGCTGTTATCCTTGATATTCATAATGAATTACAGACAGAGGAAAAGTACGACAAGGTACTTGACCTTATCGGTCCTGCCGCATTGCGTGATACATTCTTGCATATGAACAAGGGCAGTATCGTCTGTGTTACGGGGTTGCTTGGCGGTATCTGGGCGCTTAACAGCTTTGACCCGCTTGAAGATTTACCCGAAAACGCATATATTACCTCGTTCCATTCGGGTAACGTTACGAGCGAGAAAATGCAGGAGATTATTGACTTTATAGAAGAATACAAGGTGGAAATCAAGGCAGAGAAGGTTTTCAGACTTGAGGATGTACCGAAGGCGCACGCATATCTTGAAAGCGCTGACAGCTTCGGAAAGGTTGTGGTTATCAATGATTAGCGAAATTGCCAATTATTTCTCACGCCACGGCAAAGACTATCTGGCGCTCCTCGGCGGTCATATCGGAATTAGCTTTGTTTCGGTAGCCATTGCGATGGCGGTTGCCGTACCGATTGGTATTGCGGTATACAGAAGCAAAATCGGCAGCACTATAACAGAGCGCTCTTTCGGCGTACTGCGTATTGTACCGTCGCTTGCGGTGCTGATTATACTAATCCCGATTATGGGAACAGGCGTATTGCCGAGCGTGACGGCGCTGACAATTCTTGCAATTCCGCCGATACTGATTAACACCGTACAGGCGTTTCAGACCCTGCCGAAAGCCATGCTTGAAGCAGCTGACGGGATGGGAATGAGCACGGCGCAGAAATTCTTTAAGGTAAAGCTACCGCTTGCCTTCCCGCTGATGTTTGCAGGAATACGCACGGCGGTGATTGAGGTAATAGCGAGCGCAACGCTTGCCTCCTATATCGGCGCAGGCGGACTTGGCGATTTAATCTTTACAGGACTTTCACTGCTACGTTATAGCCTGCTGATTATAGGCGGCGGTTCCGTTGCATTACTATCTCTATTGACGGGCTTTGTGCTTGACTCAATATATAAACGAATAACGAAATATCAAAGAACTTAAGGAGAAAAATTATGAAAAAGATATTTGCGGTTTTATTATCACTTACACTCATTCTTGCAGTATTTGCAGGCTGTTCGGCAAAGGGTAGCAGCACAGCAAAGGTAAGAGTGGCATCAAAAGACTTTACAGAAAACGAAATCGTTGCAGAGGTTTATGCTCTTGCTCTTGAGGATGCAGGCATTGAGGTTGAAAGAATTATGGACGTAGGCTCAAGCGTTATTCACACCTCGCTCACAAGCAACGAAATTGACCTCTATCCCGAATACACCGGAACGGGCTTAATCTCGATTCTGAATTTAGAACCGATTACCGACCCTGAGGAAGTATATAACACAGTTAAGGACGAATACGAAAAACAGTTTAGCGTAACGTGGCTTGACTACTCTGCCGCTAACGACGGTCAGGGACTTGTTATCCGCACCGAAACTGCGGAGAAATACGGCATTAAAACAATCTCCGATATGCAGAAATACGCAACCAAGCTTCGCTTTGCTTCACAGGGCGAATTTGACGAAAGAGCGGACGGAATTCCTGCGCTTGAGGCTACCTACGGCGAGCTTAAATGGAAATCAAGCAAGGTTTACGATAACTCGCTTAAATACGAGGTGCTTGCAAATGATGAGGCGGACGTAAGCCCTGCCTACACAACCGAGGGCAGACTCACCGAGGCACAGTTCACGCTCCTCGAAGATGACAAGCAGGTATGGCCCCCTTATAACCTTGCTCCCGTTGTTCGTGATGAGGTGCTTGAAGCGCATCCGGAAATTGCCGAGGTACTTAACAAGGTAAGCGCTGCTTTCACAACAGAAAATATTACCGCACTCAACGCCAAGGTTGACATTGACGGCGAGGAATACACCGACGTTGCAAGAGAATTTTACGAATCCATAAAATAGGAAAACATTATGATTGCTGTTGAATTAAAAAATGTAAATAAGCAGTTTAAGGGACAGACTGTTCCTGCGCTTGATAACGTCAGTGTGCAGATTGAGGAGGGCGAGTTCGTAACCGTTCTCGGCTCCTCAGGCTGTGGCAAAACAACGCTGATTAAAATGCTCAATCGTCTTTACGAGCCCGACAGCGGAGAAATCTTTCTTTTCGGTAAGAACATAAAGGAGCAAAACCCCGTCGAGCTGCGCCGTAAAATCGGCTATGTCATTCAGCAAATCGGACTTTTTCCGCATATGACGGTAAAGGCGAATATTGCTACTATTCCGAAAATTTTAAAATGGGACAAAAAGCGCATAGACGAGGAAACCGACAGAATGTTGCGCCTCGTTCAGCTTGAGCCCGGTGAATTCCGCGGCCGATATCCCGCACAGCTTTCGGGCGGACAGCAGCAGAGAATCGGGCTTGCAAGAGCGCTTATCTGCGACCCTCGCATTATGCTTCTTGACGAGCCGTTCGGTGCGATTGACGCCATAAACCGTGAAATCCTGCAAAACGAGTTGAAAGCCATTCATCAGAAATCGGGCAGAACCTATCTGTTCGTCACCCATGATATTCGTGAGGCGCTCAAGCTCGGCACAAAGGTTATCATCATGAACGAGGGTAAAATCCTTCAATACGATACGCCCGAGAACATCATAAATAATCCAGCAAACGAGTTTGTTGAAAACCTTATTCGCACAGCCGAACTGAAAGGCGGTGCATAATTTGATAGATTATTTCGCAAAGCATTCCGGTATGCTTATGTCCGCCTTTTTAGAGCATTTGCAGATTGTGTTTATTACGCTGATAATTTCGATTGTATTAGCGGCTGTTATCTCCTATCTGCTCTTAAAATCGGAAAAGGCAACAAACGTGACCGTCAATATTTTCAGCCAGATATATTCCATTCCGTCGCTTGCGCTCTTTGCGCTGCTGATACCGCTTCTCGGTCTCGGCAACAAAACGGCAATTCCCGTGCTGGTGCTATACAATCAATACCTTCTCATACGAAATATTATGACGGGTATGCAGCAGGTGGATAAAAGCTTGCTTGAAGCAGGTACAGGAATGGGAATGAACAAGTGGCAGCTCGTTACAAAGGTGCAGGTGCCGCTTGCAATGCCTTCTATTATTGCGGGCGTCCGCCTTGCGATTATCTCCACGACGGGTATCGCAACGATTGCAGCTACGATTAACGCAGGCGGTCTGGGTAAAATCCTGCTGTCAGGACTGCGAACAATGAACACCTACAAGATTGCGTGGGGAACGATTCTCAGCGTTGTCATCGCCCTCGCAGCAGATATGCTGTTAAAACTACTTGAAAAGAAAAGAAAAGGAAACAAAATCAAATAGAATAAAGGATGCATAAGTATTAACGGCAAGGAACGATTTTTATTCCTTGCTTTAATCTTTCTCCGAACTTTCGGTGCGGTCTTGGTATTGCTTTGGGTTGAGGTTATTACCATGACAACGCTTGAAAAGCTGTATCACTGAAACATTAATCCGAGTGAGTTTAATAATCTTCAGACGGGAGAAGGCAAAGCATCAAACCTTATATGTTCCCGAATCTTGCAACGGGCGGTTATTAGTATATTGCGTAGCATTATGCTTCAATTGCGGAGCTCCTTTGGATAAACGCTCGGTCACACCGATGCAGGCTTTACGATGAACACCTATATGCACGTCACTGACCAAATGCAAAAAGCAGTTGCGGATACAATGGGCAGGCTGATAAAAGACAGTGAATCTCAAGAAAGCAAAGTGATAAAACTGAATGCATAGATAGCTGGCGTTATTAATGATAAAAATGAAAATCGTCTGATTTTACAAAACTGACAGCTAAATGTTAAGATTTGCATAACATTTTTCACAAAAATTGATTTGTGTATTGACTTTTTCGAAAAACGGGTATAACCTTTACTTGTAAGGCAAAGGGGTCTTTGAGGAAACTCAAGGACCCTTTCACTATTTATAGAAACACATTCAGGCAATGGGGTCTTTGGGATTATCTCAAAGACTCTTTTAAATTATTTACCATATTAATATTGTCAGGCAACGGCGTCTTTTGTATCTGATACGGAAGGTGCCGAATTTATTTTTAGGAGGAAATAATTATGAGCAAAATGACAAAGGAACAAATTTTACAAAGCGCAAAGGAGAATAACGTTGAATTCGTCCGCTTACAGTTTACGGACCTTTTCGGCAAAATGAAGAATGTGGCAATTACACTGTCGCAGCTTGAAAAGGCGCTTGATAACGACTGTATGTTTGACGGCTCGTCCATCGACGGCTTCGTGCGTATTGACGAGAGCGATATGTACCTTCACCCTGATTACGATACGTGGGCAATCGTTCCGTGGAGAAAGCACGAGAATATTCAGACGGGCAGGCTTATTTGCTCGGTATATAAAGCAGACAACAAAACACCGTTTGAGGGCGACCCGAGAAACGTTTTGATTAAGGCTATGGAAGAAGCAAAGCAGCTTGGCTACGGCTTCAACGTAGGTCCTGAGTGTGAATTTTTTCTCTTCAAGCTTGACGAGGACGGCAAGCCGACTATTGAGCTCGGCGACGAGGCAGGCTACTTTGATCTCAACCCGATTGACCACGGCGAAAACTGCCGCCGCGATATCTGCCTTGCTCTTGAAGAAATGGGTTACACGATTGAGGCTTCTCACCACGAGGTTGCACAGGGTCAGCACGAAATAGACTTCCAGTTCGGCGACGGACTTCTCACCGCCGATAGAGTAATGACCTTCAAGCACGTAGTAAAAACCTACGCTACAAAGCACAACCTTCACGCAACCTTTATGCCAAAGCCGATTTACGGTATCAACGGCTCGGGTATGCATACGAATATGAGCCTTTATGATATTGAGAGCGGCAAGAACGTATTTGACGACCCTGACGGAGAGCTCGGACTTTCCAAAGAGGCTTATGCGTTTATCGCAGGTATTATGGAGCATATCAAAGGTATTGCGGTATTCTCAAACCCGACTGTAAACTCATACAAAAGACTCGTCCCGGGATATGAAGCGCCGAGCTACCTCGTTTGGAGCACGTCAAACAGAAGTTGCCTCGTAAGAATTCCTGCAAGCAGAGGCAAAGGCACAAGAGTTGAGCTCCGTTGTCCCGACCCGACCTGCAACCCGTATCTTGAAATGGCGCTCTGCCTTGCGGCAGGTCTTGACGGAATTAAAAGAGGTCTTGTTCCGAAGCCGTCCTATGACGAGAACGTATTTGTGCTTTCTGATGAAGAGCTGAAAGAGGAAGGGATTGACTGCCTGCCGGGCTCTTTAGAGGAAGCAATAAAGGAAGCAGAGAAGGACCCGTTCATTAAGGAAACTCTCGGCGACCACGTTTACACCAACTACATAGAGGGCAAAAAGCGTGAATGGGACGAATACAGAAAACAAATCAGTCAG
>CALCYI010000077.1 GCA_937907605.1 uncultured Clostridia bacterium | reverse complement strand
GGAGCCTGAGTACCCCAGCGGCTCGGCGTATTTACGCCGTATACGAAGGACTGGATGCACTGCTTAACCTCTTTCTGTGAGAGGTTGTCTATCTTAACGAAGGGTGCAAGATATGTATCAAAGGATGAAAACGCCTGCGCGCCCGCCCACTCGTTCTGCATAATGCCGAGGAAGTTCACCATCTGGTTGCAGAGGGTGGAAAGGTGGTTAGCGGGAGAGGAGGTAATCTTTCCCGTTACGCCGCCGAGACCTTCCTGAATAAGCTGCTTGAGGCTCCAGCCTGCGCAGTAGCCGGTAAGCATTGAAAGGTCGTGGAGGTGAATGTCTGCGTCACGGTGAGCCTTTGCAATCTCGTCGTCATAAACCTCGCTGAGCCAGTAGTTAGCGGTGATAGCGCCGGAGTTTGAAAGGATAAGACCGCCTACGCTGTAAGTAACGGTAGCGTTCTCCTTAACTCTCCAGTCGTTAATTTTAAGATAATTATCAACTATATCCTTATAGTTTAAGAGAGTTGAGTTGATATTACGAACCTTTTCTCTCTGTCTGCGGTAGAGGATATATGCCTTTGCAACGTCTGCATAGCCTGATTCGGAGAGCACCTTTTCAACGCTGTCCTGAATAGCCTCTACGGAGATTTTGCCGTCCTTGATTTTGCTTTCGAAATCCGCGGTAACGTGGATTGCGATTAAATCAATAACGCTCGGATGGGACTGCTTTCCCTGGGCTTCGAAAGCCTTGGCAATCGCCGCGCTGATTTTGCTTATGTCAAAATCAACGACGCTGCCGTCTCTTTTAATTACCTGATACATAGAATAAACCCCTCTTATTACTTTTACATTTTTGTCGTGCAAAATGTATTATAGCAACAAGAGGGGTGCTTGTCAATATATTCCGCAATTTTTGTGAAAAAAATTTTTTATATACAATATGTAGTATTTTTACTCTACTCCGCGAAGAGCCGTTTCGGGTACGTATTTACGAGCAATTTCGGCGTATTTCTTCATATCGTCAAACGAGGGCGCGGTGAGATTGCCGTAGGGAACGGAATCCCTGTCGGTAAAGCGCTGAAGGAAATAACGCCTTGCGCCCTTAATCATCTCGCCCATTTTATCAAAGTCCGATTCCTCGTGAAGCTCGTTAATCACGGTGGTGCGGAATTCATAATCCGTATCGCCGTTCATAAGGAGGGATATACTCTCCTTTATTTTATCCATATCTATATAATCAAGCCCGCAGGTAAGCGCGTACTTTTCCTCGCAGTTTTTAATATCCATAGCGACGTAATCCACGAGCTTTTCGTCAAGAATCCTTTTAAGCATATTGGGGTGGTAACCGTTGGTGTCAAGCTTTACCTTATACCCTGCTTCGCGTATGCGCTTAATAAGCTCGGGCAAATCCTTGTGCAGACAGGGCTCGCCGCCCGTGATAGCAACGCCGTCAAGCAGCGCCTTCCTGCTTTTCAGAAATTCAATAAGCTCATCGTCGGTCATAACGGGCTGCGCCGTGCCGTCGATAAGCTCAAAATTATGGCAGAACGGACAGCGGAAGTCGCAGCCCCCTAAAAATATAGTGCACGACACCACGCCCGGAAAATCGAGCAGCGTCATTTTCTGTATTCCGTGTAGTTTCATTTCTATACCTCTATATTGCCGCTAAAATATGCAGGTTTCTGATTTCTGCGTCCTCTATGCCGTCGTTGACGGAATACGCGTGCTTTTCAAGGTCGCCGCAAATAGCCTGCGTAAGTCCTCTGTCAGCAAGCACGTCAATAACGTCGGCGGCAACGCCCTCGATTGCGTAGTATTTTTCCTCCGCGGTTTCTCCGTCGTTCCCCGTGGTGAGAAGGTACTCCATAATCTCCGCCTCAAGCGAGAGCTCGGGTAGCGCCCTGAGCGCGCGGAAGGACCACTTATAATAGGGTTTATAAGTATTATTAAGTAAAAATATTACGGACGTTGCACTCTTTACGAACTCAAATACCGCAAGCTGCGCCGCAGCCTCCTCGCCGTGCTCAAGGCACCGCCTGTAATTATACTGTCCCGACTGCGCCATAAGGAGAAGATTTCCCGCAAGTTTTTTCTTCATAATATCCTCGGGGTAAAACCTCAAATCTTCCCTTATTTTCGTAACCTCGCCGAAGTTGTCGAAGAACATAACGCCGTTGGTCGCCTCGGCAAGCGCCTGCTCGGGCACCGTAAGCCACTGCTGAAGCGTTAAAGCGCCGTCCCTCGAGCCGATTTTTTCCTCAAAAAATTCGACCGTTCTGAGCACTCCTCTGCGCGCTCCGCCGACGGGGCTTAGCAGCGAGCGCTTTACACCCATAAACTCCTTCGGAAGCTTTGAATAAGCGCGCTCAAGCAGGAACGCCGTACGCCTGTCAACAACGTTTTCATCGGGCAGGAAAAGGCAGAAGCCCGCCTCAAAATCATGGTCCGCGGACACCTCGTCGTCAAAGCCGAAGCACTCCGACCCGCTTCCGAAAATACCCGCGGCGAGATACGGCAGAAGCTCGGGAAATTCGGCTTCAAGCATAGGCTTTCCGTATTCCTCAAAAAACGCTCTTGAAAGCTCAATCCCTTTCATAAATACTCTCCGCTCTTTCGTTTAAATCCTTTGCTGCCGCGAAATAGCCGTAATAAGAGAACGTCGGCGCGCATTTTTCGCACACGAAGGCGTAGTAGCCGTCGCGCTTAATATCCTCTGAATCGAAAAGACCGTAAGCTTTGTCAAGCAAATCAAATACCGTATTTTCAGCCTGCTCACTCCCGAGCTTCGCTTCATACGTATCCGCCATATTGAGATAGGTTATAGCCTGCTCCAGCTTACCGCCCTTTACCTTGTCCATAACCTCGAGCGCTTTCTCATACAGCGAGAACGCCTCGTCATATTTTCCGAGCGCGGTATAGGTCAGCGCCATATTGTTATAAAGCCCGCCGAGCAGCTCGGGCGCGGTATTACCGTTGCTTTCGTAAACCGTCCTCGCCTTTTCGAAAAGGGCTATTGATTTTTCATTTTCGCTGAATGCATTGTACGCAGTAGCGCAGTTTACGTATGTCGTACCCGCGCTTACGGTACCGTCAAAATCGAGCTCCTTAACGAGCCTCAGCGCCTCGTCAACGCTCTCAAAGGATTTATCCCTTTCGCCCGTTTTGCGATAGTGACCGACAAGCTCGTTCCTTATAAGCAGCTCCCCGCCCTTATCGCGACCGAGCCTTGCCTCCTCAAGCCAGTAGAGCAGGTGCCTTTCAGCACCCGCATAGTCCCTGCGGCTCATATATTCGTTCATTTTTTCAATAATTCTCTGCTGCGGTACAGCCTTTACCTCGGGCGTAACGCCATACGGCTCGTCGCAGAGCAGACAGCGCGGCTCCGCGTAATCCTCGGGTGTGAGATAACCTTTATTATCGCTCATAATAATTCTCCTTAAATAGTCAAATCTATTATATGTTTCAGCAAAATTATTGTCAACCTGTTCGATATTACAAAAGGTAAACAAAGAATTAGTATTTGTTGACAATTACCTCTTTTAAATGTAATATATAGAAGATATATTTTATATAGAGGTGACTTTATGGCAAAGGAGCTTTTAGACGCTGTAAGGGCTGCGGAAGAGGAATGTGAAAAAATCATAAATTCCGCTAAAGACAGCGCAAAAAGGATTGCTGCCGAGGCTGAGGAAAAGGCTCAGTCCCTTATCTCCGAGCGCCGCGAAACAGCAAAGGCTGAAGCGGAGGAAATACTCGCCGCCGCAAAAAAGGACAGCGACTCGATAATCGCTGACGCTGAGCTTAAAGCGGAGTTTGACGCGAAAAAAATCTCGGAGTCCGCGGAGGCGGACAGAGCCGAGGTTGTAAAGGCGGCAGTAGAAAAATTCTTCTGAAACTAACTTTTTCACTCAAAGTGAGGTGAAACGATGGCAAAACTTAAAATGAAAACGGTTACCATCGTCGCGCTGAAGAAGGACAGGAAATTCCTTATCGAGCATCTTCAGGACAGCTCGCTCGTCGAGCTTGACTCCTCGCAGGAGGCGGAGGGCTTTGAACGCCCCGACCTCTCCTCAAGGCAGCAGGCGTTTGAGCGTTACAGGGTTAACGCAGACAGGGCGCTGAAGATACTCGACGACGTCTCTCCGGAGAAAAAGGGACTTCTTGCCTCCTTCTCGGGCAGGAGGGAGATTGACCCCGACAGAATCGGGGAAATCGCCGAGACTGCCCCTGAAACGATGGAAATCTGTAACGATATTATCGCGCTGAATAAGAAGTGCGCCGATAACGCGGCGGAGCAGGTTCGGCTAAAAACGGGCATAAGCCAGCTTGAGCCGTGGGCGGAGCTTGACGTTCCGATTTCTCTGAAAGGCACTAAGAGCACGGCGGTAATAATCGGCTCCGTGCCGACACTTATGAACGAGAAACAGCTCGCCGAGGCGCTTGCAAAGGACAGTGAGCTCGCCTTTGACTTCGACATAGTTTCAGCGTCGAGAATAATGACCTGCTTCGTGCTTTTCGTTAAAAAGGAGCAGAAGGAACAGGCGCAGGCGCTGCTAAGGGAGCTCGGCTTCTCCGCGCCCGCATATCAGGGCGACGGCGAACCGAAGGCTGAGCTTGAAGCGCTGAAGGAGAAAATCGAAGCGCTCTCAAAGGAAAGCGATGAGGCAAAGGAAAAGATTGCCGAATATGCCGACAGGCGCAGAGAGCTTGAGGACGTTAGGGACTACTTCGCGGTAAGGGCTGACAAGTACGACGCGATAAGCTCACTCAATCACTCAAAGCACGCCTTCGTAATAAGCGGCTACATTCCCGAGGAGGACTGCGATAAATTACAGGCAATCTGCGACAGGATTGACCCGTGCATTGTTGAGTTCGGCGAGGCGGACGAAAACGCACCCGTCAAGCTCAAAAACAACGCCTTTGCAGCCCCCGCACAGGGAATCGTAACTATGTACGCTTCCCCGAGTCCCGACGATATAGACCCGTCCCCCGTGCTTGCGTTCTTCTTCTACTTCTTCTTCGGAATGATGTTC
>CALCYI010000076.1 GCA_937907605.1 uncultured Clostridia bacterium | reverse complement strand
GTGTAAAATGAAAGCTTTTGACCGTGTGAAGACAATCGAGCTGTTTGCCTTTGTCGCGTTTGCCGTTGTCTGTTTTTACCGGATCGTGGTCGCGAGCAACATCTATCAGGAGATGGCGAGCGATCCGAATCTTAAGGCCCTGTGTCTTTTGCTGTGGGCCGCCATGTTCATGTGCTTCTTTATGATCTTCATTGATTTTTCCATGTTCTCGCGGCAGAATCAGAACCTGACCAAGGTTTTTATTAAAATCCATATTTATGAAACCGCTATTTGTAATATACCTGTTCATATGATAATACAGTTCTTCAAACGTAGTGTTCGGTGTTGCAAAGGATAACAATTCTTTATGCAGTTCGTTTTCAAATAACAATCCTTGTTTCCATTCCTCATTGCTAATATCGTCTATGTTGTTTACTACCTCGCCATTTTCAACAACAATTGTCCGTGCATAATCGCCCCATATATGATTTGATTGCGGACTCAGATCAATAGTTATTATATCGTTAACTTGAATCTTGTTGCTTGGAGTTTTATACTTTCTTCCGGAAACAGAAATGGTTGTATCCGTTCCTGAAAACACCAAAGCACCGATATTATAATACCAAAACGATTCTGCGCCTAATTCAAGCATCTTGTTTTCGCAGAGAGTTCTTATTTCTTCCAATGACTGACCAACACAAATCTGTGTTTTTATATATTCAATTGTTTGCTTAGCAATATTTTGAATTTGTATATTTGTCATTTGATATCTCCATACGATTGTTATAGAGTTGTAACGTTTGATTTATTATATCACAGCACACATAAAAAGTACAGCCACCAGTTCGGTGGCTATACTGCTTACACTCTCCGTTCCCTGCACCAGTCAATGAAGGCGGATTTCATAACCTTGAAGTTCTTGCCGACCTTGATTGTCGGGAAGTCATCACGGTAGAATAATTCTCTTGCTGCCTGTACGGAGCAACCGATGATTTTGGATACATCCATCGGTGTGAGAAATACGAGTTCATCTTCCTTTTCGGTTGCGATTTCGTCTTTAATTATTTCTTCCATAGTTAACTCCTTTACATAGATAATCCTTGTTCCTGGTCCTGCTCATACGGCATGTTGTAGGATATCTTTCTGTTGAGTTCGGATTTTGTAACCTTGTAGCCGTGAGCGCGCATTTTCAAAACTAATACTTCAAGCACTTGGTCGTCAATGTCAGCGTAATCGTAATTATCGAAGTCAGGTTCCGTTGTCGGCAGTGCTGCAAGCGTATCGAAGATAAGATTATCAAGTCCCGTTGTGCAGTCGCCTGACTTCGGCGTTTCATAAGTTTCAATCGTTTCCGCAAGCGGAGATTCACATCCGCCGAGCCAGAAATATGTTTGCAGATTTTCTTTCAGCAACCGTTCGTCAAACAGTTTTGCATCTCTGACTCTGTGACCGTTAGCGTCGGTGTAGGTCATATATTTGTAGTCGGGATTGTATTTAACATCGATTCCGTGCAGTCTCATTTTCTCAATGAAGTCCGACATCGAATACGACTCTTTCATCATCCGCAGCGCCATCATTTTGATTTCAAACTTCCAACGTGGTTCTCTGTTTCTGTCCGTCTTTGCTTCGGTCGTTTTGAATCCGTTTTTCTCACAAAGCTCATTGCTGTAATTCTTTATTGCAATCAAATCCTGTGGAGCCACATTCATTTTCTTGCCGTCAACCATATTGACGGAATTGATAACGAAATGATTATGCGTATGATGGCGGTCTATGTGTGTAGCGACAAGAACTTGATACCCTGGGAAGCAATGCTCCGCCATCTGCAAACCGATTTCGTGTGCCTTCTCCGGTGTGATGTCATCGTCTACAGCAAAGGACTGCATCTTATGATAATATGTTCTGCCACCGAGCTTGTTGTACTTGAGCTTTGTCATTTCAAATTCAGCGAGTACGCTCTCGGGCATACAGTTCACGCCGCTGATTAATTTGTCCTCGGTTTTCTCTTTCTGCGTGACATAGTTTACGATAATGCCTACTGATATTTTTCCAGAAGTGAGTTTAATAATCGCCATATCTTTGCCACCTCTTTTCGGGTATCACTCAAATCAACACACTCAATCTTCCCCATATTTGCAAGGCGGGTTAACTGATTCAGATTGTTACCGATTGCGTTCAGTTCTTCATCAATTCCCGTCAGTCCGGGCACAACATAAATATCCTTACCGAGCGCTGCGTCACGAAGATACGGTGCCAGCGAATCATATTTTATATATGCCTTATCTTCAATGATCTGCCGTTCTTTCTCCGTCACTCTGAAATTCAAAACGATATTTCTGTTCATATGTTTCTCCTAAAAATACGGGGGCGCGGGGTTCTCCCCGCTGGCTTTGTATTGCCGCCTTGGGCGAGCGATATACAAAGCCGAAACTCGCCTATAACCTAAGCCTGTTTACTAATCTCTTTTACCGCTTAAATACCTGGTCGCGCGTCTTTTGTTACCTTCCAGTACTCCGTTCATATCTGCTACAAGGTTGTATATGGTTTTATTCTTTTTGGTGATGTAACAAAGTGAATATGAGCTGGTAGTTTGTATGTTATCCTTGTATCGTTTTTCTATATCAATCAGCCCGTTACTTTCCAGTTCCTTCAGCGCCCTATCAACAGTTGAACGGGTGATATGACAATGCTTGCCGATGGTGTATCTTGACGGATGACTCTCGCCCATATTATCACTGATATGAGCGAGGTAACATAAGACGATAAACGCCTTCGGCGTTAAGTCATAACTGAATATATCGTTGGGGATAAAGAAATAATTTCCCGCTTTCAGATACTCAACCTGCTGCCTGTAATCCATATACAATCCTCCTTCCGCAAATCAGAATATTTCGTTCGGAACCTTGTCCACTTTAATCATAACGCCATATGTTTTCAGTTGCAATACGAATTAATAGTTGGTACAAATTCTTGGACACAAGAGTAATCAAAATTGAGTTTGCTTTTACAAAATGATAATATGTTTTAGTGATTATTAGCCTCACAAGCATTATTAACTTGATTATTATAGCGTTTTTATGTATAATAATATTAGAGAAAAAGGAGGTGCGCTTTATGTGTACAAAGAGTCAACTTAATATAGTTACAAGCTCTGTTGCCGAAGAAGCAAAGCGCCTTCTTGGTGACAAGTTGGATGCAGTAATTCTTTACGGCTCATACGCTCGCGGCGATTATGATGATGAATCCGATATTGATATTATGGTTAGAATTAAGTGTACTAGCGCTGAGTTGGTCAACTACCTAACGATGTTTTCAAAGTTTACAAGTCGTCTTTCGGTAGATAATGATGTAACGGTTTCTGTTACAGTTGCAGATACCGAGAGCTTTGAAAAGTTTAAAAATCATCTTCAGTATTATGTTAATGTTCAGAGGGAGGGAATAAAGGTTGCCTGATAAAGAATATATTGACATTGCAAATTTGCAGTTAGAAAAAGCGAAACAGCTTCTTTCTTTCATTCCCGAACACATTAGCATCGGCGATTATGCAACTGCAATAAACCGTTCTTATTATGCTGCTTTTCATTCATTAAAAGCGCTTGAAGCATTAACCGGTTATGATTCAAAGAAACACAGCGGAACGTTATCCTATTTCAGAAGAGAGTATATTAAAACACAAATACTTCCTGAGTCGCTTTCAGATGATATTGAAGAACTGAAAACATTAAGGGAAGACAGTGATTACAACATTACTATTCAATTCAATCTGCAGATAGCAAACGAGTCGTACAAAAAAGCAAAAGAGTTTGTTGAAGAAATTGAAAAGCATATTAAGTCTATAATTGAATAAAAGCAACAGCCTTCGGTTGAACCGAAGGCTGTTATCATATTGTATTTAATAGTTTTATGTATTTCCCTTGTTCATCCTCACCGATATAAACGACTTTATTAAAGCCGCAATCGGTATATAGTTTCAGCGCAGGATAATTATCCATATCAACGCCGATTGACATTTCTGAATAGCCGAGTTCTTTTGCTTTATCGGTTATGAAATCAACAAGCATTTTACCGATTTCCTGACGCCTGTATTCATGCTTTACAATAAGATGAGAAATATAAACACGCTGTTCAGGGATAGTATAATCCGAATCGTTCATATCCTTAACCAGCGAAATTTCGCCTATGAATTCATCGCCATCTTTGCAGATATATGTAATACGCTTGCTACTTAAAATCTCTTGATAGAATTTATCCGCAAGTTCCTTGTGCTTCTCCATATCCCATATGCTGCTGCATTTAGAATAGTCTTCAAGTTTTAATAATTCAATTGTGTAGAGTTCTTCAAACTTCAATGTACTCATAGAAATGTGCCTCCGACTTTAATTTAATCGAATACTCTTTTATGAGTTTTGCATACTGCAATATAATTTCATCCGGTAGATTATGCATCCAATCTTTTTGCTTTATAGCATCAATGATTTCATCTGTTGCTCCGGTCCTTCCTAAAGCAATAACTATAACATTATTAAATACAGATTTGAACTCTTCAGGTGTGAAGTGACATCCCTCAACTATCAATGTATGGTTTTCATAATCAACAAAATAGTTATTAATGTAGTCTGCAACCAACTTTAAAAATTTATCGTTGTTGAGGGCAGGTCTGATAGAAATGTCATCTCCATATAACTTGAAGTCACAAAATGTATTCCGTATTGATTTAGAGAAGGCATCCAAACTGAGAATTGAGCAATTTAATTCAGTTGCCATTTTCTTTGCCAGAGTTGTCTTGCCACATCTCGGAGCACCGGTTATATTAATTAACTTCATTATCTAATCCTTTCTAAAAATATCAAGCATATGAATAGAGAATCCCGTCAGTTCATCCCTTTCACATATACTGTGCAGGAATTTCATATACTCGTTAAATTCCTTTTTATTTAATCTGTTGAGCTTGTTGTTGACAACATACGAGAGCATATCCACACCGACAAAATGCAAACGTGTAACACTGTAGCGTTTCATCATATCGTCAATTTCTGGCTTTCTGTATAATTCAAAGATTTCGTTCGGACTTGATATAGCGTGGTAGTCATCGGTTATCATTCCTTTTTCAAGCAGACCGAGAATACGCCTTTCATAAAACATTTTGTACATGCAGGTATCATTATTGCAGTAAGCCGCATATATAACACCGTCTGTTTTTGCAACCCTTATTGCTTCGCTCAAGGCGGCGTGCTTATCCACATCAGTAAACAAGTGATACATCGGTCCAAGCAGTAAAACAATATCAAAGGTTTCATCTTCCAAAAATGACAAGTCAACGGCGTTACCTTCAATAATTTTGATATGATGTTCCGCCTTAACCTTCTTTTTCATAATTTCAATGTTGTGCGGTACAAGTTCAACCGCTGTAACATCGTAACCCTTTTCGGCAAGCGTTACAGAGTATCTTCCCGTTCCTGCGCCGATTTCCAGTATCTTTGCGCCATCAAACAAATACTTTTCAATATACTCCATAGTAAGCAAATATTCGGGACGCCTGTTTTTCTTAAGCAATCTTCCGTCTTCATCATAGTGGTTATAATAGTTTTTTATAGAATCCATTATTTTTCTCCTTTCAATAAAAATAACTGCCGACGAAACTTGTGTTCATCAGCAGTTCAGTAATCTATATGCTCTTACAAAACTATCTTAAATGAACACAACACCAAAAAGCCCATACATACTGTCTGGGCTGCTGCAGCTGTGCATTCAGTTTTGCAAAATGCTTATTCATAATAATTACCTCGTTTTGCTAATGGTAGCATACAATTCTGATAATGTCAAATAATTTTATCTTACGAAGTTTTATTGAAGAAATCGTTATGCGATTTATAGGGCGATTTTCGGCGAAAAAGCATCGGTCTAAGCTTGGGAAATATGCGAACCATCTGTTCAGTTTCAAGTATTTGTATTATGGCTTCGCTTCCGTTGTTTCTGTTCGCTAAAATCGGTTACCGTCACGCTTTCACCCCCTGAAACGCCGAATCAGGTGTAACTACCTTAAGAACTTAAAACCGGGTCCCGAATGCCTTGAAAACACTGATGAAAAAACTGTCAAAAGCGTGACTATATATCCACTAACAAAGAGAAACGGTTTTCTATTACAATTTGTATTATTATGCGCTCTTGAAAAAGTCATTTTTGGGGTGGTCTCTTCGGGAATACAAGTATGTCTTGGTCTGTGTGTTATTTTTAGACAGCGGTTTGTTGCTCTATAGATAGTTATTGCAAAAATATACAAGTTGTAATGAATCAAGGGCGGCAACACGCCGCCCCTGTTTTTTACCTGTTATGTATTTCTGCAAACTTCATTCCTGAGGCAAAGGTATCAAGACTTAACTCAGTATGTAGTTTGTCCCACCCTTCAGCGTATTCTTCAAACAGCTTTTTATGCTCTCTGTCAAGCTGAGATGTTATCTCCTCCTCCAAATGTTTCAGTCGCTCGCATATTTCAACCTTTTCAGCCAAGTTCCTGAAATTATACTCCTTCTGATACTTTGGGTTTAATATGGTTTCAACAATAGTTTTCGGCATTTCGCCACCTCCTTGTAACAATAACAAATATCACAGGAGAAGCCCAAAGTCCAGAAGAATATTTCACAAGGCTCTAAAAATGGTTCGTTCAAATAATTGATAATTATATACCTCTTAATTCGCTAGCACGTTCATATTCGGCTTGATTATAATAATAATCGCTAATTCTTAACAGTATTGAAGCCGTGAAAGGATACCGCAACTGTAGTTTATCGGCTTGAGTCTTATAATTAACCGCAATTTTTCTCTCTTCTTTCCCTGCAGTACCAGTGTATACTCCACGTTGGTTTTCCTTTCCAATAATGAAATTGCTTTCAAGAGTATCAGAATGTGGTTTTTCAAAAACATCACGTACACACTCAGCGGGCCAGTTTCCGTCAGTTCCATTTGGCGAATAAGAAAGAATTTTTCCTAAAACAACATCATGAGCTGTTGTGTATTTATTACTATGTGCTAGGACAGTTGTTGCATCTATCCACTGCTTGAATTTAGTCTCATCAATTGTTTTGTTCTCTACAGAATATCCTGGAATTCTGCGTATTCTTTCCAAAGCGGTATATGCTATCTCAGCAAAATGTTTTTTATTCTCATCTTCGCTTTTGCTATCTCCTTCATCCGAACGAAATGCTCCTGTCAAAAGCTCAAAATATATTTCTGGAGAATCTAAAACTAAATCTATTAAGCATTTAGGCTCGAATTTCAAATCAAAAACTTTTAAATATGATAATTCTAGCTGAGCTATCTCCAGTTCCAAACCACTAGCCTTTTTATATAGTTTCTTGAACATTTCTTCAATATCATAAGTCCCTACACGTTGTAATGTAAGACCTGAAGGTTCTGAAGCAGGCTGTTGAATTAATGCCGCCTTTAAGACTTCAATTATTATATTTGGATCATTCCAGTCGCCATACGCGAAACGATCAATAATTGAGTATGGGCGTTTATATTGTAAGAATTTATTTATAACATCCTTTACCCACGATTCATTTCTAGTGTTTATTCCAAAAATATTAACATTTTCCCAATATACTCTTTTACAGTCTTCAGAATCACTTTCGTTAATAATTTTTGTTATATTATCCTCAATAGTCAAACAGCTTAAAGCCCAACCCAGTCTATCTGATTCAAGTTCTGCTTGTGCTTTTTCGACAACATTAGCCTGAGGAAATCTATACAAAGCCTTAATAATGTTTGAGGCAATGGATACATTAATTGTTTTAATCTTAAAAATATAATCCCAATCGACGTCCTTCTTCAACGCGGTTTCCGCAATAACATTTGCATAAGCCGGGATGTCTTCAATCAATGGAATAATCTCAATTACAGAATCAAAGCCGTAAGAATCTATCATTTCTTGAATTTTGATTTTTTGGAATTCATATAGACTCTCACGCTCTTTCTCATAACTATAATTATCTGGATCATATGGAACCGGATTTAAGCCATCAAAATGATAAGAAAAATAGTGAGCATTGCATTTTGGCGAATTTGGTAACATTTCATTATACAATTGCTCAATAATATCAATGCGATCAGAGGTATCGTGGTTAAATTTCCTATTATGGCTAATATAGTGTGACAAATCCTTGCATAATTTCAATCTGTCTTCTTCTGAGAATAATTCCTTTTGGCTTTTACACATTTCCGAAATAACAGTAATTTGCTTAAAACTATTTAATTCTGAAATGACAAAATGCCAATCTTCATAGCAAGGTGTAATACTATCTAGATAGCATCTCAATAAGTCTTCCCGCATTTCCAATAATTGCGGAGGCGTTACTGTTTCTAGTGGTGCATCTATTGTCTTCCATTTAGGCTTTGAAACACCGGGGGAAATCTGCGAGACACTTGACAGTAGCTTTTCAAAAAGTCTTGGAGCAATCGAATGATGATTCTTTGTTATACTAATCAAGAGTTCCTTTCTTTCGTCAAGTGAAAATACACCTTGCGGCATCCAAAGGCAAAATATATGATATAAAGATTCTTCCGGACAGTTTGACAGTTTATATGAATAACCTTTTTCTGCGTATGCAATCAAAAGATTTAGTGCACGAGTTGCGTATCTTTTATCCCAAATACAAATTTCAAGAGCCCAAAGAATATGAGTGTAGAATGTCCTTCCGAACAAAAAATCATCAGATGATTTAAACAATCTCCAAAAATCACTCTGTGGTAAATTTACTTCTTTTTCCAACACACTCAAGACTATTTCGGGTGCGGCTTCCATAAGCAAAGAAAGATACGGGCAAATCGTCTGCCATTGTTGAAGTGAACTTATATTATCCAAAACACTTTTAACTAATGCATTGCATTCTGTTACAATATTATTTGTAAACGGGCGGTACTTTTGCGCGTTCTTACGTGAAACCATCATTATGAGCGAGAGTATCATGCCTTCTTTAAGTTCTTTCGAATAAGAAGGTGATTTCCCTAATACACTTGCCATATACCAATTCTCTTCTGGTAATTCATATGTTGGGTCTTTTTCATTAAAGACCTCAATAAAGCACTGCTTAAACAAAGTAAACTTGTTCTCTGTTATTTTGTCCCAAAGAAAATCCCACATTTCTTCAATAGAGATACAAGCATAAGTTTTATCTATAAGAGATAAAGTAGTGTTTTCACCTAAAGTGTATTCGTGAATCAATGTAGTATATTCATCATAGGAAACCTCTGATAACCTACTAATAATACTTATATCTCCGGATTTCTTACCCTCCCATGCTCCAGCAAATAATGCTGGAACAAGAATTGACACATCCCTTGTCTTGCTCCAAACCGGGATTTTTTTAAGAGTATCCGTACAGATTTGTCTATATAACGCCATGAAATTACATCTTAAGTTTTCTCCCGTAGCATATGCATCTGAAGAACTATAACCAAGTTTTTCAAGGGCGTCGCAAAACTCATGCCGAGTTCTTGCAGGAATTTCAATACGATTACAACTTTTATTAATCCTATCAATAGGGTCATACTGATTAACCGGAATAAGAACAAAATTTTCGTTCTCGGAAAACGTAGGAAGAGAGTCCGTAAAATGAAAACAAGGAATAATTATTGAACTTTTGCAGTTTAAATCTGCTTCCTTCAACGCTTCATAAGAGTTAACAAAAAGACATTTTTCACCGAAGGTCTTTATTGATTTATCTTCTGAAGAAACTATTTCCGCTACAATGCACAATATAGCCTCAAGCCAAGAACTAGATACTATTATAATTTGACGTGCGTCTGAGTCTAAAATATTATTAATCTTCTTTATAACTGATTCTCTGTTGTAAAGGAAGTAATCTGCATTTAGTTTTGGATCTGTTGTTGCTATAGTGTCTTTCCAAAAGCTATAAGCATCTTGAATACCAGCTTTAGGCTTTCCTATAATAACAGAAAACCACATTTGAACCGATGGACAATCTTCAAGCCAACGCTCAAGATTGTTAGCATCGATAATTTTAACTTTTTTCCAAATCTTTTGTTGATCTTTTTCTTTAGTTATTTCAGCGATTCCCTGTCTATGATTCCAGATACGAGAAGTTACAAAGCAAAATGTGGTTTCAGCCTGAATAACTCCGTTAGGTTCATCTGTGCGTTTTTTATAATCATCGTTGAATTTGTCTTTGATGTTTTGATCAGTGCCCATTTCCCATACTGATTTACCATCAGGAAAATGCGGGGATTTCTCCTTTGTTTCCAAGATACCATCATACCCACTAAATTGAACGGCTTTTCCATAAGGGAAATGATAATCAATTATATCGTTGCTAGATGCAAGAATAAGCTTCCCAATAAGAAGAGGAAGCATTTCTTGTGCTCTGCGAGGTTCTTTATTTGTCCAGTTGTCTATATCAGCGGCAGTAATCCAAATCATAGTTTTTTCTCCTTAATTATTGTTTAGAAAAAACACAATTATATTATAATGCCTTACTGATAAACGGTCAAGGTTATAAGCGTTTTAACAAACATAATTAATACAAAAAATCCTTTTATTACTTCAGGAAACAGTAAACAGTACGTCTTTCTGGACATTTAAAATAATATTCTCCGAAAGACTTGTAATTGACTATTTTAAGAGTTAATATGCAGACGGAGGTGAATACTATGGCTAAAGCAAAAAAGCCGAAGAATCACTACGGGCAGGGTAGCATTTTCTATATCGAGAGCAAGAAAAAGTGGATGGGACAGCTCGATCTGGGCAAGTACGAAAACGGTAAGCGTATCCGTAAAACCGTTCTCGGCGATACGCCTGAAGAGGTTGAGGAGAAAATGCAAAAGGTTAAATTTGTTATTTACTCCGGCAAGTTCGTTGATGCGTCCACCATTACTTTTGAACAGCTGATGATGCAGATGCTGAACGAAAAGCGCGCGATGAATGAAATCCAGGACCAGACCTATTTCCGTCATCTTGATACGCTCAAACACTGCCGTCCTATCAGAGATATTCCGATTCAGAAGGTGGATAGCACTATGCTGAAAGAGCTTATGCTTTCCAAGGTGCATTATTCGCAGTCATATATCCGCAAAATTCATATGATGCTCAACCAGGGATTCGCAGAGGCGGTCAAGCGTAAAATCATTGTTGATAATCCTATGTTGGATGTTCGCCGCCCGAAGTCGTCAAAGAAGTCGAAAAAAATACGGGCATTAACCCTTGATGAACAGAAGCGGTTCCTGGAGGTCCTTCAGCATGAGCCCGTGCGCTATGCGGAGCAGATGCTCATATCCGTATATACCGGAATGCGTATGGGAGAAATAAACGCCTTAACGAAGAAGGATATCAATACGAATTTCAACTATATTAATATAGAAAAGACGATTGCAAAAGGGGAGCACGGCGAAGCGTTTGTCAACGACTCTGCGAAAACGGATAAGGGCAACAGACAGGTCCCTATCAACTCTTTGGTGAAGCCTGTTATTGAAAAGGTGCTGAAGGAATATGTTCCCACTAAAGACGGTTTTCTTTTTCACACTACGACGGGAACGCTCGTGCCGACAAGCCTGGTGAATATGGAGTTTCAGCGTATCGTTAAAAAGTACGGTATTAAGGATGAAATGGTAAGCGGCAGCCTTACGCTGCACAGCCTCCGTCATACCTATGCGACCCGCTGTATTGAGTCGGGCATGCCGCCGAAGGTGCTGCAGAATCTGTTAGGGCATACGGATATAAAGGTTACGCTTGATACCTACTCCGATGTCTTTGATAATTTCCAGAATGAGAATGTAGCGAAGGTAGATGAGTACTTAAGCGGTGCGGGATTGGCGTTAAATGCTTAAAATGTGCGAATGTCAACCATAAGCCAACCAACAACCGCACAAACCGCCTAAACGCTTGACTTTTTCGCTCTGTATACTCTACACTCCGACCAAAATACAGGGTAGTCCAAACGGACTACCCTGTATTTTGCTTTAAGACAAGACTTGAACTTGCGATGTCATTCTCCAAATCTTTGATTTGGAAAGAAAAGGTATAGTATACCTTTTCGCAGAATGACGGTTTCAACTGTGTAGTGGTTAAAAATTCAAAAATTGGGCGCAACTGAAAAAAGATTTATGCCGAATGGCTGACTTGGGTTGCCATTAGTTGACTTGAGATTGCCTGAACGTCAACCACTTGCCAACCATTTTTCAACCTATAAATTAAGAAAAGAGCAGCGAAAACTGCTCTTTTCTTATTATCCTTTGCAGCCTGCGTATTCTTCTATACTGTCAATACCTTCTACTGTCTGCTCTGGCTCCGATGCTTTTTCATAATGATATATCGGGTTTTCTGCAGTATAACAATATGTTTCGTGAGTTTTGTAGGAGTTTGTTTTTGTATCAATTTCAATATACAAATCACTTTCTACAATCTCCCACCAGTTCCAATGATTAACTGTAATATTAAGCGGAATTGATTTGCCTTTGTCATTCACAATTGTCAAAGAGTATTTATATGTGTTATAATCATTAGCTCGGTCAGTTAATGTTTGGAAATCATCATTATTATTATTCAGATTAAATCCAATTCCGTTTTTCTTTACCGCTGCAGGTTCTCCATCGATGGTAATGTGCAAATTTACAGTTATTCGGTCGCCCTGATATGCCCTGACGCTTAGCCAATCTGCATTTGGTTTGACCCCGAATATGCTTTTTATGACAATGATAGGTATAATAATGACAACAATTAATACAATTGTCGCTATAATAATCCATTTGCGTTTTTTATTGTTCTTCTCCATTATCCGTATCCTCGAATTCCTCATTCTTTTTCTTTAATGGTATTGCGAAATCGTATTTTCCTTTTGTAATGGTTCTGTTTGTTTGCCCGTTTTGATTATTGTTTCATAAGTCTCTTCAGTCGGATAGCTGTATTTATAATCGTATGTTATTTGTTTTTTGTTAGTATCTATTGAAATAACATAATTATATTCATTAACTTCCCACTCGTTAAAATGCGGTAGATTAAGTACGATTTTATAATCTCCTGCAAGAAAAGCATACTCAAAAGTACCATAAGGTGCACGATACTTTATAGTCAAGTTGTTATTGTCAGCAGTAATTGAACTAAGACCCGTTTCATTTAATTCATAATCCATAGTTACGGTTACACTGTTTTCGTCAATAGCAACTGGAACTCCGTCAATAAATACTTCTGCATTTATCGTTACTTTTACTTGCGGATTTAAGAAATGGTAGTATATATCTTGATAAAAGTTTTGACGATAAATTGCACTAACTCCTATTATTAACAAGTTTGGAAGTAATATAATAATTGCAAGTAATATCAGAACAATTCTTTTTGTGTTTTTATTCATTGCTGTATTTCTTCTCAATTTTCTTTGAAAGGACTATACAAAGTACAATCATAATAACATATATAAAAGATCCAATCATCAGTTCAGTGTAGTAAAGCCAAAGATAGTGATCAATAATCCTGATAATAAATGTAAGTATAAAGACGATGCTTATCATAAAAACCAAAAATGCCTTTTTATATGAAAGCAGAATGATTTTTTCTTTAGGATAAATAACATTTAGCCTTAGTGCACTTATATAAAATAACAAGTTTCCGAAAACGATACAACCAAAAGCAACGGCAGCAAAAATAATTTCCCAATGCGTATAGAACAGGACCTTAAAAGAGAACATAGAATAAATCTCGTTAAAACTGCCGAGTAAGGATCCAAACCCGCATATAAAACATGAAATCAAAAAGCATATATGAAAAATATTTAAGAGATTTTTTTCATTTGCAACTTCTTCAACTTTTATGCGAGCTTCATCTTTTAGCTCAGCGTTTAGTATTTCATCAACGGTTACACCTAATACTTTTGCAAGCTTGGGCAAAACCGAAATATCGGGTAATCCTTCTCCGGTTTCCCATTTTGAAACAGTTTTATTACTTATATTTAATTTATCAGCTAACTCGTTTTGGGTTAACTCTTTCGATTTCCTCATTTTTGAAATAAACTTACCGATTTGCTTGTTGTCCATATACTCACCTCGGTTTTATTATAAATTAAGTGCTGTGTTTATGCAATCCTTTTGGCGTGGAATTTGTCTGCGTTAAGTAGAATTGCGGTTAATAAAGGAGCAACCACTGAAATATCAGTGGTTGCTAACTTATACTCTCCGTTCCCTGCACCAATCAACAAATGCAGATTTCATTACCTTAAAGTTCTTGCCGACCTGAATAGCTCCCTTTTTCTTTATATTTTATTACAGAAACACCCTTTGTTAAAAATCCTGAGTATGTGTATAAGTTGAGGATTATTATAAAAAAAGCGGAAATAATAAATACTGTAACGGAGGTACATTATGGAAGCTTTAAAGGTGTTCCTTGCGGCGCTGTTTTCCGCGGCGACGCTGTTTATTATTGCAAAGCTGATAGGTCATAAACAGGTCGCGCAGCTTGAATTCTTTGACTATATTACGGGAATCACGATAGGCTCTGTCGCCGCAGAGGTTGCAACAATGCTTGAAAGCCCTTGGTGGAAGCCAATCGTTGCGCTTGTAACCTTCAGTGCAGTAACGCTTGTGCTGAGTGTTGTGACGAGGCGCTTTCCGAAATCACGTAAGTATATTAACGGCACGCCGACAATTATTATGGATAATGGTAAAATCTACCGTAATAATATGAAAAAGGCGAAGCTTGAGCTCAGCGAATTTCTGCTTTTGTGCAGGCAGGAGGGGTATTTTAATCTTGACGATATTCAGACTGCGATATTTGAATATAACGGACAGCTTTCCATCCTGCCAGTTAGTACTAAGCGCCCGCTTAACCCCGAGGATATGGAGCTTGATCCTAAGCAGGAGTATATCGGGACGGAGCTCATTATGGACGGAAGAATTCTTGACGAAAACCTTAAAAGGCTGGGGCTTGATACAATATGGCTTAATAAACAGCTTAAGCTGAACGGCTACTGTAACGCGGGCGAGGTATTCCTCGGGATTTATAATTCTGACAGTGAACTTGTATTATACGACGGAGAATGATTATATGGAATCTATTTGGAAAAACACGGTATCCCTTCCGCGCTTTGAGGAGCTGCAGGAGGATAAAAGCACGGACGTCCTTATTATCGGAGGCGGAATAGCGGGTATACTGAGTGCGTATCTGCTTAAAGAAAGCGGCGTTGACTGTATGCTCGTTGAGAAGGACAATATTTGCGGCGAAACCACGGGTAACACTACGGCAAAAATAACTTATCAGCACGGGCTGATTTATAATAAAATAGCCGAGTCCTACGGAATACTTGGCGCTAAGCATTATCTTGAAGCGAATAAAGCGGCGTTCAATAAATACGCCGAGCTTTGCAGGGAAATTGATTGCGATTATGAGCTTAAGGATAATTACGTTTATTCCGTTTCCAACAGGTATAAGCTTGAAAAGGAAATGAACGCGCTTGATAAAATCGGCTTTGAGGCGGAGCTCTGCGAAACCCCGAAAATACCGATTAAAACGGTCGGCGCGGTAAAGTTTCGCGACCAGGCGCAGTTCCACCCGCTTAAGTTCATAAGCGCAATATGTAAGGACTTGAATATTTATGAAAATACCTTCGTGCGCGAGATGGTCGGTAATACCGCGGTAACGGATAAATGCTCGATTAAGGCGCAGAAGGTTATCGTCGCGACTCATTTTCCGTTTATTAATAAGCACGGATTATATCCTCTAAAGCTATATCAGCACCGCTCCTACGTACTGGCGCTTGACGGCGCTGCGGACGTGAACGGAATGTACGTTGACGAGAGCGATACGGGGCTTTCCTTCAGGAATTATCAGGGCTTGCTGCTGCTCGGAGGCGGAGGACACCGCACGGGAAAAAAGGGCGGGAACTGGAACGAGCTGAGAAGCTATGCTCATGAAGTGTATCCGTCGTCAAGGGAAATGTATTACTGGGCGGCGCAGGACTGTATGAGCCTTGATAGTATTCCGTATATCGGTCAGTACTCCGCGTCAACGTCCGATTTGTACGTTGCAAGCGGATTTAATAAGTGGGGAATGACGGGCGCAATGACCGCGGCTATGATACTTTGCGATATGATACTCGAAAGGGAAAACGCCTATGCCGACGTATTTAACCCCTCGAGGAGTATTCTTAAGCCTCAGCTTTTTGTAAACGCCTGTGAAACGATAACCAATCTTCTTACGCCTACGGCGAAGCGCTGCCCCCACCTCGGCTGCGCTCTTAAATGGAACGGCGCGGAGCACTCCTGGGACTGCGCCTGCCACGGCTCCCGATTTACAGAGCAGGGAAGTGTAATAAACAATCCCGCAAACGGGAATTTAAAACTATAATAAAAGCCTCGGCGTTTCCGTCGAGGCTCTCTTTTTAAGTATATGAATGTTCAATATTTATTTCTATTTGCATATCTGGGTGCTTTTCCGTAAACCTCTGCTCTAAAGTCTCGGCGATTCTGCTTTTCCTTTCGCTGTAATCAAACGGTATCGCAAGGTCAAAGCAAAGCTTTTTTTGCCCGTCGGCTTCGGTAATTCTCAAATCGTGGAAGGAGAACGCTTCGTCGTATTCCTTTATGATTTCCTCAGCCTCCTTCCTGAGCCTTGCCGTTTCCTTGTCCGAGGTATCGACGGGGTCCATATGAATACATATTACTATTCCGAGCTCGTCAAGGATTTTCCGTTCAGCGCCGTCGATAGCGCCGTGTATCTCGAAAATATCCGAGTCCGCGTTAACCTCGGCGTCAGCAGAGGCGATTGTCCTGCTTTTGCCGTAGCTGTGGATGATTATATCGTGCACGCCGAGCACTATATCGCTCTCGCAGATTATTTTCTCAATCCTTTTTGTTACCTCCTTTGAAGGAGGCTCGCCTATCAGCGGGTTTAGCACCTCTTTTAGTATTCCGACACCAGAGAAGAAAATGAATACCGAAATCCCGAGCCCCGTAATACCGTCGGCTATATTCAGCTTAAACGCGTGCGATAGGAGCATTGAAATAATCGTGGCAGAGGTAACTATGCAGTCGTTAATGCTGTCGAGCTTAACGCCCTTAAGGTTGAGGTTGTCCGTAAGCTTATAGAGCTTTGAGTTAAAATACGCCATCCATATTTTAACAAGAACCGTAGCGCCGAGTATTACGAGATACCAAACGCTGAATTTCATTTCCTCGGGGTGAATAATCTTCGAAAGCGAACTTTTTGCAAGCTCAAAGCTTACTACGAATACCGAGATTGCAACGATAAGTGCGGAGATGTATTCAATTCTGCCGTGACCGAACGGGTGCTCTTTATCGTCGGGCTTGTCCGAAAGCTTAATACCCGTAAGTGTTACTATATTCGCCGCACAGTCCGTGAGGTTGTTAACCGCGTCCGCGGTGACGGAAAGCGCGCCCGTAAGCACGCCTAAGGTGAATTTTGTTACGCAGAGAAGAAGATTACAGACTATTCCCGTAATGCCGCTGAGGTAGCCGTAAGCGCTTCTCAGTTTGCTTTCCCCATTTCTCTTTTTAACAAGTCTTATTAAAAACTCCGTCAATTATATCACCTTACTTAATTCCCGAAAGCGAGCATATGAGGTATACCGCGCCTGCGCAAAGCCACGCAACGCCGCATTGAAGGAGGACCATTCCGCCCGCCCAGAGCCTGCCGAGCTCACGCTTAACCGCCGCGATTGTAGCAACGCAGGGGGTGTAGAGCAGACAGAATACAAGGAGTGAGGCGGCTGAGCCGACCGACAAAACGGATTTAACCGCGCTTGCGTTACCGAAGAGTACCGAAAGGGTGGAAACTACGCTTTCCTTAGCCATAAAGCCCGTGATGAGCGAGGTCGTAATTCTCCAGTCGCCGAAGCCTAGCGGCGCGAATATCGGCGTTATCCAACCCGCTATAACCGCAAGCATACTGTCCTTTGAGCTCTCCACCATTTCGAGATGGAAATTAAAGGTCGTCAAAAACCAGATTACGATTGAAGCGATGAATATTACCGTAAACGCTCTTGAGAGGAAATCCTTTGACTTGTCCCAAAGCAGTCTTAATATGTTCTTAGCACTCGGCATACGGTAGTTTGGGAGTTCCATTACGAAGGGTACCGCCTCGCCCTTAAAGGACGTGCTCTTTGAAATAACCGCCGTAAGTATTCCCACAATAATTCCGATAAGGTAGAGCGTTATCATAACGAGCGCCGAATACTTAGGAAAGAATGCGGCAGAAAACAGTGCGTATATCGGAAGCTTAGCCGAGCAGCTCATAAACGGAATGAGCATTATCGTCATTTTTCTGTCGCGCTCCGACGGGAGCGTGCGGCAGGACATAACGCCCGGCACCGAACAGCCGAAGCCTATAAGCATGGGCACAATGCTCCTGCCCGAAAGCCCGAACTTTCTTAAGAGCTTATCCATAACAAAGGCGACTCTCGCCATATATCCCGTGTCCTCAAGCAGAGAGAGGAAGAAAAAGAGCGTTACGATTATCGGCAGGAATACCACGACGCTTCCCACGCCGTTTATTATTCCGTCTGTGATAAGGGAGTGAACGACGGGATTGGTGTTCCACGCGGTAAGTCCCGCGTCCGCGTACTGACTCAGCAGGTCAATTCCTTTTTCCATAAGCTGCTGAAGCCAAAGCCCTACGCCGCCGAAGGTGATATAGAATATCAGCCCCATAATAAATATGAAGGAGGGAATAGCGGTATATTTTCCCGTAAGGATACTGTCAATCTTTCTGCTGCGCTCGCGCTCCTTGCTCTCCGTGGGCTTTACTACACATTCCTCTACGAGCTTTGTAATGAACGAAAAACGCATATCGGCGATTGCTGCGGCTCTGTCGAGCCCGCGCTCCTGCTCCATCTGAACTATGATGTGCTCCACGAATTCAGCCTCGTTCTCGTCGAGCTTGAGCGCGTCTTTTATTCTCTCATCGCCCTCAACGAGCTTAGTCGCGGCGAAGCGTACGGGAATTTCAGCCGCTTTTGCGTGGTCTTCAATAAGGTGCATAATTCCGTGAAGACAGCGGTGAACCGCCCCTCCGTACGCTTCAACGTCGCAAAAGTCGTTCCTTCTCGGCTTTTCCTGATACTTTGCAATATGTACGGCGTGGTTTACGAGCTCCTGCACGCCCTCGTTCTTTGAGGCTGAAATCGGTACTACGGGTATCCCGAGTATGCTCTCCATCTCGTTAATCAGTATTGAGCCACCGTTGCCCCTTACCTCGTCCATCATATTGAGCGCAAGCACCATCGGCGTTTCAAGCTCCATAAGCTGCATAGTAAGGTAAAGGTTTCTTTCGATGTTCGTGGCGTCAACAATGTTGATAATACCCGTAGGCTTTTCTCCGAGTATGTACCGCCTTGATACTATTTCCTCGCTTGAATACGGCGAAAGGGAATATATACCCGGCAAATCGACTACCTCGGTATTCGGGTAGTTTTTAATCTGTCCGCTCTTTCTGTCCACGGTAACCCCGGGGAAGTTTCCTACGTGCTGGTTTGAGCCCGTGAGCTGATTGAAAAGCGTGGTCTTGCCGCAGTTCTGATTTCCCGCAAGCGCAAAGGATAAAACCTTATCGTCGGGGAGGGGATTTTCCTCGCTCTTGATATGGTATTTACCGCCCTCGCCGAGTCCGGGGTGCTCGATATGGCTTCTGCGAACGTCCTTTGAGCTTTTTGACGTTGCGCTCGTTTTCCTCACGGTAATCTTTTCTGCGTCTGCGAGCCTGAGCGTTAATTCGTACCCGTGGATTCTGTACTCGGCAGGGTCGCCCATCGGCGCGAATTTAACAAGCGTTATCTCCGCTTCGGGTATAACGCCCATATCGAGAAAGTGCTGCCTCAGCGCGCCCTCGCCCTCAACCTTTTCAATTATACCTGTCTGACCGATTTCAAGCTCTTTCAGTTTCATTGTTTTTACCGTACCGTGATTTATATTATAAGCCTATTATATCAGTAATACGACATAATGCAACGCCTATTTATTTTTTATGAGCTCGTTCACTCTTTTCTGCACGGCCTTGTAATCGTAGCCTGCGGCTTTAAGGCGCTTTTTTCTCTCGCTCCCGTTGCCCCATTTGCCGTCGATTACCTCCTTTGCAATTTCGTCAACGCTCTTTTTGCCCGTTTCAAAGATGTTTTCGTAAAGATAATCGGTGTCGACCTTGCCGTTTACTCCGCTGATTTTACCTGTTGAGGAATTCTGCCACATTTCATATTTTCCGCGGTATTTGTTCTTACCGCTCGTGTAGTGAGCAATCCACGTGGGGTAATCCTTAATTGAGGGTAGGAGCTTGTTGTTGTACCAGTCGAGATTTGCGTAAATGCCTGCTCTGTAGCCGCCTTTTATAATCGCGTTGTTAAACGCCTCTGCAATTTTAGTTAGCTTCGTTTTTCCGAGCGAGGCAATGCTTTTGTCCTCCATATCACAGTAAATCGGGAGCTGAAAGCTGAGCCCTTTAATCTCGTCCAATACCCACCTTGCGCCCTCCTCGGCGGCTTCGGGAGTTTTTGAGTATATGTAAACGTATGCGCCGAGCTTAATGCCCGCCTTTTTTGCCGCGTTATAATTCTTTTTGAAGCTTTTGTCGAGCTTCTGTTTTCCGTTGCCTACCCAGCCGATACGCAGTATTACAAAGTCCGCTTTTTTGGCGAGCTTGTTAAAGTCAACCGCTCCGTTATGCTCGGAAAGATCAACGCCGTAGTAGGTTTTAGCCATTGTCCGATACCTCCTCCTCGGGCAGCTCGGGCGTTTCAAGGTTCATAACCGCGGCAAGCCCCGCCGCTGCGGCAGATACGAGGAAGCAGACTATTGAGGACTTCAAAACCTCCTTGTCGTCTGAAAAATCAATAACCGCCGCATTGATAATCACGTAACCTAAAAACGCCTGAATAAAGGTTCTTCCCGCTCTTGTGAGCGTTTGTTTTGTAATTTTATACTTTTTCAGATTAAACACTCCTTGAATTATACGTATTGAGGCTGCTTTTTATCTCCTTTATATCGTGGGAGTTCTCCGCAACCTGTCCTTCTAATTTATATGTCCTTGCGATGATATTATTATACTTATCCTGCTTTTTTTCGAGCTGCTCAAGCCTGTAATTAGTAAGCTTTGTGTTTACAAGCACGCCGATAAAGGAGCCGAGCGCGCTTCCGCCGAGTCCGATTAAAGCAACTAAAACCGTATCGCTCATTTTCTCCTCCTATTCAACGTAAATCTTACTCGTACCGTCTATGAGCTCAGCCGTAAGCCTGAAGAACGCCGCCTGCGAAAGATCGTGGCTTGAGTCTGCCTTTACCTTAAAGGAGGTGAGGTAACCGCCCGCTTCGTTAATCGAATTCAGCCCGTAGCTGTTCTTCCAGGTCTTAATATACTGTGAGCAGTTTGCAATCATTTCCTTGGAGGAATCGTAAAATGCAAGGTAGTTGTAATCGTTATTTGTGCTTGCCTGAATATTCCTGAGCAGTACGGTCTGCTCGTACTGAACGGGAATAAAGCCCGTGGTGTACATACCTATTGCTTCGCTGTCGTAGAATACGCTTCCGCTTGAGTGTAGTCTTACGTCGGGCATGTATCCCGTGCCGTTATTGTACGATGACCCGTCCGTATCAACCGCGCTCGGCAGCAGGTTCGTTCTCACAATTTCGGTTACGGTAATTGCGCAGGTAGCATAAACCGTGTTATCTGCCGCTGCGGTCGCCGTTATTGTACAGTTGCCCTCTGCTATTGCAGTAACTACTCCGCCCGATACGGTAGCAACGCTTGTATCCGAGCTGCTCCATATCACGCCCCTGTTAGTCGCGTTTGAAGGAGCGAGAGTCGCGCTGAGCGTTAAGGTATTGCCTTCGGTTACGCTTGCACTGTTTTGGTCGAGAGTAATACCCGTAACGTTAATTACTGTATCGCTCGTGTAGTCAACCGAAAGGTCGCTGCCCGCGCCGAAGCGCACGAAGTGAATGGTGTGATTGGTCTTGTCAACAACTATTGCCGTCCAAAGCGCCTCAGTCGCATTATTCGAGCTTCTGCCGTAAGCTACCGCACCCTGCGGAACGTCTCTGTAGGAGCTTACGGGCGTACTGTCAGATGTGCCGAACGACGCTTCATATTCCGCTCTGCCCTGAGCGTATTCGTAAAAATCGCCGTGCGTACCCGTTCTTGTCAGTACGGTTGAGTGGTCGCTGTGGTCGATAACGTTAAAGGTTTTATTGCCCTTTGAAAAGTAATCCCAGTGAACGTGACCGTGAATTACGCCTATACAGTGACGTGCGTTTGTCTGCCAGTTATCAATAAGCGCCTGAATAGCTGTGCCGTTTTTCGGTATGTTCTGGTTTTCAGCATAGCCCTGTAAAATCGGGGAGAGCGTCTGATGTGAGAGTATGAGGATATCGTTATCCGTATTGAGCGCAACGTCCCTGAACCACGTCACTTCGTCGTCATAGTAGCCCCAGTTGCCGCCGTTTCCACCGAAATATGAAGTACCGCCGCCTATGTTCTCAATATAACTGTGGAGCCTTATTACTCTTATACCGAGCGCTGCGTAATCCTTATAGCCGTAGAACTGACAGCCCGTATAATTATCGCCCGCGTAGGTGAAGCCGTCGTTCCAGCCCTTGAGCAGAGTTTCCATTTCCGCTTCTGTAATCCTGTAATCGCTTTCAACGTCTGCCGCAGGGATACTTGACGACTGTACGGTGTTGCCGTCGTGATTGCCTACGAGTATGAGCGTGTTATCCCCGCCGATTTCTCTTAGCTGCTTTACCGCGTCCTTCATATATCCGACGGTCGTCGTCTTCGCTTCGCTACCGTTCGTTATATCCCCGCCGTGTACTACAAGGTCGGGCTTGATTGCCGAGCATACAGCCTTTAGGCTCGCCATTTGCGCGTCAAAGTACTGCTTATTGTTATTTGAGGTGTATATGTGACTGTCCGTGATGAACGCAATAAAAAGCGTGTTAGCATTTCTTAAGCTTGCAAGCGTTCTTACTGTCTGTCCCGTTTCATCATAAAAATTTGAGGGGTTATCAATGATATTACCGCTAACAGACAGATTTTCTATTTTCTCGCCAATGCCATAAACCGTGGAAGCGCTTTCGCCTCCCTTTTCTACAAGCTTTGTATTTACGTAAGCAAGCGCCGCCTGTAATTCCGTTTTTATGCTCACTGTGAAGCACCTCCTATAAGCGCGGATACGTCGGCAATTGCTGCCGCAATTAGCGCGTCGGTTTCGGCTGTTGTATAACTGTTGTACAGCGGACTGACAACGGCAGCTTTATGTTTACCTGTTCCGCCGCCGGTTAACGTACCAAATTTCATTCCGATAGAATAAGCGTAATGTGTTCCGTTATTCACATAGATTAATCCATAAGGCGTATATTCAGTGTTATTGTGTGCGGTATCAATATAAACAAGGTCATTTGTTTTGTAGTATAATCCGTCTGTTAACTGACGCGCGGCTCTTGCACCGTCAGGGTAATTACCAATAAAACTGTATCTTTCTTCAATATCACTAAAGCGCACGTAACGCTCGCTTCTCCAATTGGTTGTGGTACTGTCAAACTGATATACGGCTTCATCTGTCAGTAATACAAATTTTCTGATGTCATTGACGGTTTTTTTGAATAGTATTGCGCCTTCCGAGACTTCTATCTCTTGCGTATAACCGGGTGTTTCGTCTTCATAATTTGAAATTATGCCATCGGCAATAATATCGTAGGCTCCGTCAGGAAGTTCGTCATCCGCTTGACCGTCATATCCGCTTCCGACAATATCAAAACCTTCTAAGTCCCACAGCGGACTTTCCTCGTCCGAGATATCCAGCGGCGTCCTGCCGGTTTGTGCGGGGACGTATCCTCCGTGTGAAAGAGTCTCGGCAATTATATCGAGCGCCGATTTGGTTTCATCGCTTATTTCCTCTCCGTCTGCAAGAGAGGGATAAACCTCGGTGGAGAAAGTTGCAGTCTTTGCAAGCGTTTCTCCCACGTACCATTGGAGCTGCGTCTTGCCCGTGCCTTTAAAGGCAGTGTCCGCGCCGGTTATTACCCATTCAACCGTATTTCCGCTCTGAGTGGTATTTGCGATATACGGTATCTCGTCGCCGCTTCTTTTGTGTAGTAGCACCGCGCTGCCCTCGCCAAACTCCTGCGCAAAGCTGCTGCAGTCGAAAACGAGCTTTCTCGCTTCGTTCTCGCCCTGTCTGCCAAGCTCCGTGAAGCAGGGAAGGGACTTTAAATCAATTCTGATTTCTTTCATTTTCGTCATCCTTTTTATTGCAATAAAAAATAAGCCCTAAGGCTTATCTATAACATAAAAGCGTACCTTCAAAGACTTCAAAAAAGAACACGCTCAAATGTTCTAATCTTACATTAGCAAGAGTTTTAAACTCTGTCAACCCCTTTCGCAAAGAAATTTTTTGAAGTACGAAAATATTGACAAATCGGTACGGTTATAATATATTGAAATTGTAGGAATATAAACTAAAGTAATATAAGGAGTAAATGTTATGACAAGGTCAAAAAAATTGTTATCGTTAGTTCTTTCGCTTGTCATGATGATAAGCGTGCTAACCGCTCTTCCGTTTACCGCTTCGGCGTGGGCTGTAAGTAGGACGTTTGACTTAGGACGTACAATAACCGCAGAGCTCAATGTAACTGCGGAGTCGGACTCGGCAACGACGGAATTCACTATTGAAGGCACGGGCGATATGGATAATTTCGAGGTTGACGATACGCCGATTTATAACAGCGGACTTGCGCATTATATCACGAAGGTTACAGTTCCTGAGGGCGTTACTACCGTCGGCGACTGCGTATTTTACGGTTTAAATAACCTTGAGAGCGTATCCCTGCCGAAGAGCCTTAGGAAAATCGGCGACAGCGCCTTTCAGAGCTGCGAAAAGCTTAAGAGCATAACCGTACCGTACAAGGTTGAAAGCATAGGAGAATTTGCGTTTAACTACTGCGAGGGACTGACGAGCATCGTTCTTCCCAAGAGGCTTACAAGAATTGAAACGGGCGCTTTTTACGGCTGTGACAATCTTAAGACAATCTACTATGCAGGCTCGAAGGCTGACTGGGAAGATATGTACAAGGACGATACGGATAACGACCCGCTCTTTAACGCAACCGTCGTTTATAACTATCACGTAAGGACGGGTACGCCGACTCTTACTAAAAGGGCAAGCTTTACCCAGAGCGGTAATTTAAAGTACGCCTGTGCTCTCTGCGACGCTAACGTAAACGTTCAGATACCTATGCTGGGGAGCGTTTATGCTAAGCCGAACGCTTATATTTACGACGGTAAGTATAAGAAGCCGGGCGTTGTGGTAAAGGACGTAAAGGGCAACGTTATCCCGTCAAAGTATTATTCGCTTTCCTACATCCAAAACCGCAATATCGGAACCGCTTATGTAAAGGTTACCTTTAAGGGCAACTATGAGGGAACCAAGACGGTAAGCTTCTTTATCGTACCGAGAGGCACTAAGATTACGAAGCTTAGCTCAGTCAAGAAGGGCTTTACTGTAAGGTGGAAAAAGCAGGCGAGCAATACTAACGGCTACCAGATTCAGTACAGCCTCAGAAGCGATTTCAAGGGCGCTAAAACGGTTACCGTAAAGAACAAAAAGGCAACGGCAAAAACCGTTAAGAATCTCCAGAAGGGCAAGGTTTACTACGTAAGAGTTCGTACATATAAGCAGCTCAGCGGCAAGAAAATGTGCTCTCCGTGGTCGACTACATGGAAAGTAAAAACGAAATAAAGAATTTAAAGCGACTCAACGAGTCGCTTTATTTTTTTGCCAGTTCGGCGTTTATTCTGTTTAGCACGGTCTTTTTATCCGCCGACCAGAGCGGAGCGATTAAATCCTTTTTCGCGCCGTCGCCCGTAAACCTGTGAATGACTACTCTTTCGGGTATTATTTCAACGCATTTTCTGATTATTTGTGCGTATTCGTCAAGGGTTAAGGTCTCGAATTTTCCCGCCCTGTATTCATCGGCAAGGTCCGTACCCTCAAGCACGTGGAGAAGCTGGAGCTTAATACCGTCGGTTTTTTTGCAGACGTATTTTACGCTTTTTAGTATATCGCTCTCGCTTTCACCCGGAAGTCCGATAATGAGGTGGGTTACAACGTTTATTCCGATTTTGTGAAGCTCCTTTATCGCACTGTCGTAAGCTTCAAGCGGGTATGCGCGCCTTATATACTTTGCCGTTTTTTCGTGTATCGTCTGGAGCCCGAGCTCGACGAAAACGGGTTTTATTTTATTGATTTCATCAAGCACTGCGAGTACCTCTTCACCGAGGCAGTCGGGACGGGTCGCTATTGATAATGCAACTATATCAGGACTGTTTACTGCTTCAAGATACTTCTCTTTAAGCTCGGACGGCGGCGCATAGGTATTAGTAAACGCCTGAAAATATGCGATATACTTTCCGTCCTTTATCTTCTTTGAAACGAGGGCTTTGCCCTGTTCTAGCTGCTCGGTAATGCTTAGCTTTCTGTCGGAAGCAAAGTCACCGCTCCCGCCCCTTGAGCAGAAAATGCAGCCTTCTATACCGAGCGTACCGTCTCGGTTCGGGCAGGTAAAGCCGCCGTCAATAGCGAGCTTATAAACCTTACAGCCGAAGCGGCTTTTAAGGTATTCATTCAGCGTTGTATATTTCATAAAACTCCTCAAGATTTTTTGCGTTGCCACAGCAGTAGGACGCCGTTTTATCGGCACTGAGCTCTTCGCCGCCGCAGGTCTTTGCGATACCGCCCGCTTCTTTTAGAATAAGCGTTGCGCCCGCCCAGTCCCACGGGCGTAAAATCATTTCAAAATAGAGGTCGGCTTTGCCCGCGGCAACGTAGCAGATATCGAGCGCTGCCGCACCGCCGCGTCTTATTTCAAGGGAATTGCAAAACAGCCTCTCCGCAACCGAGAAGGTTTTATGCGCAAGCTCACGGTTGTAAGGGCTCGTCCCGAAAAGCGTGAGCGAGTGCGCCAAATCGCAGTCGGACACGTGAATTATATTCCCGCACAGGAACGCTCCGCAGCCCTTCTCGGCGTAGTAAAGATTGTCTAAATCGGGGTCGAGCACCGCGCCGATAATAAGCTCGCCGTTATACGCCAGCCCTACGGAAATCGCGCTGTGCTGAAAGTCCTTTATGAAATTTGTCGTGCCGTCAATCGGGTCAATAATAAAGCAGTAGCCGTCGGTAAGGCTGTCGTTGCCCTCGCCCTCCTCGTCAAAAAACTGAGCAGAGGGAATAAGCTTTTTAAACTCGGATACGAGGAAATCCTGTATAAGCTTATCGTATTTTGTAACGAGGTTTACCGCCGAGCCCTTTTCCTCAACGCCCTTGTCAGCGGTTGCGGCTTTATATATTTCTCCCGCCCTTCTAACTATTTTGAGTATATCGTTTAGCATACTATCACCCAACAGAATTATAGCATATTGCCCGACTATTTCAATATAAATTTAGTATGACGTTTTCTTTAATTATTGCAAAAATAATTGCTTTTATACTGAGAATTTTTAACAGGGGCGCTACCACTCTGCCCGGCAGGGTAGCGCTTTGGCTGAAATACAATATACTTACTAAGCTCTCGCGGGGCGTGAGAATAATATGTGTTACGGGAACTAACGGAAAGACGACTACCTGCGCGCTGCTTGAGCACGCGCTGAGAAAGGGCGGTTGCTCCTGTTTCATCAACAAAAGCGGCGCTAATATGCTCAGCGGGGTTACGACCTCGTTCATAATGAATTCAACCGTTTTCGGCAGGTGTAAAAAGGAATTTGCAATCCTTGAGTGTGACGAAAATTCGCTCCCCGAAATCTCGCGTTATATTGACGCCGAAATACTCGTTGTTACTAATATTTTCAGAGACCAGCTCGACCGCTTCGGCGAGATTGATTACACACTTGCTCAGATTAAAAAGGGCATAGAGAATATGCCGAAAGCAACGCTCGTATTAAACGCCGATGACCCGCTCTCCTATACGCTCTCATACTGCAAGAATAAAGCGGTAAGCTTCGGAATTAACGAGGAGCTCGGCGGGGAAAGCGTGTCGGACAACCGCTTTTGTCCGATGTGCTCTGCGGAGCTCAGCTATAAGTATAAAACTCTCGGTCAGCTCGGCGGCTTTTACTGTCCTCGGTGCTCGTACCGAAGGAAAACTCCCGATATTTCGCTGAGCGGGATTTCGGGTACGGGCTTTATGCTGAATTACGGCGGAGAAGCCCGCCTTGCATTCACTTCTCTTAAAGGGGCGTATAATCTGTATAATTACTGCGCCGCCGCGGCAGCGCTGCTAACGCTCGGTAAGGGCGATATAAACGCTCTGAGTTCCTTTTCAGGCGCGTTCGGAAGAATGGAAAAATTCGAATACGGCGGCAGAACGGTGCTACTGCTTCTCGTTAAAAATCCAGTTGGACTTACGGGCTGTATAAGGTACGTCAGCACGCTTGAGGAGAGCACCGACACAGCCTTTGCGCTCAACGATAACGCGGCGGATTCAAAGGACGTGAGTTGGATATGGGACAGCGACTTTACGCCCCTTGCCGAGAATAAGGGCAGGGTAATAACCCTCGGGCTTCGCTCATGGGATATGGCGCTGAGGCTTAAATACGACGGTATAACGCCCGATTTGATAATCGAGGGCGAGAATTATTCAAGGCTAATAAACGAGATTAAAAACGGAGACAGGGATTTTATAGTGTTTGCAAACTATACTTCAATGATGAATATGCGAAGGTATTTTATTGAAGCGTTCGGGGGCAGGGAGTTTTGGGAGTAAGAAGGGTAAAGGTGCTAGGGCTCTACCCGAAGGAGCTTAATCTGTACGGCGACAGAGGGAACGCCCTTTGCATACTGAAACGGCTTGAGGGCAGGGGCTTTAAGGCCGAATACATAAGCGCGGGAATAGGTGACAGGATACCCGACTTTGATATTATGCTGATAGGCGGCGGACAGGACAAGGAAATGAAAATCATCTCCCGCGATATAAAAAGAAAGAGCGAAACGCTCTCCTTTTTCGTCCGCTCGGGTAAGGTTATCTTCGGAGTTTGCGGGGGCTTTCAGCTCCTCGGGGAGTACTATAAGGCGCAAAGCGGAGAGCTTTTAAGGCTCAGCGGCGCGCTCCCGTTTTACACCGAGGCAGGCGAAAAAAGGAGAATAGGAAACCTCGTTATCGATACGCCCTTCGGCAAGGTCGCGGGCTTCGAAAATCATTCGGGGCTGACGTATCTCGGGGACTTAAAACCGCTCGGCAGGGTGCTTTGCGGCTTTGGCAACTGCGGCGACGGAGGCGAGGGCGTTATTTTTAACAACACGTTTGGGACGTACGCCCACGGTCCCGTGCTGCCTAAAAACCCCACGCTTGCCGACGCGCTTATAATGCGCGCGCTTTGCTGCGACGAGCTTGCGCAGCTCGACGACGAAATTGAAAATAAATGCCATAGCTTCCTCATAAAGAAATTCAAAAAATAACCGTATTGCAATAAAAATAATTTATGCTATAATTAAACTGATATATTTTATACTTAAAGGAACTGCTATGGAAGAACAGACTATAAGAGAAGTGCTTGACACTTACGGAAAATATACAAGCTTTACCTCAGGCTATTCAATGTGGCCGCTGATAAAGAATCAGCGCGATAATATAATAGTCGTGAAGAATACGGACAGGCTTAAAAAATACGATATTGCGCTCTACGAGGCGAAAAACGGAAAGTACATAATGCACAGGGTAGTCGAGGTTCACGACGACCACTATATTATCATCGGCGATAATTGTATAACAAAGGAATACGTTACGGACGATATGGTGTGCGGAGTGCTTGCGGGCTTTTATAAGCGCGGAAAAAAGTATATAGACTGCCGCGACGGTAAGGCTCAGAAGCTATATGCAAAAATCTGGGTTGCGCTCTATCCCTTAAGACCCGCCGTTCTCTTTGCAGAAAGGTGCGCAAGATTTTTAAAGAAAAGAATTCTGAAAGGTTAATGCTTTGGAAAACGAAAATAAGGACAGAAGAAAAATAAGTAAATCCGATTTAAATACGCTTAAGTGGATTTACTCAATAGGAAGAAGCCAGCGGTGGAAGGTGCTTACAATTATTTTAGCAAATGTTGCTACCGCCGTTTTAACTATCGTATACGCTAATTTTTCAAAGAATATTATCAACGCCGCGGTTATTGATAAATCCTTTGAGAAGGTAATCTATTATGCGGTGTGCTTTTTAATATTAATTTCCGTTCAGCTGCTTTTGAACCTGCTTGCAAGGAGCCAGACGGAGCGCTGCCGCTGTAAGCTCGAATGGATTTTAAAGCAGCATATGCTAAAAAGCATAATGAAAAAGGATTATGCAAAAATTACTCAATACCATACGGGCGAGCTTCAGAATAGGATTCACAACGACGTTAACGTAATAACCGACGGCTTTACAACTATTCTGCCGAGCGCAGTGCTTTTTGTAACCCGTCTTGTCTGTGCATTTGCGTACCTCGTCGTTATTGACAAAATCTTTTCGGTAGTATTCCTTGTAGGCGGAGTGCTCGTATTCCTTTGCACCCAGTTCTTCAGAAAAACGCTGAAAAGGCTTCATAAAGAGGTACAGAGAACCGAGGGTAAAACCCGCTCGTTCATACAGGAGGCGGTTACAAGCCTGCTTGTAGTCAAGGCGTTTGTCGTAGAGGACAAGATGTACGACAAGGCTGAGGAGCTCCAGAAGGAAAACTATAAGGTAAGGATGAAAAGGCGCTTTTTCGGCATTACCGCAAATGCGGGAATTTCCGCCGTTTTCAACCTCGGCTACGTATTTGCGCTTGCTTTCGGAGCGTACAGGCTTATTCACGGTATAGATTACGGTACGGTAACCGCTATGCTCCAGCTCGTTAACCAGATTCAGCAGCCGTTTGCCGCGCTGTCCTCGATTATGCCGAAGTACTTTGCGCTTCTTGCCTCGTGTGAAAGGCTTATGGAAATTGATATGCTCCCCAACGAGATTGAGGAGAGCGGCGCGAGAATTGACGTTCAAAAAACGTATGACGCTCTTAAAGCGATTAATTTTGACAACATCACGTTCAGCTATGACAGGGACATAGTACTTGATTCTACCTCGCTCAAACTGAATAAGGGCGATTTCGCCGCGATTATGGGCATTTCGGGTATTGGAAAAAGCACGCTCTTAAAGCTCCTGCTCGGCGTATTCAAAACGCAGGAGGGAAGCATTGAGCTTGAATGTGAAAGCGAGAATATACCCGTGGATTATAAAACGAGGGTGCTTTTCTCGTACGTACCGCAGGGTAACTTCATACTCTCGGGTACGATAAGGGAAAACCTTACCTTTATTAATTCCGACGCTACCGATGAGGAAATTGAAGAGGCTATCAGGATTTCCTGCGCTCAGGAGTTTATTTCGGCTCTGCCCGACAGGCTTGAAACCGTGATAGGTGAAAGGGGAATAGGGCTTTCCGAGGGACAGCTTCAAAGGCTCGCTATTGCGCGCTCGCTGCTCTCAAAGGCGCCTGTTATGCTGCTTGACGAAGCGACCTCAGCGCTTGACGAGGATACGGAGCTCCGCTTCCTTACAAACCTCAAGGAGCTTGAAAACAAGACCTGTATTATCGTGTCGCACAAAAAGGCAGCGCTTAAGATTTGCAACAAGCATATTCAGATTATCGACGGTAAAATTGTTACGGAGGAAAAATAATGCTCTTAACTAAGTGGGGAGAGAACTTAAATAAAAACGCTCCTCTTTCGGAATATCCGAGGCCGCAGTTCAAAAGGGACAGCTACATAAGCCTTAACGGCGAGTGGGACTTAGCGTTTACAAAAAGCGCGGAGATACCGAAAAGCTATAATTATAAAATTATTGTTCCGTTTTCTCCCGAATGTCCTCTGTCAAACGTTAACAGGGTGCTTTCGCACGACGAATACCTGATTTATGAAAAGAAATTCACGCTCCCCGAGGGCTTTAATAAGGGCAGGGTGTTTATCAATTTCGGCGCGGTTGACCAGATTGCAAAGGTAGTTATCAACGGGAATGAAGCTGCCGAGCATCACGGCGGCTATACTCCCTTTACCGTTGAAGCTACGGAGTATCTTACCGACGGTGAAAACACGCTTAACGTTATAGTGCGCGATTTATGTGAGGATAACGAGTATTCAAGGGGTAAGCAGAAAACGAAGCGCGGCGGAATCTGGTATTCGCCTCAGTCGGGTATCTGGCAGAGCGTATGGCTTGAATCCACGCCCGAGGAATACATTAAGAATTTCAGAATAACCCCTGATTACGATAACGAGCAGGTTTGCTTTGAGTTCGAAAATGCCGAGGGCGTTCAGATTACAGTGTATGACTCAAACGAAATTATCGCGGATACAACCGATACGGTTATTAAACTCCTCGATTTCAAGCCGTGGTCGCCCGATAGCCCATATCTCTACAAGGTTATCTTTAAGTACGGCGCTGACAAGGTTGAGTCCTACTTCGGTATGAGGAAGTTCTCAACGGGCGTTGATAAAAACGGCGTGCCGAGGCTTTTCCTCAATAACGAGCCCTATTTCCACAACGGGCTTCTTGACCAAGGGTATTATCCCGACGGCTTCCTTACTCCGCCGAGCAACGAGGCTATGGAATTTGACGTAAAGACCGTTAAGGAATGCGGCTTCAATATGCTGAGAAAGCATATTAAAATCGAGCCTATGCTCTGGTACCATTACTGCGACGTTAACGGTATCCTCGTATGGCAGGATATGGTAAACGGCGGCGGTGTTTACGGGCTTGAGGTAAGTGCAATTCCGTTCATCGGCGTTAATCTTGACGATACTAATTACAAGACCTTTAAGCGCACAAATGAAAAAGCCCGTGAGCTTTACTATAAAGAACTCAGGGAAATGGTCGACGCGCTTTATAACTGCCCGTGTATTGCGCTCTGGGTGCCCTTTAACGAGGGCTGGGGACAGTTCGACTCTGCAAAGGCGTACGCGCTTCTTAAGGAATGGGACAAGACAAGGACGGTCGACAGCACTTCGGGCTGGCACGACAGGGGCGCAACCGACGTAATATCAAAGCATATTTACTTCACGCCTATTGTTGTAAAGCAGGGCGACAGACCGTGGCTCCTTACCGAATTCGGAGGACTTTCCACGAGGGTTAAGGGACATACCTTTAACGATAAGATGTTCGGATACAAGATTTACAGAAGCAAAGAAACGCTGACGAAGGCGTACTCAAAGCTCTTTAACAAAACCATTATTCCGCAGATACAAAAAGCGCTTTCTGCAACGGTGTACACGCAGGTTACCGACGTTGAGGACGAGCTTAACGGACTCCTTACCTACGACCGTAAGGTTTTGAAAATCGACAAAGAGGTATTAAAGGAAATTAACGAAAGGGTAAAGCTATGAACCAGTTAGAGAAAAAGGACGGAATTAAAGCGATAATAAAGACGAACAGGGGAGATATGACCTTCGTACTTTTCCCCGAGGGAGCTCCGAAGGCGGTAGAGAATTTCACAACCCACGCCAAGAACGGATATTACGACGGCTTGATTTTCCACCGCGTTATTAAGGATTTTATGATTCAGGGCGGCGACCCGAACGGCACGGGTACGGGCGGTAAGTCCATATGGGGAACGCCGTTTGAGGATGAATTCAGCCTTGATTTAAGGAATTACTACGGCGCGCTTTCCATGGCTAATTCGGGACCGAATACGAACGGCTCTCAGTTCTTCATCGTTCAGGCTAAAACGGCTCCGCCGCAAATGCTCGAGCAGATGGAGGAGCTTACCGAGATGGGCTTCCCAAGGGAGTGTATCGAGGGTTACAAAAAGGTCGGAGGTACCCCGTGGCTTGATTTTCACCACACGGTATTCGGCCAGTTAATTGACGGCGCGGACGTGCTTGAGGATATTGCCGCGGTAAGAACCACTCCCGGCGACAGACCGCTATACGACGTAGTTATTGAAACAATTAAAATAAGTGAATAATTAAAAGGCTTGTGCGTTGCACAAGCCTTTTAATTTACATAAAGCACGAGATAAATCTTGAGTCGTTATTCATCGAAAGCGCGCCGTTGTCGCCGACTATAATGTGGTCTTTAAGCGTTATATTTATCGCCTTCAGCGTGCTGCTTATAAACTTAGTAAACTCAACATCGTTTTGCGAGGGCATATAGCTCCCCGACGGGTGATTATGCGCAAGAATAACGTAGGACGCGTTATCCTTTATTGCAAATTCAACTATTTTCTTCGGTTCTACCGCGGAGCAGTTAACCGTGCCGTTTGATACGGTGTGGCAGGAGATAATTTCACAGCTGTTATTGAGCGTTATTGCAAGTACTCTTTCGTTGGTAAGCTCTGAAAGACTGTTTTTAACGTATTCCTTGCTCTCCTCATATTCCCTTAGAACCTTAACTTCTTTGTTTTTGCTCTTAGTCAGGAGCTTGCTTACGTCGTTAAAAAGGGAAATGAGTATAGCTGCGTTTTCGCCTATACCGTCGACCTCCTTAAGCTCGTCAATATCGGCTCTAAACACTCTTGATATATCGCCGTCGAAGCGGTTCATCAGCGCATATGCCGTGTCTTTTACGTCGCGCCTCGGGATTGCGTAAAAGAGTATGAGCTCAAGTATGTTGTGGTCGGGCAGGTTTTCTATTCCGTTTAGTACATACTGCTGCTTTGCCCGCTGTCTGTGACCGTCGCGGGACAGCTCCTGCTTCATTTAATCACCTTCCGTGAAACTTAGTATTGATAGGGCGGATGGGGAACTGAATTGAATTTATCAATTACAATATGATATCTTTCATATGCGTTTTTTACGCTGTCCTCCCAGGAAATATAAATATCGTTTTGTGCCTTCGTACCGACCCTGTATATAATATCCCTGTTTTGAAGTATTTTCTCAATTTTCCTAGCTATGCTGAGCTCGTTTTCCTCACAGATAAAGCCCGTTTCGCCGTCGATTATTCCCTCAGCCGCGCAGGAGCCCTCTACGAGCACCGAGGGTGTGGAGGACGCTGCAGCCTCGCGTACAACGAGCCCGTTGGTATCAAACTGGGACGGAAAAATAAGCAAATCCGAGGCGGCGTAGTAAAGCTGAAGCACGCGTCTGTCGTCAATCATTCCCGTAAAAATAGTCCTGTCGTCAATCCTCTGCTTGACGCAGTATTTTTTTATTGCCTTTTCATCGGGACCTATGCCGAGGAATAGCATACGGAAGTCAATGCCCCTGTTTTTTAGCGTTCTCATCGAGTCAATTATGAGGCGTATATTCTTATACCACATAAGCCTGCCGACGAATATGAAAATCGGGATATTCTGAGGGATTGAGTGCTTGCGTCGTATGATAGCCTTTTCTTCCTCGGTAGCGGTGAATTTGGGCAAATCGCAGCCGTTTGGCATAACTACATAATTGCCCTCGTAGCCCATAATCCTTAGCGAATCAGCGGTTCCGCGGCTCGTTACCCAGACCTCGTCGGCGCATTTGATGTCCTTACCTATCATCGTATACGCCTTCTGCCTTATAGAGAGCGACTTAACCCTCGCCTGAATGTCGTACTCAAACTTAGTGTGATAGGTCAGTATGGTCGGAATACGCTTTATCCTGTTTATTCTCCTGAAAAAATAGCTCGTCGCAACGGGGCAGTGGGAATGGAGAATGTCAAAGTTCATATTTATAATATCGTCGGCAAACTCTTTTTTAAAAGGCCAGCCGACAGGATAACCCTCTCCAAAGGTGAAAAGGCTTTTGTACCTGTATATTTCGTACGGAAAAACATAGTCGCGCTTATTCGGGTTTTCGGGCGTAATTATAACTGCCTCGCCGAGCTTCTTATTAATGATTTCCGCATAGAATTTAAGCACGGTATTAACTCCGTCAACGGTGGGGAGAAAGGCATCGTTGCCGAGTCCTACTTTCAGCTTACTGTCCATAAAACGCACCTCGTTAAAATGCTCGCATAGATTATAACATAAGGAAAAGACCATTTCAATAATTATTCTTTATATTAAATTCTTCTTGATAATATCGCTTTAATAATATATAATATTATCTGTATAAGTCTGTCCTTTCAGGAGGAATGAAAAAATGGACGAAAAATATTTTGTAACGCTTGACAAGATTATTGAAAACCATAACCTTGAGATAGTCTACGTACCCAAGGCGCCCTCGCAAATTGAAATTGAAACTAACGAGGTCAACCGCCCGGGTATCGTGCTTACCGGCTATACTGATTATTTTGACCCTAAGCGTATCCAGATTTTAGGCTGGACGGAGCTTGGCTTCCTACAGAATATGAGCCCCGTTGAAAAGAGCAAGGCGCTTAGCTACTGGCTCGGTCTGAAGCCCGCGGCGGCGGTTGTAACGAGAGGGCTTGAAATACCCGAATACTTCGTTTCCGCATGCGAGGCGTACGGGGTACCGCTCCTTAAAACCAACGAGGAAACCTCTACCTTTTTAGCCTCGCTAATAGGCTTTTTAAACAGAGAGCTTGCACCGAGAATTACAAGGCACGGCGTGCTCGTTGAGGTTTACGGCGAGGGTATACTGATAGTGGGGGAAAGCGGCGCAGGTAAGAGCGAGACCGCAATCGAGCTTATTAAAAGAGGTCACCGCCTTATTGCCGACGACGCGGTTGAAATCAGGCGCGTATCCGACAGAGTTCTCGAGGGCACTTCGCCGAGTAATATAAGACATTTCGTTGAGCTAAGAGGTATCGGCGTTATCAACGCAAGGCGTATCTTCGGCATGGGCGCCGTGAAGCCTCAGGAAAAGATTGATATGGTAATTCAGCTTGAGGACTGGGACGCGACCAAGGCGTACGACCGTCTCGGGCTTGACAATATATTTACGAGGATTTTAGGCGTTAAGGTTCCCGTTATCACGGTACCGATTACCCCGGGACGTAACCTTGCTGTTATCGTTGAAACTGCCGCTATGAACAACAGGCAGAAGAAGATGGGATATAATGGAGCCAAGGAGCTTATGAGCTCGCTCGGTATGGGCGAGGTCGAGCCGGGCGAAAGTGAGCTTGAAATCTGGGAAAACGCTTAATTTACGGAGGTTTGGCATATGTATACGATAGGTATTGATTTAGGCGGAACGAATATTGTTGCAGCCGTTATTGACGAGGAATATAAATTTTTAGCAAAGGCTAAAACGCCGACCGCTATGCCGAGAACTCCCGAGGAAATCTTTGACGATATTGCGCTTGTATGTAAGAAGGCTGTAGAGGACGCAGGGCTTAAAATGAGCGACATTTCCTCAATAGGACTCGGAACTCCGGGTACGGTGAACGACGGCGAAATTGAATACGCCAATAACCTCGGCTTTGACCATATACCCGCTGCGGATATGATTAAAGAGCGCCTCGGCGACTTTCCCGTTTACATAGAGAACGACGCTAACTGCGCCGCTCTCGGAGAGGCATACGCAGGCTGCGGCCACGGCTGCGGCAACTTTGTTGCGATAACTCTCGGCACGGGTGTCGGCTCTGGCGTTATTGTCGACGGCAAGCTCGTTACGGGCGTAAACTGCGCGGGCGGCGAGTGCGGCCATATGGTAATAGTCGTTGACGGCGAGCCCTGTACCTGTGGACGCCGCGGCTGCTGGGAGGCTTACGCTTCCGCTACGGCGCTGATTAATCAGACGAAGGCAGCTATGGAGGAGCACCCCGAATCGATTATGCACGAGCTTGCAGCCGAGGAGGGCAAGGTTTCGGGAAGAACAGCCTTCGACGGTATGAGAAGGAAGGACGCGGTTGCTGTTGCGGTAGTTGACCAGTATATCAAGTATGTTGCAGCGGGCGTTACAAACCTTGTAAATGCGCTTCAGCCCGAAATTCTGTGTATCGGCGGTGGTATCTGTAACGAGGGCGAAACCCTTTTAAGACCGATAAGGCGCTACGTTGAAGCGGAGCGTTACAGTATTTATTCAGTGAAGCAGACTCAGATTGTTAAGGCTGAGCTCGGCAACGACGCAGGCGTTATCGGAGCTGCCATTTTATACAAAGTTAAATAACAGGTGATGTTTTGACACAGCTTATCGATTTTTTAAAGCAAAACAATATAAACTATCTTGAAAACGAGCCGATGAGCGCGCACACAACCTTTAAAATCGGGGGTAATGCGCGCCTTATGGTACTGCCCGAAAGCGAGGAGGAGATTGCGCTTACGGTTAAAAAGTGCAGGGAACTCGGCATACGCTATATGCCTATGGGCAACGGCTCCAACCTCCTTGTAAGCGACGGGGGAATTAACGCGTGCGTTATACTGCTCGGTAAGGGCTTCGACGGTATTAAGCTGCTTGACGAAAAGACTGTTTTCGCAGAGGCGGGTGCGCCTCTGATAAAGGTCTGCTCCTTTGCGCTTGAGCAGGGGCTTACAGGGCTTGAATTTGCGTACGGTATTCCCGGCTGCTGCGGCGGCGCGGCGTTTATGAACGCGGGCGCTTACGGCGGCGAGATGAAGGATGTTCTTTACCGCTGCGACCATATTGATAAAAACGGCGATAAGGGATACCTTTCGGGCGAGGAGCTGAAGCTCTCCTACCGCCATTCTGCATATTACGATAACGGCTGTATCGTAACGGGGCTTTACCTTAAGCTTAAAAAGGGCGATAAGGAGGAAATCAGGGCAAAAATGAAGGACTTAATGGGCAGGCGTAAGGATAAGCAGCCGCTTGAATACCCTTCGGCAGGCTCAACCTTTAAACGTCCCGAGGGCTACTTTGCAGGCGCGCTTATTGAGGCTTGCGGACTCAAGGGAAAAAGCGTCGGCGGCGCTCAGGTGAGCGAAAAGCACGCGGGCTTCGTTATCAACAAGGGCGGCGCAACCTGTAAGGACGTGCTTGAGCTTTGTAAATACGTTTGCGATACCGTGTATGAAAAGCACGGCGTTAAGCTTGAAATGGAAATAAGAGTGACTCATTAACAGGCAAGGATGGGAAAATGAAGGAGATTATTTTACTTACCGGCGTATCGGGCGCGGGAAAATCAACAGCAATGGGCTTTATGGAGGATATAGGCTATTACTGTATTGATAATATGCCCGCAGAGCTCATTCCCGAGTTCATAAACCTTATGGAGAAAAGCGACGCGTATTCCAAAATTGCGATAGTTGCAGATATGCGCTCAAGGGGCGTATTTCCCGCCTTTCAGAGCGCCGTTAAGGATTTGAAAAAGAGTGACTATACGGTAAAAATAGTATATCTTGATATTAAAAACCACGAGGCGCTCAAGCGCTATAAGCTCACGCGCCGTAAGCATCCGTTCTCGGACAAGTTTTCGGGCTCAATTGAGGACGCTCTTAAGTATGAAAAGGAGCTGCTTTCCCCGATTCTTCAAAACGCGGACTACGTTATTGATACCTCTGATTTAGCGACGAGCGAGCTCAGGAAACGCCTTGCGGAAATTCTGCTCGGCGGCGACAAAGAGGTAATGAATATCCATGTAATAAGCTTCGGCTTCAAGCACGGAATCCCGACCGACGCGGACTTTGTGCTCGACGTGCGCTGCCTGCCGAATCCGTACTGGAAGGAAGAGTTAAGGGAAAAGAGCGGGCTTGACAAGGAGGTTTACGACTACGTTTTCGGCAAAAGCGAAGCAAACGAGCTGCTTGAAAAGCTTGAGGCACTGCTTGACTACCTCGTACCCCTTTATATCAAAGAGGGCAAGAGCCAGCTTGTTATCGCAATAGGCTGTACGGGCGGAAACCACAGGAGCGTTGCATTTGCCGAAAGGCTTAAGGAGCACTTCGGCAGGGAGTGGGAAAACGTTACGGTAAATCACAGAGATATAGAGAGAAGATAATGTCTTTTTCATCAAAGGTTAAAAACGAATTAATCAAAAAGGAATATGAAAAAAGCTGCTGCAAAAGGAGCTTGCTTTACGGAATGGCTTTGTTTTCAAAGTCGTTCTCTTTTAGCGAGCTTCATTTTCAGTCCGAGAACGACAAAATAACGAGGCTTTTTAAAAAGCTCCTGCTCGAGCTCTGCAACGTCAGGTGCTCAATAAGGGTTTCGCCCTCGGGCAAGAATTACAGTATTATTATCGACGACAAGACTGCCTGCGCAAAGGTAATGACGTATTTTCACCATACCAAGCAGGAGAGAAGCCTGAGAATAAACCACTCAAATTTTGTATGCAACGAGTGCGTAAATGCGTTTATTGCGGGCGCTTTTCTCTCAACGGGTACGGTGTCCTCGCCTGAAAAGGACTATCATCTTGAGTTTACCGTGCCATATCTCAATCTTACAAAGAGTCTTGTAACGCTTTTGCAGGAGCTTGAGCTTGAGCCGAAGCTCACCTCGCGCAAGGGCTACCACGTTATATATTTCAAGGACAGCGAGGCTATCGAGGATTTCCTGTATATTATGGGCGCGTCCGCCTCTATGTTCGATATGATGAATATTAAGATTGTCAAGGAGATAAGGAACTCCGCAAACCGCCGCGCAAACTGCGAAACGGCAAATATCGAAAAGACGGTAAATGCAGCAGGCGAGCAGCTTGAGGCAATCGTAAAGATAAAGAAAAAGAAGGGGCTCGACTTTCTGTCCGAGCCGCTAAGAGAAATGGCGGAAATCCGCCTTAAAAACCCGGATTTATCCCTTTCCGAGCTTGGCGGGATGTTCAACCCGCCGCTTTCGCGCAGCGGCGTAAATCACAGACTTAACAGGATAATAAAAATCTCAAAGGAGTTATAATTCCGAATTCCGAACTCCGAATTCCGAATTAGCGTTAGCTATGTTCACTCATCTTCACGTTCATACGCAGTTCAGCCTGCTTGACGGCGCGTGCCGTCTTAGCGGGCTTGTTTCGCGTGCGAAGGAGCTGGGTATGACCTCGCTTGCGATTACCGACCACGGTAATATGTACGGCGCGGTGGATTTCTACCGCGAGTGCAAAAAGCAGGGGATTAAGCCGATTATCGGTTGCGAGGTTTACGTCGCGCCGAGGACGAGATTCGATAAGGACAAGGCGCTTGATAAGGAATACAACCATTTAATCCTTCTTGTTAAAAACGAGACGGGATACAAAAATCTTATTAAGATGGTATCCCTTGCATATACCGAGGGCTTTTACTTTAAACCGAGGATAGACCGCGATCTGCTTGAAAAGCACAGCGAGGGGTTAATCTGTCTTTCAGCCTGCCTTGCGGGCGAAATTCCGCAGCTCCTGCTTCAGCGCGACTATGAGGGTGCAAAGCGCGAGGCGCTCTGGTACAGCGAGGCTTTCGGAGAGGGGAATTACTACCTCGAGCTTCAGAACCACGGAATTGACGAGCAGAAAATCGTACTTGACGGGCTCAAAAGGCTTCACGACGACACGGGGCTGCCGCTCGTTGCGACCAACGACGTGCACTACGTTGAGAGAAGCGACGCCGAAATTCAGCAGGTTTTAATCTGTATTGCGACTAATAAAACGCTCGGCGAGGATACGGGGCTTGAATTTCATTCGGACAACTTCTATCTCAAATCCGAGGAGGAAATGAGGGGAATTTTCGGCGACGTGCCCGAGGCGATTGATAATACCGCGCTCATTGCCGAAAAGTGCAATTTCGACTTTGAATTCGGAAGCACCAAGCTCCCGTATTTTGAAACACCGAATAATACAGACCATTTCGAATATTTCAGACAGCTCTGCTACAAGGGACTTTATAAGCGCTACGGCAGGGAGGTGCCCGAGGAATATAAGGAGCGCCTTGAATACGAGCTTAAAACCGTGGACAGTATGGGCTACACGGATTACTATTTAATCGTTCAGGATTTCGTGCGCTTTGCAAAGTCAAGGGATATTCCCGTAGGTCCCGGGCGAGGTTCGGGCGCGGGCTCGCTCGCAGCTTACTGTATCGGAATCACCGACCTTGACCCGATGAAATACGACCTCATTTTTGAGCGCTTTTTGAATCCCGAGCGCGTTTCAATGCCTGATTTTGATATTGACTTCTGCTACGAAAGACGTCAGGAGGTTATCGACTACGTTACCGAAAAATACGGGAGCGACCGCGTGGCGCAGATTGTAACCTTCGGTACGCTTCAGACGAGGGCTGCAATCCGCGACGTAGGGCGCGCTCTCGGTATGCCTTACGCCTCGGTTGACGCGGTTGCAAAGCTCGTGCCTAACACCTTTAAAATCACTATCGACGACGCGGTTAAAAAGAGCCCCGAGCTCCGTCAAGCAATGGAAGAGAGCGAAAACGTTTCAAGGCTTATTGAGATTGCGCGCAAGGTCGAGGGTATGCCGAGGAATACCTCGACTCACGCGGCAGGAGTCGTTATTACGCATGACCCCGTATCGAGTTACGTTCCGCTCGCGACTAACGACGGGCTCGTTGTTACGCAGTATATTATGACCACTCTTGAGGAGCTCGGACTGCTCAAGATGGACTTCCTCGGACTGAGGACGCTTACGGTTATCGACGACGCCTCAAAGGCGGCGGGTATCAATATCCACACGATTCCGATTGACGACAAAAAGGTTTACTCAATCTTCGCAAGGGGAAGGACCGAGGGTATATTCCAGTTTGAATCGAGCGGTATGAAGCAGATGCTTATGAACCTTGAGCCCAAGGCGCTCGAGGATTTAATCGCCGCAACCTCGCTTTACCGTCCCGGTCCCGCAAGCCAGATTGATACCTTCGTTGCGAATTCTAAAAACCGGAGCTCTATTAAATATGAAACGCCCCTGCTTGAGCCGATACTGAAAAATACCTACGGCTGTATCGTGTATCAGGAGCAGGTTATGCAGATTTTCCGCTCCCTTGCGGGCTATTCCTACGGCAGAGCGGACGTCGTAAGGCGCGCTATGAGCAAGAAAAAGCACGACGTTATGGAGCAGGAGAGAAGCGCGTTTATTGACGGCTGCGCAAAAAACGGCATAAGCCGTCAGGTTGCGGATTCTATCTTCAATAAGATGACGGATTTCGCCTCCTACGCGTTTAATAAATCCCACGCGGCTTGCTACGCGCTCGTTGCGTATCAGTGTGCATATTTAAAGGTGTATTATCCCGCTGAATTTATGGCGGCGCTCCTTACCTCCGTGCTGGATTCCGCAAACAAGGTTGCGCGGTATATCGCGGAATGCAAGAGGCTCGGGCTGAGGCTTGCGCCCCCGAATATAAACAGCTCAATGAAGGGCTTTACCGCCGACGGAAAAGTAATTAACTACGGACTTCTGGGCATAAAAAATCTCGGCAACGAGTTTATTAACGAGATAATTGAGGAGCGCAAAAACGGTGCGTTTAAGGATTTATTCGACTTTTGCGAGCGTATGCAGAAGGGGCATTTTAACCGCCGTGCCGTTGAGTCCCTTATCCGTTGCGGCGCAATGGACTGCTTCGGCGCGAACCGCCGCCAGATGCTCCAGGTGCTCCCCGTAATCGTAACCAATATTGAGGAAAAAAGCAGAAAAACTCAGTACGGACAGGTGGGACTTTTCGATATCAGCGAGGATTTTGAAACCGATTTTGATTACCCAGATGTTAAGGAGTTTTCAAAGACGGAGCTGCTTTCAATGGAAAAAGAGATGACGGGGCTTTACCTCTCGGGACACCCGATGGATAAGTATGAGGACTATATCGCCTCGGCAGGCTGTGCGAGAACCTTTGAGCTTATTGAAGCTTCAAAGGGAGGCGGAGCATTTAAGGACGGCTCGTCCGTTACGCTGTGCGGAATTATCACGCACATTACTGTTAAACAGACGAGGCAAAACAAGGCGAATATGGCGTTCGTAACCCTCGAGGATTTATACGGTACGATTGAGATTATTCTGTTTCCGAAAATCTTTTTACAGTATGAAGCGTTAATATCCGAGGGCAGCGTTATCGCGGTCAGCGGCACGCTTTCACTTGAGGAGGAAAAGGACGCTAAAATCCTTGCAAACGCTGTTTTTAAGCCGAATTCAAAGGCTGAGCCCGCTCGGGAAAAAACCGAGCCCGTTAAAAAATCAAAGCGAAGCGGGCTGTATCTTAAGTTCACGTCACGCGAGGACAGCAGGCTTCATAAGGCTGAGGTTATATCCTCAATATTCGACGGCACGCTTCCGCTTTATTTCTACTTCGAGGACGAAAAAAAATATATAAGACAGGCACAGGGCGTGAGCGTAAACGATACAATGGTAAGTGAGCTTAAAAGCCTGCTTGGCGACAAAAATGTTGCCGTTATTAAATAATACTTGACTTTTTATTCTTCAGTGTATAAAATATGTCTTAATTTGACTGATTTTTCCGAACAGGAGGAATATATAATGAAAACAATTGCTGTATTAACAAGCGGCGGCGACGCGCCGGGTATGAACGCTGCAATCCGCGCGGTTGTAAGGACTGCGTGTGAAAACGGCATGAGGGTTCTCGGCGTGGTAAGAGGCTACAACGGGCTTATTAACGGCGATTTTGTTGAAATGGATTTACGCTCGGTTTCAGACATTATCAACCGCGGTGGTACTATTCTCTATACAGCGCGCTCGGCTGAGTTCGCTACCGAGGAGGGTATGCAAAAGGCAATCCGCACCTGCCGTGAATACGGTATCGACGGCGTTGTTGTTATCGGCGGCGACGGCTCGTTTCGCGGTGCGCGCGACCTTTCACAAAGAGGCGTTCCCTGCGTAGGTATTCCCGGAACGATTGATAATGATATTGCGTGCTGCGACTATACAATCGGCTACGATACCTGCCTTAACACGATTATGGAAATGGTAGACAGAATCCGCGACACTACCGAATCCCATGACCGTTGCTCAGTAATAGAGGTAATGGGACGTCACGCGGGCTATCTTGCGCTAAATTCGGGAATTGCATGCGGAGCTACCTCTATTCTTATTCCCGAGGTCGATTTCGATATTGAAAAGCACGTAATTGAGCGTATGAAGAAGACAATGCGCACAGACAAGAAGCACTTTATCATTGTTGTTGCAGAGGGCGTAGGCGTTGACGTTAAGAAGCTCGCCGAGGAAATTGAGGCAAAGACAGGCGTTGAGTCAAGAGCTACAATTCTCGGCCACACTCAGCGCGGAGGTTATCCGACTGCGAAGGACAGGACAATGGCAACCCGTATGGGCAACTATGCCGTTAAGCTTCTTATAAAGGACATCGGCAACAGAGTTGTTGCGGCGCAGAAGGAAGAAGATATAAGGACTGCATATCAGGAATCATTCTCCTTTAATGACGGATTCTTTTCGCTGGCTATTTATTCTGATCCGATAATGCTCGGAAAGTATCCTGATTATGTATATGAACTGTTTGGTGATGATATGGTGGTACCTGCAGATGGCGATATGGAGCTTATATCCCAGCCGATAGATTTTTATGGAATAAATGTATACTATTCGGCCGCTGATTATCCAAAGTCGGGCTATGCAGTAAATGAATATCAGGGTATGCCCCGGACATCTATCGGATGGGTAGTAGATCCTGCAGTTATGTACTGGGCACCGAGATTCATGTATGAAAGATATGGTAAGCCTGTACTTATGACAGAAAACGGTATGGCAGGTAATGACTGGGTGTCTTTGGATGGCAGATGTCATGATCCATATAGAAAAGATTTTATGCACAGATACCTTCTTGAGTATAAACGTGCTGCAGAAGAAGGTATACCACTGGTAGGCTATATGCACTGGTCTGCTATGGATAATTATGAATGGTCGCAGGGATATGATATGAGATTCGGTCTCATTCATGTTAACTATAAAACTCAGGAAAGAACCATAAAGG
>CALCYI010000075.1 GCA_937907605.1 uncultured Clostridia bacterium | reverse complement strand
GGATTACAAAGCCGCCTGCATACTCGCGTATTCAGGCGGCTTTTAATTTCTTTAGAGGCAAAAGGACAAAGCCAAAACCTATTCTTCTTTGCGTAGGACACCCCAAGCTCTTCCTGCATTTTTTCTTTAACTATGTTGTCTTACTGTAATTTGTTGGAAGGTATATACTAATAAGAGAAAAAACGATATTTATAACAGCAACATACAGGTCGGCGGGAAATTGACCTCTTAAACGCGTTCGGTAAGAAATACGGTATCGAGTTTATTATAGTGGAGAATACAGAGCTTGCAGGCTTTGAGGACGCTAACGGACTGTATACAAACGGAAAAATCATACTGCCGCTTGACGCACAGGGCGGTTTTATGAGCGTTTACGCAGGGCATGAGGTATTCCATTACTTAGAGGAAAACGCGTCAGAAACGGCGAGCAAGCTCAAGAGCTTTATAATTGAGACACTTAAGGCGGACGCCGCATATGATTATGACGCGGAGTTTGCAAAAATCAGCGAGCTTTACGGCTTTGACAAGCTGAGTGAAGCGGAGCAGAAAAGCAAGGTGGAATCCGAAATGGCGGGTAACGCTTGCTTCGGTGTGCTCTCTCAGAGGGAAAACTTTGAAGAGCTCGTTAAGCAGGACAGAAGCCTTGCTAAGAAGGTGCTCGACTTCTTCAGCGAATTCTTCAGTAAAATAGAAGAAGCCCTGCGGGAGCTTGCAGGGACAAACGCGGAATACCGCTCTATTCATAATGACGTTGAAGCCCAGAAGCAGATTGTTGACATGATGAAGGAATGTCTGAACGAGGCGCAGGGTAATAACGCTGAGGTAAACGGCGAGGCGCAGTATGCACGGAGAAATGTTGAAGAGTACGAATATTTAAGTGCATTTGAAGATGAGAACGAGCAATCCATTATGGAAAGAGAAAAAGCGAAACTTGAAAAAGGCAAAGAGTACGAATATGGAGAAAAGGCATATTATGATATGCTCCTTAAAGACGGGAAACACAAATATATTTGCTTTTCAGGTACAGTAAACGGGACACTTGATGTTCACAGCGTTTACATCTTTGAAGATTTAGGATATAATTATGATGAAGTGATAAACACAATTAACGATTTGGAGGAGTACGATAGTGCAGAAGACCTTATTTACAAAAGACTTAGAAGCTGGGAAAATAGTTCGGGAAAGATTTTCCAGAGATACTTACGAGAAGCTGATAGATTTATTCGCTCGGGAGAATGGTCATCAAAATATCGTAGAAAGTATCTACAATCTCTTGCAAAAGGAAAGCACAACAGAAAAGGAACTGCTGCAACTAATGGAGCAGCTTACTCATTAAGACAATCCTACATGCAAGCAGCAGAGCAGGGGGACGAGGCGACGGCGCAGAAGTATGTTGACGAAGCGGCAATGAAGTGGGGCGCATACAGCGTGGACGGCAAAACACCGCTGAAACTGTACCACGGTACCCAGTCCTTTGGCTTTACAGAGTTTGACCTTAACCGTATGGACGATAAGCGCAGTATATTCCTTACATCTGACATAGATACGGCACAGAGTTACTCGGGAATTAAAGCCGAGCGCAAAATCATTGAACGCAGAAACTATGAAAAAGAAGTACGGGAAATGTCGTTGGATGATGTTGCGTTAAAGTTGAATCAGTATAACAGAATCCGTAAAAACGTTTATGTTACTGATTTTGTTATTATTGACAACGATTATATCGACCGTATGGAAAGAAACACAAAGGCTATTGAGGCGTTCGGCGGAGATTACTCAGTGCATTACAAATTCATTGAGAATGCAAGGGAAGCTCTTAAAAGTGAATCAAAACTAATCAGGAACAACAACACAGGGGAACTATTTACCAGAGAAGAAGCAAACAATAAATTGCTTGAATATTTCAAGCAATACGGGAGGTCTTCTGAAAAAGGCAATTACGCTCTTTATGCAAAGCTTGAAAATCCGCTTGTTGTAGATTGCCACGGAAATAATTGGCACAACATAGGGTGGTTAGGCGAAAACTGGAGAGACAGTAACGGTAAGCCAGCCGAAAATATAAAGGAGTACAGAACAACAAGACAAGTAGCAAAATATGCATACGAGAACGACTATGACGGGGTTATTTTTAAAAACATTAAAGACGACGGCGGAAGAGGCACCGAGCCAGGTATTGCCGACTATATCGCAGTTGCTTTTAAGCCCGAGAACGTTAAGTCGGCTGACGCGGTTACGTACGACAACAACAACGAGATTATTCCGCTTGAGGAGAGGTTTAACGAAAAAAACGCTGATATTCGCTACGCCAAGAGGGAGAATGAAAAATATTCTTACGAATACTTTAAGACAAAGCCGGATATGAAGGTTACAAGTATTAACGACAAAAATGATTATTCTGTAGGTAAGGCAAAAAGAGAAAGCGTAGTCAATGACGGAATAAATAGCGCTTTGTCTGTAGGTCATAAAGATAAGCAGGGCAACATTTTTGTTTACGTGGACGATATTGATACAAACATTCTTGTATCAAAGAAGAGCTTACGCCACTCGTTAGACCGAAGATTCAGTATAATTGCTCCTGTAACAGAAAATATCGGTCCGATACTCAAAAACGCAATCAGGATAAATGAATTAATACCTAAGAGCGATAATACTGAAAAAAGCTATGCCCTCATAGGCATAGCAAAAAATCAGAATAACGAGCCGTACGTAGTATCTTTTATTGTAAACAGTACGACAAATGAAATTGCAAGCATTGACGTTTTGTATGCTGTAAACGCAAAAAAGGAAGCGACTGCTCTCATCGAGCCAGAGCTTTCATCACAAAGTGACGTTTCTCTTACCGCTTCCTCTATTAGTATAACCAATTTGCTCGATTATGTCAACAAATATTATCCCGACATTTTACCGCTCGACGTTTTGGAACACTACGGATACAGCGAAATACCCGAGGGGACACTCGGCGAAACTGCCATATACGCTCGGAGAGAAGACTTAACGCCGATGGGGCGCGTTGCGGTCGACCTCCTTAATGAGAACGAGGTCTTACAGGAGGCAATGACGAACCTTAAGAAAAGACTTGAGGTTGTTACGGCAAGAAACGAGAACCTAAAAAAAGAATTTCATACAAGCAAGCACTACCTTGACCAGAAATTCATTAATAAATACTGCGACGAGCTTTTAAAGGAATATCACAGCACATATAACAAAAACCGTTTACGCAGTCAAGTTTCAGCGCTGTTTGACTATATGGCAAACAAGGGTAAAAGAGTTAACGAGGAATATTTATTCAGAGAAACAAAGGACATAGCGACAAATATACTCAACAACAGCGTATGGAAGGATACGGAAATATTTGACCAGTACAGCGGACTCAGGAAAATGATACAGACCACGCGTATCTGGGTACCCGAATCCGTAAGAAATCAGATAACGGATTATAACGGCTTCAGAAATGCCGAAGCAACGGGCATGGATATTATTGAAGCTATTGAAAGCCGCGATACCTACGCTACGGAGGACTGGCTCATTCTGATTACCACCGACCACGGCGGTATTAAAAGAAATCATGGAGGTCCCTCCTTCGAGGAACGCATTACCTTTATCGTTTCAAATAAATCAATTAAATAAGTGAGAAATATTTTAAAGAGTAGTGACCTTGCGGTTACTACTCTTTTATTGGTGCCATTGGTCAATGTATTAAACCCACAATAATTACAAAAATGGAGATGGGACTTTCTTCTCGCGGACAGAAGCCCCACTGGGGCTTCTTCCTGTTTTTGCTCAGCAACAAGTTGCACAGCAAAAAGCAGAAGCTCGTTTCAAGTCCCACCAGTAAGAAAAGAACCCAAACACCTAAAAGTGTCTGAGTTCTTTTGGTGCAGGAGATGGGACTTGAACCCACACTGCGTGAACAACAGGTACCTGAAACCTGCGCGTCTGCCTATTCCGCCACTCCTGCTTATTTAGGCGTGCGCCTATGTGCTTTGATATGATAGCATATCAAAGCACGTTTGTCAAAGCTTTTTATAAAATGATTTTTATCGGCTCGCCGTTATTCTCTCTTGACCTGTCTGCGAGGTATACGCAGAGGTGTCCCGCGACTGAATCAAAAATTGAAGTGCAGGCAAGGCTCGGCTCTTCACCGCGGATATACTTTACGAAATCCTCAGCGAGCCTCTCATCGCCGCCGCCGTGTCCGCCGTATGCGCCGACCATATCACCCGTAACTTTAAGGTCAACCTCTTCGACGTCGCATTCTCCGTTGTGAGCGTCGGGCGAGGGATTTATTTTTAATACCGTAAACTTTGATTCTTCAAAGTTACCGAAGATTTCGCCCTTTGTGCCGATTATGTGGATGTTTCTTCTCGGCTCGGCGCTTCCGCCAACCATATTGTGAGTTCCCGTCGCGCCGCTTGCAAAGTTTACAAGCACGCTCTGGTGGTCAACAACGTTGTTGTCGCATCTGTAAATACAGCGCGCATACGGATTGTCGGTTTTCATAAGGGCTATTTTGTCCTCAATTGTCGGGTTATCAATGCCCTCAAGCGCGTCCCATACGTAGAAGGACCAGCGGTCAGGGTGGTCGATATAAAGTCTCTTAGTAGAAAAGTCGCAGGTGTTAACAAGCGTACAGTCCTTCATACATACCGTCCCCGCGCCCTCGGGAGCGTTTTCGGGCTTGAACTGATATTTGCCTCCGAAGGAGGATACCGCAACGGGCTTCGTCTCGCTCATTATCCACATCATAATATCAAGGTCGTGGCAGCATTTTGCAAGCAGCATTGAGGTATGGCACTTGTCTGAATTTGCCCACTTACCGCGTATGTACGACGTGGAGAGATGGTGGTAGGAAACGTGCTCCGAGGTCTGAATATTAATAATGTCGCCGATTTCCCCGCGCGCAACGCGCTCCTTAATCATATAGTAAAACGGAGTGTAGCGCAGAACGTGACAAATCATAACCTTAGCGTTATTGCGCCTTGCAGCATCAACAATCTGCTGCATCTCGTCCTCGTTCGTTGCAAAGGGCTTTTCAAGCAGCATATTATACCCTGCGTCGAGAAGCGGTACTGCGGTTTCAAGGTGCTGTTCATCCATTGTGCCGTTAATAACCGCGTCCGCAAGCTTACCGTGCTTTGCAAGAATTTCTGCGCTTTCAAAGCACATATCCTCGGAGAAGCCGAAGTAGTCCATCGCTTTTTTTCTGCGCACGGGGTTCGGGTCGGCAACGCCGACGATTTTAAGTAGCTCGGGATTCGTCTTTGCAAGCTCGCTGTAAACGAACGCTCTGTGTCCCGCTCCGACAATGATAGCAGTAATAGGTCTTTTTTCCATAAGCTTTTACCTCAAGAATAAAGTCGAAATTAATCAAATTGATTATAGCATATTTATTAATAAATTCAAGTACTTGACAAAAGGAATATTTTTTAATATCTTAATATTACTATATTAAAGACAAAACGAGGGGTTACAATGGTTTATAATACAATTCTGGACGCTATCGGGCATACCCCGATGATAAAGCTCAACCGTCTTGTTGACGAGGACAGCGCCCAGATTTTTGTAAAATACGAGGGCGTAAATATAGGCGGCTCGATTAAAACGAGAACTGCGTATAATATGCTGATGAGGGCGAAAGAGAAAGGCAAAATCAACGAGAATTCCATTATCGTTGAACCCACGAGCGGTAATCAGGGGATAGGAATTGCGCTCGTAGGCGCCGTTATGGGCTACAAGGTTGTTATCATAATGCCCGATTCCGTATCCGAGGAGCGAAGAAAGCTTGTTAAAAACTACGGCGCAGAGGTGGTTTTAATCCATGACGACGGCGATATCGGAAAGTGTATCGCGGAGTGTATAGCAACCGCTCAGAGAATGGCAAAAGAGGACGAAAACGTTTATATTCCCTCGCAGTTTGACAATCCCGATAACCCCAAAGCGCATATTTACTATACAGCAACCGAGATACTTGAGCAGGTTAACTGCGATATAGACGGCTTTTGCAGCGGGGTAGGCACGGGTGGTACTATTAGCGGTATCGGCGAGGTGCTTAAAAGACAGAACCCCGCTATTACTATATGGGCGGTGGAGCCTGCCGACGCTGCTATCCTCAGCGGGGGCTCAATCGGTACTCATCTCCAGATGGGTATCGGCGACGGGCTTATACCCGAAAACCTTAACACAAAGATTTACGATAATATCTGCGTTATATCCGACGAGGAGGCTATCAGGACGGCAAGACGTCTTGCAAGCGAGGAGGGTATAATGTGCGGTATTTCAAGCGGCTCCAATGTTGCGGCTGCGATTAAGCTTGCGCGCAGACTCGGTAAGGGCAAAACGGTAGTAACGGTACTTCCCGACACGGGAGAAAGGTATTTCAGCACGGTGCTGTTTGATGATTAAGCGATGAAAAAACTTTTAGTTTTTCTCAAAAACTATAAAAAAGAGTCAGTACTTGCCCCGCTTTTTAAAATGCTCGAGGCGAGCTTTGAGCTTATTGTTCCTCTTGTTGTTGCCTCGATTATTGACGACGGCATAAGAAACGGTGATATGAAGCTTGTTATCGGCAGGGCGGGTATTCTCGTGCTGCTTGCGGTAGTTGGGATGATTGCCGCTATTAGCGCGCAGTATTTTGCAGCAAAGGCTGCTACGGGCTTTGCGTGCGAGGTAAGGCATACTCTTTTTGAAAAAATACAGTCCTTTTCCTTTTCGGAAATTGACAGGCTCGGTACGTCGACGCTTATTACAAGGCTGACGGGCGATATTAATTCAGCGCAGAACGCGGTGAATATGACGCTCCGTCTTTTTCTGCGTTCTCCGTTCATAGTTGCGGGTGCGTTTGTAATGGCGGCGACTATTGATTTTAAGGCGAGTCTAATTTTTCTCGGAGTAATTATTCTGCTTTCAATCGTTGTTGTAGGAATTATGAAAACCACCGTTCCTATGTACAAAAGGGTACAGGGAACGCTCGACGACGTAACGCTGCTTACGCGTGAGAATATCACTGGTGCAAGGGTTATAAGAGCCTTCACGGGCGAGGAAGCGGAGTATGAAAAGTTTAGCAAAAAGAATTCGCTCCTTGCGCATTTTCAGCGCGTTGCAGGCAGAGTTTCCGCCCTTACCAACCCGCTTACATACGTAGTCGTAAACCTCGGCATAATAGCGCTGATTCATTACGGCGCGGTTACCGTTAATTCGGGCAGGCTTTCACAGGGCAATGTCGTTGCGCTTTATAACTATATGAGCCAGATTTTAATTGAGCTCGTTAAGTTTGCGAATCTGATTGTTACTATTACAAAGGGCTTTGCCTCGGGCGAAAGAATTGCGCTGACTCTTGAGACGGAAAACACGCTTAAGCACACGGACGACAAGACGGTTTATAATTCCCACGCCGTTGAGTTTGATAACGTATCGCTGATTTACGGCGGCGCGGGCGAGGAGAGCCTTAAGGACGTAAGCTTCTATGCCGACAAGGGCGAGGTTATCGGAATAATCGGCGGTACGGGCAGCGGTAAGTCAACGCTCGTAAGCCTTATTCCGCATTTTTACGACGCTACCGAGGGCAGAGTTACCGTCGACGGCAGGGACGTTCAGTCCTACGGCGACGAAGAGCTCCGCGGTAAAATAGGCTACGTTATGCAGCGGGCAGAGCTTTTTGGCGGTACGGTGCGCGATAATATGAAATGGGGCAAGCCAGACGCAATCGACGAGGAGATAAACGAAGCGCTGAAAGCGGCGCAGATTTACGATACCGTCTGCGAAAAAGACGGGCTTGATACCGTGCTTGAACAGAGAGGCGCAAACCTTTCTGGCGGTCAGAAGCAGAGGCTTTCCGTTGCTAGAGCTCTCGTCGGCAAGCCTGAAATTATCGTGCTTGACGATAGCGCCTCCGCTCTTGATTTTGCTACCGAAAGGGCAATGAGGGAGGCTATACTTTCTCTCGATTATAAGCCGACTCTGTTTATAGTTTCCCAGCGCTGTTCTTCAATTCTCACCGCCGATAAAATCCTCGTGCTCGAGGACGGCGAATGTATAGCGAAGGGCACGTCGGACGAGCTTTTAAAGACCTGCGATGTTTACAGGGAAATTTACTATTCTCAGTTTGAAAAGGAGGATAGTAATGAAGAATAAAGACGTTATTAAAAAGGTACTGAGGTACGTTGGAAGATACAAAATATACCTTGCGTTGTCCCTGCTTTTTGCCGCGTTAAGTGTGGCAGGAACGCTTTACGTACCGATTCTTATAGGCAGGGTAATAGATTTTATCATAGGCAAGGGGCTTGTTGACTTCGCCTCAATTCTCACCATACTTATAAAAATAGCTGTGATTATCGGTATTTCCGCGCTCTCGCAGTGGATAATGAACGCGTGCAATAACAAGATAACCTACGGCGTTATAAGCGATATGAGGGACAGAGCGTTTTCAAAGCTCGAAGCCCTTCCGATTTCGTATATTGATTCGCACAAAACGGGAGATATAGTATCGAGAGTAATAACCGACGTAGACCAGTTCGCCGACGGTCTTTTAATGGGCTTTACTCAGTTCTTTACGGGGGTAATTACAATCCTCGGAACGCTCGCGTTTATGCTTTATATAAACGTGTGGATTACTCTTGTAGTTATTGCGGTAACTCCGCTTTCGTTCCTTATAGCAAGGTTTGTCGCAAAGAAAACCTATAAGATGTTTAAGCTCCAGAGTGAAACGAGGGGAGAGCAGACCGCGTTTATTGACGAGATGATAAGCTCACAGAAAACCGTTACCGCGTATTCCCACGGCGACGAGAATATAAAAACCTTCGACGGTATTAACGAGAGACTGAGGGATTATTCGCTTAGGGCGGTGTTCTTCTCGTCAATTACTAACCCCGCCACACGCTTTGTAAACTCAATAGTTTACGCCTCGGTTGCGCTTTTCGGCGCGATACTTGCGGTTAAGACAAATCAGCAGGCGATAACCGTCGGCGTGCTTACGAGCTTCCTTGCGTACGCAAATCAGTATACCAAGCCGTTTAACGAGATAAGCGGAGTTATTACCGAGCTTCAGAACGCTCTTGCCTGCGCAGGCAGACTCTTTGAGCTGCTTGAGGAGGAAAGCGTTAAGCCCGACCCCGAAAACGCGATTGAAATCAGGGACGTAAACGGCGAGCTTAAGCTTGAGCATATCAATTTCTCATATACCGAAAATCAAAAGCTGATTGAGGATTTCAACCTAAGCGTAACCAAGGGACAGCGCGTCGCAATCGTAGGACCTACGGGCTGCGGAAAGACTACGCTGATTAACCTGCTCATGCGCTTTTATGAGCCAAATAGCGGAAAAATCTCACTTGACGGCAACGAATATAACAATGTTACTATGAAATCCCTGCGCGACAGCTACGGTATGGTGCTCCAGGACACCTGGCTGAAAGCGGGGACGGTAAGGGAAAATATCATTCTCGGCAAGGAGGACGCGACCGACGAAGAGATAATCGCCGCGGCTAAAAAAGCGCACGCGCACTCCTTTATCAAGCGCCTGCCTGACGGCTACGATACCGTACTCGGCGAGGAGGGCGGCTCGCTTTCGCAGGGACAGCGCCAGCTTCTCTGTATAACGCGCCTTATGCTCCTTGAGCCGCCGATACTTATACTCGACGAGGCGACCTCGTCGATTGATACCCGTACGGAGATAAAAATTCAGTCCGCGTTTAAAACGCTGATGAAGGATAAAACGAGCTTTATCGTCGCTCACAGGCTTGCGACAATCAGAGAGGCGGATTTAATCCTCGTAATGTGCGACGGTAATATAGTGGAGCAGGGAACGCATAAGGAGCTGCTTAGTAAAAAAGGCTTTTACTATACCCTTTATTCCTCACAGTTCCCGAGCAGAAAATAAAAAGGTGTTGCGTTTTGTAACGCGACACCTTTAATATTATATCACTTCCGTTTGTAAAATACAATACTTTTATTAATGCGTATTATAATGTATAATATACTTAGGGATAATATCCCTTTTAATATAAAGGAGGTAATACAATGATTAACATTACGGCAAGAGGCTTTGAATTAAAACAGGGTGCACGCGACGGAATCGAGAAAGAGCTAAAGCGTATCGAAAGAATGCTCCCTGAAAATGCAGGCTTTGATGTTACCTTAAAGAAGGAAAAGGACGGCTACAAGTGCGATATTACCGTTAAGCACTTCGGCTCATATATCAGGGGCGAGGGCAAGGCGGATAAAATCGAGCCCGCCATTGACGAGACGGTTGACGACCTTAAGAGGAAGCTCCGTAAGCTTAAGACCTACTTCGTTGACAAAAAGCGTAAGAGCGGAGTTGACGAGCTTGCCGAGGCAATGGACGACCTTTCCGAAGAGGTTTCGATGGACAACTTTGACGAGGCATATTATTCTTCGGTTGACATCAGAAGAACAAAGACCGTTAATCTCAATATGATGACCGATGACGAGGCGGCTGTTCAGATGGAAATGCTCGGACACAGCTTTTTCGTATATCTCGGTATCGACGGCGAAACAAAGATTATCTATAAGCGCAAGAAGGGCTACGGAGTTCTTATCTGCGAATAATATATATAATGCGGGCGGTTTTACTGCCCGCTTTTTATTTGACAAAAGGCTTACTCTGTGTTACTATTACAAAAACGAGGTAATTACTATGATTATGAGATTTACAAAACTTAACGCACAGCTTCAGCAGCCTACCCAGCAGGTATGGGCTTATTTGGGCTGTGTTCATTTAAGATAGCTTTGTAAGTATATATAAATTACAAACTGCTGATGAACACAAGGTTCGTCGGCAGTTATTTTATTTAAAGGAGAAAAGAAATGGATTTTATAAAAAAATATTATAACCATTATGACGAGGACGGAAGATTACTACGCAAAAACAGGCGTCCCGAATATCTACTCACGATGGAATATATTGAAAAATACTTATTTGACGGTGCAAAGATTCTTGAAATCGGAGCAGGTACGGGCAGGTATTCAATAACGCTTGCTGACAAGGGTTACAACGTAACAGCGGTTGAGCTTGTACCGCACAATATTGACATTATGAAAAAGAAGGTTAAGGCTGACCATAATATTACAATTATCGAAGGTAACGCTGCTGACCTGTCATTATTAGAGAATGAAACCTTTGATATCGTTTTATTGCTCGGACCGATGTATCATCTGTTTACAGACGAGGATAAACACGCCGCGTTAAGCGAAGCAATAAGACTTGCAAAAACAGAAGGCGTTATCTTTGCCTCATATATAAACAATGATACTGTGATGTATAAAATGTTTTACAGTAAGCAAATACTTGGCTATCTTGACGCAGGAAATATTGACGAAAACTATCATGGTATTTCTAACCCTGAGTTAGTTTTTGAGCTGTACAGAAAGCCTGAAATTGACGACTTAATGAAAGGATATAATGTTACTCGCCTGCATTTTGTGGGGGTTGATATGCTTTCCTATCTGCACAGCAACAAGCTCAATAAACTAAATAAAAGAGAATTTGAGGAGTATATGAAGTTTCTTCATGCGATTTGTGAGCGCGAAGATTTAACGGGCTTTTCAATTCATATGCTTGATGTTTTCAGAAAGAATTAAAAAAACAGCCCGTACGGGCTGTCTTTTTAATCTCCTGTAATGACTTCTTCCTCTATCTCAAGCTTTTCAAACGAGGGATAGTATCTGAATTTTACCTTGCCTACGATTAAGTCCTTGTGGACGTAATTCGTAGTTTTCCAGTAGCGCGAGTCTATGGAGCTCTCCCTGTTGTCGCCAAGCACAAAGTAGCTGTTCTCGGGTACCTCGTAGGGACCGAAGTTGCCCGTAGGCGTGCACGCGGTAACGAAGCTGTCGTCAAGCTGGTCGGTGTTGCCGTCCTTATCGGTTACGTAAACAACGCCGTTGACTATTTCAACCGTCTCGCCGGGCAGACCGATAATCCTCTTAACAAAATACTGTACCTTAACGCTGCGGTCGATTTTGTGCTCCTCAACGTCGTCGGGGAATTTGAAGATAATAATATCGTATCTTTCGGGCTCGTGGAAGGTGTATTCAATTCTGCTTGCTATAACCCTGTCGCCCTCGTGTATGGTGTTGAGCATGGAGCCCGTCGGAACCTGCGCGTTTGCAAATACAAAGGTCTTGAGCAGCATTGCTATTATAAGCGCAATGATAATCGGGAAGCAGAAATCAAGGATTTCCTTAAGCGCTGATTTTTTCTTAGGCTGTTCCTCAGCCTCAGTATCAGTCGTTTCAGCTTCCTCGGTTATTTCCGCTGCCGCTTCTTCAGATTCAACAGTAACTTCCTCGACTGCCTTTTCGGCATCTTCAGTTATCTCATCGACTGTTTCCTCTGCTTCGGCGCTTATTACCTCGCCGCAGTCCTCGCAAATAAACTGTCCGTCCTTTTCTATAATATTATCGCTGCCGCATTTAATACATTTCATAGTGCTTTTCCTCGTTCGTAAATTTCAGTATTACCGTTTCAAACGGCTCGAGCTCAAGAGAGACCTTGTCGCCGTATGAATAGCCTTCGCTCTCTTTGAGTGTGTCGTTACAGAATATCTTTTCAAGCCTTGCGCCGCTTAAGCTTTCGGGTGTGCCCATAAGCTTATTGAGCGTCAGGGTGAGGGGAGAGCGCTCGCCGTCGGGGTTTCTGAGCGCGATTATTCCGCCGCCCTCATTCCAGGAAATATATCCGTATACGTTGTTTCCTTCGGGGTTTCCGCCGATAAAGGACGCATATTTCAGTATCTCAAAGTTTTCCCTCTGGAACTTAATAACGTCGGACAGAATACCCCATTTCGTATCGCTCATCATATCGTCGGATATATAAAGCTCGTTGAGCGCCTGCCCTCTTACCGCGTTCCAGTAGAGATACTTTTCAAACTCCATATCGCTGTATTCAACGTCTGCGCCTTTCGCGTAAATCGGCTCATGGTTGAAGATTGCATATGCGGGGAGCTGAGCAGAACGCGTGCAGAGAAGGTCGTAGTATCTCGCGTCGCGGTAGGTTATTTCCTCATCAAGCTTGCTTTCGCCCTCTGCAATCTGCGCAAAGCCTATGTCGTCGCTGTTTTGAAGCCATATCGAGTTAACCCACTGAAGCCAGAACGGCGACGGGTTAACGTAACTCGTCATGCTGATAAAAAGCTTTTCGGCGTATCCGCCCGATTTCCTCAGCTTTTCAAAGAGCTTAACCCACTTCATTATCATATCGCTTGCAAGGTACATATCGTCCCTGCCGCCTGTCATATGGTCGTGCGACGTGTTCCTACACGGCTTATGCCAGAAGCCGTCAAGCTTTAAGAAGTCGAGCTTTTCCTCGTTTACTGTCTGAATGAGGTATTCGCCGAGCTTGTTTATATACTTTGTCGATGCAACGCAGATATCCTCGGAAAGATCGTTATAAAAGCCGTTGCCTGCCTTTTGAATTCTTTTTGCAAATTTCTTCTGCTTTGAGTATCCGCCGCGCGGACTTAGCCATAAGCCGAGCTTGGTTTCGTCGTCTTCGCAGAGCTCACGGATTTCGCCGATTCCGCCCGGGAAACGCTTCTTGGAAACGCTCCAGAAGTCGCCCTTATAGTCGCACCAGCCGTCGTCAATAACGCAGGAATCAAGCGCGATACCGTGCGCTTTCGCACTTTCGGTGATTTTGCCGAAATCCTCTTTGACCGTCTCAGCGTTCATCTTGCCAATGGTTTCAAACCAGTTGTTGTAGTTGAAGCGCAGGGAAGTGCCGACGCTTATGCTATCAAGGTATTCAAAAAACGCCTTTTTAGTTTCGTTTATCGTAATGTCCTTTGCAGCGCCCATAACGGTTATCGGGCATTTGTAGTTCGCTCCGACGTTTTTGCCGAGGTAGTACTTAACTCTGCCCATTCCGTGAACTATTCTGCAGTCTGCGCCGGGGAATTCACAGCCGAAGAAAAGGCTGTCAATATAATACGGCTGACCGAGCATAGCCCATTCCTGCGGTATCTGGGAATCCTCTACAACCTCGCAGCCGAGGTGCGCCTTTGAATTGATAATTCCGACGTATTCAAGGAATATAAAATCAATCTCCTTATCGTCGCTCTGGGTAAGGGTAAGCTGCTTGCATATTGTATTCCCGTCGTCGTGTACCCAGTATTCGAGCTTAACGGTAACGCCCATACACTCCTTAAAGGTAAAGCTCAGCCTGTCGTCCTCGTCCTTTGACTCAACTACGGGCAGTCCCTTTGCTGAGAAGGTACTTCCGTCGGTGAAGCGGATAACGAATTCGCTTCCGTTACCGTCGGGCACGAAGCTCAAGCCGGAATACTTGTTGAGAATCTGGCTAGCATAGAAGCTGCCATTGGTGATTTTGAATTCTCTTTTTATTCTGTTGCTTTCAAGTTTAAACATAGCTTAATTCCTTATAATTCTTCCGAGATTGCCTCAAGCGCCTGCGCGAGCTGGTCGGGGCAGGAGGTGCCGCGTCCTGCGCAGTCAATACCTTTAATAAGTCCTATAACCTCGTCAATTTTTCTTCCCTTAACGAGCGCCGCTACGCCCTGGGTATTGCCCGCACAGCCGCCTATGAACTTGATTTCATTAATGGTTTCGTCGTTTTCGTTTATGTCAAGGTATATTTCTCTTGCGCACACGCCGTGCGGAGTAAAGCTGTATTGCATATTTAACTTCCTCTCTAAATCACACAATTTAGCACTATATATTATACATACTATTACTTTAAAATTCAACAATAAATTTAATTACATTCTACTTGACACTTAGGGTGACTTGTGCTAATTTACTTTATGACAAATTTAAAATCAGTTTGAGGTGATATTATGAATTTCACAAAGAAGGATAAAAGAATTCCCGTATCTCTCCTTACGGGTTACCTCGGAGCAGGCAAAACTACGGTGTTAAACCACGTGCTTGCAAATCAGGAGGGCTACCGCGTAGCCGTTATAGTTAACGATATCGGCGAGGTTAATATCGACGCTTCCCTTATCGCAAAGGGCGGAGCGGTTACCCAAAAGGACGAGAATTTAGTACCGCTTTCTAACGGCTGTATCTGCTGTACGCTTAAGGTTGACCTTATGAAGCAGATTATCGACCTTGCTAAATCAGGCAGGTTTGATTATATTCTTATCGAGGCCTCGGGTATCTGCGAGCCGGGACCGATTGCGGGCTCAATCTGTATGCTCGACGGTACCGAAAAGCAGTCCCGCCTTCCCGCAGTTGCATATCTTGACAACGTTACGACAATCGTTGACGCAAAGCGTATGGCTGACGAATTCGGCTCAGGCGCTTCGCTTCTTAACGACAATCTTGATGAGGAGGATATTGAGAATCTTCTTATTCAGCAGATTGAGTACTGCACCACTATCGTGCTTAATAAAATCGACGCCGTTACCGATAAGGAGAAGGCTGACGTGCTTGAGGTTATTAAGGCGCTCCAGCCCGAAGCGAAGATTATCGAAACGACCTACGGTAAGGTTGACGTTAAGGATATTCTCTCAACGGGCAGATTCGATTATGAAAAGATACTCGAGAGCGCTGGCTGGATAAAGGCGATGGAAATCGAGGGCGAAAACTCCGAAAATATGAAGGAGGAGCACCACGACGAACACCACCACGACCACGATGACCACGATGACCACGATGACCACGATGACCACGACGAACACCACCACGAGCATCATGACCACGATGATCATGACGAGCATCATCACGATCACGATGACCACGACGAGCATCACCACTCCCACCACCATCACCATCATCATCACGAGGAGGGCGAGGCTGAGGAATACGGCATTTCCACCTTCGTTTATCAGAACGTAAAGCCGTTTAGTAAGCGTAAGTTTGAGGAATTCGTTTTTGCAAAATGGCCTAAGGAGGTTATCAGGGCAAAGGGACTTTTCTGGATAGACGAGGACCCCGATATTGCCTATATCTTTGAGCAGAGCGGAAAGCAGAAAACCGCGACCGACGACGGCGCATGGATAGCCGCTTTCCCCGAGAAAGAAAAGAAGCAGATTTTAGATATGAACCCTGATATCGCGGCGGCATGGCATCCCCTCTACGGCGACAGAGTTAATAAGCTCGTTTTCATCGGCAGGGGAATGCCCAAGGAGGAAATTATAAAAGCCCTTGATGAGTGCATTTCCGACGAAGCATAAAACAAAAAAGACATTCCGCTTGGAATGTCTTTTTATCTTGTATAGAAAAGTGTTTCTTTTGGCGCTTTTGAGTACCTGTAAATTGAAAAGTACAGCCCGAGCGCAAAGTAGATACATATTGAGCTTGAACCGCCCGCGGAAAAGAGCGGAAGCGTGATACCGATACAGGGCAGAAGCTCAAGCTCCATTCCTATATTAACGAGTACCTGCGCAAACAGCATAACCGCTATTCCGCTGCACATAAGGTAACCTACGTTATCCCTTGCGCTCATCGCGGTTCTGATTACCCTCAGTATGATTATCGTGAGTAGCAGAAGCACCGCCATTGCGCCGACAAAGCCGAGCTCCTCGCCCGCAACGGTAAGCACCATATCGTTCTGGTTTTCGGGTACGCCGCCGACGAGGGACTGCGTCATATTGCCGTGAAGGTAGCCCTGACCGAAAAGCCCGCCCGAGCCGAGCGCGATTTTACCGTGCTCCTGCTGATACATTACGTCCTTGTAGTATTCGGGGTAGAAGAGCGCTACTATCCTCTGGCGCTGAAGTCCGCTGATAATTCCGACTCTCCACGCTACGACGAAGCCTACAATCATAGCACATATTCCCGCTACGAAATAGCCCCAGTTCACCCTTGCAAAAAAGAGCATACCGATAAACATAATAAGGAATATGAGCGCGCTTCCTGCGTCGCCCGTCATCATAACAAGCCCTATCGGTATTGAAATATGTACAAGAAGCGGAATTATCGTTTTAATATCGTTAATCTTATCCCTTACCATATCAAGATGGTATGAAAACGAGATTATGAACCCTACCTTTAACAGCTCAGACGGCTGGAAATAGAAGATTTTAAAATCCAGCCACGACTTTGCGTCGGGTCTTGACGGCGGTGCAACGCCGAAAAAGTAGGTGAATATCATCAGCCCTACGCAGCCCGCCGCGACGAACGGCCAGAGCTTAGAGATAATCTCGTAGTCGATATTGGAAACAATAACCGCTATTATTAATCCTGCCGCAACCGAAACGAGCATTGAACGCACGTCGCTCGTAATCAGCTTTCCCTCGCTGAGATTTTTATAGGTTGCGCTGTATACGAGCGCAAGCCCGTAGCACGACGCCGCTGCTGCGCATATCAGCACCCAGAAATCAAAGCCTTTCAGGAATTGGGGCAGGGTTTTACTGCTGTTAATCCTGTTATCCATAAATATCCTGTTCTTTTTATAAAATTGTGTATATCTATTATATAGTTTAATATTTTATTTTTCAACATATTATTTCAAATTCCTGTTGGAATTAATATACAAATGTGTTATAATAATTTAACAAAATTTTTGCGGAGGTATTCCTATGTTATCCGATATCGAAATTACCCAGCAGGCTAAAATGAAGAACATTGCCGAAATTGCGCAGGAAATCGGAATTTCCGCGAGCGAAATTGAGCCTTACGGACATTATAAGGCTAAGCTTTCAGACGAGGTTATGGAGCGCGTTAAGGACAATCCCGACGGTAAGCTCATCCTCGTTACCGCGGTTAATCCCACTCCCGCGGGCGAAGGAAAAACCACCGTTTCAATCGGTCTCGGTCAGAGCATGGCTAAGATAGGTAAAAAGGCTATCGTTGCTCTGCGCGAGCCCTCGCTCGGTCCCGTATTCGGTATTAAGGGCGGTGCTGCCGGCGGCGGCTATTCGCAGGTTGTACCTATGGAGGATATTAACCTTCATTTCACGGGCGATATGCACGCAATAACCTCCGCAAACAATCTTATGTGTGCTATGCTCGACAACTCTATTCAGCAGGGTAACGAGCTCAATATCGATCCCCGTCAGGTGCTCGTTAAAAGATGTCTTGATATCAACGACAGGGCGCTCAGAAATATCGTATGCTCGCTCGGCGGCAAGCTCAACGGCGTACCGAGGGAGGATCACTTTATGATTACGGTTGCAAGCGAGGTTATGGCTATACTCTGCCTTGCAAGCGACGTATTCGATTTAAAGAGAAGGCTCGGCAATATCCTCGTTGCGTATACCTATGACGGACAGCCCGTATACTGCCGCGATATAAAGGCTAACGGCTCAATGACCGTGCTTTTAAAGGACGCAATTAAGCCGAATCTTGTACAGACTCTTGAAAATACCCCCGCGATTATGCACGGCGGTCCGTTTGCGAATATTGCTCACGGCTGTAACTCAATCCGCGCTACAAAGACCGCGCTTAAGCTTGCCAATTACGTAGTAACTGAGGCGGGCTTCGGCTCGGATTTAGGCGCTGAAAAATTCCTTGATATCAAGTGCCGCTTTGCCGGCTTAAAGCCCTCCTGTATCGTGCTCGTTGCCACTGTGCGTTCTATGAAGTATAACGGCGGCGTGCCTAAGGACGAGCTTAAGGAGGAGAATCTTGAGGCGCTCAAGAGGGGCAGCGTAAACCTCGGCAAGCATATTGAAAACCTTAAGAAATACGGCGTGCCCGTACTTGTTGCAATCAATCATTTCTACGCAGACACCGAAGCTGAAATCAGCTTTGTTGAGGAATTCTGTAAGGAAAAGGGCGCAGAGTTTGCGGTAACGAAGTGCTTTGCTCAGGGAGGTGCAGGCGGTATTGAGCTTGCCGAAAAGGTAGTTGAGGCGTGCGATAGGGAGAGCAATTTCCATTGTCTTTATGACGACGATATGCCGATTTACGATAAGGTTGAAACCATCGCGCGTGAGATTTACGGCGCTGACGGCGTCGACTATACAAAGGAGGCTAAGGCTGCTATCGACGGCTTTATAAAGCTCGGAGCTGACAAGATGCCCGTTTGCATTGCTAAAACTCAATACAGCCTTTCCGATAATCCGAAGCTCCTCGGCAGACCCGAGAACTTCAGGATTACTATTACCTCCGCTTCGCTTTCAAACGGTGCGGGCTTCGTAGTATGTATTGCTGGTAACATTATGACCATGCCCGGACTTTCAAAATCACCCTCCGCGTTCAGAATTGATATTGACGACGAGGGAAAGACGGTAGGACTTTTCTGATGACAGAATATATTTCAAACAGCTATGAGGATACCTTAGAATATGCCTCTCGCTTTGCAAAGAAGGTAAAAAAAGGTGCGACTATTGCCTTTCTCGGCGACCTCGGTGCAGGTAAGACCGCCTTTACCACGGGCTTTGTAAAGGGGCTCGGTATTGATGCCGAGGTGTCGTCGCCGACCTTTGCGATAGTGAACGTCTACCGTAACGAAGGCGACGAGGTATTTCATTACGATATGTACAGGGTAGAAAGCTGGGAGGACTTATACACAACGGGCTTTCTTGACAATTTTGACCCCGACAGCTACGTTCTTATCGAATGGAGCGAAAACGTTTTCGGCGCGCTCCTTGAGGATACAATTTTTATAAAAATCAGCAAGCTTGACGAAAACAGACGAAGAATAACAATAATGAACAGGGAAGAGGCGGAGGCTGACTTTGCTGCTGGCTATTGATTCCTCTGCGGTAACTGCTTCGGTTGCGCTTACCGACGGAGACAGAGTAATAAAAAGTGAATTTATTAATACGGGGCTTACCCACAGCGAAACGCTGCTTCCTATGATAAAAAGGGTTATCGGCGATACTCCGTTTGAAAAGCTTGGCGCAATCGCGGTAACGAACGGACCCGGTTCGTTTACGGGCGTAAGAATAGGCGTTGCTACTGTAAAGGGCTTAGCCTTTACAAAAAGCGTTCCTTGTATTCCCGTATCCACGCTTGAGGCGATAGCGTATAACTTCCTCGGCGATGACGACGCAGTTATATGCGCGGTAATGGACGCGCGGAGAATGCAGTTTTATAACGCTTTGTTCGAGCTTAAGGACGGCGAAATAAAGCGTATAACGCCCGACAGAGCGATTTCTATCGAGGATTTGAGAAAAGAGCTTGAAAACTTTGAAAAGGTCGTTATAGCGGGCGATGGAGCAAGGCTCTGCGCCGAGAATATTAATCTCGAAAACTGCCGTCTTGCGCCTGAAGAAAAAATCTATCAGAACGCCGTATCGGTTGCAAAGGCGGCAGAAAATAAAAATAAAATACCGCCCGAGGAGTTAATGCCTTTGTACTTAAGGCTCTCACAGGCGGAAAGGGAATTAAAGCTTAAAAAAGGAGTATAACAGAATGGTAGTAATAGCATCAGACCACGCAGGATTTCCGCTTAAGGAGGAAATCATTAACGGTTATTTAAAGGAAAAGGGAATTGAATATATCGACGCGGGCTGTTATTCTCCCGAAAGATACGATTATGCGCTCTCGGCTCAGAAGGCCTGCGATATGGTTATTGAGGGCAAAGCTGACAAGGCAATACTTGTATGCGGAACGGGTATCGGTATCTCAATGGCTGCTAATAAGGTAAAGGGAATAAGAGCTGCTTGCTGCAGCGATTATTTCAGCGCAAAGTACACGAGGGCGCACAACGACGCAAACGCGCTTTGTATGGGAGCAAGGGTAGTCGGCGCAGGGCTTGCAATCGAGCTTGTTGATGTGTTCCTCAATACCGAATTTGAGGGCGGACGTCATCAGACGCGAATTGACCAGATTACCGCAATAGAAAACGGCGAAAAGGTTTACTAAAATATCAACGGCGGAAGCGTTATGCTTCCGCCGTTTCTACTAATTATTAACTAAATTATGACCATTTAAGCGCCTTAACCGAGAAGCCGAGCGAGAGGTCAAGCTTGTTCTTCTGCATAATCGCAACGACCTTTTTCTTGCCGCCCGCGTTGCTGACCTTACCCGTAACCTTGAAATAGTTATTGCCGAGGTCCTCAACCTTAGTGATTTCAACCGACTGTTGCTTGTTCTCGTAAGATGAAACCATGAAGGTGTCGGTTGTTTCCTTATACTGAAGAAGGTTTGTTCCCTCTGCGTTACACTTGCTCTTGAAGTTTACTACGGTCTGTCCAAAGTACTTAAAGAGATCGATAACAACGGTACCCGAGGGAAAGCTGGTCATGCTCAGTCCCTCTCTGTGAAGCATCCACAGCGCAGCGTGAGAAGCGGCTGCAATCGGAACGCCTTCAGAGTTCTCGTAGCTGAATTCGTAAAGATACGGAACCTCAAGCATAGCGGTCATAACTGTCATATCGTCGGCGTTAATATTAACTGACTTACCGCTGTCGCTTGTTTTAGGAACGGTATAATTAGTTTTGGTTGACGAATTAGGATCGGTTTCGCCCTTAGCATCCTCTATAGGATCCTGCTTTTCGGGTTCCTCTGCGGGAGTAGCGGGATCAACAGCTTCGTTACCGTGATCGTCTTTACCATTGTTCTTCTTATTATCGTTCTTATTTTTGTTCTTGTTTTTGTTTTTGTTTTTATCTTTAGAAAGGTCAATGGTTTTGTCAGTCTTGTTACCTTCCTTATCGAGAACGATACCGATTCTGTTGCCGTTCTCGTCCTCTTCAACAACTACCGCAACCTCTTCGGTAACCTTTTCTCCGTTAGCGTCGGTAACAGCATTTCCGTCGGCGTCGGTAACTTCCTGTTCAATGAACTCAATTTCGGTATCGGCATCCTCAAGACCGCCAACCTCGGAGTTATTTATTTCCTCTTCATCGGGCTTCTTCTGGCACGCAACGAAGACGGAAGGCAGCATAACAACAAGAGCTAAAAGTATAGCTATTCCTTTTTTCAATTAAAACACCCCTTGTTTATAAAAAAGTAGAAATTACTGCATTTTAATCAACTCGATTATAATACATGTCGATAAAAAAGTAAATAGAAGTAAAAAAAATTTAAAATTTTTAATCATTAATTCATATTATTGATAATTAATGGTTTTTATTATATAATTTAGGTATTAAGAATATGGAGCTGATTTTTTTGAAAAGAAGCATTAAGTATTCCGCTGCGGGCGTGCTGTGCGCGCTGTCGGTAATTTTTCTTGCGGCGGGGAGTATAGTGTGGGTTTTCGCCTATACAATGCCGCTGATTTGCGGGATAATTAATATAATGGCTATCAGGACCTTTGATAAAAGGACTGCGTTTGTAATATATACAGCGACCTCTATTTTATCTTTGTTTCTGCTCGGTGATAAGGAAACTGCGCTGATTTATGCACTTTTCTTCGGCTTCTATCCGATAATAAGGGAGAGCATTAACGCTTTGAAGCCGTATTTAAAAATACCGATTAAGTTTATCGTTTTCAATGCGGGGATAGTTGCCGCAGAGCTGATATGCGTATACGTGTTTATGATACCGTTTGACTCCTTTCTCGGTAAATGGGGAGCGGTCATAATGCTCGCTTTAGGTAATCTGATATTCATAATTTACGACAGGCTTCTTGACGTTCTCATAATTATTTATGAGAAAAAGTACAAAAGCAGAATAGACAGGCTTTTGAAATAATAATTGATTTATATTCTTTAATATAGTATGATAATATTGAATAAAACCGAAAGGAAGCTGTTATGGGTAATTATAAATTAACGGGCAGGGAATCGCTCGGTATAGAATTCGGTTCAACGAGGATAAAGGCGGTTCTGATTGACGAAAGCTGCAATCCCGTAGAGTCGGGAGGCTTTAACTGGGAAAACAGACTCGAAAACGGAGTGTGGACTTATCACACCGACGAGGTCTGGTACGGACTGCAGTCAGCGTACAAGGAGCTTTGCGACAGACTCGGTGCACCAATAAAAACGCTCTCCTCAATCTGCTTTTCCGCTATGATGCACGGCTATCTTCCGTTTGATAAAAACGGCTATCAGCTCGCTGAATTCAGAACCTGGAGAAATACTATTACGGGCGAGGCTGCGGCTGAGCTTACCGACCTTTTCGGCTTTAATATCCCTCAGCGCTGGAGCATCGCGCATCTATATCAGGCGATATTGAACGGCGAGGAGCATGTTAAGGATATAGCGTTTTTTACAACTCTTGCAGGCTACGTTCACTGGAAGCTCACGGGCGAAAAGGTGCTCGGTATCGGCGATGCTTCGGGTATGTTCCCGATAGACAGCGAGACTAATAATTACGACGAAGTAATGCTTGAGAAATTCAGAAGCCTTGATAATGTTAAGAACTATCCGTGGGATATAAGGGATATTCTTCCGAGGGTGCTCGGCGCGGGTGAAAACGCGGGAACGCTCACCGAGGAGGGCGCAAGGCTGATTGATATTTCGGGTGAGCTTGAGGCGGGTATACCGCTTGCAGCACCCGAGGGAGACGCAGGAACGGGCATGACCGCTACCAACAGTGTTACGGTAAGGACGGGCAACGTAAGCGCGGGTACTTCAATTTTCGCAATGGTAGTGCTCGAAAAGGCGCTGAAAAGCGTTTACGAAGAGATTGATATGGTGACCACGCCGACGGGAAAGCCCGTTGCTATGGTGCATTGTAATAACTGCTGTACTGACCTTGATTACTGGGTAAATATGCTCTTCGATTTTGCAAAGAGGGCGGGCAGTGAGCTCACTAAGCCACAGGTTTACGATTTGCTTTATAATGCGGCGCTTGAGGGCAAAGCGGACTGCGGCGGACTCGTTAACTTTAATTATTTCTCGGGTGAGCCGGTATCTCATACCGAGGACGGACGTCCGATGTTTATAAGGTCGCAGGGCGCTCAGTTTACCCTTCCGAACTTTTTCAGGGCACAGATTTACAGTACGATGGCAACGCTTAAAATCGGTATGAGAATACTCGAAAACGAAGGCGTTGAAATTGATAGACTATTCGGTCACGGCGGACTTTTCAAGACTCCCGTCGTAGGTCAGAGGCTTATGGCAGGCGCGATGAACGCTCCCGTATCGGTAATGAAAACCGCAGGCGAGGGCGGAGCCTGGGGTGCCGCCGTGCTTGCCTCATATCTCGTAAACGGTACGGGCATGAGCCTCGAGGAATTCCTTGAAAGCAAGGTCTTTGTCGAGTGTGAAAGCTCAACCATTGAGCCCGACGCAAGCGACGTAAAGGGCTTCAGGGAATATATGAAGCTGTATGAAAAGGCGCTTCCTGTTGAGAAAGCGGCTTATGAAAACATATAAAGGAGTAATGATATGAGTTTAAAGCAGTATGAATTCTGGTTTGTTGTAGGTACGCAGTTCCTCTACGGCGAGGACATTTTTGAAACTATAAATGCTCACGCTGAGGATATGGCGGCGGAGTGGAGCGAAAAGCTTCCCTGTAAGGTGGTTGCAAAGCCCTGCGTTAAGAGGTCGTCGGAGATTCTTTCGCTTATGCGCGAGGCTAATAATACGCCCGAATGTGCGGGCGTCATTACCTGGATGCATACTTTTTCACCGTCAAAAATGTGGATTGCGGGCTTTAACGAGCTTAAAAAGCCCTTCCTTCACGTGAATACTCAGTTTAACCGCGATATCCCGTGGAGTGAAATTGATATGGACTTTATGAATCTCAACCAGTCCGCTCACGGCGACAGGGAGCACGGCTACATAACCGCAAGAATGAGAATGAAGCATAAGGTTATCGCGGGCTACTGGAAGGACGAGGAATTCCAGCGCAAGATGGGCGTATGGATGAGAGCGGCTGTCGGCGCGGTTGAGTCAAGAAAGCTCAGAGTTCTCCGTATTTCCGATAATATGAGGAACGTTGCCGTAACCGACGGCGATAAGATTGAGGCGCAGATTAAGCTCGGTTGGCAGGTTGACCACTACGGAGTAGGCGATATTATCAAAATGGTAAATTCCGTAACCGAGGAGGAAATCGATGCTCAGATGGCTGAGTACAGCGACAATTATATTATGGATACCGATAATATTGAGGCTGTAAGGTATCAGGCGAGGGAAGAGGTTGCGCTCAAAAAATTCCTCGTTAAAGAGGGCTTCGGCGCGTTCCATACAAATTTTGAGGATTTGCAGGAGCTCCGTCAGCTTCCCGGTCTTGCTGCGCAGGATTTAATGCGCCAGGGCTTCGGCTTCGGCGCTGAGGGCGACTGGAAGGTTGCCGCTATGACACGTCTTATGAAGCTTATGGCTGAGGGTATGAACGGCGGCACCGCGTTTATGGAGGACTACACCTATCACTTTGAGCCCGGTAACGAAATGCTCCTCGGCTCGCATATGCTCGAGGTATGCCCGACTGTTGCCTCGGAAAAGGCTAAAATTCAGGTACATCCTCTCGGAATCGGCGACAGAGAGGACCCCGCAAGGCTTGTATTCAAGGCGCAGACGGGCGACGCTATCGTCGTAACCCTCGTCGATATGGGCGACAGGCTCAGAATGATTGTAAACGACGTAGAGTGCAAGGAGCAGGTAAATGCAATGCCGAAGCTTCCCGTAGCGGGCGTGCTTTGGAAGCCGCTCCCGAACCTGCAGACCTCTGCTGAGGCGTGGATTTATGCGGGCGGCGCTCACCACAGCGTGCTTTCTTATGCGCTTACTGCCGAGCATATGAGGGACTTTGCGGAGATTATGGGAATTGAGTTTATCCATATCTGTAAGGATACCGAGATTGATTCTCTTAGAAAAGAATTATTCTATAACGACGTAGCGTATAAGCTTGGGATGTAAGATATGTTGGAAGAATTAAAGAGAAGAGTATTTGAAGCTAACTTAAAGCTCGTTGAATATGACCTCGTCGTGCTGACCTGGGGTAACGTATCCGCGATAGACAGAGAGCGGGGAATAGTCGCCATTAAGCCGTCGGGAGTACCGTACAGTACTATGAAGGCTGAGGATATGGTGCTGCTTGATTTGGACGGAAACAAGATTGAGGGCGACCTCAATCCCTCGTCGGATACCCCGACCCATCTTGAACTGTACAGGCGCTTTGACGATATCGGCGGTATAGTGCATACCCACTCCCCGTGGGCGTGCGCGTGGGCGCAGGCGGGGCGCGATATTCCCGCTTACGGCACAACCCACGCCGACTTTGCCTACGGCGATATTCCGTGTACGAGGGGACTTACCGAGGAGGAGGTCAATACGGATTACGAGCTTAACACGGGCAAGGTAATTGTTGAGGAATTTGAAAAAAGAGGTATAAAGCCCTCTGAGTGTCCCGCGGTGCTTATCCACCGTCACGGACCGTTCACCTGGGGTAAGGATGAAAGCAAGGCGGTAGAAAATGCGCTTATTCTCGAAGAGGTTGCAAAAATGGCGCTGAGAACCGAAAGCGTTGCATCAATGTCTGATAGGTCGGATATAGGTATTGAAAGCTATCTTCTTGATAAGCATTACCTTCGCAAGCACGGCAAAAACGCCTATTACGGACAAAAATAAAATACTAAAGGGCTGCGTCTGCAGCCCTATTTTTATTCCTGCTCCTCAAGGAGCTCCTCTATTAAGTTATTTACCTTGCTTCTCTCATCGGGGTCAAGCTGACGGATTTTCATAACTATAAGGCGCTCGTATTTATCAAGCGAGCTTAAAAACTTCTTCTTTTCGTCGTCGGGTGAGGAAGCGCTGACCTTTTTAGGTATATCGGTACGAGTATCGTTAATGTTATCATTAAGGAGAAAATCGCAACTCACATTGTAAATCTGAGCTATTTTTACAAGGTTGTGCATTTTAGGCGAGCTGCGCTTCGGGTCCTCCCAGATACGGTATGTGTTTTCGTTAATACCGAGTACGTTTGCAACGTCGCGCTTAGAGAGCTTGTTGGCTTTCCTGAGCTCAACGATGTTGGTTTTTATATTGTTTTTTACTTTTTCCTGATTATTATCTATTCTGGTTTCTTTCATATTTTCACCGATTATTTTCTGTTTCATCTTTTTTCTACATTATATATCTTTTTTAGCCGTATTTCAAGCAATTTGACAAATCTGTAAAAAAATGATATTATAATATGTAATATAATTCACTATTGTAAAATGGATACCTATGCAAATATGTTATTTGCAGACGGGAGGTCTTTTATGAGAAAGAGAATATTATCTGTTTTACTTTCGCTTGTACTTGTTTTTGCAAGCCTTGTACCCGCCTTCAGCGTAAGCGCTGCGTCGTATAAGGACGAGCTTATTAAGGCGGGTTTCCCCGAGGATTACGCAGTTAAGCTTGCGGAGCTTCATACAAAGTATCCCAACTGGAAATTTGTGCCTCTTAAAACAGGACTTACCTTTGATGAGGCTGTGTCGGGAGAGAGGTCCAGCCATGGTAACCAAATTCTTGAGTCGGGCTGGAAAGCGAAGTATTACTGTACGTGCTCTAAGTGTAAAGGAAAGAATATAGCCTCGGAATATGCGGTGAGATATTTTATGGATCCGCGTAACTGGCTTGATGAGTCGCATATCTTCCAGTTTGAGGATAACCGTTATAATTCCGCGCATAATACCGCTGGTGTTGAAAAAATACTTGCGGGAACCTTTATGAAGGATTCTGTAATTACCTATATCAATACCGAAGGGAACAAGGTTACTTATAAGAATTCAAACGGCAGTACCGTTAAGTATTCAAAAGCAATTATGGAGTCGGCAAAGTCGGCTAATATCAGCGCATACTATATCGCCTCGAGGATTGTTAAGGAAATAGGTACTACGAATACCAATAACGTTATCGGAGTTGCAGGTAACCGCTCTCCGTTTACGGGTATTTATAATTTTTACAGTATCGGCGCGGGCAACGGAGCTATGGCGGGGCTTGAATGGGCTGCCGGCTGGCTTAAAACAAATAAAGCGACTAAGCTTTATGCAAAGTATGACTCTGCAAAGAAGGCAGGCACGGGCAACGTTACTAACCTTAAAGCCGATCAGTATATGGTTCATATAGCTACTTACGGCGACTATTATAAGGTAAGGCTTTATAAGGTTTCGGGCAAGACCTATACTGCGGGCTCAGTAGGCTACGTGCTTAAATCTGCGCTCAGGACAACCTATTTTAACTATTACCGCCCGTGGAACGACCCGTATAAATCGATTATAGGCGGTGCAAATTATATTGCGCGCGGCTATCTTGATTATCAGTATACGAGCTACCTTGAAAAGTTTAACGTAAACCGTTCCTCAAACCGTCTGTTCAGCCACGAATATATGCAGAACGTTGACGCTCCTTCGGTTGAGTCGGTTAAAAGATATAATGCATACGTCGCATCAAATCAGATTAGTAATGCAAAGACCTTCTATATTCCCGTATTTACTAAGATGGACGCGAGTACAACCGCGGCTTCGTCTACGGCTGCTTCTTCTGCAACGTCTACAGCCGCTGCTGCTACGACTGCTGCGCAGAATACGACTCAGGTACAGAAGCTTACGCTCGTTGCGGCGAATCCCACTAATATCCAGATTAAGTGGAATGCGGTAAGCGGCGCAAAGAAGTATTACATAAGAATTAAGAATCTCACAAAGGGCACGACCTTCAGCAAAACGGTTGAAACTAACTCAGCCCAGCTCAATAACCTTACTAATGGTCATCAGTATCAGATTGAGGTAAGGGCGAACGTCGGCGGAAAGTGGGCTCAGTACTCCGCAAAGCTTGTGCAGCGATGTCTGCCAAAGACGGTGACTCTTTCTTCCGTCAAATCACCTGCTTCAAGACAGGTTAAGGCAACATGGAAGAAAGCTGCGGGAGCAGCGGGATATCAGGTCTGGATTTCAACCGATAAGAACTTTAAAAAGAACGTTATTAAGAAGTCCGTAAGTGCAGATAAGCTTACAAAGACTGTTAAGGAGCTTAAATCCGGTAAAGTCTACTACGTAAAAGTCCGCGCATACACCAAGCTTAAGGACAAAAAGTTTTACGGTAAGTTCAGCAAGGTAAAACAGATTAAGGCAAAATAAAAGACAAAGCGTATATCGCAAAATGCGATATACGCTTTGTCTTTAGTCTACGTACGCGCCGTCTTTGGTGCAGATTAACGTGTGAGTCTTAAAACGGTAGAACCTTTCAAGCCCGGGGATAGGCCTGCCTACGTCCTGAACGGAAAAGTCCTTTTTGTTAATTGAGCGGAGCTTAGCGTTATTGCACACTACGTAAATGTTCTCCTCGTCCGAGGAAAGCGCACTTGGGAGTATAAAGGTCTTAGCCTCCCTTGCGCCTATTCTTATGTCGGACAAAAGTCTGTTTTTGATGGAGTATCTAATTACGCAGTTTTCGTCCCTGCAGCAGCACCAGATATAATCCCCGTCCTGCGCGAGCGAATTAACAACGCTGTCGTTGTATTTAATTGTGTCCCGCCACATCAGCTCTCCGTCGGAGTCAAAGAGTCCGCACTGCCCGTTAGGGAACATAACAAATACGCTTCTGTCGCTGAGTATAACAGAATCGCACTGCGCAAAGCCTGAAATCACCTCGGAAATTCTGTTAAAGGAGTTTCCGAATTTTTTCAGCAGGTACGCGCTTTTTGTTATGACTTCTTTTTCAAGAGTTTTAAAGTTGAATATAAAGTAGTTAGCCTTGTATGAGCCTGAATCAAGGTACGGAATTTTCTCTACGATAATTATTTTGTCGTTATCGTACCTTATAACGTCGGCTATTTCGGCGCTGCTTATCTTAGTCATTAGCGCCACCTCCGCCGTAGGCTGAGTCGTAAAGGTAGCTGAGCGTCATTAACGAGTCCGTAAGGTGTACGGATTCAACAAGCACCTCGGGATGAGCCATGGAAATATCGTAGTTAGAGAAATTCCAGAAGCACTTTATACCGAGCCTGCAAAGCAAATCCGTCAATTCCTTCATATCATTTGAGGGTATACAGATAACCGCGCAGGTTGGGCTGTTGTCCCTGCAGAAATTCTCAAGGTAGTCAATATGGCGTACGGGAATACCCTTTATGATTTTTCCCGCCATAGCCTCGTTCTTATCGAAAATTCCTATGAGCTTGAAGCCGTTTTCGCGCTGAGAAATCTTGGAAGCAACCGCTTTGCCGAGGTTGCCCGCGCCAATCATAATGGTTTTTACGTCCTGCTCAATGCAGAGAATTTCGCCGATTCTTGCATAGAGCTCGGGCACGTTGTAGCCGTAGCCCTGCTGACCGAAGCCGCCGAAGCAGTTGAAGTCGTGGCGTATCTGTGAGGCGGTGAGCCCCATTCTTTCCGCAAGCTCCTTTGAGCTTATTCTTACGATTCCGTTGTTCTTAAGGTTTTCAAGAAAGCGGTAATAACGCGGAAGGCGCTTTATTACGGAAATTGAAATATCTTCCTTCATTTCATTCACCCTTATTTAGTCATCTCGGTAATGGTATCCATTACGTAGTTTCCGAATTCCTCACAGGTGCAGCCCGTGTCCCTGCCGGTTACGGTGAGCTTCTTTTCCTCGAACATACACTTATCGAGCGCCTTTTCAAGCGCGTCGGCTTCCTTCTGGTAGCCGATATGGGAGAGGAGCATAACAGTCGCTCTGAGCATTGAGCAGGGGTCTGCATACTTGCCTCTGCCCTCGGAAATCATACGCGGAGCTGAGCCGTGAATAGCCTCGAACATAGCGTATTTTTTACCTATATTAGCGCTGCCCGCCGTTCCGACGCCGCCCTGGAATTCAGCCGCCTCGTCGGTGATAATATCTCCGTAGAGGTTCGGAAGCACGAATATCTTGAAGTCGCGGCGCCTGTCGGGGTCAATAAGCTTAGCGGTAGTAATGTCAACGTACCAGTCGTCAGTTACGATGTCGGGGTATTCCTCGCCTACCTTCTTTGCAATATTGAGAAATTTTCCGTCAGTCGTCTTAATAATATTCGCCTTTGTAATTATGGAAACCTTGCCCTTGTTGTTATTCCTTGCATATTCGTATGCAAGGCGGGCGATTCTTTCGCAGCCCTCCTCGGTTGCAACGGTGAAGTCAACCGCGAGGTCGTCCGTGATGTTTACGCCGTGGGAGCCTACTGCGTAGCCGCCCTCGGTGTTCTCACGGAAGAATGTCCAGTCGATACCCTCCTCGGGTACCTTAACGGGACGAACGTTTGCAAAAAGGTCAAGCGCCTTTCTCATAGCGACATTTGCGCTTTCAACGTTCGGCCAGCCGTCGCCCTGACGGGGAGTAGTGGTCGGGCCCTTGAGGATTACGTGGCACGCCTTCAATTCCTCAAGCACGTCGTCGGGAATTGCCTGAAGGTGAGCCGCTCTGTTTTCGATAGTCAGACCGTCAATAATTCTGAATTCGATTTTGCCCTTTTCAACCTCGTCCTTGAGTAAGAATTCCATTACTCTCATGCTTTCCTTGGTTATAATCGGACCAATACCGTCGCCGCCGCAGATACCGATAATGATTTTATCAAGCGATTTGTAGTCGGTAAATTCCTTGTCAGCCTTAATTCTTTTTGCTCTTTCAAGCTGCGTTTCCATAAGTGAACGGAACTTTTCAACAGCTTCGTTTATAGCCTTGTTTTCAAGCTCAGTCATAGTGTCCTCCTTATTTATTCATTTCTCTTGTATAGTCAAGCAGACCACCGCACAGGAGCATATCCCTCTGGCGCTTTGAAAGGTGTGAGGAGTCAAGCTCGTATTCCTCGTTTTTGGTAACATTTCTGAGGATAACGGACTCACCGTTTTCGATACGGCTTCTGATATCTGCAAGCTCCAACTCGTCCATCTGGTCTATTCTGTCGTAGTCAGCCTCGTTTTTGAAGGTGAAGGGGAGTATTCCCGCGTTTACGAGGTTAGCAACGTGTATACGCGCAAAGCTCTTTGTGATAACTGCCTTAACGCCGAGGTAGAGCGGAACGAGCGCAGCGTGCTCTCTTGAGCTGCCCTGTCCGTAGTTAGCGCCGCCGATAATAATACCCTTACCCTCGGATTTGATTCTTTCGGGGAAGCTTTCGTCGCATACCGCAAAGCAGTACTGTGAAAGGTGGGGAATATTCGAACGGTAGGGGAGTATTTTAGCTCCCGCGGGCATAATATGGTCTGTCGTGATATTGTCGCCGACCTTTAGCACAGCTTTTGCCGTAATGCTAACGGGGAGCGGCTCGGTTTTCGGGAACGGCTTGATGTTAGGTCCTCTTAATACCTCAACGTCCTTTGCCTCTTCGGGTGAAGCGGGCGGCTCAATCATATTGTCGTTAACTATGAAATGCTCGGGCATTTCAATCTTCGGAGCCTCGCCGAGCTCTCTCGGGTCTGTGAGGTATCCCGTGAGCGCGGAAGCCGCCGCAACCTCGGGGGATACGAGGTATATCCGTCCGTCCTTTGTACCGCTTCTGCCCTCAAAGTTACGGTTGAAGGTACGAAGCGAAACGCCGCCGCTGTTTGGGCTCTGTCCCATACCGATACAAGGACCGCATGCGCTTTCAAGTATCCTTGCGCCCGCGTTAATCATATCGGAGAGCGCCCCATTGAGCGCAAGCATATTGAGCACCTGCTTTGAACCCGGAGCTATACAGAGTGATACTGACGGACAAACCGTCTTGCCCTTAAGAATAGAAGCAACCTTCATCATATCAGTATACGAGGAGTTCGTGCAGGAACCGATTGCAACCTGGTCAACCTTAAGCCTTCCGATTTCGTCGGTTGTTTTAACGTTGTCGGGCATATGCGGGCACGCCGCCATTGGAGTAAGCGAGCCCAGGTCTATATCAATAACCTCGTCGTACTCAGCGTCTGCATCGGGGTAGATTTCAACCCAGTCCTTTTCACGTCCCTGCGCCTTTAAGAAGGCGAGAGTAATCTCGTCGGACGGGAAAATTGAAGTAGTCGCGCCGAGCTCAGCGCCCATATTCGTTATAGTCGCTCTTTCGGGAACGGAGAGAGTCCTTACGCCCTCGCCGCCGTATTCGATTATTTTGCCTACGCCCCCCTTAACGCTCATTATTCTGAGCACCTCGAGTATAACGTCCTTTGCGGAAACCCAGGGTTTGAGGTAACCCGTGAGATTTATTCTTGTCATTTTCGGCATGGGGATATAGTACGTGCCGCCGCCCATAGCAACCGCAACGTCAAGTCCGCCCGCACCCATTGCAAGCATACCGATACCGCCGCCCGTGGGGGTGTGGCTGTCGGAGCCGATTAAGGTTTTGCCGGGTATACCGAAGCGTTCAAGGTGTACCTGATGGCAGATACCGTTACCGGGGCGTGAAAACCAGATGCCGTGTTTTTTTGTCACCGTCTGGATATAACGGTGGTCGTCCGCGTTTTCAAAGCCTGTCTGGAGCGTGTTGTGGTCGATGTAAGCAACCGAGCGTTCGGTTTTAACCCTGTCAACGCCCATCGCCTCAAACTCAAGGTACGCCATAGTTCCAGTTGCGTCCTGAGTAAGCGTCTGGTCGATTCTGAGTCCGATTTCGCTGCCTATCTTCATTTCGCCCTCAACAAGATGGGCTTTAATAAGCTTTTGAGCAAGTGTAAGTCCCATAAGCCTTCCTCCTTTAACTTATTAAATATTTTAACAATCTTATTTTATAAAACTAACAATTTATTGTCAAGAAAATATCAATATTGTTAATAATTTTTTGTATTAAATATAACAGTAGAAATATTATTGTAAGTATGATATAATTTTTCTAAGGAGTTGATTATATGGATAATAACCCTTTAAGAATATATTGTAAAAACTGCGGCGCGCCTGCGGGCTTTGATATTATTCACCAGACCTACCGCTGTCCTCATTGCTCTCAAACGAGCGGAATTGAGGAAATCAAGGACGGAGTGTTAAAATGGCGTAAGCTCAGCGGGCAGAATAAGCAGGAACGCTTCGGCGGAAGGGTTATCGAGGAGTGCTCGTGTCCAACCTGCGGAGCAAGGATGATTTTCGGAGAGGGCGAAGCGAGCGAAACCTGCGATTTCTGCGGTACTAAGCTTGTCAGAAAAGAGCTGTCCTCTGCGGAGCAGCTTCCCGATCTGATTATCCCGTATTTCTTAACTCCCCAGGAAGCTAAAAACCGCCTGCTCGCATGGGCTCACAAGCACAGTCTTACCAAAGAGGGTAGGGGTATCCTTGCAACAATAGACAGAGTTCAGTCATATTATCTTCCGTATCAGCTTGTGAGGGGACCCGTTGAGGCGACAGCCGAGCGTGACGATACGCGCAGAAAATTCAACTGCAGAGGTTATTTAGAGGGCGCGGCTGTCAATACAAGCAAGCAGCTTGACAATCTCGTGTTAAACGAAATCGAACCTTTTGACTGGTCAAAAGCGGAGAAGTTTGAATACGCCTTCATAGCCGGACATAAGGTAAAGCTCTGCGATATCTCGGACGCCGAGGTTCACGACAGGGTAATAAAGGAAACCGAAGCGGACTTTGAGCGTCCCGTTCAGAAGGTGCTGCAAACCCCTGACGCTTTGGTAAAAATAGACGGCAGCGACCTCGCTTCCGTAACCGTGCTCCTTCCCGTATATTTTATAAAGTTCGGGGCGCTTACCGCCGCTGTAAACGGGCAGACGGGAAGAGTCGCCGTAACTAAAGACCGCTATAAAAGGTCGTATCCGTGGGCGATTGAGCCCGCAATATATACTATACTTGCAACCGCAATTCTCTCATATTTTTACTCCTTTGCCTTAGAAGCGGTCTGCCTTTTCGGTGCGGTGTTTGCGTGTATCTTTTTCTGCGCAATGTGCGACGGGCATATGACTCTAATGCGGCGTATAGTACGGCGTTCAAAGGAATCACGTGCCTCGCGGCAGTCGGGGGAGCTTGTTATTGAAGAGGGTAATAAAATCCTGAAAAACCCGTTTGATAATACCCCCGTTTTCGTTGAGCCCGACAAGGACGGGCAGTACGTCCCCGTTAAGATAAAGTTCTATTCACTTTACCGTTTTGTAAGTATGGCGGTTAAGATGTTCGTTTTGATATTCCTGCCGGCGTTTATAGCCGCCCCCATACATCTGGCGCAGATTGCAAACACGGGCGAAAAATTCTGGGATAATTTTAATGTAGGCTACGGAGCCGCGTGGTACATAATTGCTGTTTTTATATGTATTCTATACTGGATACGCGGTATGAGACGGGATATTTATGAGCATCCGATAATTTACAAAATTAAGGAAAACGGACATAAAAAGCTTATGGGTACCCGCGCCTCAAGAAAATGCGGTATACTCTATATGTTCGGCATCGGCGAGCCCGATAAGAACGGCAAAATAGAAACACTCTGGGATATGTTCAAGGAGATGCCCGGCTTCGTACTCGGTGCCTTAGCAATTATAGGCGTATTCATTTTCGGCTGCGTAGCAGCTATGGTATTTTAATACATAATTTAAAGCCGCGTATTACGCGGCTTTTATATTACAGCTTTTTTTCTATATCAATAACTATTTCGCTCATCTTAATATCGAGAGCTTGTGAAATACGGTATAATGTTTCAAGCGTTGGCTTGCGCTCTCCTCGTTCTATAGCTGAAAGATGCGTTCTTCCAATATCGGCAAGCCCGCTTAATACCTCCTGTGAAATACCTTTTTGTTTTCTTTTTGCCGCAATTACTTCGCCTACAATTTTTGCATCAAGAACAGGCATAAACATATTGAACACCCCTGAACTTAGTTTACGTTATATTTGATACAAAAATGAATACATATGTTGACATTTGAAAACTTATGTGTTATTATATACAAAAACAAGGAGGTGTGACTATGGAGAATCAGGAATATCAGAATATGTCACAAAATAATAACACGCATATTGAGGAGAAGGCGAGCGTAGGTCTTGCAATACTTTCATTTATAATTCCGCTCGTGGGCTTGATACTTTTTATTACAAAAAGAAAAGAGCGCCCAAAGACCGCAAAAGCTTGCGGGATTACAGCTCTCGTAAGCGTGATTATAAGCATTGTATTATCCGTAATAATGAGCGTGGCGGGAACTTCACTTCTCGGAGCTGCGCTTGATGAGAACTCGGACAGTAGCTATTCGGAAATGTTCGATTTAGAGAATGACTCTGAGCTTAGCGAGCTATTTGAAGATTCGGAGAATTAATACAAAGACGGCAGTTAAATCTGCCGTCCTTTTTTAATATTCAACCTTTAAGTTTTCTTCTGCTTCAGCTACCTTGAGCATAATCGCACATTCAATACGCTTTCTGTGCAGCTCGCAGCCGAACTCGTAAACTCCGTTTACGCTGCCCGTCGTGTGATACGCATTTGCGGCGCATCCTCCCGAGCAGTAGAGCTTAGCAAAGCAGTCCTTACATTCCTTGTGGGAGTACACGTTACATTCCCTGAACTGCCCAAGCACCTCTGGATTGGTAACGCCGTCGTATATGTTCCCGAGCTTGAACTTTTCCTCGGAAACAAACTGGTGGCAGGGATAAAGGTCGCCGCTCGGGGTGACCGCCATATACTCCGTGCCTACTCCGCAGCCGCTTATCCTCTTTACGATACAAGGACCTGAATCAAGGTCTATCATATAGTGATAAAAGGTGAAGCCGTTTCCGTTCCTGTAACGCCTTAGCATCTCGTTTGCAAGGCTTTCGTACTGCTCCTTAAGCACAGGTAAATCGCTTTCCTTAAGCGCCCACGGTTCATCGGGGGAACAGACAACGGGCTCAACGGAAAGCTCCTTAAAGCCGAGGTCTGCCATATGGATTAAATCCGCCGAAAAGTCGGTATTAAAATGCGTGTACGTGCCGCGCATATAATAGTCCTTCTGATTTCTCGAGTCGGCAAATTTCTTAAATTTATCTACTATTAAATCGTATGAGCCTTTTCCGTTCGGAGTTTTTCTGAGGTTATCGTGAACGTCCTTGCGCCCGTCAAGCGACAGCACAACGTTTCCCATTTCCTTATTGCAGAAATCAATTACTTCGTCGTTAACGAGCACGCCGTTTGTGGTAAGCGTAAAGCGGAAGTTTTTATTATACTTCTTCTCCTGCCCGCGTCCGTACTTAACGAGCTCCTTACAGACCTCCCAGTTTAAAAGAGGCTCGCCGCCGAAAAAATCGACCTCAAGGTTTTTCCTGTCGCCGCTGTTTTCAATAAGAAAGTCAAGCGCTCTTTTGCCTGTTTCAAGGCTCATTAAGCCCTTATCCGCGCCGCCGTATTCGCCCTTACCTGCAAAACAATATTCACAGTTTAGGTTGCACCCGTGCGCAACGTGTAGGCATATAGCCTTGATAACGCCCTGCCTGCGCTTGAAATCCGTTGCAGATGCTTCAAAGGTATCCTTTGAAAAGAGCCTGCCGTCTGCTTTAAGGCTTTCAATATCCTTGAAGCAGAGGTCTATGTCCTCGCTTGTTACGTCGCTCACGTCGGCGTATTTTTTAAGTATGTATTTTTTAATTTCCTCTTTTGAGGAACTTTCGTATCGGGTAATAATATCGTATGCGACCTCGTCAACGGAATGAACGCAGCCGCTGTTCTGGTCAATTATGATATTATACCCGTTCATTTTATATGCGTGAATCATAAAACACCTGCATAGAAAAACGGCGGAGCGTTCCGCCGTAAATCCTTTAATTATTTCTTAAGCTGCTCACATTTCTGATTTGCTACCGAGCAAGAGGTCTTGCTTGCTGACTGGCAGGAGGTCTGACACTCGCCGCAGCCGCCCTTCTTAGCGGATTCGCAAAGATTTCTTGAGCTTAATGTGTTAATTCTCTTCATAAAGAACACCTCTTATATTTTTATTCGAAAATATTATAGTTTATTAGTCCGCTTTTGTCAATATGAACTTTGGGAAGAGCGCGGAATCGGATATAACCTTTACTCCCGCTCTGTCAAGCGTTAAAAGGTAATCAAGCGCCTCGCGCGTTATCCTTTCTCCCGGTGTGATAATCGGAATATCGGGCGGGTAAGCGTAGATGAATTCCGCGCTGATTTTTCCGACCGAGTTTTCTATTTCCGTTTCCTCATAGCTTTTAATAATTGCTGCTTCGGTTACGCCCTCGGGCACGGGAGGCTTTTTAATAAGACCGCAGGGCTTTATTGTAAGCGCAGAATCAATTTCCTGTAGTGCGCAACCAAGCTTATTAAACGCCTCTTTAGTATCGCCCACTGAGGTCATAAGCACTACGTAATTAAGGCTTGCCATTTCCGCTTCAATACGGTATTTTTCCCGCAGGATTTTTGCCAATTCGTATCCGCTTATGTCCGTATTTTCCGAGGAAATAACTATTTTTGAAATATCGTCGCTGTATTTCAGCCTCAGCGCGTCGAGCTTAATATCTCTGAACGAGGTAAGATTTTTATAGTACTCCTTAAAAAGACCGCCTTTGTTTTCAATAATATCGCAGCAAACGGATACCGAGCTCATAAGTACGTAGCTCGGCGAAGAGGTTTCAAGCAGGTCGATGTAGCGCTTAATTTCGGATATGAGCGCGCTGTCATAAACGTTAAGCACAGCCGTCTGTGTTAATGCGGGGAGCGTTTTATGAAGCGAGGATACGACAATACTTCCTTTAGGATAAGCAGGGAAGTCGGAGAGTCCGAGGTGCGCGCCGTGCGCCGCGTCGATAATTAGCGGTATGCGGCATTTTATATTGCTAATCCTGCCCTCATAGGTCGGAGAGGTTATAACGAGCACCTTTGCGTCGGGGTTGCTCTCAACAGCCCTGTCAACCCTGTCCTGCATAACCGAAGTGTAGCAGCCGTTAATGCTGTCAAATTCGGGCTCAAGATAAACAATCTTAAGTCCATTTAAAATGCAGGCATTATACACGCTTTTATGGCAATTGCGCGCAATAATTATCTTGTCGCCTCTTTCGGTAAGGGCAAGAATAGAACAGAGAATACCGAGCGTTGAACCGCCTACAAGCAGGAAGGATTTTTCCGCTTTGTAAATATTCGAAAGGCGGTTTTCAATCTCAAGTATAACACCCTCGGGCGAGTGAAGATTATCAAAGCCTTCAATTTCCGTAATGTCAATTTCACTTCCGACTATATTAAATTCGGGATTGCGCTTGTGACCGGGCATATGGAAGGGATAGTTATCAAGTTTTTTCAGTTTATCGTGTAATTTCAATTTTATCCCTCCTTAAGTTAGTAATACAAAGCATTATATATCCCGCAAAAATCGGTACGGCTTCAATCAGTCCGTTTTCTTTAAAAATAATCAGCAGCACCGTATCGGCAATCAGAATAACCGCAGTAATAACGGCAAAAAGCCTATCCTTTGCAAGCACGAAAAGCAGGAAAATTGTAACTCCCGTAACTATTGAAAACGTCAGCGAGCCCGCGCAGTGAAAATAGTAGTTGGGCTTTATGTCATAATCAAAACGGAATATCAGAGTCAGTGCCATACCTATACCCGACAGCGTGAGCAGGGGAATATAAATTTTTGTTTTCGTACGTTCTCTGTATGCCGTAATAACCGAGAGCGAAAGCGCCGCGAAGGTGAGTACTCCCCAGATTATAAAATATGTACGGTGCGTAAGTCCTATTGTTGATAGCGCACCGTCATTAGTCCACGGCAGATCAAAATGCATATACCACAACGTATATACTATGCTTGACGCGCACAGAATTACCGATAACTTTTTCATCATTACCCCAACTTAATTAATGTTACAATATTTTACCATATTATTCCTTAACAATCAACTGACAGTATCTTGACTTAATAAAAACCATTTGATAATATAGAACTATAGTTCTAAAATGAAAGGAGGAAACCGATGAAAGACAATTTCAGATATATGCTGAATAACTGGCTGAAATGGGATAAAAAGAGCCTCAAATTCTTTTTCCTGTGGGTGCCGGCGTTGGTGTTGCAGCCGCTTGTTACGGCATACATACCGAAAGCGATGATTGACGCTATCAACAAGGGCGTTACCGTGCAGAATATGACGGTTATTGTTGCACTTTTGAGCCTGCTATTAACGCTGACGATATGGCTTGATCCTTTTATGAAAGAGTTAGTCCGTGGCGGCGCAAGAATTGTTAGAATGCGCTACGCTGTGATGGCGTTTCGTAAAACGCTTTCCACCGATTATGTGAACATTGAAAGCCTTGAGGGAAGAGAAAAGCAGAAAAGAGCGGAAGCGTTTTATAACGCAAGGTTTTCCTCGGGCGCTGCATTTGTAGAGCAGTGTGCGCATTTTCTTGTTTGCGTTATCGGCGTTATTGCTTCCTCCATACTCATTTACAAAATCAATATCTTTATGATATTGCTTATTCTGCTCACCTGTGTCTGCGAGTTTTTACTGTTGAAATTCCTTAAAACAAAGCAGGTTGAAACAACGGATAACTATTCCAAACTGTCGGGCAAGTTTGAGTATTTCTATAAGCTGTCAAAGAACGCTGAAGCTTCAAAGGATATTAAACTGTATGGCTTTTCGGATTATCTGATAAAGACCGCTGCGGACTTTGTTTATCAGATTGAACGCATTAATGCGAAATACACCAAACAGAGTGCGGCTATCAGCGGCGTAAGAGCCTTGCTCAATCTTGTTCGTGAGCTGGTAGCTTACGCTTATTTAATATACTTGGTGCTTCAAAACCGTCTTTCCGTTTCCGATTTCATTTTCTACTTTGGTATAATAACTGGATTTTCAAATTGGATAATCAATCTTGTTTTCAGTTATATGGAAATCTCCCGTTGCTGTACGGATTGCGCTTTGTACCGTGAGTTCGTTGAAGAAGAAAACGAAAGTGAGGGCAAGCCAGAGATTGATTTCAACGAAGTTAATTCGATAGAATTTAGAGGCGTTTCCTTCACCTATCCTGCAAGCGATACTGAAACGATACGGAATATGTCCTTTAAGGTAAATAAGGGCGAGAATATTGCTATCGTAGGCGAAAACGGAGCAGGCAAAACGACTGCAATTAAGCTTCTTTGCGGACTGTATTATTCGAGTAAGGGCGATATTCTGATTAACGGCTCAAGCAGCAGGGAGTTTTCCACGGACAGCTATTTTAATCTGTTTTCAGCCGTTTTTCAGGATTACTGCTTTATGCCGATGACGGTAGCGGAAAACATTACCGCTGAACAGGCATATGATAAAGAACGCCTTTTTGCCGCATTCGACAAGGCGGGTATTACCGACAAAATCAATTCACTTGCCGAAAAAGAAAACACCTTAATGGTGAAAGAGGTATATAAAAATGCCGCCGATTTCTCAGGCGGTGAAAAGCAAAAGCTATTACTTTCAAAAGCGATTTATAAAAACGCGCCGGTACTGATTCTTGATGAGCCGACTGCGGCGCTTGACCCGATAAGCGAGAATGAACTGTATCTCAAATATAATGAATTGACGGAGGATAAAATTTCCTTCTTCATTTCTCACCGCCTTTCCTCAACCCGTTTCTGTGACAGAATACTGTTTATCAAAGACGGTGCCATTGCGGAAAGCGGTACGCACGAGGAACTGATGGCGTTAAAGGGCGCTTATTACAGAATGTACCAAACCCAGAGTATGTATTATAAAGAAATGGGGGTGGCTGTAAATGAGTAAAGCAAAGCTGATAAAGAGGATGTATCGTGAGGTTTATTCCCTTGACCGCCGCCTTCTTCCGACCACTGCTGTTCAGGCGGTGATTGACAGCATTAAGCCGTTTATCAATATTTACTTTTCGGCAAGGCTGATAACGCTTCTGACACAAAAAGCGGATACAAGCGTAATTATTACCAATATAGCGTTGGTACTTGGCATTAACGTTGTTATCTTCTTTTTAGCTTCCTTCCTGAATAACTATAACGAAAATCATCGTATGATGCTGCTTGACCTTGAAAATAAAAAGGTTGAGGAGAAGCTGTACAATGCAGACTATGCGCTGCTGAATGACAGCGAATTTAAAGAGCTTTTGCATCGCCACGAGGAAGCTGGAAAGAGCCGCTGGGCAAGGCTGCCGTACTTTATGTGGACGACGCTGCAATTTACAAGAGGCATACTTACCACGATTATCTCGTTTATAATCATTATCCCTCTTCTGAAAGTCGGCTTTGTCAGAACAGGCGACACCTTTTTTGAAAGACCGCTGTTTATCATTACCATAGTTGCAGCAATAGCAATAATGGCGGTGGTAATACTGATTGTTGCGTCCAAAATTAATAAGTCCTATCTTGAAGCGAACGAAAAGTACGCTGAGCTTGACCGTATTTTCTATTCCTTTATCGATATTTTAGGCGATTACAAAACAGGTAAGGAAATACGCCTGTATAAAGAGCAGAGCTTAATTGACAATATTGCAACACAGAAGATACTGACGGACGGCGAAATAACGCTCCGTAAGATTTCAATGAGAACGGCGAAATCAAGCTCGTTCATCGCTATACTCGGTGCATTAGTCGGTTTCGGCGTGTATCTATTCATCGGTGTTAAGGGCTTGTTCGGACTGTTCGGTATAGGTTCGCTTGTGTTGTACTGTGGCTCGTTTATGCAGATTATCAGCGGTATTATGATGTTTGCCAATACGCTCGGTAAGCTGAAAGAGATACTGCCGCTGGCAAGGGATTATTTCAAGATTTTGGAAGCCGAGAGTACAATGGCTTACGGCAGCCGTGATCTTGATTTATCAAATGGTTTTGAGATTGAATTCAACAATGTTTCGTTTAAGTATCCGAAAAGCGATAACTATGCTTTGAAGAATATCAATATCAGAATTAACAACGGCGAAAAGTTGGCGGTTGTTGGCAGAAACGGCAGCGGTAAGACCACCTTTATCAAGCTACTGTGTCGTCTCTATGATGTTGACGAGGGCGAAATTCTCATTAACTCAGTCAACATTAAGGAATACACAAGGGAGAGCCTGAACGCTCTTTACTCCGTTGTATTCCAGGATTACAAAATTCTGTCATTGACCGTTGCAGATAATATTTGCGTTGATGGTGAATTGACGGACGAGCAATGCTCGTCCCTACAATGTGCGCTGAAAAACGCTGATATCTATGAGCGAGTAGAGACAATGCCGCAAAAAGAAAAAACTTATCTTTACAAGGATTTAGATAAGTCCGGTGTTGAAATATCGGGCGGCGAAGCGCAAAAGCTTGCGCTTGCAAGAGCATTATATAAGAATTCACCGATTGTAATTCTTGACGAGCCGACGGCAGCTCTTGACCCGATTGCAGAAAACGAAATATACAGCCGTTTCAATTCCTTCGTTGAAAACAAAACAGCAATCTATATTTCGCATCGCTTATCAAGCTGTGCCTTCTGTGACAGAATAGCTGTGTTTGATAATGCAGAGCTCATAGAAAACGGCACTCACAACGAACTCCTTTCCGCTAACGGAAAATACTCAGAGCTCTGGAATGCACAGGCGGAGTATTATTTAACATGATTGAAAACCCCATAAAAATATGATATTATACCCGATGAGGTGATAAAGATGAAATGTATTTCCTGGAATGTTAACGGACTGAGAGCCTGTGTCGGCAAGGGCTTTGAGGACTTTTTCAACAGTATAGGCGCCGATATTTTCTGTCTGCAGGAGACAAAGCTGCAGGAGGGACAGATAGATTTCAACCCCGAGGGCTATTATTCGTACTGGAATTATGCCGAGAAGAAGGGTTATTCGGGTACTGCGATATTTACCAAGCGCGAGCCTCTTTCCGTAGCCTACGGCTTAGGTGTTGAGGAGCATGACCACGAGGGCAGAGTAATTACCCTTGAATACGAGGATTTCTATTTCATAACGGTATATGTTCCTAACTCGAAGCGCGAGCTTCTCCGTCTTGATTACCGTATGGCGTGGGAGGACGATTTCAGGGCTTATATTATTGAGCTTGATAGGAAAAAGCCTGTAATCTTCTGCGGAGACCTCAACGTAGCGTATAAGGAAATCGACCTTAAAAATCCTGCTTCAAACCATCATAATGCGGGCTTTACCGACGAGGAGCGCGAAAAAATGAGCCTTATGCTCTCCTCGGGCTTTACGGATACCTTCCGTTATTTCTACCCCGATTTAACGGGCGTATACTCCTGGTGGTCATATATGTTCAAGTCAAGGGAAAAGAACGCAGGGTGGAGAATAGACTACTTCATAACCTCTAAGAGACTTAATGATAAGCTCACCGACGCAAAAATTCACACCGATATTTTAGGCAGCGACCATTGCCCGATAGAACTGGATATTAATATATGAACAGTAATATAGGCGCTTTTATAGCGAAGCTGAGGCGGGAGCAGGGGATTACTCAGAGCGCTCTCGCAGATAAACTGAATATCAGTAACCGCACGGTATCTAAATGGGAAAACGGCGACGGACTCCCCGATATATCGCTGCTTCCCGAAATAGCGAGGATATTCGGCGTTTCGGTTGACGAGCTGCTCAGCGGAGAGAAAAAAGAGGAAAAGGCGATACGCGTTGAAGAGGTCGCAAACGAAAATAATCTTCTCAATATTTTCCATATCTGCTTTATAATTTCCGTTTTTGCCTGTGCCTTCGGCGCGCTGCTCGGCGGGTTTAACGAGGTATACTGTACCGTTACCTTCATAACTCTTTTTTATACCCATTGGGAGATTATATTTGCTGCGGTATCCTTCGTCGCCGTTGTGTTCGGAAATCTTCTGTTTTATATCAGCGCAGTGAGGCTAAACGTTATATATGATAAGAATAAGATAATCAGCCTCGTGTATAAAAAAGCAATCGTACTTTTCATGCTGAGCTACGTTTTTATCTCGACCTTCCTCGTGCGGATTATCGACCACTACTTAAGAAACAAAACGGCGGAATTCACCGCCCTTGCAATAGCAACATTAATTGTGATTGCGCTGTGTTTTCTGATAGCAGGAAAAATTAAAAAGGACTCGTAGAAACGAGTCCTTTATTTATTTCTGTTAGAAATTAATTATTCCCGCGCCGCCGTTTACAGCCATAAACAGTGCTGCAAAAACGAGGGATACAATCGTCATAAGCTTAATAAGAATATTGATTGACGGTCCCGACGTATCTTTGAACGGGTCGCCAACGGTGTCGCCGACTACGGCTGCCTTGTGCGCTTCTGAGCCCTTGCCGCCGTCCTTAAGGCTTTCTATGTACTTCTTGGCGTTGTCCCAGGCGCCGCCCGAGTTCGCCATAAATATTGCCATCATAACGCCCGATACGAGAGCGCCTGCAAGCAGTCCGCCGAGCGCCTCAACGCCGAGCAGGAAGCCGACAAGCAGGGGAGTAACGACCGCCATAATACCGGGAAGTATCATTTCGTGCAGCGCCGCCGTTGTGGAAATTGCTACACACTTTTTATAATCGGGTTCTTCCGTCCCTTCGAGGATACCCTTCTTTTCTCTGAACTGACGGCGTACCTCTTCAATCATCTTGTTTGCTGCCCTGCCTACGCTGCTCATAGTGAAGGCTGAGAACAGGAAGGGGAGCATACCTCCGATGAATAAGCCCACTACAACCTTTGCGTCGAGTATGCTCATACCGCCCTTGCTGATACCCGTTGATTCCGCAAAAGAAGCAAAGAGCGCAAGCGCTGTGAGCGCGGCGGAGCCGATGGCAAAGCCCTTGCCGATGGCCGCCGTCGTGTTACCTACGGAGTCAAGCTTGTCGGTAATCTCTCTTACGCTTTCGTCAAGCTCGCTCATTTCCGCGATACCGCCCGCATTATCAGCGATAGGTCCGTATGCGTCAACCGCTATTGTCATACCCGTTGTTGAGAGCATACCTACCGCCGCAAGCGCTATACCGTATAAGCCGTAAACCTTGTACGAAATGAGAATACCTATACAAATGAACAGAATCGGGAATGCGGTGGATTTCATACCTACGGAAAGACCGCTTATTATATTTGTCGCAGAGCCCGTCTTTGAGGACTCCGCAATCTGCTTTACACTTCTGTATTTTTCCGAGGTGTAAATCTCGGTAAGCTTACCTATAATCGTACCTACTGCAAGTCCCGAGATAACGCACCAAAAGCCGTTGAGTCCGCCAAGTACGAATTTGCTGAGAACGAACGCCGCGATAAGTACGAGCGCGGTCGTTACGTATTCGCCAAGGTTAAGCGATTTCTGCGGGTCCTTGCTCTTGGAAGCGGAAACAAAGAAGGTTGAAATAATCGAGGCAATAATTCCTACCGCACAGAGAATGAGCGGGAAGAGCGCGCCGCTTATTGCGTCCTTTCCACTAAAGCTTGCAAAGGAAAGGGTAATAGCGGAAATAATCGAGCCAACGTAGCTTTCAAAAAGGTCAGCGCCCATACCTGCAACGTCGCCTACGTTATCGCCAACGTTGTCCGCAATCGTAGCGGGGTTCCTCGGGTCGTCCTCGGGGATGCCCGCCTCAACCTTACCTACGAGGTCAGCGCCTACGTCCGCAGCCTTAGTATATATACCGCCGCCCACACGCGCAAAGAGCGCGATTGAAGAAGCGCCGAGGCTGAAGCCCGTTAAAACGCTGAGCGCAGAAGCGTCGCTGATTAAATCGGTTCTCATTGTTATAAAGAGGAATATAGCGCCTATACCGATAACGCCGAGACCTACAACCGAAAGTCCCATTACCGCGCCGCCCGAGAACGCAATTTTAAGCGCGCCCGATAAGCCCTTTTCCTTTGCGGCGTTAGCTGTTCTTACGTTTGCCTTAGTCGCAACGGTCATACCGAAGTAGCCTGCAAGTGTTGAGAAAAGAGCGCCGATTACAAAGCATACGGCGGTTGTAAGGTTAATTGCAAAAGTAATCGCGATAAAGAGTACGATTGCAAAGACGATAAGTATTTTATATTCCGAGAATAAGAACGCCTTAGCACCGTCCGCTATATTTGAAGCGATTTTCTTCATCCTGTCGTTACCCGCGTCCTTTTTGCTTATCGAAACAGCGGTAATAACCGCGAATATAAGCGCCAAGAGACCTGCCGCAACGGATATTATTAAGAATAAAGTTGTTGTATTCATGTTTATCTCCTTTAATTACTCTGTTTCTTCGTCATTTCCGATACCTGCAGCGGCCTGAGCAGCGTTAATCTTTTCCTGCTCCTTAAGTCGCTCTGCACGGATGTCGGCAAGCTCTACAATCATTTCCTGCTGAAGTCTTCCGTGAATCGGATAGAGAATGAAGGAAACGCCGTAAAGTCCCCTTGCAAGCGCAGGAAGGATACAGAATACAGCCCAGATACCCTTGAGCATTCCGGGGTCAGTCTGCGGGATAGCGTTACCGAGAGAGTCGGTAAGCGGTACGTAGTTAATCCAGGTAAGCACCATACCCGAAAGCCAGCCTGTTACGGACGTTGCAAGCTTGATGAAATAGCCCTGTACTGTGGTAACGAGCGCCTCGTTTCTGAGTCCGTGCTTCCATTCCATCCAGTCAAGTGCCTCAGCCGTAAGAATCGGGTTTGCAACCTGAATAATTTTATTGGGAAGTCCGCATATCGTGAGTCCGAAGATTACGAACGCGAGGTTGAAAATTTTGTTCTGCTCAAAGGTCTGACCGAACGGGTGATAGCCGATGAAGTAGAGCGACATATACGCAACAAAGCCGAACACGCCCGCGATAATTGCCGTAAGCCTTGCGCCGAGCTTTTTTACCATCTTTGCCGCAATCGGTACCATAACGTAGTTCGGGATACCCGTGAAAAGACCGCATATAGTCTGGTTTAAGAGCGAGCCCGAATTGTTGAGCCAAAAGTACTGCTCTGACGAGCCGCCTACCGCCTTGAAGTTATTGAAGAATTCCGCAAGGATTGTAACGAGCAGCGGTCTGTTTGAGAATATATTTTTGATTGATTCAAGCACTGAGGTTTCGTTCATTTCCTCACGGCTCATGAGCGGTACGCGCTCCCTCATATTGAAGAAGCCGAAAACTGCAAACGCAGCGGCAAGAATAAGCATAAAGTATGCAAAGCCGCTGTATACGCCCTCCATGCTGAACTTAGGGCTGATTTTCGGAAGAAGGGTTACGAGCACGGGTACGAGCGACGGAAGCCAGGTTCCGAACAGCTCAAAGAATTTCGTTATCGTAATCAGGTTATTACGTTCGTTGGTGTTCGGGGTTATGTTGTAAATCATCAGTCCCCATGCGCCGAAGTAACTCATACCGAGACCGTATATGATAATAGCTACCGTAGCCCATACAACTTTAGCCGAGGAGGTCATATGGGAATTAGGCACGGTGAACATCATATATCCGCCTATCAGCCATAGCGGAAGCGGAACGATGAAAAACGGTCTTACACGTCCCCATCTTGTACGCGTTCTGTCAATAATAAGACCTGAGATTGTATCGTCAACCGCATCGTAAATTGAAGCGAAGAGGTTGATGTTCGCATATGCCGTGGTGTTGAGCTTAAGGAACTGAATCATAAAGAATTCCTTAAACGCCGATGTAAACTGACTTAAATTCTTCTGACCGAAGTTTACGAGCACATATGCGGCAATCTCTTTAGGCGTAAGATAATTTTTTTTGGTATAAGCAAGCTTATCAAGCTCAGATTGTTCCTCGCTTATAACCTCGGGATTAACAACTGTATCTGCCAAGTCTTTTCCCTCATTTCCGATAAAAGTATACTTTAATAAAAACAAAGTAATATAACATTATAATATTAACACACTAAAGCGCGTAAATCAATACTTTTAGCGCTGTAAAATTTATATTAAATAAGATATATAACGGTTGACATTAGACCTGAAATATTATAGAATAAATTTGATTTTGTAATAAAAAGAGGTGCTGCTTATGGCGAGTAAATGCCCTAACTGCGGACAGACTCTGAAATGGTACGACATCAAAGCCGAGTGCAAAAACTGCGGTGTAAGCATTCCCAATTTTAACTGGGAGGCAAGGCTTGAGGAGGACGCCGAAAGAGCCGCCGCATCTTCCGCTTCTTTCCATAAGACTATGAATATGTTTAAGTATTCCGTATGGGGTACTAAGCTCAGAATAGTAAGAATTATTCTTTCGTTTATTCCAATTGTAGGATACATAGTTCCGTGGTTTAAGATTACGAGCGAAGCTGAGAATATAGGCATAGACGTACTCGGGCTTTTTACTGACGGGAAGTCGCTTATTGATTTAATTTCAAGCTTCTTTGGTAATTCCTCGCTGTATTTTCAGAATATGAAATATGAGGGCTTTTCCGGTCCCGTAACGTTTATTATGCTCGGCGTGCTTTTTATGGTGCTTTGCCTGCTCTTTGCCGTAATTGCGTTTTTTATGATTCTTATCACAAATAAAAAGCCCAAGTCAAAGAAAATGGTTATCTTCGACGCACTCAGCATTATAAGCTCTGTATTAAGTGTGGTAATGTTCACCTTAGCGGTTAAGTCGGGCACGTCCTTCACCGCCGTTAATCTCGGCGATATACCGCTTTACGAAATCCGCGGCGGTATTATGTGGGGTTACTTTGTTGCTCTCGCATTACTCTGCATTGCTTTTATAGCAAATCTTCTTGTTGCTAAAGCGCCTGCAAAATCGCATGAGGAGCTCGAGGAGGAGCGCCTTGCTAAGAAAGCTGAAAAGGAAGAAAAGGAACGCCAGGCTGCGCAGAGGAAAGAAGAGGCGAGAATCGAAGCCGAAAAGAAGGCTGAAGAGGAGCAGAAGAGAATAGTTGAAGAGGCAAGAGCAAAGCTTGCCGAAAAGAAAAAATAATTTGGAGTGTCAAAAATGGCTAAAAAGGAAAAGACAATTGAACAATATAGAAAGGGCTTTAAAAGAAGAGGCATTTTTTATTGCGTAGTGATTGTTTTATTAATCATATGCAGTATTGTTATTAATATTAAAACTGTAAATTATTCCATATATAAAGCAACGTTCCCTAAAAGTGTTGAGATGACAATTGGCGGAGAAGAAAGAACTGTATATTCAAGGTTTGTAACTCAGAACGATGCAGAGTATATTACGTTGTATTATCTTGATGAGAATAATAATGAAGTACCTGTGACATATGGCCTTTATAAGAATCCAAACGGCGGTAGCACAATAACCAGCTTGTCCTTTGAAAGCACGTCTGGTATAATTATGGGAATTATTAAGTCAGTTCCCAAAACATTACTAGTGTTGTTTATCATTTTGTTTGTCATTTATCTTCTCAGACTTTCATATTACCTCAGCAACAAGGACGAGGAGTGGCGCAATAAAGCAAGCGATAAAATGACGGGTATCCGTATAAAGCTTGATAAATTCTTTACAAAGATTGATGAAAAAATAAAGAAAATAGGTAAAAAGAATTAATTTTAAAGGGAGTGCAGCGCACTCCCTTCAGCGTGTCGAAAAAGTCCACCTAAAAAGGTGGGCTTTTGTTGTTAAAGAGGAGG
>CALCYI010000074.1 GCA_937907605.1 uncultured Clostridia bacterium | reverse complement strand
GGACGAGCCCGTTTCTAACCGCCTGATTGTCAAATCCAAACACGATATTCCGATTTTGGACGGCGTAGATATTGTTGAAGGATATAATGACTTACATATCATACAATTCGATAATTCAACTAGTGCCGCAGAAGCATTAGAATACTATCAAAAAGCGAAAAACACAGAATATGTGGAATCCTGTAAAATTGTGACTACTCTTGATGATAAAATAAGTAGTTCTTCAAAATCATATGGTGAACATCTCTCTTGGGGTAGCGAGGTAATCGGTGTAGATGACTATATAGACTATCTTGGCGATGTGAATTCATTGCCTGAAATTGATGTAGCAATCATTGATACCGGAATTGACTATGAACACGAGTTCTTAAAAGATAGAGTGATTAGAACGGAATATAATCATAGTGGTTCGGGAGAAGAAAATTCCGAAATGGATGATAAAGGCCACGGAACCCATGTCGCCGGTATTGTTGCGGACAATACGACAGAAAACGTTAAAATCAGAGGATACAAGGTTTTAAATAGTAACGGTAGTGGCGATATCATAGATGCTGTAATAGCAGTTTATCAAGCAACAGAAGACGGTAACAAAGTAATCAATATGAGTTTGGGTATGCAAGGTAAAAGTTCGGCAATGGAGGATGCGGTGCACTATGCAACAGAACACGATGTAACCGTTTGTGTATCTGCTGGAAACAGCGGAATGGACGCAAAAGAGTTCACTCCGGCCGGCATTAACGAATGTATTACTGTTGCAGCTATGGATGAAGAGTGGGTTCCTCCATATTGGACTAATTGGGGTGCAATGATTGATGTAGTAGCACCGGGTGTTGATATTAATAGTACCGTTCCCGGTAATAGTTATAAATCATATAGTGGTACATCAATGGCATGCCCTTTTGCTGCAGCCGCCTCTGCTCTTATTTTGAGTCGTTCTCCAGATCTTAATTGTGATGACGTGTGTAGTATTATTGAAGAGAATTCGATAGACATTATGAAACCACTTCTTACAATGAGCGTCTTGTACATTGGAGAAATATCTAGTTATGGTCAAAATCGTTCTCCTCAACCGGAATTCAGTATGGAAACCGGCAAATATCATGACGCGATAACAGTTGAAATAACCTGTTCAGACGCTTCAGCCGATATTTATTATACGCTTAACGGAGCAAGGGCCTCTAATACTAACGGAACGCTGTATACCGAGCCAATCACAATAGATAAGGTAACAACACTGCATGCTACTGCGTATTCGGCAGGAAAGCTAAAAAGTTTACAAACGGTAGCACGCTACTATATTACAACACCAGACCCCGATGATATGTTTGAAATAAACGAAGAAGGAATAGTCACCAAGTATAGGGGAAACAACCATTATTTAACCATACCCAATGTAATAAACGGGGTAACCGTCAGGGGAATCGGTAAAGAAGTGTTTAAGCTTTCCGATATGGTAATGATTAAATTGCCGGATACACTTGAAATCATCGGAGATAACGCATTTGAAGGCTGCGCGGAGCTATATTCCGTAAATGCTAACGGAATAAAAACCATTAGCGAATATGCTTTTGACAGCTGCGAAGAACTTCGTGAAATTGATATCAGTAAGGTTGATAATCTTGGTGAATGCGCTTTCTGGTTTTGTCGTTCGCTTATTGATATCAACTGCTGTGAATTAACGGAGGTGCCTGCATGGGCTTTTTATATGGCGGACAGCGCTGTAAATGTCAATTTACCTAAAGCCAAAAGTGTTGGCGAAAATGCTTTGGGAACGGTGATAAATGCTAATGAAATCTATCTTCCGAGTGTAGAATACTTGTCGGGAGGAGCGCTAAGCGTATGTTGTTCTATAACAAAACTCTATCTGCCTAATTTAATTGAGTTGGAGGATGGGTATGATAATGGCAGTCAATTTGCTTGGTGTGATAATCTACAAGTGGTATATATGCCGAAAGTAAAAAACATCAGCCATGATGCTTTTTATACTGATTTCCAATTGCAAACAGTATTTGCGCCGATGGCGGAAACATTGAATAATGTTCCTTGGGGTACAAATAATCAAGTTAAATACTACCTTAACAATTTAATTGAATATAGTAATGATTTGAAACAAAAAAACAAAACTTATAGCGTTCGAGTTATAGCTCCTAAAGACTCAGTTGCTGAGACGATGGCAATTACCAATGGATTTGAATTTACGGACAGCGATACCATGGTGGATACTATAGGTACGCATACCGACGAAAACGGCAATACCGTCTTTGAATTTGGGTGGAATAATATTGACGATATTGAGTGGTATGCCGATGTAATTGCGTATTCAGCGGAGGGCTCTGCCGTAGGGACGACCATTGGTCGTCCGCTTGAAAAAGACGGTGTCACCTATTTCCAAGTAATCGGCGAAAATGAACTGCGTGGGTGTGTAGATATTGACGGGATGGTCTTCCGTTCTGCACCACTAACCATAGGCGAAAACGAGTCGGAACCGGAAAACGACTGCGAGCATAATTGGCAGATTGTATATACCGTTTCTGTTCCAAACGATAATATCGTTGTATTCCGCTGTCTTAAATGCAATGAGTATTACCGCGTCAGCTTCGCCGATCACCTGAACGACCACAACTTCCCGCTCCTCGACTTAAACAATGATGGCATTGTTAATGCAAAGGATTTAGCGTATATAATGAAAAGAGCAAAGTAGGAGCATAATTATTAATGCTCCCGCCTCCCGATACTTCGGGAGGTTTTTTTCTTGTCTTTTTTACAGATATGTGATATTATACAAATGTATTATATTGCAGAGGAGTAATTTTATGGAAAATTTAAAGAGAAAATATACCACGGACTATATGTGCGACGGTATACCCGGAACGGCTGAGGTCAATATTGATTACGGCTGGTTTGAAAAGGATTCAAAGGAATTCAATTATGATTTAGCAACTTTCTGCGCGTTAATGGCTGTTCTTGGGTATGACACGCCTGAGATAACTGAGGAGGTTACTGACACCGGCTTTAACTGCCGTCAGCCAAATTTGGAAAATGCGCTGCGCGGTCTTGGCTTTACTGACATTGAAATTAATAGCTGTGCCAAGCGTGATGAGATGAGCTATTATACCGCCAGAAAGGAAATTGAACTCCCGAGCGGAAAATTTAATTTTATCTTTACTGCATTTATGGGCTCATATAAGAGACAGTGGTTCTCAAACTTCGATCCGAACGGCGTCGATAGAGAGGCTAACGGCGGTCTCGGCTATGCAGGAAACGATGAAAAGGGAATAGTTCACCTCGGCTTTGCAGACGCAAGGGATTATATGTATCAGCAGCTTACTGCATATATGGATAAATATCCGAGCGAGTATGAAACTAAAATGCTGGTAATGGGACATTCCAGAGGTGCTGCCGCAGCAAACCTTCTTGCAGCTAAAGTATTTAATAAGACTCAAGGCTTCGGCTCTCATAAGATTAAAAATGAGAACTACTTTACCTACTGTCTTGCAACCCCTAATCCTATTGCAGTAAGCGCTATCGACGACAATCCCGAATATGACAGGATATTCAATATTCTTAATCCTGAGGATTTCGTAACGATGGTATTTCCCGCTAAAAACGGTTTTGATAAGTATGGCAGAAAATTCAGTCTTCTTGGCACAGATAATTTAAGTCCGAAGAATTATGCTGACGTTAAGGCGGATTTACAGCAATATTATAAGGTATTCGTAAGAGACCGCGAGTACCACCCGTATAAGAAGGGTAACAGAACGGCTGAAAACGTAACAGGCGTCGTGGCGGATTCCGTAACCGATTTCGACAGCTTCTACGCTATAAAAATGAGGGAATGCTTCAAGAGCGTAACTGTTTATGAATACTTTAAGAATACGCTTTGCGCATATATCGCGGGTGGAAGCACCGAGGAGGAATTGGCGGCGGTTAATAAAGCTATGTATATGCTCCTGTTCAGCGCTGTTGATTTGTTAGGTACTTCAAGTAAGCTTCGTAAGATTTCCGGCTTTTTTGTATTCAATGAGGGGCTGGGCGGCGCAACGGGCAATAAAATAGGCGCAACCTATTTCAGCGACAGCCATCGCCCCGATACATACAGCGCTTATCTTCTTGCACTTGGCGAAAATGCTTTGATAGAAAATACAAACAAATAATTATTTACATATACTGTAATATGTGATATAGTATTATTAGACAAAAGTTTAATTATAACATTTTGTTTATAATTATGAGGGGATGAATTTATGTCACAATTACAGTATTTTGGTATTCCGTACTTTGTTGTTCTGGGTTGCGGATGTATAGTAACGCTGATATTCTGTATTAGAAGGGCTAAGGGCTTCAGCGTAAGCAACGTAATGATTAAGATTGCTTCAAGCCTCTGCTTTATTCTCACGGGCGTTGCAGCTTTAATCTGTAATCCCGATAATTACCTATACGCAGGGCTTATTATCTTTGGCGGTGCGCTCGGTATGTGCGGCGATATAACGCTTGATTTAAAGGGAATACATGAGGACCACAAGGACGGCTATATGCTCAGCGGCTTTGTATTCTTCCTTATCGGTCACGTGTTTTATCAGGCGGCGATTATCTATAAAGCGAAGCTTAAGGCTCCCGTTATTCTCATCTGTCTTGCGTGCTGCATAGTTTTCAGCGTTCTTAATCTTTTATCCGCTAAGATTACAAGGTATGAATTTGGCAAGTATAAGTTTATTGTATTCCTTTATACAATCTTCCTCGCGCTCACTACCGCGTTAAGTATTGCCGCTATGATTATTTCAGGCTTTGAGAAGCCGTATATCGTACTGACTGTCGGCGCGCTGATGTTTATGCTCTCCGATTTAATCCTAAGCGGAACATACTTCGGAGAGGGACAGGATAAGCCGATTCATTATTTTACCAATCACTTTACCTACTATGCCGCGCAGTATCTTATAGCCGCGTCAATTCTCATTAGTTAGTAAAAATAACTATTGACTTAACCGATTTTTAATGGTATTATATCATAGTCGCTTGAGGCGGCGGATATAATACCATTTATTTGGGCCATTAGCTCAGTTGGTTAGAGCAACCGGCTCATAACCGGTCGGTCCGGGGTTCGAGTCCCTGATGGCCCACCAAGAAAAAACGACCACAGTATTCAAGTGGTCGTTTTAATTATTGGTCTTCAGCACAGAATAAACCCCCAGTTCTACTGGGGGAATAAA
>CALCYI010000073.1 GCA_937907605.1 uncultured Clostridia bacterium | reverse complement strand
AATATCTTGTCAATATTAAAAAAGTGTGCTATTATATAGTATCATAATGAAAAGGGGCGATATTAGTGGAAAAGGAGAAATTAAGCGGACTTTGCGACGCGAAGTTTATTTCCGACGACATTGAGGGAACTACAAGTATATATTATGATTTCAACTGGTTTTCACAGGATTCCGCCGTATATAATCATCCGCTTGCGAGAATGCTTGCGCAGCTCGTTGTTGCCGGTTATGATAAGCATATCGAGGACGACACGCAGTCAACAGGCTACTTTTACGCTAAGCCTAACCTTACAGTAACGCTTGAAAAGCTAGGCTTTACCGATATTGAGTGCAACCCGACCGCTAAGCGCGACGAGATAGTTTATTTTATAGCGCGCAGAGAGCTTGAACTCGAGGACGGAAAATGCAATCTGATATTTACGGGACTTATCGGCTCGTACACTAAGCAGTGGTTTTCCAACTTTGACCCTTGGGGCGTTGAGCGTGTGTGTAACGATGGTAAGGGCTACGCAGGCGACGAGGAGAAAAATATTATCCACCTCGGCTTTGCCGACGCGAGAGAGTACGTATACCTCAAGCTTAACGAATACGTTGAAAAGCACCCGAGCGAGCTTGAGCCGAAGCTTATAATTATAGGCCACAGCCGCGGTGCAGGCGCAGGTAATATCCTTGCAGCAAAGATAATCAAAAACGGCGGACTCGATAAGCTTCCTATTAAGAGCGAAAACGTTTTCACCTATTTATACGCTACTCCTAACGGGGTTAATATGAACGAGGTTGAAATACTTGACGATTACAAGAGAATTTTCAATTTTGTGCTTCCCGAGGATTTCGTAACCGTCTGTCTGCCTGAGGCGAGCGGCTTCGGTAAATACGGAACCGTGCTTAAAATCCTCGGCGACGACAACAAGAGCACGAGGAATTATTCCGAAGAAAAGGAATTTATGCAGCCGTACTTCTTCGAGGCGTTCGGTATGAATACCTACCACCCGTTCAGAAGGGGCAACAGGGCGGTTCAAAAGGTTATTGACGCGCTTGCAAAAGAGATGAAAACCCTTGACGACTTCTATAACAAGCCGCTCAGGGAGTGCTTTAAGACGGTAACGCCGTATGAATACTTTAGGGATACGCTGTGCGCTTACGTTGCCGGCGGCGAAACCGACGAGGAGAAGGCGGCGGTTGACAGGGCGATGAAGCTCCTGCTTGAAAGCTCGGTTGACTATGTAGGCACGAGCCCGGCATACAGGATTACCTCGGCGTTCTTCGTATTCAAGGAGGGTATCGGCTCCGTAACGGGTAACAGGCTTTTAAAGACGAATTTCAGCGAAAGCCACAGACCTCAGACATACGCCGCTTACCTCCTTTCAATGAGCGAGGAGCAGCTTATGGCGAACACCTACGGCAGTGAAGAGAAAGCCGAGGAAAAGGAATAAATGGAGCTCTGGATTGTACGGCACGCCGACCCCGATTATGAGCACGATGGCATAACCGAAAAAGGCGAAAGGGAAGCTGAGCTACTTGCAGAGAGGCTGAGCAAAACCGACTTTTCAGCGGTGTACTGCTCGCCTATGGGCAGAGCTCAGGTTACAGCTCAGTACTATTTGAAGAAAAGCGGTAAAAGCGCAGAAACGCTTGATTGGCTCCACGAGTTCAGAGGAACGGTTAATAAGCAAGGCGGTAGGGAAATCTGCTGGGACAGACTCCCTGCGTACTGGACTGCGATTGACGAATATTACTCCTATGAAAAGTGGCTTGGAGTTGAGCTTATGGCTCAGGGCGACGTCAAGCGGCACTATGAGTCGGTATGTGAGGGTATTGACGAACTGATGAGCAGGCACGGCTACGTTCACGACGGACGGATTTATCGTGCGGAGAAGCCGAATGCTGACAAAATCCTGCTATTCTGTCATTTCGGAGTAGAAGCCGCGATGCTCTCACATATTTTTCACGTATCGCCGATGGTTATGTGGCACAATTTTGTTGCGCTTCCGACCTCGGTGACAAGACTTGCAAGCGTTGAACGCGAGCAGGGGAAGGCAATTTTTAACTGTATACAGTTCGGCGACCTCAGCCACCTATATGCAGGAGGCGAGGAGCCGTCCTTCGCGGCACGCTTTTGCGAGCAATATACAGACGACACAAGGCATTAATAAAAATTAGCGGATAACAGACTATGGACAATATGAAAAATACGACGTTTAAGCGGAAACTGCCCTTCCCGGTTGACATAAAGGAACAGTATCCCTTAAGCGAGGAGGCTACAAAATTAAAGGAAGCGCGCGATGAAGAGATTGCGGACATCTTCAGAGGAAAGAGCGACAAGCTCGCGCTTATTATCGGTCCCTGCTCGGCGGACAGGTCGGATTCTGTACTTGATTACATCAACCGTCTTGCCGAGGTGCAAAAAGAGGTTGAGGACAAAATCCTCATAATCCCGAGAATCTATACGGGTAAACCGAGGACTACAGGCTCCGGCTACAAGGGCATGCTTCACCAGCCCGACCCTGACAAAAAGCCCGATATGCTCGAGGGAATTATAGCAATCCGAAATCTTCATAAGGACGCTATCGAACAGACGGGGCTGACCTGCGCGGACGAAATGCTCTATCCCGAAAATGCGCGGTATCTTTCCGATTTACTTTCGTATATCGCTGTTGGCGCGCGCTCGGTTGAAAATCAGGAGCACCGCCTCGTTTCAAGCGCGTTTAACGTTCCCGTGGGTATGAAGAACCCCACGAGCGGCGACTTTTCGATTATGCTAAACGCAATTAGGGCGGCTCAGCACGGGCACACCTTCCTTTACAGAGGGTGGGAGGTCGAATCAAAGGGCAACGACCTTACCCACGCGGTACTGCGCGGAAGCGTAGACAAGCACGGGATTAATCACCAGAACTATCATTATGAGGATTTAAGAATACTTTACGATATGTACTGCAACGGTGAATTTGAAAACCCCGCGGTAATTATTGATACCAACCACTCAAATTCGGGGAAGCGCTATCTTGAGCAGATAAGAATCGTAAAAGAGGTGCTCCATTCAATGCACCACAGCGACGATATAAGGAAGATGATGCGCGGCTTTATGATTGAATCCTATATTGAGGACGGCTGCCAGAGCGTTGAAAACGGCGTTTACGGCAAGTCGATAACCGACCCGTGTCTCGGTTGGGAAAAATCAAAGGAGCTTATCTACCTAATAGCTGAACAGATATAAGGAAAGCAGACCGTTGGGGTGTCCTACGCAAAGAAGAATAGGTTTTGGCTTTGTCCTTTTGCCCCTAAAGAAATTAAAAGCCGCCTGAATACGCGAGTATGCAGGCGGCTTTGTAATCCCTTTATGAGCTAAAATAACTTTGCCAAAACTGCTTTGCACCTTAAAATCAACCTATTTTTTGTTAGAACAAAGCATAAAATCGGGTTAAGGCTTGCCGCCTTGACCCGATTTTTAATGATGTTATAGCGAAAAAGAGGTGATTTTAAGGCTGTTATTCTTTACGCAGGACACCCCTTTAGGTCTGCTTTAATTTGTTTATTCAGCCGCTTTTGCCGCGGCTTCTTTTTCTGCTTTTCTCTGGGCTCTCTTTTTCTTTGCCTTATAGCCCATAAGCTTGTCGAGATGCTCCTTCGGGGTTGTGTATGAGCCGATTGTTACGGTCTTTTCGCCGTAGGTGCCGTGGAAGTTTGAGCCGCCCGTCATAAGCAGCTTGTGCTTCTTGCAGTAATCGGTAAGCTGCTGGGTCTGCTCGTCGTCATTGAACGGCGACCATACCTCAATTCCGTCAAGACCGAGGTCAAGGTATTTATCGAGCTCTTCAAAATTATTGAACTTGCCCGGGTGCGCAAGCACCGCGATACCGCCCGCGCCGTGTATTTCCTTAATTACCGTCTCAACGTCGGGGTATTTAGTCGGCGCGAGGACGTTGGATTCGCTGTCCTCGTCAAAGAGCGTATGGAATAAATCGCCGAAGAGCTTGTCCGTATAGCCCGCGTCCATAAGCGCGTGCATAATATGCTGCCTGTAAAGGTTAGTGGAGCCGCTCGCGTGCGAAATAATGAACTCGCTCGTAATCGGGAAGCGCGCCGCAACCTTGAGCATCATAATCTGTCCCGCTCTCTTCCTCGCTACCGAGGTCTTTCTGCATATAGCCTCAAGCCTGTCGGGTGCGTCCGCAAGGTAGGACAAAATATGTACTTTTTTACCTGCTTCAAAATCAAATCCGGAGATTTCAACCGCCGTAATTACATTAACACCGTAACGTTTGCCTATTACCTGTCCTCTTACGGTACCTGCTATACAGTCGTGGTCTGTTATGGCAATAGTGTCAATTCCGCTTTTTTGAGCTATCAAAATAATATCTTCAATTCCAACAGAGCCGTCGCTCAATCTTGTATGACAATGTAAATCTGCTGCCATAACATACTCCTTTCCGGTAAGAGATCGGACTTCGCCAACTTACCATATATTGATTTTATCACATATTTTGCGAAATTTCAACTATAAATAGTAATTTTGGCGTTTTAACCAAAATTAACGATAGCCGACAAGTGTTTATTAACTGCGCTTACAGGCAGTCCTACGACGTTAAAATAATCGCCGTTTATGCCCTCAACGAGCAGGGAGCCGTAGCCCTGAATACCGTATGCGCCCGCCTTGTCAAGCGGTTCGCCGGTTTTTATGTATTTATCAATCTCAACGTCGGTGAGGTCAAAGAATTTAACCCTCGTTTCAACGAAGAAGGAATCCGTGTAATCTCCCTTTAGGATTGTAACGCCCGTAAAAACGCTGTGCTCCCTGCCCGAAAGCAGCCTTAACATACGGCGGGAATCCGCAGAATCAAGCGGTTTTCCGAGGATTTTACCGTCTATTGCAACCACGGTATCAGCGCCGATAACGATATCGTTTTTACTCCTGAACGGCTCAGCCTTAATTTTTGAAAGATACAAAACCGCGTCGGACGGGGAAATGCCCTCGGGTAAAGCTTCGTCAACGTCGGCGCTGCGCACCTCAAAATCCTCGGTTATGTATTTAAGAAGCTCGCGCCTGCGTGGGCTCTGGGACGCAAGGATAAGCATTACTTAACACCTCTGTAATATAGACCTCTTGTGTATTCAATGTCTGTTTTCTTGTTGCTTTTGTACAAATTGACTATTGTGTTAATTTCGTCCTTGCTCTCGTCAGTGAAGTAAAAATGCGCAAAATCCGTATGTACCTCGTTCATTCTGTCGGAAAGCAGAACGGGCACGGGATTCAGAATTTCAACACAGGGATAGGATGAGCATTTTACGGGGAATTTATACCCCTTGCGGTCGGTAAGAATGCCGTGCTTTTTACACTTGTCACAGCCGATACGGTTTTTAACGGGACAGTTCCTCGTCAGCATAAGCGGAAGCCTGCCGTAAACGATTATTCCCGTATCGTCAGCATTAATTCTGTTTGCCTGCTCGAGCGTGAGCTCAAAGGAGAGCAGGGGAGAGTTGAATAATCGCGCGCTTTCACTGTTGAAAATATTGAGACCGAAATCCGCATAAGCCTTAAAGCCGAGCGCCTCAGCGGTTTTATATGCGCCGAGGTTGCCGCAGAGCGCTTCCTTGACTCCGATTGCCCTGAGTTCTGAGAGCCGTTTTTTCAGCTTTTCCTCACTGCCGAACAGTCCGCGCGGAAGCTCAGCGCCCGCACCGTGCTTAATAAACGCTTCGTCCCTTTCCCAGATGGGAAGAAAAATTCGCTCAAACTGGTGATTATCGGGTATCTGCGCTGCCCTTTCGAAGCGTGCCGTGTAGTAAGGAGCGCCGCTTTTTATTCTCGGTTTAACGGGTGTATACTCGTTTTCGGTAAATTTCGGTATATCGGTTTGTAGGAGCGCTTCGACAGCCTTACGCCTCATACGGTTAATTTCACTCGCGGGGAGAATCAGCCCGCCGTGAAGCTCTATGTTAACGGAATCTGCATAAAACGGAGTTCCTCCGAGCTTTGAGAGCCTGTCCTTAAGACCTTCCTCAGTCATCGGCTTATTAATCGCTCTTTCGGGAACAGCGCCCGTTATCCGTACCGCTTTGCCGTTTGCTTCGGCGAGCAGCAGGGCGGGTTCGCTATCACGGCATATGAAGCTTAGCTTTACGGGAAGGAGCGGGTTTTCCTTATCGTACAGCCTTGAAAGCTCCTTGAGCACGGGCGCAGCGGCGGTAACGTCGTCCTTTTGCCTCGTACCGAACATATCAAGCCTTTTGCCCGTAAAGTAGCCGTCGGTAAAGCCCGAACGCGAAAAAACGCTTTTGAGCACCTGACCGTCGGATAAACCGTAAGTACCGTCTATTGCCTTTTTGCAGGCGGTTACTGCAGCCGCAACGTATTCGGGGCGCTTCATTCTGCCCTCTATTTTAAGCGAGCATACGCCGAGCTTTTCAATTTCGCCGATATGCTCAATCAGGCTTAAATCCTTTAGAGAGAGATCGAAGGAGCCCGAGTTGTCAGCACTGAACGAAAGGCGGCAGGGCTGGGCGCATAGACCTCTGTTGCCGCTCCTTGAGCCGAGCATTGCCGAAAGGTAGCACTGTCCCGAAACGCACATACAAAGCGCGCCGTGAACGAAGATTTCAAGCTCCATTGAGGTCGCTTTTCTTATCTCACTGATTTCCTCAGCGCTCATTTCGCGAGGAAGCACCGCCCTCACAAAGCCGAGCCTTTCAAGCTCTCTGAAACCGTCGGGCGTGTTTACGCTGCACTGAGTTGATGCGTGGAGTCTTGCCTCGGGGAAGCATTCGCGTATCATTTTTGCAAGCCCCAAATCCTGTACGATAAAGCCGTCAACGCCCGAGAGCATTGCAGCTTCTACCGTTTCATATGCAGTTTTAAACTCGGTATCGGATACGAGGGTGTTAAGTGTGAAGTAAACCTTAACCGCCCTCCCGTGAGCATAGGCGACAGCCTCCTTAAGCTCGTCAAAGCCGAAGTTGCCCGCGCCGCGCCGGGCGTTAAGCTCCTTTGTACCGAGGTATACCGCGTTTGCGCCCGAGCGTACGGCGGCGGTAAGGCTCTCCATACTGCCGCAGGGCGCTAAAATTTCAATACTCATAGACAAAATAATACGGGGCACATAATGTGCCCCCCTTTGGCAATTTATCTTCCTGCTAATTTATTTCTGAGAGTGCTGATTTCTCTGTTAAGACGTTCAATTTCACGCCTTGCAACGTCAACCTCCATGCGCGCTCTTGCGCTGTCCTCAAGGTAGTCCTTAATCTGTGCGCGGAGATTGTCCGCGGAGGCAGTTGCCTTCCTGCATGCGTCAGCTCTGTCAAGCGCAACGAGTACGGCGCACTGAGTCGTAGAAAGCGAGGGGGATTCAGCGCCGATTTGCTTCATTTCCTTGTCGATAAACTCGCCGAGCTCCTCAACGTAATCGGGGTCATCCTCAGTTAAAATTACGTAGCTGTTACCGCAGATTTTTAAATTAACCTTATTCTTTTCCATAATGACACCTTTTCATCAATAATTTCATAATTAGTATACCAATTTATAAAATTAATGTCAATCTTAAACGGATTATTTTATATAAAATAAAACAGGACAGTTCATCAAACTGCCCTGAATATAGGTGTAATTATTTTGAAGCCTCTTCAACGGACACATAAAGTGTAGTGTTTGCGCCGTTTTTAGTTACTGAGCGTAGGAATAATGTAGGAGTAAACTGCGTTTCTGAACATCTACGGACTATGTCGGAATACGATTACGTGTTTAAGGTAAAAAACGCCCTTGATATTTTAGCATAATTATGCTAAAATAATGATGAGGTGATAATATGAATAATTCAATAAGACCGGTTTCGGATTTAAGAAATAACTTCGCCGATATTTCTAAAGTAGTTCACGAAACGGGAAAGCCTGTATTCCTTACAAAAAACGGGTTTGGCGATATGGTTGTGTTAAGTATGGACGCATATGAAAACCTTCAGTTTGAAAGCGAAATTTATATTAAGCTCAAAGAAGCAGAAAAAGAAGCAAAACTCACTAAAAAAAGATTTTCGGCAAAGGAAATTTTAAACGAGCTTAAAGGTGCCATCAATGTATAATTTAGAGTTTTTACCGATTGCAAAAAACGATATGCTTGAAATCGTTAAGTATATTGCTGACGAATTAAAAAACACTGTTGCCGCACAAAATCTTGCTGAAGAATTCATCATATCAGCCGAGAGGCTTTGCGAATTTCCGTATGCAAATAATGTTTATATGCCTATAAAACCTTTGGATTTTGAATACAGAAGAATTATTGTAAAAAACTATTTGATGTTTTACACGGTAAATGAAGAGGCAAAAACAGTAACAATTATGCGTGTTCTCTATGCACGGCGTGATATGGAAAACCAACTGTAAATAAAAATGACTATCTCAAATTAATGGGATAGTCATTTGTTATTGTGTAGGAATGTCAGTGTAGGAGTAATGTAGGATTAGTGTAGGAGTGAGCAGCAATTCTGTGCATGTCCAAGCCTCTAATACCCACTAACTACGTCTCCCAGCTATTTAGTTGCCTCTTCAACAGCAACTGCACATGCAACCGTAGCACCAACCATCGGGTTGTTACCCATACCGATAAGTCCCATCATTTCAACGAAATTATAATGTGAAATGATAATGTGTACAAGTTGAAAAAGCCGCAAAACCTTTCTAAATTCTAATAAAGTTAAATAATGGTGTGTTGTAGCGGAACACATCATATTTAATTATCACGCTCACATTATAATAAATTCTCGGTGGTTTGTCAATGCTGTTTGTTTAAGTGTACAATTACGAACATTAAAAACAATATGCTAAATCGGTTAATCTGATGTTCAAAAAAGTTATAAAAAGATTTTACGAATGTTCGCAAATAGGTATTGACATTTACGAACACTTTTGTTATAATAAAGTTGAACTTAAACAGAAAGGAGTTATTATAATGAATAACAAAACATTTTATTATGCGAGAGTATCAACCAAAGAGCAGAACGAAGGCAGACAATTAAAAGCCTTCTATGATATGGGAGCAGAGGACAGAGATATAATAATAGATAAAGAGAGTGGCAAAGACTTAAATAGAAAAGGTTATAACGCTTTAAAGGAAACAATGTTAAGAAGTGGTGATACATTAGTTATTGTATCACTTGACAGATTAAGCAGAAACAAACAGGATATAAAGAACGAATTACAGTATTTTAAAGATAATAACATTCGTTTAAAGGTGCTTGATTTACCCACTACACTAATGGATGTGCCTGAAGGTAATGAATGGGTGTTTGATATGGTTAATAATATTTTAATTGAAGTATTAGGCACAATTGCAGAACAAGAACGTAAAACAATAAAGGCAAGACAAAGACAGGGTATTGATAATGCATTGGATAACGGTGTTAAATTTGGCAGACCTCAAGCCGTTAAGCCTCATAACTGGGATGAAGTTATTAATGAGTTGAATCAAGGAAAAATTACCGCTACAAAGGCAATGGAAATACTAAACCTTAAACGAACAACATTTTATAAACTGCTAAAAACAGAATAAAACTTATTGCAGCGGGTTTAATAATCTGCTGCATTATTTTATATAGGGGGCAAGATAACATTCTTATTTCAAAACACATTAAATTGCTTATATATATGTGCTTTTCTTCACTCACATCAGAAAAATTTAACCACCGACCGAAAATTTTGCAAAGTGCGAAAGTTTCAAGGTTTTGATTTTTGCAAACTGCGAAACTTTGAGGGTTTAGTTATTCTACCGAAAAGAGTTTGTAGCAATGTAAACACCGAAACTTTGAGGGTTTAAGAATTACACCGAAAATCACCGAAAAAATTACAAACTGCGAAAGTTTCAGGGTTTCTATTTTTTGCAAACATTGAAACTTTGAGGGTTTAACCACTACACCGAAAATCCAAGATAATTAAAGTAGAAGTACAAGAATTTAATAATCTTCTTGTTGACCTGAAAGTTATATATACGCTGATTATTAGATTCTTGCAAGATGTTTACATCGTGAATAATTGAATGGCGGATGTCTTGACAGACGGTCAAATAAACCAAAGCCATATGCTATGGTTTATTTATTATTATAATTTTTTTTCTTTTAAGGACAATGCTTGAAAAACGGCTAAATCAAGCCGTTTTTTGAAAAATTTAGAACCTTTGAAGTTCTAAATATTATGTTGCAATTAAAACTTGTTTAATCAAAAGAGAGAAGAATATAAATGTATTCCTCTCTCTAAATTGGTAATATTATTTTATAGATTCTTTATTTGCAAGCAAGTTTTGCGTTATCTTTTGATATAAATTATACTCGTTATCATAGCCATCTCCAATTTCGCAAGGCATTATTTTATCATTATTTAGATGGATTTGTCCTACTTTCGCTAAATTATTTATTTGCCTCATCTTATTGAATTCTGGAGTAAGATATAATTGATAGTCTGCTCCGGCATTTAATGCACGGTTTGTTACGATGTTAAAAAACCTTGTTTCTTTAATAATCTGACGTCTTATATAGGGGTCAACAATTTCGGGATTATTTAATATACAAAGGACACACAAATACTTTTTTCCTATTTCTATATCTTCAGCGCTGTTTATATCTACATAATCATAAACTAAATTTACTATGTTATTATCTACTTTCTCTTTATATATCTGCTCTATCTCGTTATAGTTGTAATTATGCTGTTTTAAAAAATATGTGTATATGGTTTCAATTTCCGGATTAACATCAAATAACCAATCTTTCGGTGTTTTAAGATTTAATATGATTTCTTGAGGTGTTATAAACTGAAATGAACATTGTGCCTTTTCCCTTGCTTCCAATATTTTTTTGAATATTTTTTTCACAATGAGCATTTTTATATACTCATTAAAGTTAGTTTTTGAAATATATTGCTTATAAAAATCTATGTTTTCAACATTGTTTAAATAATTTATATTCTTTGTATCGCTGCAAGTATATAGACATTTACTGTTATGTTTCTCAATTAAATCACATAAAGAATTATTAAGTATATTTCCGATACATAATTCATTATCATACCATTCATATGTTGCATCATCCTGAACTGCTATATTCCCATTACTTGATATGCGCATTTCACAAAATACAGCATCATTATTAATTTTTATTCTATTTTTCATTACTGATGGATTATAGTTGACATATTCAAAATACTGGCTATATTGAGGGTTGTTCTCTATTAAGTTTTTTCCTTTTCCTATTGCTTTAAAACTTTTTATTCCGTTTGTGAATTCAATTTTTATTTTTTTGCTTTTAGGAATACTATTATAAAACTGATATGCTTTTTCTGATTTTTCTTTATCGTGAAACATATCGTTAGAAATTCTAAACAATATTTCTTGACAATCGGAAACAGTACAATAATTATCAAATAAATCAATGAACCTTTTATCTAAAATTGCGCCATTTGTCGTAATTTGAATGTGTTTAACATTCCAATTATATTTAATTAATTTTTCAAAAAGATATTCAACCATTGAATATTCCAAAAGGACTTCACCGCCCACTAATGAAATATAATAACAATCATTTACATTGTCAAAAACTCTATCTACAATATCCTGCGTTATAGTAAGATTTTGAGCATCGCCCAACATACAATGAGGACATTTTAAATTGCATTTTCTTGTTATTTCAAATGCTAAAGCATCAAAATTATATTTACTAATTTTGAATTCCCCCTATCAAATAATCATTTTCATCAATATTTAATTTATTGCAATACTCGTTTAGGTTAAACCATTTTAACCAGCCCATTTTTTGATTAGCAATATCGCACAGTCTATTTGCGATAGGGGAATAACGAAATAACACGCCTGCTTTGTCATAATGTAATTCGCCGATACAACGAATGTATTTTTTATCAAGAAATTCCGATAATAAATATAATCCTTCAGTTTGAAAACCTGCTTTGGTAATAACTTTTGATAATGTACAAAAACTATTTAAATCAAAGTTAATATTTGTTTCTATTTCGTCAACATAATTCACTTTACATTTAATGATTTTTCTATCAAATGTATATATTCTTTCTACCTTTTGAATTTTAATGTTCAATATAATTCTCCTTTTGTTTGTTCAAAACTTATACCACATTTGAATCTTGATTTAACCAGGTTGTAAATAGAGTTCGCATTCTGCTTGATGGCAAATATATATGTACTGTTTTATCGCTGTCAGGGATTCGTATATTGCTTCTCCATATCCACTGGAGGAGCATTGCCAATGCGATTTTATCCTGATTTATAGTTATACCCCGCTGTTTGAAGAACTTTATGATTTCTGGATTCTCAAACCAATTGCAGCAGTAATAAAGATGTGTTTTATCCCAAAAATCATTTGTGGCTCGTGCATTGCAAGCCACAAAACCGTTTGTGTAGCCTTTGCCCTTGAGCAACTTTTTATGGCTTTTATAAGTAGTCCACATTATGCTTTCAGAACAACATTTGTATATGTTTTTTGTTAAATTGTTAAGGTTCTTTTGCAGCTGGTTGATATCGCTTTGATTATAGAGATTAAACCAGGAAGCCGAAAGTGCATTAGGCTTAATACTAATGTTTTTGTTTAGTTGACCTTCGTAAATGCTTATGCGATTTCTGATATTTTCTTTTGATGGCTCATAGTATTCAATTAATTCATATTTGTTTAAGTCAGTATTGAATTTAACACTTTTGGTTTCGTATTCAAAACCATACAAATCAAAATAATACTTCATTACGCTTCCATCAAAAAGATAGGTTAAAATATAAACTTTTCTAAAAAGGTTGAAAATCTCCGGTGGATAGTGCCATAAGTAGAATTTTTCATCCACTCGGAAAAGGCTTTTGTTTTCTGCCAGAATTTTAATATCGGTGTAGCGGGTATCAAGTTCCGAACCAGTCCAACTAATCAAACCATTATCATCAATGCTTATATCTTTATTTTTTAACAGGTAAGTAAAGTCATCTTTTGCCTTTACGCTGTATGGTTCAACGGCTGTAATGGTTTCGTCAATTATTAGTGTATAATCGTTTTCTTTTAATGCTTTTTTACACCTGTCATCAAAACGTTTAAATAATTCGTGAGTGCTGGCAATATCCTTTTGATTTTGCAGCAGGTCGCCGATATTCCCAATTTTGCCTTCTCCCTTATTTGTAGGTGTTAATATATTTCTGCTTTTTGCAGCGGTCTTAATTCTTTCTGTTTCATCTAAAAATGGCGTTATATATAATATATTTTCATCAAGATGTTGATTTAAGAGTTCATCAATACACCAAGAGGTTTTACCGCTGCCCATCAGGCTGTCAACTACGGTGATTTTAGTATTCATCAATTACCGCCTTTCTGCACGTTCCAAAATGATACAATCAAGTGGTACATCTCCGCTTTTCTTGTATTCCTTGTAACCTCTTGAGTTTACATACATAAAGAATCGGAAATTGTCATTATCGTCAAAATCTAAATGTGGAATTTTATAGACTTTTTGCTTATTTTCTTTTTTTATTTCTGCAACCATCTTTTTGTATTCCTCTATTTTGTTCTGATTTAATAGTTTATGTAGTTCATCGTGTTGATGTTTCCATACAGGCAATAAATTATTTGCGTTATCGTTAAATAATCCATCTTTATTCTTTTTTAAACTAATGTGATGATAGATGTCTTTATTCAAAGCGTTTGGGCATTGTGTTTGACCTATCAGCCTGTGCAGTATTACACATTTACATCTTCCATTTTTTCTTAATCCAACAATAAAATAGCCGGTCTTTTTAATTTTCCCAGTGTTTTTATCTTTGTGAATTTGCGGTTTAGGCGTTAACAACTGCCCTGTCGTAGCGTTGTAAACCCGATTTTTGTTGCTTATAAAATACTTGCAATCATATCCTTGCAGCGGGTAAAAGCACTCGCCAGGCAATATAAAGGTTAATTCATCCCAAACTGTATTTAGTATTGGCTTCCCTTGATGGCTCGCAGAATATTGAATTATATCTTTTAAATTATATAGAACATTGTTTCCTTCGCGTTTTGTTCCTATGCGCTCATTGCCTTTTTCGGCTAATTTGAGAATTTGCCTTTTAGAGTACACGCTTCTTTCACTTGCTTCTTGTAATGTTACCCATTCATTTGATTTTAATGTTTCATTAGTTATCATAGTATTTGTTTTCTCCTTTTAGATTAAAAAATTTTTGATTTCCTGATATTGTTTAATAGCCTTGTTAAGTTTGTTTGATTTTTGAAACGTAAAGATATTAAACTCTTTAATGTTTTTGTTTGGCTCGACTTCTATTAATTTAAATCCTTTAAGCATTAAGAAGCCTGCCAGTCTTTGATTAAATACTTTGAATATGGGTTTCACCTCGCTTTCCTGAAAAATAAAAAGGCTATGCAAACTGAATACAACACAAAACATACATATAATATGCTTTGTGCTCTATTCAATCAGCATAGCCTATTGCCATTTAGGGAATTGCTCCGCTTGTGCTTTATGGCAACGTCATAGCACTAACCTACATTTTTAAGCGGTAAAGATTATTATGTTAAATTTTATTTGGGTTGCTCCGGTCTTTGAGCAAATCTATATATATTATATCACAAAAGTCAAGAAAAGTCAAGCCCCCACTATAGCGGGCTTGTCATTTGATAAATAATACAAATAAAATAGTTGTTTTATTGCTTTTTTTATGATAGAATAATAGTGCTACATTTATTTCCTAAACTGAATAACTACAATTTGCAAGTTTGTATGTTTACATTGGTAAAAATACAGGCTCAAATCGCAATACTTGTAAAGTGTAGTTGATTTAGGAAATTTGTGTAGCAACAAACGGAGCTATGTGTTTTTCTGCGTAGCTTCGTGCTACGCATTTTTTATTTTTGAAAAGGAAGGAAGAGAAAAATGAAAAGATTTATATGTTTATTTATGGTGCTTTTGGCTATTACGTGTACATTGTCATCTTGTTCAAGTAATGATGGTGCCGAGATTAGTGCAACAAAATCCATTTCTAATAAAAGCAACCGAAAATCAATTGAACTTAACGAAACTGTAACAGCTAAATCCAAATACGGAGATGTTGAAATTTCATTGGATGCTGTACAATACGAAAACGAGGATATGATAAATGGTGATAGAGAAAATGGAGAAATAAGTGACGAAGAAACAATATTAGTAGTGAAATATACTGCGAAAAATCTTTCATATTATGATGAATATAACGATGGATATGTTGATTTTGATAATTTTATAAAATTATTATACACCGATGGTACAACAGTAGATGCTTCGTCATCAGCCCGTGAGCACGGAAGTTATAGTTCGGCTGCAGGTGCGTTTGCGAAATTAGATAGAGGAGAAAAAAAGAGTATCGCTACTGAATACATTATTAAAGAAGGAATGAAAGAACTGGTTTTTTATATAGGTGAAGACTATGAAATTTTAGTAAATCTTAACAATAGTAATTCTGACCAACAAAATAAAGAAACAACTGAAGCCATAACAAGTGTGGTCGAGATAACTTATACCGATGCAACCAATGCTACAAAAGCAGACTTAACAGGAAGCACAGGAAGTTGGAAATATAAAGGTATTCCATTGTTATCTGAAGATTGTGAATGGATTGATAGTTCTTTAAATAAAAATGAAACAGTAAATCAAGGCGCCGTATACAGGAAAATTGCAAAAGTTCTTGACGGTAGTGATTTCGAAGAAAAACATTTTTTATATCATTATTCTGACTTTGCTCCATTTATAATTGGCTTTGTTCCAAAAGACGTTGATGAATGGGCAGTTTACGGAAAAAATGCAAGTGAATTTATAGTTACAAAAGACCAAATTAAAGCAATAATGAAAAAGTTTCAATCTTTAGAAACTGCAACAGGAGATTATGACTTTGATTACAAAAAGTTTGGCAAGTATAGCGTTGATATTGAAGACTTGACTGCTTGTGCTGAAGAAATGAAAATATCTGAAGAAATGTTAGGCTATATATTTGCAATGTTGGATGAATATGCTACTACGATTACTTTTAACGGTAATAGTTGTCATATCGATTATACCAGTTACAGTTAAATTAAATAAACTAATATAATACGAGGAAATCAGTATGAAAAAAAGTAAAAAAGCTATAACTATTATTGTTTCGTTGACTATAGTTATCGCTACTGTAATATCGTTATTTGTAGTAAACAGTCAAACAAATATTTTTGCGAGCGACAAAACAAAATATAATTTAGGCGTTGAAGCAATGAATAGTAGCAACTGGGATAACGCTATTGAGTTGTTCACCGATTTAGATTATGCAGATAGCAATGAACTGTTGGAAAAATGTGTTAAAGAAAAAGGGATGAATGAAAATGCAGATTACAAGTTTTTAGAATCCATCTCCACATCCATTTTGAAAAGATATGCGAAATCAAAAGATGATGATGGGTTAGAAAGTTGTGTTGATTATGAACTACAAATGTTAGAAAAATATAGATATGAATTGTTTTATGATAACAGGCTAAAAGAACTATCCACTCATTATTTAGAGGGATTAGATATGGAAAAAGAGTCTATCACATTACCGAAAGGCGAACAACAGCTGAAGAAGTATGAGGGTACAAGCATTAGGTTTAATACACTAAAATCACTTACGGATGAATATGGCTTATTAAAAAATAATAATGAATATATGTCGGAATATTATGCTAAAGCCGAACAACAAGAAAAAGAATATGAAATGCTAAAGACCATCGAAACAGATTTACATAAGCAATTAGGCGACGATTTGGAAGTGGTTTATGTTGATGAAACAACATATAGAATTAGTTTTCACAATCATACTGACTACACATTTAATATGCTAATGGGTTTTACCTTTTATGATGAAAATGGTACTATTATTGATACCACAGAGGAGTATTACAAAAATATCAAAGGGAATACGAAATATAATTTAGATTTCTATTTTCCGCTGAATGCAGAAAGATTTGATTACTATACGGAGGAATATTTTGACTAACAGATGTACATCATAATGTTCTTGAGATGATATTGTAAAATAGCGTGTAGGTTATTTCAACTTACACGCTCTTTTTTATGCCAGCATTAAATTACACAATGAAACAAATTCTTCTTTATAGCCGTTATTCTTAATTTCTTTTAATGTTTCAACGAATTGTTTAAACTCCGGCGCTTTTGTTAATTGGCTTTCCGGCAAATCAATATCTGTCAATTTCATCAACTGCTGCATAGCACTTTTGAATAAATCGTTTTTGGTGTTAGTCATTTCCTATCCCCCTTTCTCATTGTGATTTTTTTATTGTGCTTGCCGTTAAATAAATCAATTAAATTAATCTCGTTGACTTCTTCAACTGCATCACTAACTAATAGATTAATATAGTTTTGCGTTATTGCTAAACTGCTATGCCCTAATATCTTTTGTAGTGTTACAACATTACCGCCGTTTAATATCCATTGTTTAGCGAATGTGTGGCGGTATCGGTGTATGCCTGTAGTTTGTACTCCTCTACGCTTATTGTATTCGTATAGCATATGGTAGCAGGTTGATTTAACTAACTGTTCACCGAAAACATTACAAAACAAATAATCATTATCGTTTTTATTTTGCCTGTATAATAGAAATTCTTTTAATATTTCAACCATTGTTTTATTGATAGGAACTATTAACGGCTTTCTGTTTTTGGTTACATTTACATAGACAACATTATTATAAAAATCAATATCAATAATTTTTATGTTCATTAAACTTCTTTGTCTAACGCCTGTACTAAATAAAAAGTTCGTCATTACCCAACTTTGAAATTCAATGAAACTACACTTTTTAATATTTGGCTTTTCTAATAATAGTCTTAATTCGTCATCTGAATAGGTTTGTACATTGTGTTTATCAACCTTTATTGATTGCATTTTGAACGGCTGTATATACCCTTTATTTTGCAAGAAATGAACGGTTGTAATTAAATCGCGCAAATACGCGTTGATACTTACATCATTATCAAGTATATCACATAAATAAACCACATAGTCATTATAGGTTGATTCATCAAAATCACACAGTGGCATATCCCTATTAAAATAATTGTAAAACTGTTTATAACTCTGTTTGTAATGGTTTATCGTGCCTTCTCTTAAATTTCGCTGCTTGCAGTTAGTAATATACATTTCGCAGCCCTGCTTAAATGTAATTTGAGTATCTTTTGTTAGCGTTAATTTGTGCATAATAGCCCCCTTTTTTCAAGCAAAAACAAGAACACATCATAATAGTTAATTACTAAAATGATGTGTCCAACTATTTGTTTATTTAACTTTATCAGATACCTGAAATAAAGGTGTATCGGCACAAATATTTTTCAACTTAAAACGCTGAAAAATGGCTGTATTACACGCTTTTACTTTGTAGCCTCTTCAACCGCAACTGCGCAGGCAACTGTTGCGCCAACCATTGGGTTGTTACCCATACCGATGAGTCCCATCATTTCAACGTGAGCGGGAACGGAGGAGGAGCCTGCAAACTGTGCGTCGGAGTGCATACGTCCCATGGTGTCGGTCATACCGTAGGAAGCGGGACCTGCAGCCATATTATCTGGGTGGAGGGTTCTGCCTGTGCCTCCGCCGGACGCAACTGAGAAGTACTTCTTGCCTCTTTCAACACATTCCTTTTTGTATGTGCCTGCAACGGGGTGCTGGAATCTTGTCGGATTGGTGGAGTTACCTGTGATGGAAACGTCAACGCCCTCTTTCCACATAATTGCAACGCCCTCTGTTACGTCGTTTGCGCCGTAGCAGTTAACCTTAGCACGCAGACCTGTTGAATAAGCCTTGCGAAAAACTTCCTTAACCTCGCCGGTGTAGTAATCCATTTCGGTTTCAACATAGGTAAAGCCGTTAACTCTTGCAATAATCTGAGCAGCGTCCTTGCCGAGACCGTTAAGGATAACGCGCAGCGGCTGCTTCCTTACCTTATTAGCCTTTTCTGCGATACCGATAGCTCCCTCAGCGGCTGCGAAGCTCTCGTGGCCTGCAAGGAAGGCGAAGCATTCGGTTTCTTCCTCAAGGAGCATTTTGCCGAGGTTACCGTGGCCGAGACCTACTTTTCTCTGGTCGGCAACAGAACCCGGGATACAGAAAGCCTGGAGTCCCTCGCCGATTGCAGCAGCGGCGTCCGCAGCTCTCGTGCAACCCTTCTTAAGAGCGATTGCACAGCCTACGGTGTAAGCCCACTTTGCGTTTTCAAAGCAGATAGGCTGAATGCCCTCGGTGATTTTGTACGGGTCAAAGCCCTTTGCCTGACAGATTTCTCTGCACTCTTCGATTGATTTAATATCGTACTTTTCGAGAACAGCAAGGATTTGCTTTTCTCTTCTTTCATATGATTCAAATAAAGCCATTATATAATCCTCCTGTTCTTATTCTTTTCTCGGGTCGATTACTTTAACCGCGTCGTCAACTCTGCCGTACTGTCCCTGAGCTTTTTCAAAAGCGGTGTTAGCGTCGTCGCCGGCTTTGATGAAGTCCATCATCTTGCCGAAGTTAACGAACTTGTAGCCGATAATTTCGTCGTCCTCGTTGAGAGCAATGCCCGTGATATAGCCGTCGGTCATCTCAAGATAACGGGGACCCTTGGCGATTGTGCCGTAGAGCGTACCGATCTGTGAACGAAGTCCCTTGCCTAAATCCTCAAGACCTGCGCCGATTACAAGGCCGCCCTCTGAGAATGCGGACTGGGTACGTCCGTATACTATCTGAAGGAAGAGCTCTCTCATAGCGGTATTAATAGCGTCGCATACGAGGTCGGTATTAAGCGCCTCAAGAATAGTTCTTCCGGGAAGAATTTCGGAAGCCATTGCCGCAGAATGTGTCATACCGGAGCAGCCTATGGTCTCAACAAGCGCTTCCTGAATAACGCCGTCCTTAACGTTAAGGGAAAGCTTGCAGGTGCCCTGCTGAGGAGCACACCAGCCAATGCCGTGAGTGAAGCCTGAGATGTCGGAAATTTCCTTTGCCTTAACCCATTTTGCTTCCTCGGGAATCGGAGCTGCGCCGTGAGCAACACCCTGTGCTACGGGACACATCATTTCAACTTCATGTGAATAAATCATTTTATTTAACTCCTTCCAAGTTATTTAAAATATAAAATTTTATCGCATATATTATACTCAATTTAATATTAACATTCAAGATGTATTTAATTTATTTTTATCCGTAATTTACCTGCTCCGAATAAGCGACGCGGAGCACGTGATTTTCATCATAGTAGGTACAGTACGCCTTTGCCGCCCAGGAGTATGAGGAGAAGTTCCTTACGTTGACGATAAACACTCCGCTGTCCTCTTCTGTATTGAACTTTGAGGTTGTGGTTTTATTGTCGAGCGTCAGGTCGAAATCAGACGGGTGGAAGCTGTCGGAGGAGCTGAATTTAAAGGCTATGCCCTTTTCAACAACCTCGCAGCCCTCGGGTACTCCGAGCGCCATAATATAGGAGGCAACGTATTCGTCCCAGTCAATATCAAGCGTCAGCGTGAGCGCGGGGATACCATCGGTAGCAACGGGAATATCCGGCTCGGTAACCGTGCTTTCCGTATAAGCGGGATAAACCGTAACGTCGTTACCTGCGGCAAGCGCAGCGAGGACAGCCGCGTTATCGTAATCCCAGTGCCCGTTAGTTCCGCCGTAGTGGTAGGGAACTGAGGGACAAAGAGAAGCTATACTGTCGGTCGCCGCCCAAGAGGATGGAAGCTTATTCACAATACGCGCTATGTAGCCGTTGTCGTTAGCAAAGGTTAGCGTTGAAGCGCCGCTGAGCTTAAACAGGGGCTTTAAATCGGTATTTGAGGAGATGATAAGCGTGTATGCCGAATTAGTTGAGAGAATACGGTGAGTCCTCTTTTCATACCAGCCTGCAAAGACGTAGCCGCTATCCGCGCTTGCGGTAAGGTATACCGAATCGCCGAAATACGGGTGGAAGGTGCCGCTGCTCTGGGCGGTTACAAGTCCCGTATGCATAACGCTTGTGGTTCCTCCCGTTTCACTTGAAACGGTAAGAGTAAGGAAGGGTACGAGGTTATATATCGCCTCAAGAATATTCGCTGTCGCGCTGTCTATATCCGTCTGTGAGGAGCTGCTCAAAGCTTCGCTTCCCGCGGATACCGCATTGACGAGCGCGTTATACGAATCGGTGGTGTAATCCGCCTGCTGATAGTTATTTAAGAGGGCGATTGCCGCCTCGAGCGCAGAGGTATCAACCTGAGCTACATATACGAGCTCTACGTCAACCTTAGTATCCGAGGTGAGAGTGAATGAATATGTTGAATCGGTCGAGGTCAGCGTTCCGCCTGAATTTGTCACAGTCCACTGCTTAACCGTGCCGCTTCCCGTGTAGCGCACCTCAACTACCGTATTTTCGGGAATTGCGCTGAGGTTCGTAGTCTGAACGCCGTCAACGTAAACCGCAATTTCGCCTTCGGCCGAGCAGGTCGGGAGATAGAGTACTCCCGTTTTTCCGTCAAAGCTGTCGTAGTGAAGCATTGAGCCGCTCACTTTTTCGGGTGCGGTGACGAAGTCGGTCGTGAAGGCTGCGCCTGCGTTATTTGTTTCGGTCTTATAAAGCGCCGCAACCTCTGAATCTGTAAGTGTTTCGCAGAAGCACATCACGTCATCGAGCGAAAGCGTCGGCGTTCCCCAGTAGGGAGTGTACGAGCCGAGATAAAGCTTCGTGCTCGGGCTTGCAAGGAAGCTCATAAGCCCGCCGCTTGACTGATACTGTGACGTACCCGCGGCGTATACCGTAGCGGTTAATACGCCGTCCACGTAAACCTTAAAGTTGTGGTCGTCGATAATATTATAGGTTATAAAATGCCACTGCTGTTTTGTAATGGCGGAATTGGCAGTGGTGTAGTCAAAATACAGTCCCGCGGAGGAGAGCGAGGAGTCGCTGCCGCCGTTGCCGTTATTGAAGCGTATATATCCGTCGGAGCCGAGAGTGAAGTATTTCATTTCTCCGATTTCGCCCTGCGCAAAGGTTATCGACTCGCGGTCGCCCCAGTAGTTCCCGTTAATCCTCTGCCAGAAGCTTACCGCAAAGCCGTTTGAGGTATAGAGATTTGCAAACGGGCTTTCGTTTGTAATAACGTAATTAGTACCGCTTGCACCCGTATTGCTGTACGGTAAGTAAGCCGTGCCGCTTCGTCCGTCGTTGTCGGTCGTCTGGTGATATACGCTGTAACCGCCGTCGCTTCTTCCCGTAACGGCAGTACCTCCGAGTGAATCCGTAAAGGTGTTTTCATAAACGGGTACAAGCTGCGCGGCTGAGAGCGCATAGTCGTAAAATTCTGCGCTGTCAAGGTAGCAGTCCGTCGTGCCGCCCATATTGTAGATATTAAAGGTCGCGCCGTAGTAAAGCTTAATATCGGGGGAGGAGAGGAACGAGAAAATACCGTCGCTGCCGCTCACGCCGTTGGGATAGCCCGAGGCGCAGTTCTCGCTGAGGTTATAGGTCTTTGCAAGAGTATTGTTTATATAGTAATCAAGAATGTGCTGACCGCTCGAGTTTTTATAAATCGTTACGGTAATATCAACCCAGCCCTGTCCTGTTGTGTTAACCTCAGACGAGGTGTTAAGGTCAAAGTAACAGTTATTCCAGCCGCCCGCGCCGCCGTTGCCGTCGTTGAAGAGAATCGTGCCGTTAGTCATCAAAATAAAGTAACGGTTGTCGGCGTTGTTCCCCGTTGAGAAGTTAATAATCGAGTTGTTCCAGCCGCGGTCAGTATCGCATTTCTGGGTGTACTTTATCGTAACGCCGCTGAGCGTTTTGCCCGCAAAGGGATTGGCGCTCTCCTTGGAGATATTGCCCGCCTTGACATTAACGCTGTAATAATCAGTGCTTGCGTTTTCGGGAATTGCGCCCGTGCCGATTGAGGTAACCGAATCGGGAAGCTGAATACTTGTAACGTTGTCAAAGCCGTAAAAGGCATAATCTCCGATTGAGGTAACGCCGTCGTTTACCACAATACTCGTAATAATGTCCGTATTGTACTGTCCGTCGAAGAGGCAGTTTTTAATCTGGTCGCCCCACGGAGCAGTCGTGCCCTTATCCTTGATACCGCTGTTTGAATCAAGCGCGTAGTCGTTCATAGCGCCGCTGCCGCTTATGGTGAGCGTTCCTGTAAGACGGTTGATTTCGTAGGTTATATTTCCGTCGGTGCCTGTAACAAGATTTGAAACCGCCTCGTTATTCTTAATGATATACCTCGCAAGGTCGCTCGTCGCGAAATCCATAGCGAAAATACCCGAGGGCTTTGTAAGGTTATAGGTAAAGTTCGGATACGCTGCGTTAACCGTGGAGGCAAGATTTGAGGGATTTGGTATGGTGGAATCGCTGACGGTTGAAGAGAAGTTAAAGTAGTATTCTCCTCTCCAATGACCGAGAGAAAGCATCTCCTGAGTTGCGTTTATTTTACTTTGCGTATTCCATTTGTAGTGGTCCTGAACGTGGAAGGTGCCTACGCCCGTATTTGTGTTAGTAACGTTATCGTATACGGGAGTGGAGTAGTTCGTGCCCGAATAATCGCCCCATTTAACCTTCTGACCGCTTTCCTCCTCGCTCGCCGTCGAGCCCGAGGTAGCTATAATCTGGTCAAAGCGGTTCATAAGCACGCATTTTCCGCGTACCGCGTCGAGTGTGGGGACGCTCTTGCCGAGATACCAATAATCCGTATAGACATAGTCCGAGCCGTAAAAGTATTTACTCTGCCCGTAGCCGTGTATGTATTCATAAACCGCGGAGGTAAATACCGCAGCGCCCGCGTCGCCGTCGTCCTCTTTTATTGACACAAGTACGGTTTCGCTCGGGTGCTCGGCAAGCCAGTTGTAAATATCCTGAAAAACGTAATCAAGGTAGTAGTAATCGTTGCCGTTCCAGCAGTCAACCGAGCCGTGAACGGTCTTTATTGAATAGGTTGAGGAGTCAACCTCGCACCGAATATCAAGATAACGTATACCCGCGTTGAGCTGCTCGGTAATATTAAGGCTCTGGCATTTTGCTATGCCCGAAGTGATACCGAATGCGTCCTCGTTTGCAAATTTTCTTGCGCAGGAATCGTGCGTGCCGGGTATCGTAATTTCCGTAAGCTTTGTTTCGCCCCTTATTGCGCTCATCCAGTCGGACGTCGCAACCGAGGACAGCAGCACTGCCTGCTCCGTCGACGAAGCTGCTGCGGCGGAAAACGGCGCGGATAACGCCGCCGTTAATACTAATACGAAGGAGAGAAAAAGCGATAATAGTCTTTTTTTCATATTCATCACACCTTTAACAGATTTTGGTCGAATTCATATAGTGCTGTGTTTATTTCGAATATATCGTATATACCGTTTTTAATAAAGTATTCTATAATTACGTCAAATTTACTGCTGTGCGAAAGCGCAAAGCCCGCCTTTAGCAAAAGCTCGTTGGTTTCCTCGAGCGTGAGCTCAAGAGCTATCGCAAAGGAAATTACGGTAGGCTTGCTCGGGCGGTATTCGGGGTTTGAGCGAATTTTTGAGAAAAGCTTACGGTCAATCCCCGCTTTCTTGTAGCACTCGCTGTCCTTTAAGCCCTTTTCGTCAATTTTGCGAAGTAGCATTTCTGAAAAGCTTTCGTCAAGCGTAATGTCAATATCGGGATGGCTGCAGGAGTCAAGGGCGGGCATAGCCATTGACGCCATAGGCGCCGCCTCAGCCTCATAGTATTCCTCGCTGCTTGCCTTACTTGCTCTAAACGCGCCGAAGCTCCGCTTTTCAATTTTTTCTAAATCTATGTAGTTTTCGTTGATGAAGCGCCTGAGCGCGTCTGCTCTTTCGGCGGACAAGCCGCCCCTTCTCTTAAAAATTCCCATTATTCAGTAATTTTAAAAAGTCTTGCGCCGTGCGGCTCAGCCTCGGCTGTAATGCCCTTTGAGGTGCAGCTTACGTATTCTATATTCCATATGTCGTACGCCCTGTATTTTTTATCGGGCGTAAGTAAATCGGTTAAATCAACGCGGATTTTCCTTGCGCGCTCAGCGGTATTGAATACGGCGAGATATTTGCAGCCTCTGCCGTCGGCGCACCATACGATTGTATTTCCGCCGTGCTTTTCGTTGTTAAAATATTCCCTTGAATTGCGGCAGGAGCGGTGCATTTTAAGGTATTCCTCATTCGTGAGAAGCGAGAGCGTGAATTCGTCGTTTTCGGGGAGGTTTCCGCCGAACATAAGCGGACTTTTAAATATCCCCCATAGCGTCATAAGCGTATACTGCTCGGGCTTTGTGAAGCTCGTATAGCGGTTCCTTTCGCCGTGGCAGGTGCCGTTTTTTGAAAGTCTGCCGAGCGGGAGCATATCGCAGTCTGGATAATTACCCCTTTTCGTAACGCCCTCCCATTCCTTACACTTTGCGAACATGGCGTGAAGAGGCTGCCATCTGTCCCAGAAATCGCCCGTAAGCCGCCACATATTAGCGTTTTCGCCAAGGTGCTTTGCCTTGCTTCTTACGGCGGGACCGGGGGAGAGGGAAAGCACGATTTCACGCCCGCAGGAATCAATAGCGCGGCGGAGCATTTCAATTTCATAATCCGCGGTATAGGGGTTATCCCACTTTCTGAATTCCGTAACGCAGATGTCGTCGCACTTTATGAAATCAACGCCCCAATCGGCGTACATATTTATTATTGAGTTATAGTAATCCTGAGCGCCCTCGCAGTTATAAAGCCCGTACATATCGGTATTCCACGAGCATACGGAAAAGTGGTGAGCAATCTCGCGGCAGGTGTGAGTGCTGCCCAAAATCGGGCAGTTTTTATGCACCGCCTGACGCGGAACGCCCCTCATCATATGTATTCCGAACTTAAGCCCGAGCGAGTGAACGTAGTCCGCAAGAGGCTTAAAGCCCTTGCCACCCCTTGCGCTCGGAAAGCGGTTTACCGCGGGCTGCAGCCTGCCGTACTTATCCGTGGTGAGCTCGGTAAAGTTATTGTAATCGTTATCCTTCGCCTTCGGCTCATACCACTGAATGTCGCAGACTATGTATTCCCAGCCGTACGGCTTTAGGTATTTCGCCATATAGTCGGCGTTTTCCTTTAATTGTTTTTCATTAACCGCCGCGCCGAAGCAGTCCCAGCTATTCCAGCCGAGGGGGGGCGTTTTTGCAAAATCCTTAAAATTGCCCATAGACATACTACCTCAAAATAATCTAATTCTAATTGTAATTATAATTATAATGTTTTATTACAGTTTAGTCAATAAGTAAAAGACGACGATGCTCGCCGCCTTTCAAAATATTTATTCAAAGGTTATCGTTCCGCCGTTGTTCGCGGAGGCAAGTCCGATATAGGACTTACCCTTGTTAATCTTCAGCTCGGACTGTCCGTCGCCCGTCTTAAGATAAAGCTTGTTATCCTTGACCTGCCACGTAATAACCGTTCTCTTACCGTTTGAGATGTAATATCCCGTTCCTCCGTCGTATTTGTGATTAAGATAAGTGGTAGTAGCGCCCTTATAAGGCACGGTAATATACTGCGTGTTGTCAAGAAGGATTATAATGTTCTGGAACGCTACGTCGGTTTTCCAGTCAATCGTGTGGTAAAGCCCGTCCTTCTGGGTGAAGTTAAACTTTCTCGTATCCGTCCTTGAGGAGAATTTGCAGTTAACAATTTTAGCCTCGTCGGTACCCGCGTCGGTAAGGGTATCGTTAAAGCTCAGCCATGAAAAGCGATTCCTTTTGAGCTTAGTACGCCAGCCCTTTTCCTTAATCGCCTCGGCTATTTTATCGCCGTGGAGGATACCTCTGTGCTCGGAGGATACCCGTCTTGTATTATCCCTGCCGAAGAGCTTACCGCCCTTCATACCGTCGAGGTGCTTAACCTTATCGCGCTTGATTACCGTGTAGCCGCCTACGTAGTCCTGATTGTTATGGCTTCCGCCCCAATGGATGAAAAACGCATCAAAGAATTCGCTGAATATTACGTACGGCGGACGCGCGGAGCGGATAGGACCTACCTTTTCCGGTACAGCCGTGTAGTCCGCATAGAGCCAGAGCATACGCGAAATTCCGCCTTCGACCTCGCCCTCAACGATGATGTCCGAGGTACCAATTGCCCATTGCGGTCTTGCGTCGTGCTGGTTTTCAACCACTATTGCAACGGGGCGTACGCCTACCGCCGCCTTGTTAAAGCCCTCCTCGCCCGTGAACGGATTATACGTCGGGAGGGGCTCGGTCGTGGTCTCGGGTACGGTCGTCGTACTTGTTGACGAGGGCGCCTCAACCTTCTTTGAGCACCCGAAAAGCGACAGCGCCAATATAAGCGAAAGTATAACTGCTATAATTCTTTTCATCACTGACACCACCCATATATCTATGTGTTAATACTTAATCAGTATACCATATATTGATTTGTATTTCAATCAGTTTTTTGTTGTTGACAAAATCATAAAAATTGTATTATTATATTTAATCGAAATTAACTTTTCGGAGGACTTAAAATGCGGCTCAACAATGAAGAAATATTCGGCATAGCAAGAAAAATCAAAGCAAATATGACCGGTGAAAGCTGGGAAACGATTGCTCACAGCGTAGTTTCTTACGAAGCGGACGTAACCGAGCTTATGCCCTTAATTAAGGAAATGAACGAGGGCGCGGATAAGGCAAACAGAATTACCGTTAATTCCGTTATGCTCAAAATCATCACCGAGGGTATCAAGGCAATGCCCCTTATCAATTCCCATCTTGAATTTGACAGAAAGCTCGTTCGTGGTAAGCTTAAGGTTTATGATACTATTAACATTTCCGTACCTATGGTGCTTCCGACGGGTGAAATGATGACGGTTAATCTCCGCGATATGGAGAAAAAGTCAATTTCCGAAATGGACGCAACGGTTAAGGAAACCGTTAAAAAAGCAAAGAATACCGATATTAACGAGGCGCTGTTTGACGTTTCGCTTAACGATACGCTTCAGGGGCTGAAAAAAGGCAAGGTGCTTCAGGCGGCAAGACGTCTTTACGGCTCAAAAATGCCCGGTCAGCACAGAGTTGAAACGCTTAAGGGCGAAGAGAAAAAGAAGTATTATTCCATTCCCGAGCACGAGCGCCTTTCACAAAAGGATTTGGAGCAGGGAACCATTACTGTATCTAATCTCGGTTCCGTTTACCGCGAGGGCAGCCAGAGATGCTATATGCTTCAGATCGTTCCGCCTCAGACCTGCGTAATTGCGCTTCTTTCAATCAGAGACGAGCCTGCCGTAGTAGTTGATGAAAACGGCGAAAAGTCGCTTGGCATTAAACAGGTTCTTCCTATGACACTGGCGTTTGACCACCGCGCATATGATTATCCCGATATCATTCCGTTTTTCAGAAAGCTGGATGAGATTTTTGCAAATCCGTCGGTTATTAAGGACTGGAAATAAACGCTTTATCCGCTGAGCTTTAACTTGGCGGATTTTTTATATTGCATAAACTCACAAAATGTGATAAGTTTTAATAAAGAAACGAAGAAGGATAAATATGACCGATTACGCTTATCTTGTACATCTTTTATACTGCGCGGTTCACGATACTCAGCCTCAGGAAAAGCCCGAGGAGGTATCGTTTAAAAGCGTGCTTGAATACGGTAAGCTGCACGAGGTTGCGAACATAGCGTATCTGAGCGTGGAAAAGCTTAAAAACAAGCCGGAAGCGGAAATACTGAACGAGTGGAAGCTTTATTATTATTTCTCCGTTCAGCGCGATATGCGCCAGAAGGAAGCGTATGAAAATATTATTTCGCTTCTGCACGAAAACGGCATAAGAACGCTCGAGGCTCAGGGCACGGTTACCAAAACGCTTTACCCCTCGCCCGAGCTAAGAATGATGTCGGACATTGATTTTATTATTGACCGAGAAAACTTAAAGCGCACGGGCGAATTGATGTGTTCCCTCGGTTACGATATTGAGGAGAACAAGACAGATGAAATTGATGTAAAAAAAGAGAACGGACAGATTATTGAGTTCCATTCGGAATTCTTTTCTGAGAAAATTTACGGCAGGCGAGAACGCTTTTCAAAAGCGATAAACTCCCCGTTTTCTCACGCAAAGCCCGACGGAGATAATGAATTAAAATACAACCTCGACGATACGTATTTCTATTTGTATTCCATCCTTCATATACTTAAGCATTTTGAAACTGCAGGCTGCGGAATACGGCGTATTCTCGATATTTATTATTTAAAAAAAGCTCTGTCTGACAGGATTGACGGCGCGTATATTAACGGCGTAATTGACTCTTACGGCTTCAGGGAAAATACGGATTTGCTTTTTGCCCTTGAGGGCGAATGGTTTGAGGGAAAACCTTCAAGCAAGGACTTATCCGAGGTTGCGGTTAAGGTTTTTGAAAGCCTGAATCACGGGACGAGGAACGTTTTTGCGCAAAATGAAGTCCACCAGGACATTTTTGAGGGCGTAAAATTTGCAAGGCTTAAGCGCATTATCACTTTTATTTTTCCGAAAAAGGAGCGCGTTTGCCTTAATTATCCCGAGTGCAGGGAGAGAGGCTATTCCACGGTTACATGCTGGTTTTACAGGCTATACAGGAAGCTTACCGAAGGAAGAATCAAAGCGGGATTTGAGTATATCCGTATTCTGTTAAAAAAGTAGGACTATAAAGAAGAGCTATGATTAATTTTCAAATCAATTTTGCAAATCTGAATATTGAAGTAACCTGCAATTACGGCTTTACTATGAAATTCTGCGAGGATTACCTCAGCGAAGGAGAGGCGGACTTTTCCGTTCTTGTTACCGAGCGTGACATTGACGAGGAGATAAGCGTTTCCGAGTTCAATCCGAGCCGCGGATATGCCGAAAGCATATGCGTTTACCGCGAAATTGCAAAGAAGCTGCCATTTTTCGACAAGGTGGTTTTTCACGGCGCGGTAATCTCATACGGCGGCAGGGGATACCTTTTCACCGCTCCGAGCGGAACGGGCAAGACCACGCATATAAGCCTCTGGCAGAAGTATCTTGACGGGGTTGATATCGTAAATGGCGACAAGCCGATACTAAGCCTTGAAAACGGCTACGTGACCGCATATGCAACGCCCTATGCGGGTAAGGAGGGTTACCAGAATCACGGCGAGATAATGCTCTCAGGCATCTGTATAATCCACAGGGGAGAGGAAAACAGAATCCGCCGCGTTGAGGCGGGAGAGGTTGTAACTGAGCTGCTCCACCAGATTTATTTACCGCGCGAGGCTGAAACGGTGGGCAAAACACTTGACTTCCTTGACACACTGCTGAAATGCGTGCCCGTGTATATTCTTGAATGTGATATGAGCGAGGAGGCGGTTAAGACCTCCTTCGAGGCGATGACGGGAGAAAGGTATGAGGTAAAAGGTAATGAGAATTAAAAAAGGCTTTATGAAAAGAAAAATCGGCGACAAATACCTCGTCGTTACAACGGGAGAACTGAGCCGAAGGGAAAATATGTTTATTGAAATGAACGAAACCTCAAGCGAGATATGGGATATGATTTCAAAGGGATATGAGGCTCAGAGAATTGCCGAAAGCCTTAGTAAAAAATACGGTATCGAAAGGGATAAGGCACGTTCGGATGTTGATAAGCTCATAGCCTCAATGAAAGAGGCGGGAGTATTCGAGGATGAATAAAAAACAGGCGTTGGTTGCCCCAACGCCTGTTATTATTTCTGTTATCTTTTTTCAATGTTGTGAAGAAAGAAAATTGACAGCTTGAGAATCAGCGCTGCAATTACCGACGAAACTATCAGTTTACCGAAGGTTACGGGGAGATTGAATACCGCAATTCCCATTGAAACGCTTGTTATTTTGGGTAGCAGAGCACCGAGCTTTTCGGGCAGATGCCTCAGCAAGCCTTCCATTGAAACCTGATAGTCGACGAGTATGCTCTCCATTGAAAAGAACGAGGAATATTGTTTTTCATAGAGCGGAAACAGAGCGTACCTTGTGATAAAAAATTGAGGAATTGCACTGATTGCTGCGCCTATTACCGAACAGAGCAGCACCTTAACAGAGGAATAAAGCTTTCTCTCACCCTTCTGTTTTTTGCGCTTTTTTTGATTGCTGTTGTGCATAAATCGCGCGTATAAAAGTGAAGTGATTAAAAGGAACAGAGAATTCAAAACGAAGTTACTGGCGGCGGAAAGCGCACCCGAAGGTGTAATAAACATATACGCTATATTCTTGATTAAGCATATGATTATTCCGCATACGGGACCGTATGCTATTGCGGCGATGAGTTCGGGAACGGCTGAAAACTCAATCCCGAACAGCCTCGGCGTGAAGGGTACATGAAAATCAAAAAACTGAATGATTATAGCAACTACCGTCAGTGCTGCGGAGCAGACTATCATTCTGGTTAAACTGCGCGAACGCACGCTCTTTCTCGTTACCTCGGCGGATTCGATATCGTAAAGTATTTCCTTTTCCTGTGTATTGCCCTCATTTTTGAACATATCGGTAGAGGAACCTTTATATGTAATTCTCTCGGCTTTTTCCTCTTCTTCGTCAGCTTCCTCAATTGCCGTTTCTTCGATGATTTCCTCAGATTCGGCAGGTTCGGCTTCGGGTATTGCCGATTCAGCTTCTTCCGCGATTTCAGTTTCGGCTTCCTCAGCAGCTTTGCGCTCCTCCTCGAGCATAAGCTCTCTTGCGCGTTTAGGAGTGATTACGCTGCTTCTGTACTCGACCTTTTTCTCCGATTTTTCTTCTTTGTTTTCCTTTTCCGGTTTTGTGATATTTTTGCTTTTAATATATTTTGATGCCATAAATATTCACCACAGCCTTTCTTCCAAATCCATAATAGCACAAGGCGGAATTTATTACAAGCAGAAAATAATGCACAAACAACTTGTCTATTATCTATTAAAATAAATAAAAAATTTGTGATTATTAACAAAATACTAACAAAATACTAATTTTTATATTGACTTATCAGTACAGTTGTCTATATAATTAAAATAGAATAGTTTCAGCTATTACCATATTTTGTTATCTTAATGGCTGAAAGCGGGATAAGGCAGAAAATCATTCGGGGTGCCGAGAAAGTGGCAAACCATGGATGCCACTTGATAACCCAAGGGCTATTTATTTGCATCTAAGAAAGAATTAACCTCTGCCGCAGGTCAGTTATCCGCGCTTCACTCATTGATAAATACACGTGACCGAGGAGGTTACAGGAGAAGGCTCAACGCAGAAGGTTGAGATTGAGAAGGACGGGGACGCTTCTTCTTCCGCCGAAGAAGGCAAAAAGGAAAATAATAAAGAAGAAAACAGCAAAGATGAGAATACGTCCGAGCCCACAACGGCTGAACCGGAGCCGTATTCTCAGGAACAGTTTGAATCCGATTGGGTTGAGTTGCCGTAACCGAGCTTAAAGCGTTAAAATTCGGTATGGCAACTCAAGTAAAGCATGCATAAGCAGGAGGATGTACTATGAAATTAAAATTTTTATATATTGTTATGGCTTTGGTGATGGTATCTGCTTCAACAAGCTATTTTGCTTATGCGGACAACGGTTATGAAAGCGGCGTCGTTACTTTTACAACGACAACTACTACCGCGTCAGGTTCAATTGATGTAGACGAGGATCCGAACGACATCGGCGATGACGATACTACAACCACAACCACAACTACAACTACAACTACGACTACGACTACAACTACAACAACTACCGAACCTTCAACAGAAACTAACACTACAACCACGCAAGCAACTACTGCAAAGCCGAAGGTTGCGCTTTCGAAATGCAGTATTTCAAATATTAACGTGAAAACATATACGGGCAAGGCAATAGGTCAGTCGCCCGTAGTAAAATACGGAAAAGCGACGCTTAAAAACGGCACCGATTATACTGTTTCATATAAGAACAACGTAAAAATCGGCGCTGCAAGCGTTATCATTACCGGCAAGGGTAACTATACCGGAAATGTTACAAAGACCTTTAACATTCTTCCGAAGAACTGCACGGGCTTTAAGGCAGCCGCCAAGAAGTCCAAAAAAATACAGGTTACCTGGAAAAAACAGACGGTACAGGCTGAGGGTTATCAGATTCAGTACAGCACGAGCCCGAAGTTTGATTCAAAGGTTACTAAGACCGTAACGGTAAAGGGCGCAAAAAAGACCTCTTACACAATAAAGGGCTTAAAGAAAAAGCAGATTTACTACGTTAGAATCCGCACCTATAAGATGGTGGGGAAGAAGCAGTATAGCTCCCTTTGGTCGTCTGCTAAAAAAATCAAGGCAAAATAATTTATTCAAATATACGCTAAACGGGGTATAACAAAATGATAAGCAAGAGAATATCCATTATACTTTCAACACTTCTTGCCGCGGCAATTCTTTGCTGCGGTTTCAGTGCGTTTGGCGCAATGACTTACAGCTCCTGCGTAACGGACGGCACGCTCGTTACAATGGCTGACGGCACTATGAAGCCTATCGAGGACGTTAAGGTCGGCGATATGGTAATGACCTTGAGTATGTGGAACGGCTGCTACGAGGCTCAGCCCGTAGTTATTCACTGGTACCACGGCACTGATGAGTGGCGCGTACTTACGCTCAACTTCAGCGACGGAACCGAGGTGCGTACAATCAAGGAGCACGGCTTCTTTGACGCGGATAAGAACACGTACGCATATATTACCGAGGATAACGTTGAAACATATATCGGCGATAAGTTTATTAAACAGAACGCCGACGGTACTAATACCGAGGTAACGCTCACAGATTATGAGGTAACGCACGAAAACGTAGGCTCGTATTCAATCCAGACGGCGTTCAACGAAAACTTTATGGTTGAGGGAATGCTGTCAATAACGGGCGAGGACTTCCGCGGAAGATTCGAATACTTCGATATCGGCGAGGGTATGAAGTATGACGAAGCGAAAATGCAGGCTGATATTGACAGATACGGACTTTACACCTACGAGGAATTCTCCGATTATCTGACTCCCGAACAGTTTGCTGTGTTCAACGGACCGTATTTCAAGGTACTCGTTGGCAAGGGCGTATTCACCTATGAGCAAATCTTTGAAATCATAGCGGCAAATCTTTAATAAGCATCAATAAAACCTTACAGGAGTAAGCCTTCCTGTAAGGTTTTTCTTTCTCGTAATATGAAAGGATATACTTGTATAAACAGTCAGGGTTTGGTATAATAAATATGATAAAATATTAATTAATTCGTAAAGGAGTGATAAAATTGAATGTTGAAAAAATTCTGAGTATGGTTGACCATACCCTTCTTGCGCAGGGCGCAACGTGGGAGGAAATCCGCGGGATTATCGACGACGGAATTAAGTACCGCTGCGCGTCGGTATGTATCCCCGCTTCCTACGTAAAAAGGGCAGCTGAATATGCTGACGGCAGAGTTAAAATCTGTACCGTTATCGGCTTCCCGAACGGCTATTCAACCACGGAGGCGAAATGCTTTGAAGCTGCCGACGCGGTTAAAAACGGTGCTGACGAGGTGGATATGGTTATCAATATCGGTTACCTTAAGGACGGGCTTTATGACGAGCTTCTCGACGAGATTAACCGTATAAAAGCCTCGTGTGACGGAAAGCTGCTTAAGGTTATTATTGAAACCTGTCTGCTCACCGACGAGGAAAAGGTTAAAATGTGCGAGATAGTTTCCGCGTCCGACGCAGACTTTATCAAAACCTCAACGGGCTTCTCAAAGGCTGGCGCTACTAAGGAAGATATTAACCTGTTTTCGGAGCATATGACAAACGGTAAAAAAATCAAGGCGGCGGGCGGTATCTCGTCCCTTGAGGACGCCGAGGATTTCATAGCGCTCGGCGCTGAGAGGCTCGGCACAAGCCGTATAGTAAAGATTGTTAAAAATGCAGGAGGTAATGAAAATGGAGGTTATTAAAACACCGCATATAAGCTTGCTCGACGAGGAGCTCGGCTTCGGCAAAACCGTGCTTATGCCCGGCGATCCGCTCAGGTCAAAGTATATAGCGGAGCATTTTCTTGAAAATCCCGTGCTTGTTAATAACGTACGCGGAGTAAACGGCTATACGGGCTACTATGACGGAGTTAAGGTTTCCGTTATGGCGAGCGGTATGGGTATGCCCTCAATAGGTATTTACAGCTATGAGCTTTATAAATACTCCGGCGTACAGAACATAATGCGTATAGGCTCCGCGGGCGGTATTGCCGAGGAGCTTCAGGTAAGGGATATCGTAGCAGGTATCGGTGCGTGTACAAATTCCGCTTACGGCAGGCAGTACGGGCTTGACGGAACGATTGCTCCGGTCTGCAATTTCGATATGCTCAGCGCAGCTAAAGAAACGGCTGACGAGATGGGAGCAACGCTGCGCGTGGGTAATCTGCTTTCATCCGACACCTTTTACGACGATACCCGCAAGAGCGGCGACTGGTCTAAAATGGGCTGCCTTGCAGTTGAGATGGAGGCGGCGGCGCTCTATATGAACGCTCTGAGACTGAAAAAGCGTGCGCTTGCTATCTGCACAATTTCAGACCTCATCTTCCCGCCGTATACTGCGCTTGACGCTGCGGAAAGAGAACAATCGTTTACCGAAATGATGGAGCTTGCGCTTAAAACTGCGGTTAAGCTTGAGTCGCTCCCGTACCTTGAAGCAAAGGAGTAAGCATGGGTAAAAGAGTTTTTATAATCGTGCTTGACAGCTGCGGCATAGGCTATATGCCCGACGCTGCGGATTTCGGCGACGAGGGCGCAAACACTATGCTCTCAATTTCAAAATCGGATAAATTCAATGCCGAAAATCTGAGGAAGCTCGGGCTTGCGAATATTGACGGCGTGGAATATTTAAATCCCGTTCCCGAGCCCAAGGCTGCATTTGCGCGAATAGCGGAGCGCTCAAAGGGGAAGGATACTACCATAGGGCACTGGGAAATCAGCGGTATCGTATCCGAAAAGCCGCTTCCTACCTTCCCGAACGGCTTTCCCGAGGAGTTGCTTGACGCTTTCTCAAAGAAAACGGGCAGGGGAGTTCTCTGCAATATGCCGTATTCGGGTACGAAGGTGCTTGAGAATTACGGCGAGGAGCACTTAAAGACTGGCGCTCTTATTGTTTATACCTCTGCTGACAGCGTATTTCAGATTGCCGCACACGAGGAGCTTGTACCGCCCGAAACCCTGTATGAATACTGCCGCGTTGCGCGTGAGCTTCTGCAGGGCGAATGGGGCGTTGGCAGAGTTATCGCCCGTCCGTTTATCGGCGAGGTCGGTAATTTTACCCGTACCTCAAGGCGTCACGATTTTTCGCTCGAGCCGCCGAGGAAAACTATGCTCGACTATGTTAAGGAGAGCGGGCTTGACAGTATCGCCGTCGGCAAAATATACGATATTTTTGCGGGCAGGGGTACAACTGAGCACACCTTTACCTCTGGCAATACCGACGGTATGGAAAAAACGCTTGAAATTGCGGATAAGGACTTTGAGGGACTGTGCTTCGTAAATCTCGTTGACTTCGATATGCTCTACGGTCACCGCAACAACGTTGACGGCTACGCCGCAGCACTTGCGGAGTTTGACGGCTGGCTTCCCGAGTTTATTAAAAAAATGCACGACGACGATATTTTTATGATTACCGCCGACCACGGCTGCGACCCGGGGTATACCTGCTCAACCGACCATTCAAGAGAGCATATTCCGCTTATCGTTTACGGTAAAAAAATTAAGCCCGTAAATCTCGGCACGCGCACGGGCTTCTGCGACATCGGCAAAACCGTGCTCGACTACCTCGGCGTTGAGGGCGATGTACAGGGAGAAAGCTTCCTTTCAGAGCTGATATAAATTGTTACATTTCAGTTAAAAGAATTTAAATTATATTGAATAATTAGACTAAATTTGTTATTATTATCTTACAGCAATGCTGAAAAATTTTTTGGAGGAATTTCAAATGAAAAAAATTATTGCTTTAGTTCTTGCATTAGTTCTTGCAATTTCACTTGCAGCTTGTGCTAAGGGCGGAAAAACCGAGGGTGACACATCGGCTGCTCCCGATGCAACACCGGCAAAGGTTGACTATTCAGTTGCAATGATTACCGACTACGGCGACATTACTGACCAGTCCTTCAACCAGACCACATACGAAGCTTGTAAAGAGTTCTGCGACGCTAACAGCGTAAACTTCAAGTATTACAAGCCCGCATCAGACTCTGACGAGGACCGTGTAGCGATGATCGAATCCGCTATCGACGAGGGCTTCAACGTAATCGTTATGCCCGGTTATGCGTTCGCAAAGGCTATTGCCAGCACTGCGCCTAACTACGCTGACGTAAAATTTGTTGCGCTTGACGTATCTGAATACGACCTTACTGAAGCAGGTCTTACCGAGATCCCCGCAAACCTTTACAGCGCAGTTTACAAGGAAGAGCTCTGCGGCTATATGGCAGGTTATGCTGCTGTTAAGCTCGGCTATTCCAAGCTCGGCTTCCTCGGCGGTATGGCAGTTCCCGCTGTTATCCGTTACGGCTACGGCTTCTTACAGGGCGCTGACGCAGCTGCTGCTGAGGCAGGCGCTGACGTTTCCGTTAAATATGCATACGGCAACCAGTTCTACGGTGACGCTGATATCACGGCTGCTATGGATACGTGGTACAAGGACGGCACTGAGGTTGTATTCGCATGCGGCGGCGGTATCTTCACATCTGCTGCTGAGGCTGCTGCTAAGGTAAACGGCAAGGTTATCGGCGTTGACGTTGACCAGGCCGGTATCATCGACGGCACCTACGGCGAGGGTATGACAGTTACCTCTGCTATGAAGGGTCTTGCTCCTACCGTTAAGACATTACTCACCGCTATTTCTGAGGACAAGTTCGCTGATTATGGCGGAAAGGTTGAGGCTCTTGGTCTCGTTTCCGGGAATCCTGAGGAGAACTATGTACAGCTTCCCGAAGCTTCAACACAGTTCAACGACAAGTTCTCTGCTGACGATTACAAGGCTCTTGTAGCTGATATGTACAGCGGCAAGATTACCGTTTCTGACGACATCACAGCTTCCGCTGCTGACTTCGGCAAGAACATTAAGGTTGACGACCTTGGTAACCTCAAATAATTAAAGTTAAAGAGCTTATCAATTAAATGTAAAAGCCTGCCAAAAGTTTATACTCTTGGCAGGTTTTTTAAAACGCAGGAATACTTAATATTCCTGATAAGTAAGGATGTGTGAAATTTGGCAAGCGAATATGCAATAGAAATGCTGAACATCACCAAAAGATTCCCGGGTATTATCGCAAACGATAATATTACGCTACGCCTTAAAAAAGGTGAAATCCACGCACTTCTCGGCGAAAACGGCGCAGGTAAATCAACCCTTATGTCAGTTCTTTTCGGTTTATATAAGCAGGAAGAGGGCGAAATCCTTAAGGACGGCGAAAAGGTTGAGATTAACGACCCCAATGACGCTAACCGTTACGGTATCGGCATGGTGCACCAGCATTTTAAGCTTGTAGAGTGCTTCTCCGTTCTGGATAACATCATACTGGGCGTTGAGCCTAATAACGCGGGCGTGCTCCAGAAGGCTTCCGCCAGGAAAAAGGTAAACGAGCTTTCCGAGCGCTACGGGCTTAAGGTTGACTGTGACGCAATCATTGAGGATATCACCGTAGGTATGCAGCAGCGTACCGAAATTCTCAAGATGCTTTACCGCGAAAATGAAATACTAATCTTCGACGAGCCTACCGCCGTGCTCACTCCGCAGGAGATTTCAGAGCTGATGGAGATTATGAAGAATCTTGCCAAGGAGGGCAAGTCAATCCTCTTTATCTCGCATAAGCTCAACGAGATTATGCAGGTTGCAGACCGCTGTACCGTACTGCGTAAGGGTAAGTACGTAGGCACGGTTGACGTTAAGGATACCACCGTTGAGGAGCTTTCCTCACTTATGGTGGGCAGGGACGTTAACTTCCACGTTGAAAAGGACGAGGCTGAGCCGACGGACGTAGTTCTCTCCGTAAGGAATATGACCATGATTTCCAAACTGCACAAGAAGGAGGTCGTAAAGGACGTATCCTTTGACGTGCGCCACGGCGAAATCGTATGTATTGCGGGTATCGACGGCAACGGTCAGACGGAGCTCGTCCACGGTATTACGGGACTTGAGCCGATTAAGTCGGGAAGTATTAAGATGTTCTCGCAGGAGATATCCCATAACTCTATAAGAAAAAGAAATACGGGCGGTATGAGCCATATCCCTGAGGACAGGCATAAGCACGGGCTCGTACTTGATTATACCTTGGAGGACAACCTTGTGCTCCAGCGCTATTTTGAGCCTCAGTTTACTAATAAAGCGGGCTTCTTAAAGCGTAAAAATATCAGAGAATATGCCAACAGGCTTATTGAAGAATTCGACGTTAGAAGCGGCGAGGGCGCCGTATCTATCGCAAGAAAAATGTCGGGCGGTAATCAGCAGAAGGCGATTATCGCGCGAGAGGTTGACAAGAACCCCGAGCTTTTAGTAGCCGTTCAGCCCACGAGAGGTCTTGATGTCGGCGCTATCGAAATGGTACACAAGCAGCTTGTCCGTCAGCGCGACGAGGGCAAGGCAGTACTTCTGATTTCGCTTGAGCTCGATGAGGTTATGGACGTATCCGACAGAATCCTCGTAATGTACGAGGGCGAAATCGTCGGGGAGCTTGACCCGAAGAAAACAACCGTTGAGGAGCTCGGTCTTTATATGGCAGGCGCAAAGAGAAGTGAGGTGCACGTATGAAAAAATTATTAAAAAATGACGCCGTGCAGTCGCTTTTTGCGTCGCTTCTGTGTATTGTACTCGGACTTTTCATCGGCTACATAGTTTTACTTTTCATTAATCCGAGCGGCGCCTTTCAGGCGATTATTGACGTAATGAAGAATTTTATGAATTATTCAAAGTCAACGCTCCAGATTAAAAACTTAGGCAATACTATCGTTAAAACCGCGCCGCTTTTGATGTGCTCGCTGTCCGTGCTGTTCTGCTATAAGGTAGGACTCTTTAATATCGGCGTTGCGGGTCAGTACGTTGCGGGCGCCTGCGCAAGCCTTTACGCCGCGCTTGCATGGGGCTGGAGCTGGCCGCTCTGTCTGCTCTTTGCAATCGTTGCAGCCGCGCTTCTCGGCACGATAGTAGGTCTTTTAAAGGCGTATTTCAACGTTAACGAGGTTATCTCGGGAATTATGCTCAACTGGATAGGGCTTTACCTTACGAATATGATTCTCGCTAAGGTAAAGGAAACCACGAGCCCTTATACTCTCCACCTTTCCTCCGCCAACCCGAAGGCTATCCTTCCCGCAGTCGGACTGGACAAGGTGTTCGCGGGCAACCCGTACGTATCAATCGGTATCCCGCTTTCAATAATTGTAGTTATTATTATTAAAGTTCTGCTTGATAAGACGAAGCTCGGCTACGAGCTTAAAGCAACGGGTTTTAATAAGAATGCAGCTAAGTACTGCGGCATGGCTGAAAAAAGGAATATTATCCTCACCCTTACCATAGGCGGCGCGCTCGCAGGTATGGGCGGAGCGCTGCTCTATCTCACGGATTATGAGCAGTGGCAGGTAACAATTTCCTCCGTTCCCGGTATGGGCTTTAACGGCATAGCCGCAGCCTTCCTCGGCGGACTTGACCCGATAGGCAGTATCTTCGCTTCATATTTCATTCAGCATATCACCTCGGGCGGCGCATACGTTGATAAGACTATGTACTGCTCTCAGATTTCCGATCTGATTGCCTCGCTTATTATTTATCTCTGCGGCTTCGTATTCTTTATTAAGTATGCGATTAACCTCCGCCTTGCGAAGAACGACAGAACGGACGTCAGGGACAAGGTTGTTGTGAAGAAAGGCGGTGAGGACAAATGATTTTAGCATTACAGTATACCTTGATATTTGCCTCGGTTCTCACCCTCGTTGCGCTCGGCGGCTGCTATTCTGAGCATTCGGGCGTTATCAACCTCGGTCTTGAGGGTATTATGGTTATCGGTGCGCTCGGCGGCGCGCTGACTATGATGTATCTTCCGAGCGGACTTCCCGCCTTTGTAATCGTGCTTTTAACTCTGCTCGGCGCAATACTGTTCGGTCTCGTTTATTCAACGCTGCTCGCGGTGGCGTGTATTAACCTTAAGGCTGACCAGACGATTGTAGGTACCGCGCTCAATATGCTCGGTACTGCGGCGGCGACGGTTATCGTTAAGGCGATTAATACCGCAAAGAATCCCGACGACGTATCCTCAACGATTAACTACGTTGAGCCAAAAAAAGCGTTTATCGTAAAAATTCACGGCTTTGAGTTCAACTGGTTTATGCTTATTACGATAGTGATACTCGTTATCGCGTGGTTCGTGCTTTATAAGACGAAGTTCGGACTTCGTATGATGGCGTGCGGCGAGCATCCGCAAGCCGCTAACTCAGTCGGTATCAGCGTATATAAAATGCGCTGGGCGGGCGTAATGATTTCGGGCGTGCTCGGCGGTCTCGGCGGTATATGCTATATCTTAGCGGGCGTATCCGAATGGAAATTTGAAAACGGCGTAGCAGGCTTCGGCTTCCTTTCACTTGCCGTAATGATTTTCGGCCAGTGGAAGCCCACGAGAATTGCGCTTGCCGCGCTGCTCTTCGGCTTTTTCCGCGCGCTTTCGAACGTATACTTCGGCTTCGGCTGGCTTCTGTCGCTCAATATTCCGAGCGCCGTATACAATATGATGCCGTACATTATCTCGCTTCTGGTGCTTGCCTTCACCTCCAAGAAGTCAAGAGCGCCTAAGGCTGAGGGTATTCCGTACGATAAATCAATGAGATAAGAGGCTGCTATGGAGAAAAATCTTGTTATCGGAATTGCCGGCGGCAGCGGCAGCGGCAAATCCACGCTTACCGAAAATATTAAAAACCGCTTCGGCGACGACGTAACCGTAGTACTCCACGATTATTACTATAAGGCGCACGACGATATGACGTACGACGAGCGCGCAAAGCTTAATTACGACGCGCCGTTTGCATATGATACGGACATTCTTATCCGCGACATTGCCCTGCTCAAGCAGGGCAAAAAAGCGGTCGCGCCCGTTTACGATTTTTCTATTCATAACCGCCGCCCCGAAACGCAGGAAATCCTGCCTACTAAGGTAATAGTGGTCGAGGGAATACTCGTGCTTGAGGAGAAACAGCTCTGCGATTTGTTTGATATAAAGGTGTACGTTGACTCCGACGCGGATATACGCATAATCCGCAGAATCAAGCGCGATATGCAGCAAAGGGCAAGGTCGTTTGACAGCATTGTGAATCAGTATATCACCACGGTTAAGCCGATGCATGAGATGTACGTAGAGCCGTCGAAGAAGAACGCGGATATTGTTATTCTTCACGGCGGCGAAAATACGGTAGCGCTCGATTTGCTTTATCATAAAATCGCTAATTTCATCAACGGAGTTGAACAGTAATGGCAAAGCTGTATTTCAAATACGGTGCGATGGGCAGCTCAAAAACCGCTAACGCCCTTATTACAAAATTCAATTATGAGGAGCGCGGAATGAAGGTGTGGCTGATTAAGCCCTCCACCGACGACCGCGACGGCAAAACGCATATCCGCTCGCGCATAGGGCTTGAGGCTGATGCTTACGTAATTTCGCCCGAGGACGATATATGCGAGCTCCTAAAGGAGCAGGAGGGGATTGACGTTATCATTTCCGACGAGTGCCAGTTCTTCACGGCTGAGCATATCGACCAGCTCAGGGAAATAGTGAATTTTCAGGATATTCCCGTGCTCTGCTTCGGGCTTCGTACTGACTTTCTTACTCATCTTTTCCCTGGCAGCGCAAGGCTCTTTGAGGTTGCGGATTCCATTACGGAGATTAAGACGATATGCTCCTGCGGTTCAAAGGCGATTGTAAACGCCCGTATCGACGCCGACGGTAAAATTATTACCCATGGCGAGCAGGTGTTCCTCGGCGGTAACGAAAGCTACGTCGCCCTTTGCCATAAATGCTGGGCTGAGAGGATTCGGAGACAGAATAATGCTTGACGCTGTTTTGTGGGACTATGACGGCACGCTTGCCGACTCCTATGAAAAAAACTATTCCGTAACCCTCGACGTGCTTAAAAAGGGCGTACCGAGGCTGCATAAGGAGCTACCCGCCGCGCTTGAGTCGGTGGATACGTTTTTCAAAGCCGTTACGGCATATGAGGACTGGCGCAGGCTGTATACCGAATGTTACGGTATGACATCTGAGGAAACCGAGCTTGCGGGGCGCCTCTGGGAGCCCTGCCAGCGCGAGAGCACGCTTATTGCTCCGCTTTATGACGGCGTGGGCGAACTGCTTAAAAGGTATAAGGATAGAAAGCAGGGGATTGTATCCCAGAACAGCGGCGAGGAGATACTAAAGGCGTTCAGTTTGAACGGACTCGACGGCTGCGCGGGGTATGTCTGCGGCTATACCGACGTGCCACAGTTCTCGCCGAAGCCCTCTCCCGTGCCGTTTCTTAAATGCGCCGAAATGCTCGGTATCAAGCCGTTTGAGGATACCATAGTATATATCGGCGATCATGAGGAGGACGTCCTTTTTGTAAGGAATATCCGCCGTTACTATGCGGAAAAATACAATGCGAAAATCCGTATTTTTTCCGTAGCCGTCTCGTATTCGGGCAGTAACCCGAGAGCGTGGAAAAATCAGCCCGATTATCAAGCGCACAGTATCGCTGAGCTCGGCGAGGTGCTCAGAAGGATTGATAATGATGAAATTATTAAGTAAGAAAAAAGCTGCCGGCTTTGTGTCAGCGCTAATGCTTGGGGTGATAATTATGTTTAGCTTTTTCGGCTGCTCTTCGCAAAATGGAACTGACAATGTTGACCTTGAAAAGCATCCTGTTCTGTCCTTCAATTCCTTTGACGGCGGAGGGTATGCATATACCGCTATATTAGAGGACGAGGGCATAGTGAGCTATACCTCAAAGCGCGATTACGGAAAACAGAAGCACGAGGTGATTGACGGCGCCGCATATAATGTAATATTCACCTTTACGGGACTTAAGAGCGGTACAACCTCCTTGAAAATCGAAGCCCGCTCTCCGATTATTCAGCCCGAGGATTACTACTATACGATAACGGTTGATGAGTCGCTAAATGTAAAAATAACCGAAAAAGAAGCTGAATAAAACGAAAATATGCCGGCGGTATCCCGCCGGCCTTTTTATATATTATAAGATAAAATTTTTTATTATATTGAATATATTGTCGAAAGATGATACAATAAACATAATAATTATTATCTATGAGGAACACAGGATGAACGAACATCATCATACGCACGAAAACAAAATCACGGACAGGGAAGAAATGCTTGCGCTTCTTGAATATATGGTGAAGCACAATGCTTCTCATACCGAGGAGCTGCTACAGCTTGAGGAGTATATCTACGCTGAAAATGAAGAAGCCTGTGCAAGTCTGATACGGGCTGTTGAGGAATATAAAAAGGGCAATCAGCATTTAGAAGAAGCCCTGAGGCTGATAAAATAGGGGGAGCTATGTGTTTATCCACGGCATATAAGAATGAAATATCCGAAGCAAACGCAATTATGAATAATGTAATGGTAGTTGAGTGCGCGGAAAAACAGGTTATATTAACCGATTTAATGGGACGCCGATATACCGTTGACGGCACACTGCTCAGGGCAAGCCTGACCGACGGTTACGTAATTATAAAAACGGTGTGAGAATATGGAAGAAAAGAAAACAACGATTATTGCCCTCGTCGGCAAGGGGGGCGTTGGGAAAACCTCGCTTTCCGCCTTGATTGTGAGACTGCTGGCAGAGGCGCACCCCGATAAAAAAATACTCGCTATTGACGCGGACCCGGCGGTAGGACTTGCTACGGCTCTCGGCGTGGAGGTTTCGCTCACGGTGGACGATATAAGAAAGTCCTTCGTTCATACCGTTGAGGAGGGCAGTACAAATGCGGCTATCGAGCTGCTCGGCGAAGCGAAATATCAGATGTTTGACGCGCTCGTGGAGACGGATAACGTGTCCTTCCTTGCTATCGGACGTCCCGAAAGCGCGGGCTGCTACTGCAAGGTTAACGCTTACCTAAAAGAAATTGTCGCAATGATTGCCGACAGCTTCGATTACGTTGTTATCGACGGTGAAGCAGGTATCGAGCAGGTTAACCGTAGAGTAATGGAAAAGGTTACCCATCTTATTTTAGTTTCCGACGCAAGCCGTAAGGGACTTCAGGTAGTACAGACGATATATAAGGTGGCTGACGAGCTCGTTATGTTCGATAAAGCGGGGCTGATAGTTAACCGTATGCCCGATATGTCAATGGTGAATGCGCTTGATACGGGAGGTTTGAAGCTGCTTTCCTGTATCCCCGATGATAGGGAAATGGTGCTCAACGATATGAACGGTATGAGCGTATTTGATTTATCCGAAAATTCGGTCGTTTTACAAGGTGCTCAGAAAGCCCTTGATGAAATAGGAATAAAGTGAGGAGCGATTTATAATGGATTGAAGCCCCTTTTATTATTCTGAATGTCTTAGTGATGACAAAAAATCTTGGTAATTTACGGAGGAAAAAAGATGAAGTATTTCGGAGGATGTGACGTAGGCTCAACCTATACTAAGGTAGTAATATTGGATGAAAACGGAAAAATGGTTGCCGACGTTACTAATAGGAGTAAGATTAATCCCGTTCAGTCGGCTGAGATTGCGATGAACGACGCTGTTGCGAAGGTGCCCGAGCTCAGCAGCGCGAAGGATTTAGAGTATCTTATCGGTACGGGCTACGGAAGAAACAAGGTGCCGTTTGCCGATGAGAATATAAGCGAGATTTCCTGTCATGCAATGGGCGTACATGTAACTAATCCGAGTGTTAAGGCTATTATTGACATCGGCGGTCAGGACGTAAAGGGTATTGCGATTGACACCGACGGAACGGTTAAGAACTTTGCGATGAACGATAAGTGCGCAGCAGGCACGGGAAGGTTTTATGAAGCTATGGCAAGTGCGTTTGAGATGACGCTTCCCGAGTTTTCAAGGCTGTCGCTGAGCGCAAAGAATACTATTCCGATTACGGCGCAGTGTACCGTATTCGCAGAGAGCGAGGTTATATCTCTCGTAGGCGAGGGTAAGCCAATGGACGAAATTGCCGCAGGTATACAGCTTTCAGTAGCAAAGCGCTGCTTCGTAATGGCGAAGAAGGCTGGCGCAACGGACAGCATTACGCTTACGGGTGGCTGCGCGAAGAACGACGGCTTAAAGCAGGCTATCGAAAAGGTGCTTAAAATCAAGGTGGTTGACCTTGCTGTTGACCCACAGCTTATGGGAGCGCTCGGCGCGGCAGAATACGCAAGACAAAAGGGACTTGCGGCATCATGAAGCTGTATGACGAATGCTTAACGGGCGTAGCGGAGCTGCTTCTTAAATACCCTGTCAAGAGGCTGAATATTACGGATTCTCCCGTATGGCAGGACGTTGGTAAAAACCAGATTATTTTTCAAAATGATACTGCGTTTGAGCTCGGCGGAGGAACGCTCCCTGCGCTTAGCAGTATCGCCCTAACGGACAGCGAGGAGCTCGTTCCCTGCGACGAGGTGCTTCTGATCGGCGACGATCTGCCCGACTTGACGGAGGATTCACCCTTCGCGAGAATCGCGATGCTTCGTGTCGATGAGAATGAAATGGGGAGCGGTGACGCGCTGTACCAGGCAATAAGAAAGATTGAATATACAAGATACCACCTTAACCCCGAGGGTTATATGATGCGTATTTCCGCCTTTACGCACCGTGAGGTTGCGCGTATCAGTAAGAGCGGACTTAAAAAGGGACTTGACTTTTCCAAGGTCGGACGGCTCTTTATTGAAAAATATAAGGAGCAAAAGCAGGTGAGGGCGGTACGGCTGCTTTTCGTTACCGCGCCAGATTTTCCATACGATAGATTAGGCGAAATAATGGAAAAATCGGAAAAAATCACCAAGGCGCTTGACCACCTTATGAAGAATGTAAAAATGGACTGCCATTCTTGTAGCCTTAAGGATGTTTGCGAAGAGGTTGAAGCCTTGCACGATAAAGACTTCCCCGATAAATAAGAAACAGCCTGCTGTAATGAACTGCCCCATATTGTACAGACAGCACAAAAGAACCTACTTGAAGTAGAATATTAAGATTTAAGCAACGAACTGACATCTTTGTTCCAAGGGTGTCAGTTTTGTTTTTGTTTGAATTCTGTAATTGTTGTAGAAATGGATGTATTCAGCTATGAGGAGGCTTGCCTCCTCATAGCTGCGCAGCTTGACTCGGTGGATACATTACCCAAAATATTGCTTTCAATATAAACTTATCATCACCTTTATACAACAATAATAGTTTCGGTATTATTTGTTGCAGTGGAAAAGAGGTTTGTTTCAATTGCAGTAAAGCTTTCCTTCTCGCCGATTTTTAGAGTATCAATAATCTTTTTTGTTCCTATTGCTACTGCAAGAATATGCTTGCAAAGGTCAGGTGAGATACAACCACAGTATATATCAGTCATATTGTTGCCTTCGAGTTTGAAGTCAACAATATTAACGCGCCTATTTTTTATTAAAGCACGACCTACGCCATTGACAACGGATATAAACTTTATACAGCCTTCCGTAAGAAGCTCAACCGCATTGTCTGCAATATCATAATTAAAGCCCTCGGCGGACTCAATATCTTCAAGGTTGATTACATATCCATCTCCACAGACAAACTTCTCCTCTTCCTCATCTGGATCAATGGGAGGTATCCACGTCTCCAATTGCTCAAACGGAATGATTTCGTTGTCTCTTGATACTACAAAGTTTGCAACCGGCTTAAATGAACCGTGAAAATTGAAATCAGCTTTCGCTATCACATATTTGTAGTATATAAGACTTACTTTAAACTTTGTGGTAACTGCAATAACAATGCCGAGCCTGCCTTTCAGTTTTCCGTCAACAAATACTTTATCACCAATGTTTAGGTTAAACTTATCATTAAGATACGGATATTCTCTGCCGTCCTCAAAACGAACAGTAACTACAGAGAGCTTGGGTTCTTCAATAACCTGGGTATATGTTTTAACTGTAGCAATTTCAGTGGTTTCTGGATTAATATTAAATCCTATCTTTTTCATAACTAACACCTCCGTGCCTTTCTGCCCCCATCGTATCATTGTGTAACATTAAAGTAAATAGAACAGGCGTTCTGTGTCCAGAAGTTTGGACAGAGTGGTCAAATAACCAAATAACCAATGGCAATTTTGTAAAGCTGTTATTTATGGATACGCTGTGCTTCAATATGGATAGGCACACTAACAACTACGGTGTACTTCGTGACGCAGCAACTGGAGAAATTGTTAAGCTCGCACCAAACTATGACAACAACATTGCCTTGATTTCAAGAGGTTACACCTGTACGACCGTACGGGATATGGATATCCTGATTACACTTTGGCAGGATTTTTTAAAAGAAAACGATATTGTTTTTGAAAAGCCAGCTCTCGATAGGGAGACGGTACAGCAAATCGCAGACAGCATTGATATCGACGTGAGAAAGGATTATGTGGTTGATTTTGTTATAAATCGCTATGATTATCTGTAATGCTCAAAAATGCCTTCCGACAATTTTCCGACAATTTTGGCGTCTGGAAAGGCATTTGAGAAGGCCGCAAAAGGCCTGAAAACGAAATTTTAAAAAATAAAAAAAGCCCGCAAAGCGAGCAATAGAGCCAAAAAGCGGCATAAAAGCAACAGCCTTCACGATGTATATCGTAAAGGCTGTTTTTGGTGGGCAGAGGTGGATTCGAACCACCGAAGTCGTTGACGTCAGATTTACAGTCTGATACAACACACCTTGAATTCGTTGATATAGCTTGGTTTCAGAGATTTCACGCCAACAGTGCCACACTTTTGCCACAAAACATTAATCTAAAATATCTTCAACCTTACAGCCCAAAGCGCTTGCCAACGACATAACGGATGATATAGATGCCTTATTTAATTCCTTTGTACCCACCTCATATTGCTGTAAGGTTCGGAGGTTAACTCCTGCTTTTTGTGAAAGCTCCTTTTGCGAATATCCGCAGAGTTTTCTTTGCTTTTGAAGCCTTGTTCCAAAAGTTTTGTTTCGGATTATTTCATCAGCAATGTCAACGAATTTTTCCTCAGACGCTTCGTGGAGTGGGTGGTATAACTTGCGAATTTCTTCTATTGAAAGTTTTGATAATATGTCACGAAATCTTTTATTTGATTTCCACTGATAATAGGCAAGTATCCAGCCGCACCAGTATTCAATTGAATAGTCGTAATCAGGGCGAGGCTCAGCAAAGTCTATGTGAAGCTTGACCTTTTCCGCTACTTCCATAACAAGCTCTGTGCCTGACAAGCCCGAAACATATTTTGGGTGACCGTTACCAAAATAATCCGCAATTCCGCTTGAAATAAATAAGTCTGCAAAAGCGGTAATATCAATGTTGCAGGCGTTAACTGCATAATCAAATGCTTCGCCAAGATTTTTCATTGCATCGTTAAGGTATTCTTCATCGTAAGCGTATGTCATCAGGCTTCATTTCCTCTCTTAGAATATCCCTCATATATATTCCGTTAATATCGTCGGACTCAAGTTCTTTTCTGTATGCTTCCTTTGCTTCCTCGTCCCTGGCTTTCCTTTTTGCATAATAAACGGCGTTGTCAGCAACCGTATAGTCAAGAAACTTAATTCTGTCAAATGCAGTTTTTGATTTCAGTACTATTTGTTCACCGAGTTTTCCAAGTTTCATTGCATAAGAAAGCTGGCGAAGTGATATTTCATTGTTTACAAATGAGCGGGCAAAAGAAAAATATGAGTCATCTGCTCGATATCCGATAATCAAATCACTGCTTTCAAAATCAGGAACAAAGTTTTCGATTAGGTATTTTCTACCCTGTACAGAAACAGGGGTGTTCAACTTTGGCTTTCTGTGAAGTAAAAGTATTGCAAGCCAGTTTAAAACAGTGAACTCATCAGATGATAGATTTAAGATTTTCAATCCGTCGGTTTTGATTTCGTAGCGATTAGCATAACCATCAATTCCCTCTGTACACGCCCATTCCTTGGCGAGTTCAATGTGTTCTGTGCAGTAAAAACCTTTGCCGTAGTCATTATATTCTTTGCCCTTTTCAAATAGAGGCTTATCTATGATTTCGGGTGAACCATGATATAATATTAGTTTACTCATTATAATCCTCCTTATCACAATACGTCTGTGGAAGTACTACACCATTATTATACGTCTGTGGTGGTATAATGTCAAGGCTTTTTCTAAAAGAAACATCCAAACTCACAGGAGGTTGGATGTTTCTGAAATATTATTGATTATTCGTTTATAGATATTCACTTGTTTTTATTGCAGACAATAAATCTTCTTCCGCTCGTTTCATATATCTTTTATATTGTGGTCTAAGGTCTTTTTCAAAAGTCATACAAGAATAATGCTTATCTTTTACACTCTTTGGCTTATGGCCAATAAACTGTTGCGTAATAGCATCATTGAAATTCATAGAGTCTAATTTTGTAGTTACTCTCTTTCTGAAAGCATAAGGAGTAAACGCTCTAATGTTTGTTGACTCTATAATCTTGTTATTATAAAGTGTTGCGCCGTTATATATATCCATATTCCGCATTAAAGTTACAAAATAATTATCTAAAGCTTTTGTAGTAATAGGTTTATTGCTTTTTCTGGTTCTGAATATATATTCATCATCATTATTTAAGGGCATATTGCTTTCCTTCAATTCTTTCAAAGCATTCGCAACTGTGTCACAAAGAGGAAGATATCTAGTTACCGAGTTCTTATCCTTTGTCGTGATTGCGTCAGTATACTTACTATGAGTGATGTGAATATATTTTTCCATAAAATTGATATTGTTCCATTTTAAGCTAACTAATTCTACAGTCCTAATTCCATATACAAAGAAAATCATAAGAATTGTTTTCATTTGAATATCAGTACTGGAAATTTTTAGAGCAAGTGGAAGTCCATCAACAATGGTTACGGGATCTTTTTTGTTTTGCTCAAATTTCTGACAATTTGGCATTTTTAGGTTAAAAGAAGGAATTCTGTCGATCAGTTCATTTGATTGAGCATATAAAAAAATATTATGTAAACAATTTTTTACTTTTCTAACATGATCCTGACCGTACTGTTTACCTAAACTGTTTAAATATTGTTGTAATTCGGAATGCATGATCTCAGATGCGTCTCTAAATCCGAATTGACTAATTATGTGTTTGTTTAATAAAGATTTATAATTTTTAATGTTGTTTTTTCCTAAACCGCGGCCTTTAATCTCTGTTTCATACCAGTCGATTGCTATTTTATCAAATCGTCTGTCAAGTATTTCTTCTTTTTGCTTTGCTGCTACTCTATTGTTTTTGTTTTTTAGTAAATTTTGGGCTAAAGAGTCCGCATCATTTCCCCTGGCAAAAATTCGGTCTTTACAGTCAGAAAATGTGTATCCGACTTTATAGATGCCTTTTTCATTATGTTTAATTGCTCCTGAACTGATGCGATCTTGCAATTCTCTCTTTAAAAACTCAAATTCGTTATATCTTGCCATAATTATACTGCCTTTCTTAACTCGGTATCTAAATATTGGTTTTTATTATTTTTCGTACTAAGCTCTGAGCACATTGCTTCAGCAATATCAAAAACATAATATCTATGAGCTCGACCTTCATAATACGGGTATGGTTCGAGCGCTTTTGAAACCCTTTCTGGTTTCATTTTATAATAATCTGCAACTTCTTTAATTGTCATTATGCCTCTTCCTTCGTTATAACGAAGTAAATCATCCTTTATTTTTTGCTTTAAATCATTGTTTGCATTAGCAATCATGTTTTTCTTTTCCTTTCTGAGAAAAGAACTGTGATTTTTTCCTCCTCATCAGAGTTCATTTCTACTTTAATGATTTATTAAAAGTAGAAACTTATTTTTTTATGCTGGTAAGTTCCTGTAAATTCAGCATTTTAAAATTAAGAAATTCCCCTTTCAATTGTATATTTTTATCGTTTTTGATAAATTCTAGTCGGAACTGGCTTTCTCGTAGAGCTTTTACAATAACTCTTAGTTTGACTTATCAGCCCATATTCACGCTTCACATATGAGCCGAATGTTCTTGAGGCGACAGGTACTTCTGCTTCTTTTTTTGCCCAATCCAGATATGCTTTGTAAGCATCAGCCACTGGTTTATTTATCAGGTCCGACTCCGTTACAATGTTTCTTAAGTAAAACAGCGTAGGATCTTCGTCTTCCTCTGAAAGAAGTTCTTCGGCATAATCAACCGCGGTGTATTGATAACCGTTATTACGGAGCCGTTGTAAGCCTGAGACTGCCATAAGAGCAAGTGCTTCAAGGTTTTCTTGTGTATTCATTTGCGCCATAAAGTTGTTAACGCGATCGCTGCTTTTGTTTTGTAAACTGTTTTCAAAAGATACCACCACCAAACGTTTACGAATGTCACCGCCTTTATCAACAATGTTTGGTAAAACATTTGCCGCAAACACCAAGGTCGCTTTCGGCTCAAATGAAAACGGTTGGTCATATAGCTGTTTTGCAATGACCTTGTTGTGTGATACGAGCCTTTTAAACAGACCCGTGTTTTTTAGCGTGATACTGTCAATATCATCCCCACAATTGACTAATTTGTCATAAAGTTCAGCAAGATAGGTTTCTTTTTTGAAATCAGAAATTTGGAGATTAGAGTAATTGTCTGAACCCACAAGCAATTGAATTGCTTCCAAAAAAGCAGATTTGCCGCTATCGGGCTTCCCCACCAAGATAAAGCTTTTCTGCAGGTTGCAGTTGTTTGTGATAACAGATCCTAAGATCTCCTGAAGGAGAAGCTCTGCTTTTTCATTGTGGTTTGCCCATGTTGACAGAGCCTTTGTAACAAAACTAACATCAGCGTCTGGGTTGTAATTCACAGGCAGTTTATTGCCAACATGATAATCCTTACTGAACCCCAGCAGCTCATGAGTTTCTAAGTCAAGCACGCCGTTTTTGAAGGCAATGAACCTATTGCTGCTTTCGGCAAAAGGAAGCTTGTCATGAGCTTTTGCATAACTTAAATAAGAACAAATCTGCTCGTGCATTTCCTTCCGCAGTTTCGGGTTATCTGGTATGAAGGTATACAGAACGCTCTCAAACGCAGCTTTGCTAAAGCGTTTGTAAACACCGTTTTCATAAAAATTGACAACCCCGTCAATTATGGTTAAATTAGTATGTTTCTTTATGTCCTGTAAGCAGACGTCATAATCAAACTCAAGACGATTGGTGTTGGGATTTTTAACCCAATAATTATTTATTTGCATGTTTTTAACCTCTTTTATTTAATTTGCTTTTTTGTGAAACAGCATGGCTGTTTTCAACATTCCTAGAATGAGCAATTTACATATTTACCTATTTACACAAGTTTATTATTCTTTTATAGTTAGTAGTTAATATAAAAGAGTATTGTTTTTTGCGTAAATTGCGTAAACGGTAAATGTGATAAATCACATTTAGCTTATTGTATTAAAACTAATAAACTTATTAATTATTAGATTAATTACCATTTATATAGGGCTTATTCTGACCCTAAGGAATAGTAATGATGCGCTGCGCTATCGTTATTATGTTTTGTTAGCAGTCCCTTTGAATTAAGAGATATTAGCGCTTTGGACGCTTCGCTTCTGTCCATGTTGAGCAGAGCGCTTATGTTTTTAGCATTAAGCTGTTTGTGCATTTGAGATAGCAGTTCCATTGCGTAAAGGACTCTTAATTCTGTAGCCGTTATTTCTTTTTTGAAATAAAGCATTGCAGGTTTTAGGCTAACTTCAACTGTGTCAGTGTTCTGCTGCATAAAGTAAACCGTATGCCAATCCATATATACATGACCTTTTTTACTTAATGAATATATTGCTTTTCTAATTGTTTGAGCACCAAGGTTAAAGGATGAATAAAGCTCACTCTTTTCAATACTCTTAGCCTTTGTCGCGATAACCAGTAATGCCAACTCCGAAGCAGTATATTCTTTAATAGATTTTATAGGTATTTCGGTTTTTCCGTTAATACTCAAAAATAAGTGCATCCTTCATTTATCACCTCCTTTCAAAAATGAGTTTGGTTGTAAAGGAATAAACTTTTTTATATATTTCTTACACCATATAATACTGCATAATTTTCTTTTTTTCCGAAAAATGTGCATAATTACATATATTTTTTATAAAAAAGTTTAATTTCTTCCGATATTTATTAATACTGCAAAATTATTGTTTTTTCCAAAAAAGTGATGTTAAAACGCTGATAAATTTTGCACACAATAAAACTTTTCAAAACTAACTTTGCCCTCCGAAATATTAATACTGCATAATTGACTAAATTTACGAAATATATGTTTTTTTAGTCAAATTAACAGACAAAAAAACAAAAAGACGCTGTTTCCAGCGCCTTTCATTATTAACTTTTAATGCTGACTAATCTGTTCCAGAAATCCAGGGACTCACCCGTTAGATATTTTTTCATTGTCGTGTTGAGCATAGGATACTCATTCAGCGCTTTTGTGATGTTAAATTCAAAGAAAACCGTATCGTGTACAAGATTAAACTTTACAACACAGGGATTTTTAGGGACAAGGATACCTACATCATGAAGGGTACGGTATATATGCTCCATATGCCTTCTATCATTGTACACTTTTACAAAATAATTTTCTTCGTTCACAACAGCATCAGCAGGAAACGGTTCTTTCAGGAAAAACCTATCCATTATAACCTCATCCATTTTCAATGCTCCTCTCTATTGTCTGCACAAATTTTCTCGCATCGTCATCGACCCAACAAACACCAGCCTTACTAAACAAAGCCAGAATTTCAGTGCCATCTTCAGATAAAGCCGCTATTTCAGAGAACACATCAATATCGACAGCGCGTTCCCTGTTGATTATTGCGAGCCCGCAATCATCGTAAGCAAAAACTTGGAACTGTTCATATCCTCCTTTTTCAAAAAGCTTTTCAATTTCAGATACTTCTGGATTGGTGTTTACGCTATTTTCCTCGATAAACTCGTCAATAAGAATATTAATGGTTTTGCCCTCTGCGATGCGTGGCTTGCACGCTTCATCAATTAAGCGTATCCTTTCTCTAACAGCGTCGAGAGTTCCGCTTTTATGGTAAACCTTCTGAATTTGATACTGGCACTCCTTACTGATCGGATGGCAAGCCAGACAATATGTAGTCTTTTTACCGTCAACAATGAAAGCAACATGCCTCGATAAGCTAACGGCACCACAGATTGCACACCTGAAAGAGTCTGCGGGATTTAACATTGTCTGAATATAATCAGAAGATATCTCACCCTTGAGCTCATTTGCGAGGATTGCTTCAAGTTTTAAATCGTGCATTGCTTTGCTCAAGTTAAAACTGAAGCACGCACCGCCGTATATGGGCGTCCAGTCGATACAGAAGGCAGGATAATTTAAAACGCCAGCATTTAACAAAGCCACATAGATTTTCTCATAATTTTCAAAATCCGTAGCAGCCTTAAGATTGTTCTGACCGTTTATGGATGCATCGGCTCGTTCCATAAGAAACTGATAGTAAAATGTGTCTTTCGCTGTCGACACATATTTACCGTCCTTTTCCTCGAAATAGACAACGTCTTCTAATATGAGGTTGTCCTTTTTGATTTCTTTTTTCATAAAAAATCTCCTTTCAAATTAAAAAGCCAGTTATCCAAAACGTTGAATGACTGGCTAATCTTTATGATGTTTTTAGAAAATATATTTAATATACATAATTTCTATAATAATGATAACACACCTTTTACCATTGTCAAATAATTAATACAAATAACTTAAATTACATACTTGATATCTTCCGTGTCCCAGCATTTCTGCACAGGTTTGGAGTGCTTTCTTATCGTAAACAATGCCTTTTTTGTCTTTCCTGCAGTAGACCTTTTCGTCCCTGCTATTTATATTTTTGACGTTTCTGGCGTTAGCATCGTATACTCTCTGACAATAATCTGAACGATAGCCGTGATTGTTGCATTCCTTGTATTCAGGGAAAACTTTGCCTTTGCTGTTTTGCATTATATTTACGCATAGTTTAAGTTCCTCAGTTGTGCCGTAGAGCTTAACCTCACGCGGTTTACCGCCCTTAGTACCCTTCGTGATTTTCAGCCAAGGATTACCGCCTTTGTCAAAATATAGAGCGTCAGCTGTAAGTGCCTTCATTTCGGAGGCTCTCAGACCGCTACATTTGGCAAACACGACTTGTTTGTTATTTAGCCGTTCTGAGAAGTGCTTTAAAGATTTTGACTTATCGCGGCTTCTTACAACAGAGTCTCTTGTTCTTTTAGGGATGTCTACACCCCAATAAGAATATGGCACCTGGCACAGCTTCGAAAGTGCAGCTCGCCTTGTGGTCAATGTCCACGCACTCATACCCTGCGCTTTACAGCTTTCCAGCCATTTTGAGCCGTGTTCCTTTATGTCGTTTATAGATTTAAGCTTGATGTTATTAGTTTTTGACCATTTAACCATATAGCCGAGCTGTTTCAGATATGTGTTTAACGTACCGTAGGAATAAATGTACTTATAGGCGGTTCCGTTCTTTTTAGCCTCATCTCTACTCTCTCCAAACCTGCACATATCCATTAGTTCGTTTTTGATTTGGAAAACTATACTTCCTTTTCTGCTCATATGCATCACCTCGTCATTGTATTTTGTGTTAAAGAATGATCACACCCATTTTTTCATGCAGTTGGATGTTCTGCATTTTAGGATTTCAAGCCGTCTCTTATACGGCTTGGTGTGTCCATCTGACACAATGACTTGGTTTTGCATTCAGGGCAAATCTACATTTTTCCACTCCTTCCTTAATAAATAATATTCATTTTGTCGCTGGTAATAAGAGTGCCTTCGCAACAGAAAAAACGCAAATCCGAAGCCGATCGAATTTGCGTTTTTCTTTGAATAATAACATTTGTAATTTAATTTTAACACGGGGTTTGCTCTTGTCAACTTGAGATAACTGTTTACCCCTTCATTTTTTACCAAAATGAAGCTGTAAAACATTTATCAATTCTCAACCGACGGCATATCGTAGTATATGCTTTCATCGTCAATATCGATTTTTTCATACTCAAAATCCATGCCTTCCGAGTACTTGCTACCATCAGGACGAATACCTGTTTGGAGGGCTTCGATACGCGGTTTCGTGATTTTATCAACGATACCATTTTCGTTGTTGGTAACCAGAATAGCTTTTATGTTCTTACCGTCTTCTTGATTGATTTCTGCAACAGCTTGCAGCGTCGTTCCTGAGCCTGCGTAGTAGTCGAGCACAACGGCGTCGTCTTTACCAGTCCCGAGCTTTATTATATCCTTAACAAACTCAACTGATTTCGGGTACGAAAAATCATGCTTGCCTATAATGTCTGTCAGTTCATTTTTTCCTTTGGTTAAGTATTGGTCCCATGTGGTTGGGATCTTCTTAAATCCTTTCTTTTTCATGCGCGGTTGAAAACGCTCACTCCAAAGATAAAACTCCGTTAATTCCTTGCCGTATTTATTGTAAATCGGTTCTGTAGAGCCGTTCTTAATCTTATTTGCCCACGCACGAACGTCTTTCGGACAAGACCATCTGCATCTCAGCGTTATTCCGTTCTTAAGTCTACCGTTTTCGACAACGATTGGACCGTTTGTAAGTTCAACGTCCTCGTATCCACCCGTTCTCTTTATGTCTTTGTTTCTGTAGATACCGTCAGCAACCTTTTCAACGCTTACTCCTGCGGGAATATCTATTGACTGTATGGCCTGTCCGTATCTTCCCGTTGTGCATCGAGCTTCCTGATCCTTCTCCTCGAAATGTAATTTACTGTCCGAGCCCATTCCGTAAATCAAGAGGTATTCGGTATTCTTTATAACGTTTAAGCCTTCCGTCTGATTGGGTGTTTTAACTGCAATCATAGCAATTCTGTTATCGTCACCGAACATCTTGTCGCAGGCGAGCCTGAGCTTACAGACCTGGTCGTCACCAATAGATATAAATATTAATCCGTCATCCTTGAGAAGCTCTGTTGACTTTTTTATCTTTCGCACCAGCGTTGTAAACCAGAGTTTCTCATTATCATTGTACTTTTTAAAATAATGATTTTGAGCATGGTATATAGGGTCAATATATATCATATCAACCTTGAACTTCTCCTCAATTAACATATCAAGAACTGCGTAGTTGTCGCCAACGTATAATTTGTGTTTAACCATAATCTTGCCTCCAAGTACATTTTATACGATTATGTACTTTAATGCAAGAAAAAAGAGGACGGTTACCCGTCCTCAGTCATCACATAAGATCTCAATCATAATTTTAGCAGCAAGGCTGAAGCCCCGTTTGAACGCCTCACATTCAACGAACTGCGAATACTCATCGTAGTTGTCAATCAACTCCCGAAGCTTTTTGTTATCTGGAAGCTCCCTTTTCAAGTCTGATCGTGCACTCCCGATTAAATCAACCAAGTTCAGCTCCTTCATTGTAACATCGCGGTTGGTGCTTGGATTTATGTTTCCGTACCACAGATCCTCAAGTGTACTGATTTTCATCACTCCTTTTTTACTAACGTTTATATAAAAAATTCCAAGAAGCCCTATAACTTCTTGGTGAATAACAACTTATATTTAAATTGTAACATGAATTTTAGCGTGGACAAGTTACATATATGTCTTTTTTGGTAATATTTATGATTATTTTTGCAAAAAGCCTTGACAAGTGTTTTTTGATGGGTATTTTGAAAGAAATAATAGAGTCCAAATATTGTCACACAAGTAGACTAAATGTTGTAAATTATAATATTTTATGATATTATACATATTGAGTTATTATATTATTAAGAGGTATGTTATGTCTTTAAACACTTTACAAAAGCAGACAAGCAGAAATATTCAGGAAAAAGCCAATCTGATTTGGGAGATTGCAACCCACCTGGTTGGGCTTTTTAAACCGCACGAATACGGCAAGGTTGTCCTTCCGATGACAGTTTTAAAGCGTTTTGACGATGCATTGAAGCCAACAAAAGCCGCTGTTGTGGTGCAGGCGAAAAAGCTTGATGAGCAAGGGATAACTGGTCAGGTTCGCGACGGTATCCTTACTACCCTCTCAGGCTATAGTTTCTATAATTCCAGCAAGTTTGACTTTGACAAGCTTCTTGCTGAGCCTGATGATATTGACATTAACTTTGAGGATTATCTTCAGGGCTTTTCCGATAATGTTAAGGACATTATCTCGAACTTTAAGTTCGCCGACCAGATTAAAACCATGGTGGATGGCAACGTGCTTTATATCGTCGTGCAGGAATTCTGCTCCGAAAAGGGCGATATGTCTCCTGACAAAATCACATCTGCTGATATGGGCTATATCTTTGAAGAGCTTATCCGTAAGTTTTCAGAAAGCTATAACGAGCAGGCGGGAGCCCATTTTACCAGCCGCGACGTTATCTATCTAATGACCGAGCTGCTTGTATCTCCTGAAAAGGAAAAAATCGCACAACAGGGCTGCACGAAAACGGCTTATGATATGGCAATGGGTACCTCACAGATGCTTGGTTGCCTTACCGAGCGCCTTCAGGATATTAACGAGGACGCGGATCTTACCGCCTTCGGTCAGGAATTCAATCCTGAAACTTACGCTATCGCTAAAGCAGATATGCTTATTAAAGGCGGTAACGCTTCGGGTATGATGTACGGCGATACGCTTTCGGACGATAAGTTTAAAGGCTACGAATTTGATTACGTTATCAGTAATCCGCCCTTCGGTATCGACTGGAAAAGAGAAAGAGCAGCCGTTGAAGAGGAAAACAAAAGAGAAGGCTATGACGGACGCTTCGGTCCTGGTTTACCTGCAATTTCCGACGGTCAGATGCTCTTTATGCTCAACGGTGTTAAGAAGTTAAAGCATGGCTCTGGCAGAATGGCGATTATCCAGAACGGCTCCTCGCTCTTTACGGGCGATGCGGGCTCAGGCGCGTCCAATATCCGCAAGTATGTTATTGAAGAGGATTTGGTTGAAGCCATTATCCAGATGCCAACTGACTTATTCTACAATACGGGTATCTCTACATATATTTGGCTTTTAACCAAGGGCAAGGAAGAACACCGCAAAGGCAAGGTACAGTTGATTGACGCTTCCAAGTGTTTTAAAAAGCGCAGAAAAAATATCGGTAATAAGCGCGTCGACCTTGACGAAAAATGCATTAACCTCATTGTAAAGGCTTATGAGAAATTTGATAACAATGAATATTCAGACGGAGACCTTACGATTGAAAGCAAGGTTTTTGATAACGACTATTTCGGCTATACAAAGGTAACGGTCTTGACTCCTATTCTTGGCGAAGACGGTAAGCCCGTTCTCAAGAAGGGCAAACCTCAGCCCAATAAGGAAAAAGGAACCGATACGGAAATCATTCCTTTCGGTGAAAACATAGACGAATATTTCAAAAAGAACGTAACCCCATATAACGAGTTTGCTTATATGGACAGGAGCAAAGACAAGATGGGTTACGAAATTCCGTTTACAAGATTATTCTACAAATTCGTTCCACCTGTTCCGTCCGAAGATATCTTTGCCGAAATCAAGGCGTTAGAGGTAGAAGAAACAATATTAATGAATGAATTATTCCATAAGGAGATTAATGAGTACAATTTTTAGCTATGTATTTGAAAAATTGACTGACCCGTTATCCCTGCCACTGCCGTGGCTTGCGGAATGGATTTTGATGCTTATTGTTAGCGAAGCGGCTTATCATGTTTCATTCAAAAAGGTCGGTTGTTTATATAGAGACGGTTGGATTGAAAAAAAGAACAGCGGCAGCTTTTTACACTGGACAATCCGATTTGTCATATTCTTTGCTATGTGGGCTTGCCTGTGTGGCGTTATTTGGCTTGGCAATTTTGTTTTGGCACATTTTGCAGCTGTTCTTTTCGTTGTTTTAGTGATTGCATATGCCTATTTCAGTCTTTACAGATTGCTAAACTTCTATCTGAAAACAGGAGGTAGAGCAAATGCGTGAGATGAAAGACAGCGGTGTTGCTTGGATTGGGGAAATACCATCCAATTGGCGCATTCGCACTATCGGAAGCCTTTTCCAGTGCAGAAATGAAAAAGTGAATGATACAGACTATCCGCCACTTTCGATTTCAAAAGGCGGTGTTGTGCCGCAGATGGAAAATGTTGCAAAAAGCGATGCAAATGACAATAGAAAACAAGTACTAAAAAACGATTTTGTTATCAACTCACGCTCGGACAGAAAACAATCGTGTGGTGTTTCTAATCTTGACGGCTCTGTTTCACTTATTAACACGGTACTCTTTGAAAAAGAAGAATGCACAATTGTTCCGTCTTATAACAACTATCTTTTGAAAAACTATGGTTTTGCAGAAGAGTTTTATAGATGGGGACACGGTATCGTTGCAGATTTATGGACAACAAGATGGCAGGAAATGAAAAACATTGACCTGCCCATTCCATCATATCAAGAACAAGAAACAATACTTAAAGATATAGAAGCAAAATCAAAAAAAGTTGATAAGCTTATTGCCAATCAGGAGCAGCAGATTGAAAAGCTTAAGGCGTATAAGCAATCGTTGATTACTGAAGTTGTAACCAAAGGTCTCAACCCCGACGCACCAATGAAAGACAGTGGTGTTGAATGGATAGGTGATATTCCTGAAAGCTGGGATATAATTCAATTTAAATACTTGCATAACGGGTTAAATACTGGAGAAGGATTAGATAAAGAATTTTGGTCAAATGATGATAAGGATATCGTTTTTTATACTGCAGGATTAGAACCTATAAGAACAACTTATCAGGGATTTCCAGATTGGAAATATACTGAGTTCAACGATTTGCTATTATCACGTAACGGAACACCATATGTTTTTCTACCTATGGCTGGAGCTTGCTACACGGACCATGTTATACGCGCAAAATTAAAAAACGGTATTAACCGAAAGTTTGTGCAGTATTGTTTACAACAAAGCATTTTAACCGTTGTAGTTGATTCTGTAAGTTTAGCAACTTGGTCTGCTTCACTTTGGAATAAGCAAATAATAACTTGGCCTTCTCCTACTGAGCAATCGCAAATTGCAGACTATCTTGACGAAAAGTGTGAAGCAATTGACCGATTGATTGAAATCAAGCAGCAGAAAATAGAAAAGCTCAACGAGTACAAAAAATCCCTCATTTACGAATACGTCACAGGCAAGAAGGAGGTCTAGTATTTGAATATCATTATTGCCGCAGCACAAAACGCTCAATCGAATGTTATGACATGGCTTCATTGGCTTGAAGCGGTCAATTACATAGCTATTATTTTGTTAACCTTATTAGCTTTGATATATGCCATCAAGTCGTATAAATATCAGTCGAAAGAGTCATACGATATTCTTTGCAGGTTAAATGTTCTTGATAAAGCTGCTAACGGGAATTTTGTTTGTGGTTTAGAGGTTTACAATAACGGAAACAAAGTAGCCAAAAACATTGAGTTGCTATTTGAGAATAAACATATTGTCTATATCGATTATATTAAGCCAGAAGAAACCTTTAAGTTCCCCGTCGGCTTATATTCGCAATCTATTAACGGAACGACCCATAATACAGGTGCTCATATGACCTTGCCCATTTATCAAGGGAAAAATCTTGAACTTGTGTTCAAAATTGATGGTAAATCAAAAGGCATAAGTGTAAATACAGATATTATATTTGAGTATGACTATGTTGGCGGTAACAGTAACAGAGATATCGAACGAGCAATAAAAGAAGTCTCTAATTCGGTAAAAGGGCTAAAAGGAAGGCTTTGATACCTTTAAAATGAGGAAACAATAATGGAAGGAAAAAACGAGCTTATCAAATCCAATCAGGAATTATCCGTAACTAACGAAAAAATAACCGAAGACATTCCAGTTTTATACGGTACTGTTGAAACTCTCGGTAAACTTGACATAAAAGGCGTTATCAACGAACTTTTGCAAGTAGTAAACATTGCAGATGTTCTTTCTAAAATTGACGCGAAAAAAGAATACATTGTTCAGATACCTCCGCAATTCCGCAAGGCATTTGAAGAGGGTACATTGAAGATTATGGAAAGCGACAAAACGGGAAAGATGTGGCCCACACTTGTTGAAAAAGCAAAAAACGGTAAGAATACTATCGTTACAAATCTTCCTGTTAAAGAAGAACTGTTAGTTCAGGGCAATCCGATAGAGTCGCTTGCAAACGGTTATCAAAATCTCTTTTTGCAACAGCAATTAAGAAAAATAAGCGCGCAACTTGAAGCTACATATAATACGGTACGTGAGATTGAAGAAATTCAAAAAGATGACAGAATGGGCATGCTTATTTCTGCTCGCAATCGTATTTTGCTTGCTCTCGAACAAAGCAAGGAAGATAGAGAAAAGCATCTTCCGATAGCAATACATGATTTGTCTATTGTTCAAGGCCAAGTCTATCAAACATTTAACAGAAAAGCAGCTGAGTTTAAAACAATTCCCAAACAAGAATGGCTAAACATTGCTATTAACGTGTTTAAGAAAAACTATTTTGACGATATTGGGAAATCATATCGTCAAATGGTAAATTTATATGATGCTTTTCTTAGTTCCACTAATTTGCAAGCATATGCTTATTGCCTTTTATGTGATAATATTTCCGCAAAAAATCTCTATCAACAAGCAATAGATATGCTAAAAGCTGTAGATTATTCAAAAATCAAAACATTTAAGTATATTGAAAACAACCCCGAACCAATATACGATATAGAAAACTGCAAGCTTCTTGAAGACAAGGTTATATTATTATCAAATACTGATATCGATAAAAACCTGTTGATAGAAATTACTGGAGAAGAATTATTGGAGGTAATTGAAGATAATGAACAATAACTCTCACAAATACGAATATAAAGGTCTGGATAAAAAAGCAGATAAAATAAGGGCTATTCCATTGTTAGGCACTCTGTTAGGAGGTGCTTATCTTGGAGCGAAGTACTTATTGGACAACAAAGACAAGGTGAAAGATTTCGCGGCTTCTGCCGTAAAAATAATCAAGAAATAATCATCGTATCAGAACACGGCGATAAAGTAATAGAAGGAGAATATAATGAAAATTGATGGCGGAAGAATAATCAATGATTTTTTCGAACCAAATAAGCGTCAATACGCAATTCCTGTATATCAGAGGAACTATGAATGGTCGAGAGAGCAATGTGAAAAGCTGTTTAATGATATTATAGCTGCTTATAGGCGCGACATGACTCATTTTTGCGGTTCGGTTGTATATGCACAGATAAACGAAGAACATAACATCCATTACTATGTGATTGTTGACGGTCAGCAAAGATTAACGACTATATATCTTTTGTTAAAGGCACTTATTGATAACGCTTCTACCGAAAGTGAAAAGGAAGCTGTCTCTGAAAATGTGTTTAACTATGACCGTTTTGATGAGTATAAAATTGACACACAAAGCAAATTGAAATTAAAGCCCATCAAGACCGATAATCAGCAGCTCTTTCTCCTTATGGATAACAAGTTTGATGAAATAGATAAGTCAAGCGGAATATGGCAGAATTATTCTATTTTTTGCGAACTGATTAAACAAGCGCTTGAAGAGGATCCCGACCTTGACGTTAAAAAAATCAAGAAAGGGATAGACAAACTGACCTGTGCGATGATAAAGCTTGATGATGAAGACAACGCACAGGAAATATTCGAACGAATAAATTCAACTGGCGTTCCGCTTAGTCTTGCCGATCAAATCCGTAACTATGTATTGATGACGGATGCCGATCAGGATTACCTGTATGAAACATATTGGCTTAAAATAGAGCAAGCTATTCAAAAGAACCAAATGTCTGAATTTTTCATTAATTATCTGAACATGAAGTCGGATGGCTTTATCAAAGAAAAGACAGGTTATAAGTCATTTAAAGAACTGAATAAAGATAACGCTAAAACGAATGAAGAGATGTTGAAAGAACTCCTTCATTATGCAGAGATATATCGTGTATTCCTTTATGGAAGTGACAAATTCAGCAAGGAAACAAACTCATATTTATATGGGTTTAAATGTTTAAAGCAAACAACAGTATATCTTTTCTTATTTAAAGTATTTGACGACTATTATAATAAAATTATAGATGAAAATGAGCTCGAAAGAATACTTCAATTTCTGCTTTCATACAGTATCAGAAGATTAATATGCGAAGTGCCTTCAAACTCTTTGCGAGGTTTCTATAAAACACTCCATTCACGTGTGTTCTCTGATGCAGAAAACAAAAATAATTATTATGATGCCATTGTTTCCTTTATGCAGCAAGTGACCTCAAAAGATGTTGTGCCGAATGAGGATGACTACATTTATGCATTAAAAAACAACAATTTATATGCAAAACATGCATTATGCAGATACCTTCTTATTGCACTGGAAAACCAGGGAAAGGAAAAAGTCCTTACTGACACATTAAGCATTGAACATGTAATGCCACAAAACAAAAACCTTTCAACCGCTTGGCAGAGAATGCTCGGCAACAACTGGCTGGAGGTTAGAGAAAAATGGCTACACACTCTCGGCAATTTAACACTGACAGGATATAACAGCGAGTTAGGAGATAAGCCATTTGACCAAAAGAAAACCCTGCTGAATAAATCGGATACAAAGATTACTCATCTTTGCAAAGATATCATAAATCGTGATAAATGGAATGCGGATACAATTCAAAGCCGTGCTGAACGACTTGCAGAAGAAGTATTGGCTTTGTTCCCGATTGTCAATCCTAAAGTTGTGATATCTTTTGAAGATAAAAGATATCACAACTACACCTGCGAAGAGCCGTCTAACGCGACAAATAAAGCTGTTAGTCACTATGAAATCCTTGGCGAAAGAGTTAATGTTGATACTTTTGCAGGCATGTTACTTTCTGTTGCCGAAAAGCTTTACAGTTTAGACGGTAGTATTATTGAGGATATGGCAAAGAATAATGAAACAATTAAAAATTGGGCTTTCCCGTTATTTTCATATGATAGTAATATTTTAAGAAAACCAAAAAGATTAAAAGGTACTGATATTTATATGTTAAGCGGTTTTTCAGCTTGTGATATAATTAGTGTTATTAGAGAGCTATTGATTAAGCATGATTTGAACATTAAAGAAGACTTTATCTATAGTGCACGAGAGTATAATTCACAGAATACATAAAACTGATATCATAATTCCATCGGAGGAAACTATGGAACTAAACGAAAAGCGTTTTGAATATGACATAGAAGGCAGCCTTATAACCAAAGGCGGCTATGAGCAGTTCGTCGGTCAGGTACATAATGCACCTTCGGGTACGGCTATGTGGATATATAATCACCGTCATGATGAGGAGAAGTGTATCTACCTTGACGTGCTGGTTGAGTTCATTGAAAAAACACAGCCGAAGGCGTGGGCGAGGTATAAAAAATACTATGGCGATAATGCGCCCGAAAAGCTCTATCACCGCTTTGAACAAGTGGTCAGCAACGAGGGCTTAATCTCCGTGCTTCGTAACGGTATTGACGATATGGGCATAAAAATAAAGCTCTGCTATTTCAAACCAGAAAGCGGTCTGAATGAAAAAGCAATGGCGCTTTATAACGCAAATATTCTCGGTTGCACAAGACAGTTCAAGTATTCGCCAAAATTGGAAAACACGATTGATATGGTGCTGTCTTTAAACGGTATTCCGATTGTTGCTCTTGAGCTTAAAAACCAGTTCACAGGGCAGAATGTGGACAATGCGGTTAACCAGTTTATGTATAATCGCAGTTCAAAGGAATTCTGTTTCCGTACAAATCACCGTTTTCTTGTATATTTTGCCGTTGACCATTACAACGTAAAAATGACGACAACGCTGAAGGATGACAAGACATACTTTATGCCGTTCGATATGGGCTCAAACGGTGCAGGCAATGCTGGCGGCGCTGGAAATCCTCAAAACCCCGACGGTTATGCGACCTCTTACCTTTGGGAAGAGGTACTTCAGCGTGACTCGCTTCTTGATATCGTTCACCGCTTTATTTCCTATACAAAAGGCAGATTGATATTCCCGCGTTATCATCAGTATGATGTGGTTAAGAAGGTTCTTGCTGATGTTAAGGAAAACGGTGCGGGCAAAAACTATCTGATTGAACACAGTGCGGGTTCAGGCAAGTCGAATTCTATTGCGTGGATTGCATACCGTCTTGCTTCTGTTCACGATGAAAACGATGATCCGATATTTAACTCCGTTATCGTGGTAACAAACCGTATTGTTCTTGACTCGCAGCTTCAGGACACAATCAATAGCTTTGAGCATACGCCTGGCTTAGTCGTACCCATTGATGATAATAAGAGCTCCAAGGATTTGGCACAGGCGATAAACGATAATAAGAGAATTATTATCTGTACCATTCAAAAGTTCCCGTTCGCTTATGAGGAAATGAAAAAGATTAGCGGACGCAATTTCGCTATTATTGTCGATGAGGCTCATCAAGGACAGAGTGGCAAGAGTGCAGCAACCTTAAAGAAAGCTCTCGTTGATTTGAAGGTGGCAATTAAAGAAATTGCCGAAGGCGAAGACCTTGATGAAGATGATGTTGATCTTCGGGATGAATATATCAATGCCCTGATTGGTCAGGGACATCAGAACAATCAGTCTTTCTTTGCTTTCACTGCAACTCCGAAAGGCGAAACACTTGAGCTGTTTGGCGAGCCGTTTGAAGTTCTTACTGACGGTCCTGACGGACCAGGAAGAACGATAAAAAAGAGACCTTTCCACACCTATTCGATGCGTCAGGCTATTGAAGAAGGTTTTATCGTTGATGTGCTTGAAAACTACACCACGATTAAAGAGGCGTTTAAGCTGATAAAAGTTTCAGCTGATGATCCAGAGCTTTTAGAAGGCAAGGCGGCAAAAGCGCTCTTTAAGTATTACAAGGAGCACGGCTATACAATTAAGCAGAAAACCGAAATGATTATGTCAAACTTTATGGCGTCAGGTCGGTTTAAGATTGGTTGTAAAGCAAAGGCAATGATTGTTGCTGACTCCCGCGCAAATGCAGTAAGGTATTATAATGCTATCAAGGAATACATAAAAGAGCATCCCGAAGACTGCAAGGGATCTGATGTTATGGTTGCGTTCTCTGGTACGGTTAGCCTTGACGGTGTGGATTATACCGAAGCGTCAATGAATAAAGACGAAGAGGGACGCTATATCACTACAGACAAAAAGTTCCGAAAAGCATTCCATAGCAGTCAGTATAATATCTTAGTTGTAGCAAACAAGTACCAAACAGGTTTTGACGAGCCGCTACTGCACTCCATGTATGTAGACAAGAAACTACACGATGTAAGCGCCGTACAGACTCTGTCTCGACTTAATCGAACTTGCGAGAATAAAGATGATGTTTTTGTTCTCGACTTTGAGAATACAGCAGAGGACATCAAGAAAGCATTCCAGCCGTTCTATGAATGTACGCTCCTTAATGGTGAAACTGATCTTAATAGAGTATATGACCTGCGCAGCAAGATAAAAGACTATCTCCTGTATAATATGAGCGATGTTCAAAAATACAGAGATTTAATGGATGCATCAGCAAAATCAAAACAAAGTGATGTTGCTCTTGGCAAGCTTTCAGGAGCTCTCAAGCCCGTTGTTGAAAGATATAATGATCTTGATGAAAATGACAGATTTGCAGTAAGGGATTATATCCGAAGGTTCAATGGAGCATATGCTTACGTTACTCAGCTAATCAAACTGCATGATGTCGACCTGTTTAATGAGTATCTTTTCACTTCTCACTTAATTAAATTCCTTCCCAGAGAAAAGGTCGATATTGTTGATATTGATGACAAAATTAAACTTGAATATGCATCTCTTAAGGAAACCTTTAAAGGCAAAATTGTGCTTGATAAAGCTTCAACGGAATACATCCCTCAAAGCTCATTAGCACCGAAGAAACCCGACAAAAAGAAGGACACCTTGCAAAGCATCATTGACAAGGTCAACGAAAGGTTTGCAGGTGAGTTCAGCGATGCAGATAGAGTTATCGTTCAGGGTATCTATCAGATGTTTATGTCCGATAAGGATGTGAAAAAACTTCGTCAGAAAGCAAAAGGCTCCAGCTCAGAAATGTTTGTAAAGAGCTTGTTCCCTGATAAGTTTAAGAAAATCGTCACGAAATGTTATCTGGAGAACAATGAGTCTTTCCAAAAGCTCTTTAATGATAACGATTTCTACAACAGTGTAATGGACTCCATGGCAAAAGAGCTTTATAAGACTTTCAGAAAAGATGAGTAATTATAACGTTGAAATAGTCCGTAGCAATCGCAAAACCCTTTCGTTGGAAATCAAGCCTAACGGAAGAGTAATTGCGAGAGCACCATATCGGTTGAAGCAAAGTGAAATTGATAAGTTTATAGAGTCAAAAGCTGACTGGATTGAGAAGCATTTACAAAAACTGCAACAGGCTCAAGAACGGCAAGCGAATGCTGAAAAGCTAACGGCTGATGAAATTGAGGAGCTTGCAGAAAAAGCGTTGGAATACATCCCGCCGAGAGTGGAGCATTATGCAAAACTGATTGGCGTAAATTACGGCAGGATAACAATCCGTAACCAGCACACGAAATGGGGCAGTTGCAGTAGCAAAGGCAATCTGAATTTCAATTGCTTACTAATGCTCGCCCCACCCGAAGTGATTGACAGCGTTGTTGTGCATGAGCTTTGCCACCGTAAGAAGATGAATCACTCGGAACACTTTTACGCGGAGGTGCTGCGAGTGTATCCCGACTATCATAAATGGAACAGGTGGCTTAAGGATAACGGTCCTGCTTTAATGGCGAGGATGGAATAAGAAAACTCCCTTTGGTCAATCCAAAGGGAGTTTTTCTGTAGTCATTAAATAATTAGTTTTGCCACACTTTTGCCACGTTTTAGGTTCCAAAGTCTCATTCGCCACACCTTTGCCACAGTATTATTGGGCGTTTTTGGGACATATATCAAAATATTTTTTAGACAAAAAAACAAGCAATCAAGCCATTTTTGGCTTGATTGCTTATGGTGGGCAGAGGTGGATTCGAACCACCGAAGTCGTTGACGTCAGATTTACAGTC
>CALCYI010000072.1 GCA_937907605.1 uncultured Clostridia bacterium | reverse complement strand
GCGCCACCTTGCCAAGGTGGAGGTAGCGAGTTCGAGCCTCGTAATCCGCTCCAAAGTAAAACACCCTAAAGGGTGTTTTTTCTTTGGACTACGAGGCGAGAACAGGGCAAACCGTAGGTTAGCAACAGTACGGGGTACTGTTGCGGTGCCCGCGTGCGTGCTGTCGAGCGCAGAAGCGAGACGGGCGAGCCTCGTAATCCGCATTATTTATAATTGTAACCATTTAAGACTTGACAATTAATAAAGCATTTATTATAATATTACAAGTAACGGCACCATAGCCAAGTGGTAAGGCAGAGCTCTGCAAAAGCTTTATGCCCCAGTTCAAATCTGGGTGGTGCCTCCATTGAAAAAAGTATCACGAAACCGCATCTTTGGTTTCGTGATTTTTCACATAAAACATATTAAAGGTGTATTAAATTGAAGTTTAAAAGGATTACATCCGCAGTTCTGGCTCTTATTATCAGCATAATTGCAGTTTTTTCCACGGCGGGCAGCGCTTACGCTGCGTCTAAGAAAACTATCTATGTAGCCACGAACTGTATTAAGATAATTTTAGTAGGCAATAGCTATACGTATTATAACGGCTTTGGAGAGCTCTTAAGTAAGTTCGGTGGGCTTGCCGGACGTCAGGTAATGGTTGTGCGTGCAACCCACGGCGACTATGACGCTCTCCAGCTACTCAGCGCAAACGATATGTCCTATAAATGCTGGTACAACGGCGAGACAATTACCGAGGGGAAGGGAAAGCTCAGCGATATTGCGAATATGGACTTCGCGAGCATTAAAAGAGGCGGTAAATGGGATTACGTAGTATCTCAGAACAATGCTGACCAAAAGAAAACCACCATCGGCGATATGGCGATGTTTGAGCTTTTCAAGGATAAAATCCCAAGCCCTAATCACTTTATAATCCACGATACCTACCGCGGAACCTATCTGCCAAAAAAGGGTACAGTTATGAAAGAGCACCTTGAAGCTCAGGCTCATACAGGCTGTTCAATCCTTAATTCGAGAGGTATATTCCTTAAGTATACTGATGTATATCCGAATGCTAACTGGCACGATGATTTAACCATACGTGACGGTGCAAGCCACCCTGCGCCGAGAGCTTCGTATACCTTCGCATGCTGCGTGTATGCTAAAATTTTCGGAGTAGGGAACTTCCCTGATTCGCTTAAGAGCAGTAATTACATAAAGCTTTTCAACTCTAAAAACGGAAACGCTTCCGAAATTATTACGGATAAGTACAAGCTTAAAACGAAGTGCACAAAAACGGCTAACACAATTACCGAAGCTGACGCAATTAAAATACAGTACCTTATCAGAAAATACGTAGACGATTACATTGGCGAGGCTCTTGCCGGCGCACAGCCCGTTACGACTACAACTCATAAGGCGGCTACTACCACAACTACTAAGAAACAGACCACAACCAAGAAAAAAAGCAAGAAAAAAACAACAACTACTACAACTACGACAAAGAAGCAGACTACTGCTCCAGTTACAACCGCTCCTGTAACGAGCAGTAAAAGCAAGGTCAACATAGTTACAGTAACTGAATCAACTACTACAACTACTACGACAACCACAACAACTACAACCACAACTACCACTATCAAGCTTCCGATTTATGTTTCCGCAGTGAGAACCAACGAGGATAAAACGGGTAAGTCAGATAAGCAGAAAAAGAGGGAAGAAAGAACAGTAAATGCAATGTCTCTGCTCTCATCAATGGTGTGTATGAGCTTTGTTGGAATGTTCCTTGTATTATCATCCAAGAAAAACAGACATCCGTAAGATGTCTGTTTTTTATCAATAATATTTATTTATGAAAAGATTTCAAAACTATTGTTTACAGTTTATTAACAATTTTATATAAAAACATTAAAAATAATTATTGAATTTTGTTTATTTTAATGGTATACTTTATTCATACTTATAAGGAGGGGACTGCTTTGAGTAAAGAAACTAAGCTCGCTAAGAAAGAAGCGAAGGCAGCTAAAAAGGCAGCAAAAACCGAAAAAAGTCAGGCTTCGGCATACGCCAAGCTTGTAAAGAATATTGAAAAGAAGAACGCTAAGGCTGAAAAGAAGGCAAATAAGAAAAATAAGCCCTTCGTACCGACCCCGATTCCGACTCAGGAGGAGGCTTTCGCAGCTTCTGAGGGTTCAAATGCTAAGAAGATTATTGAGATGATTATTTTACTTCTCCTTATCTTCTACCTCGGCTATTTCTGCTGGATGTTCTATAATTATGCTGCTCCGACAATCATTAACGGTCAGCCTACCACGAGCGAAGGTTCAAACGAGCCTGCAGTTTACGACAGATATGAGAACCCGCACGAAATTACGACTACTCCGAACTACTCCGTATCAGAAGCTAAGGCTTACTTAAAACAGGTACTTCACGATAACTGGAAGACTCTCGGCTACAGCTCAGACCCGTCGGGCGGCTCGATTAACTACACAAGCAATATCGAGAACGTAAACAATGCAGACTGCTACATATTCACGGCAGGCAGCAAGACCTACGCTGTATCGACAAGACTACAGTCCGCTTACGTTAAGTCAAACGGCAAGTGGGAACCGCTTACCTTCCACGAAGATAATTATTTATTTGGATAATATCAAATTAAAAGACGACCTTGAAAGGTCGTCTTTTTTCTTAGTTTTTAAGTGAGTGAAGTGGGGCAGGAATTTTTCCTCCGCGGTTAATGAACTTAGCGGGGGAATTTGTATTCACCTGCATTACGGGTCCGCTTCCGAGCAGTCCGCCGAATTCAAGCTCTTCTCCGACCTTCTTTCCGATTGCGGGGATTACTCTTACTGCCGTTGTCTTTCCGTTTACCATGCCTATTGCAGCCTCGTCTGCAATAATTCCGCTTATAACCTCGGGTGTGGTATCTCCTGGGATTACTATCATATCAAGACCTACGGAGCATACCGCTGTCATAGCCTCAAGCTTTTCAATAGTGAGCGCTCCGCATCTTGCAGCATCAATCATGCCTGCGTCCTCGGATACAGGTATAAATGCTCCCGAAAGTCCGCCAACGCTTGAGGACGCCATTACGCCGCCCTTTTTAACAGCGTCATTGAGCATCGCAAGGCAGGCAGTTGTGCCTGCGCCTCCGCATTTTTCAAGACCGATTTCCTCAAGAATATGTGCAACCGAGTCTCCGACAGCGGGAGTAGGGGCAAGGGATAAATCAACAATACCGAACGGTACTCCGAGCCTTTCGCTTGCAAGCGTACCTACAAGCTGTCCCATTCTCGTAACCTTGAAGGCGGTCTTTTTTATTAATTCCGCAATTTCATTTATGCTGTAATCAGGGTATTTTGATACCGTGGCGCGCACTACTCCGGGTCCGCTTACGCCTACGTTAATAACGCAGTCAGGCTCGCTTACGCCGTGAAAGGCACCCGCCATAAACGGATTATCCTCGGGCGCGTTGCAGAAAACTACAAGCTTGCCCGCGGCAATACAGTTATTATCCTTAGTGAGCTCAGCGGCTCGCTTAACGGTCTCGCCCATAAGCTTTACCGCATCCATATTAATACCCGCTTTTGTAGAGCCGATATTAACAGAGGAGCAGAGGTGCTCAGTGCTTGCAAGCGCTTCTGGGATTGACTTTATAAGCTCTGAATCGCCCGCAGCAAAACCCTTCTGAACGAGAGCTGAATACCCGCCGATAAAGTTAACGCCGATTGTCTGTGCCGCTTTTTCAAGCGTAAGAGCATATTTTACGGGGTCGCCTCCGCTGATACCCGTCATAATTGCAATAGGAGTAACGCTTACTCTCTTATTAATTATCGGTATACCGTACTCCTTTTCGATACCGTTTCCAACCTCGACGAGCTTTTCAGCCTTGCGGCATATTTTATCATATATTTTTGCACAGGATTTATCAATGTCCGTGTCGGCGCAATCAAGAAGGGAAATACCCATAGTGGTAGTCCTTATGTCCAGACATTCGTCCTGTATCATTCTTATTGTTTCAAGAATATCATATGTATTAATCAAGGGATTTCCTCCTCTTAGATACGGTGCATTGAGTTAAAAATATCCTCGTGCATTGCGTGGATTACAAGGTTGTTTTCCTTTCCGAAGCTTTCAAGCGCGTCCGCAAGCTCGGTAAAGGCTACTGTACTCTGAGAGGTATCAGCCATCATTATCATACAGAACATATCCTGCATTATTGACTGAGTTACCTCTATAATATTTACGTTCTTCTCAGCGCATATGCCCGATACCTTAGCAAGTATTCCGACCATATCCTTACCAACTACGGTAATTACTGCTCTCATTTACGTATCCTCCTATGTAATACTTAATAAAACATTAAAAGGATTATAACAGAGAATTGTTAAATTTTCAACAAAACGAGTAAATTATATTTTATTTTACAAAGTTTTATGGTATTATATATAAAATTGAGAGGTATAATATGGAATTTAATAATATATATGATACGCATACACATTCTGTAAATTCGTTTGACGCTAAGGATTCGTGCATAAAGCTCTGTGAGGGCGCTGTTGAAAAAGGTGCAAGAGGGATTGCGATTACCGACCACCTTGATATAGACGGTAATGGACTTGATATTAGAGGCTTTACAACTAATCAGTTTATGCAATGCGAAATAGCAAAGGATATTTTCAAGCATAAGCTTGAGGTTTTCAGCGGTATTGAGCTCGGTCAGGGTATATACAGAAAAGAGGAAAGCGAGAAGGTTTTGAACACCTTTAATTACGATTTTATACTCGGCTCTATTCACAACCTTGAAAACGTTGAAGATTTTTACTATATGGACTTCCGTAAGGAAGATATTAAACAAAGACTGACTGATTACTTTAACTCCGTACTCGAGCTTGCAAAATGGGACAAAACCGACAGCATTGCTCACCTTACATATCCGCTCAGATATATAAAAGGAAAGTACGGTATTGACTTTGATTTGTCAGATTTTAACGATACAATTAATGAAATCTTTGAAGTTTTAATTAAAAACCATAAGGCGCTTGAGCTAAATGTATCAAGCCTGTTTAATTATCAGTATGACACGATGCCGAACATAAGCCTTATAAAGCGTTTTCACGATATGGGCGGAAAATATATCACCGTCGGCTCCGACGCACACAGCTTTGATAAGGTCGCACACGGTATTGACAGGGGATATGAGCTACTGCTTGAGGCGGGAATAAAACACGTTACCGTATATAGAAAAAGGGAACCTTTCTTAATAGAAATTGCGTAAGGAGATAAACTATGGACAGATTACTTTACTTACTTGAGAACAATCCGCGCCTTACTAACGCAGAGCTTGCGGTACTGCTCGGCGTGACCGAAGAAGAGGTCGCTCAGCAGATTAAGCTCTACGAGGATACGGGAATTATTAAAGGCTACAAGGCAATTATCGATAAGGATAAGGCGCAGGCTCAGACCGTAACCGCGCTTATTGAAATAAAGGTGCAGCCGCGCTTCGGACACGGCTTTGAAAATATTGCGGAAAGAATCGCTCAGCTTGACGAGGTTGAAAGCGTATACCTTATGAGCGGCGGCTATGACCTTTGCTGTATGGTATCTGATAAATCCTTCCAGGAGGTCGCAATGTTCGTAGCTAAAAGGCTTTCACCGCTTGAGGATGTTATGTCCACTACAACCCATTTTATCCTTAAGAAATATAAAGAGCAGGGCGTATTCTTTACTCAGAAGCCGAAGGACGACAGGGGGAATATCTCGCTGTGATTGATTACGATAAGCTTTTAAATAAAGCGCTTACCGATATTAAACCGTCGGGTATCAGACGGTTCTTTGCTATTGCCGAGGAAATGGATAACGTAATTTCGCTCGGCGTCGGAGAACCTGATTTTAAAACCCCGTGGCATATCAGACAGTACGGTATCGACTTTCTTGAACAAGGCAGAACGAGGTATACCGCAAATGCGGGACTGCTTGAGTTGAGACAGGAAATATCAAGCTACTACGCAAGGCGCTTTTTGATTAAGTATAACCCAAAGGATGAAATCCTTGTTACCGTCGGCGGCTCCGAGGGAATTGATATGGCTATAAGAGCTATTACCGAGCCCGATGACGAAGTACTTGTAGTAGAGCCCTCCTTTGTATGCTACAAGCCTATTGTAGAGGTTTGCGGAGGTAAAGCCATACCGCTTGTTACCAAGGAAGAAAACGATTTCAAGCTTCTTCCCGAGGAGATAGAAGCGGCTATTACAGAAAAAACTAAAGCAATTGTTCTGCCGTTCCCGAACAATCCAACGGGCGCTATAATGACCGAAAGCGAGCTTAAGGAAATCGCAAAAGTAATAGAAAAGCACAACCTTTTCGTTATTTCGGACGAGATTTACAGCGAGCTTACATATACGCCCGAAGGTCATACCTCTATTGCTTCAATCGGTGATATGAAGGAGCGTACTGTCGTTATCAACGGCTTTTCAAAAACCTATTCAATGACTGGCTGGAGGCTCGGCTACGCGCTCGGTCCTGTGCCTGTAATTAAGCAGATGACGAAGCTTCATCAGTTCGCTATTATGTCTGCGCCGACCAACTCTCAGTACGCCGCGATTGACGCACTAAAAAACGGCGACGAGGATATAAAAAAGATGAAGCTTGATTACGATATGCGCCGCAGATTTACCGTTAACGGCTTCAGAAAAATCGGTCTTGACTGCTTTGAGCCGCTCGGCGCTTTCTATGTTTTCCCGTGCATTAAATCAACTGGACTAAAAAGCGAGGAATTCTGCGAAAGGCTAATTAAAAGCAAAAGGGTTGCTGTCGTTCCCGGCGACGCTTTCGGCGAATGCGGGGAAGGATATATAAGGGTATCATACTGTTATTCAATAGAGAACATTAAGGAAGCAATTAAACTTATCGGCGAATTCGTTGAGGAGCTTAAAAATGAAGATAAAGGTTAAGGCATACGCCAAGATAAACTTAATGCTTGACATTTGCGCAAGACGTACCGACGGCTATCACGATTTATTTATGATAATGCAGAGCGTGGGAGTATATGATACCGTCACCGTTGAACGCATTAAGGGCAGGGAAATTAAGCTTTCCTGTAATATTGACGGTATTCCTTTAGATGAGAAAAATATCGCTTATAAGGCTGCTGAGGCGTTCTTTAAGGCAAATAAGATACGCGTTACAAGCAGGGGGTTACATATTGATTTAGTTAAACGTATACCTCACGCTGCCGGACTTGCAGGAGGCAGCGCTGACGGAGCAGCCGTTATTGCCGCGCTTAATAAGCTCTACGGTACAAATCTTTCTGATGATGAGTTATGTGCAATAGGCGCTAAAATAGGCGCTGACGTACCGTTCTGTCTCACGGGCGGAACTCTGCTCGCGCAGGGTATAGGAGAGGTCTTAAGCAAGGTTAAACCGCTCAGAAAATGCTTTATTGTCCTTGCGAAGCCCGATTTCGGCGTTAATACAGGTCTCGCATTCTCACAGTTTGACGAGTCCGGAAAGGAATATTCGCCCGACTGCCTCGGTATGCTTAAGGCTGTACAAAGCAAGGATTTAGGCGAAATCGCTTCACGCTGCGATAATGTATTTGAGCAATTTATAGAAGTCCCGAACAGAATATATATGAAAGAAATTATGAAAAATAACGGCGCTCTCGGGACTTGTATGAGCGGTTCGGGACCTACCGTATACGGAATATTCGAAAGCAGAGAAAACGCCGATAAAGCCGCTGAGGCGCTTAAGCGCTATGCTAAGGATATTATCGTAACTACGACTGTCAACAAAGGATTAAAAATCTCAGAGTGTGAATAAAATATACAAAACCTGCCAAGCATAAAGCTGAAAGGCAGGTTTTATTTTTGAAAAGATTAAGTTTTGTTTTTGTTCCTATCTTCATTCTGTCACTGATTGTTTATTCGTTAACTCCGCTGATTCCAATGAGCGAGGATATAAGCAATAAGGTATTCAGGCTGCATATTATTGCTAACAGCGACTCTGAAAATGATCAGCATTTAAAGCTAAAGATTAAGGACGAAGTACTTAAATATTCTGAAAGCCTATATAAAAACTGCAGTTCGGTAAGAGAAGCCAAAATTATATCGGACGAGCACCTAAAGGACTTTAAGAATAAAGCGCGTCAGGTAATAGCCTTTTACGGATATGATTATGACGTTCAGGTTTACACGTCAAGGGAATTCTTTCCGACTCGTGAATATGAAACCTTCACTCTCCCGTCGGGCGTTTATAATACTTTGAAAATAATAATTGGCGAGGGGAAGGGGAAAAACTGGTGGTGTGTTATGTATCCCGCAGTATGCATATCCGGCTGTACCGAGGATTTTGACGAAGCTCTCAGCAAAGAGGAAGAAGAAATAATTACAAGCAAAAAGTATATAGTCAGATTTAAAGCAATAGAGATATATGAAAGACTTAAAAACAGAATGATAAAAAGATAAGCGGAACAATTCCGCTTATTTTTCTATTGACATTTTAAATTAAATCTATTATTATATTTTAGGTAATGCTGGTGTGGCGAAATAGGCAGACGCAAGGGAAAACGATATAATGTGAGTCCCCTTTATGTTGAAAGACATATCGAATAACTGGTTGAATTCGGCTGAGTGCTGAGGGAGCATGAGGGCGAGCCAAGCTAAAGATAAATTTTTAGAAGCATTTAATAAAGTACCTGTTATTTTTGAAACGCTATTAAATCCACCTCCGACAATATTAGAAACTAAAGACCTAGTTCCTCTTGCAATTCCAATACCGAATTCTTCTGGCCCTTTAAGTAATCCTTTTCTCGGTTCGTTGAAAAATTCGAAAATACCAGTTCCCAAACCTTCAACTAAATTTACGGGATTGCCTATTAAATCCATATTGAAAATAACCTTGTAGATTTGGGCTAAAAGTTTATTTACATAAAATGATACGAGTTTATTAGTTAATGAATCCATATCATTGAAAACATTCATAAATGTAAATTCATTTAATTTAATTACTACATCACTAAATGAAGTTAATGTTGAACATATTGTATTTAATATTGTTACGAATAAACCAGGAAGGAACTTAATATTTATTGCATTTTTGTTAAAATTATTTATTGATGAAAGTCTTATGTTCATTTCATTATTTAGTTTTTTTATATTATT
>CALCYI010000071.1 GCA_937907605.1 uncultured Clostridia bacterium | reverse complement strand
TCAGGTATTCGCCGTCAACCTTGAAGTAAACGCCGCGTGCACCGTAGCTGCTGCCGCCGCCGGTGATAGTATTGGCAATTACTACCTTACCGCTGATGGTGATACCGTCGCCTGAAGGCTCCTCGGGCTCAGCGGGCTCAAGCTCATTCTCAGCCATTACAAGGTGAGAGGTTGCTGTGTAGGTCTTGGAAATTTCTTCGCTGTTGTTGATAGAAGTAATAACTTCGCCAAGAGCGTCGATGTAAGCATTCCAGGAGTCAGTTGTGTAAACAACGTCGCCCTCGTTTACAAGTACGCCGTTCTTAACAGCACCGAACTTAACTTCTGTGCCGTCATCAAGTGAAGAGCTGATTTCGTAAACGCTTACGTTATCCTCTACAACGATGTCGTTTGTTGAATACAGGAATCTGTACTCGGAAACATCCTCGCTTGTCTTAGCAACATACTTGTCGCCGTTAGGAGCAGTCGCCTGATAATAATAGGTTCTGGTAGCCGTTGTAGGAGTAGCTGTGAAGTTGCTTACACCGTACTGGGTACTACCAAGTGCGTCGAATTCATCACAAGGTGATGTAGCGTGAGCAAGCTCTTCAGTTACTCTGGTGAGAGTGTGAGGTCTTGCTTGCATATAAGTCTTGTAAAGACCTGCAATACGTACAAATTCATCAACCTTCCACTGAGGTTCAGCAGTCTTGTACTCGTAGGTAGCTCTGCCCTTAGAATCAAGTACAGGCTCGTCGTTCTCATCAAGAATCGGCTCAGCCTCACGGAGAGCCTCTGCCTTCTGAGCGTAGTCTACAAACTTCTCGAAGCCGATTACCTTATAGTCAACCTGCTCAAGACCGTCACGGTCCTCGTTCATAGCAGTAATGGTTTCAGCCTTAGCCTGTGCCTTAGCTTCGCCGGCATCGTAGATAGCCTTAGCAAGTGCGTCAGCATTTGTCCAGTTTTCTACGTTTAATGAATTGCGGTATCTGATAGCAGTTGCTTTCGCGCCCGCCTGAACAGCAGCGGTAAGAGCAGCTGTGGTATTACCCTCTTCAATGAAGTGAGTGTAATTATCAACAGCAGTCTTAAGAGCGTCCATATCGCCAAGATAATCAATCTTAGTGTTTACGTATGAACCTGTTCCGGAGAATACGATGCTTACTGCATATTCAGCAGCTTCAGCATAACCCTTAGCAAAGAGCTTAACGTCATTGTCGCCTGAGGCAAGCTCAATTTCGTCGTTGTTAAGACATACGCTCTTGCCGGGTGCGCCGAATGCAACGCCTGCGTCAATAGCAGCGTCCGGATCGCCTAAAACATACTCAACATACTCTTCGCCTTCAAGGTCAGTAGCAGTGTCATATGAATCAACAATACCGTCGTTTTCGCCGTTTTCAAGGGTGTAAACCACGTTACCGTCAGCATCAAGAAGATCACCCTTCTCATTATGATACAGATATGCAAGGTCTCTGCTGCCCTGAGGTGATAAGTAAAGCTTGCCTGAAGCGCCTGCAGATGTAGCGTTAATCCTTACACCATAGCCTTCGCTTATGTTAGAAGCAGTAACGTCATACATTGTGCCTGCAGTTAACTTAACGCCGCTTGAAGCAGTACCGGTAACAACCGAACCCGTAAGAGTACCGTCCTTCTCCTTGAAGCCTGTACCGTCGAAGGTAGAGTCTGACTGATGCTTCCATACCTGAGTATAGGTTGAAGGAGTTACGTACATCCAATCTGTAGCCTTAAGGTTGCTATAAAGAGCTCTGCTTGCCTGTGAGTTGTTGTTAGCAAGAACGTCGTCCATATAAACGTTGTAATCAACAACAACCTTATAAAGAGTGTTTCTTGAAAGTCCGCTGAGAGAAGCTCTGATACGCGTTACCTTCTCAGGTGCAAGGCTAGCATTATAAGTGTTGGTTGTAGTAGCGTTACCGGTATCGTTAGTAGCAGAACCTGCGGTAAAGGTCTTAACCGTTGTGTTACCGTCTGCGCTAAGAAGCTTAACGCTATTAATCGTAACCCAGTATCTCGAAGCTTCCTTCTGTGCAGAAGTGCTGAGATCACCCTGGTTATGATAGAACCTGTTAAGTCCGCCGGAATCATTCTTAATCTTTATTTCGGTAGTAGCAGAGGTACCGTAAACGTCTGTGTCTTTAATCTCAAGCTCTACGCCCTTAAGCTCGGTCTCGCCAAGGCGGCTCGGAACTTTGAGCGTGCAAAGCGCAAATGCAGCTGCGCTGTAGAACTGCTCTGCAATAGTATCGGTAAAATATCTATAGATGTTGTTTACAAGATTGCTTACTAGACCTCTATAGCTTGTGCTGGAAGTACCAACTAAAACAGAAGGAGTAAGCAGTCTGTTAAATGGTGAAGCAGAATCTGTCGTCGGAAGAAGTGCAACGGAAGAAGCGTTGTTGTTCGAACCGAGAACTGCATTAATCAGCGGAGCAAGGAGCTTGAAGTAAGCTACCTTATTGATAGCAGTTGACTTAATCGGAGTAGCGTTACAAATTCTGTAAACGCCGTCTACAAGACTTGAAAGGTTAAATTCACGAATATCCTGAATAAATTCATCCTGAAGCAATGCGGAAGAACTGAAGCTACCGTTGCCCTTGTAATCGCCGTTTACATACTGTAATTCACCTGCAGCAGGAAGAACCTTGTTGACAATAAGGTCAAGATTCTGGAATACAGTGTTTGAAGTGGTAAGAGAACCGTTGAGTCCGATAAGAGAACCCATGCCCTTTGCAGAAGCGTTTGTACCCGCTGTGTCAAACTTAACCGATGTGTTAGCAAGGAAATAAAGACCTACGCTGTTGGCAAGAGCAAATATATTGGTAGTTGTATCCGATAAACCTGCGGCTTTTACGGTTACACCGTCAGCAGCAACTGCGCCCATGGTGTACGGATCCCAAGGAGTTCTTGTGCTATCCATTAAGGTTACGGGAACGCCTGCTGCGCAAAGTACATAACCTACAGCATCACGAGCCATCGGAAGAATAGCTGCGTTATAAAGCTGGTTCGATGTATTGTCTATGTACTTATAGCTTACGGGTTCGCCTGCAGCGTTGGTGAATTCCTGAGCGTTAGCCTCTAATGACCAGAGTGATGAATAATCTCTGTCGGGGAAGAGGTAACCCATATATTCCTTAAGAGCTATAACAGCTGCGGTTTCAAGGTCGTTAACCTTATCCCAGTCGCTGTCATGGATAACGGAAGTAAGGTTCCACTGCTTAAGAGCTGCAATACCGAAAGCTACGAGAGCCTGCTCAAGCTGAGCGTCAGAGGTAATGTTTCCGCCGTTACCGTAATCAGAAATATTATTCTTCGCATAATACTCTGTAAGAAGGTTAGCGTCGGTTGTGATAGCAACGTACTCAAGAGCCTTGTAGATATTGGTCATTAAGGTTGAAACGTTCCAAGCACTATTGGTTGTTGTAAACGTAGGAACATCAACGGAAGTATACGCGCCGGTAGAATCAGTCTGAATACCAATATGGCTGTTGTTCGGGAACAGGTCGCCCGTAGCAGCTACAAGGAAGTCGTTAAGAGCTTCGGGAATAGAGGTAGTTACGGAATAATTATAATTATCCATAAAGCTCTCAATATTCGAAGCACCTGTCTGTAAGAAGTAGAGATTTAACGGACCTGTCTGGATGCCGAAGATTTTGTCAGCCAGCGGGCTGTAACGAACCTCGTTCCAAAGTCTCGTAGCGTCAACATCACGCCAGTTCATCTTTTCCTTCTTTGCATAACGGTATTCATAGTTGTAGGTGTCCTCTACCCATTCTGCGAATTCCTCAGCGCTTGCTGCGTTATAAGCCTCATACTTTGCGGCGCAGAAGGCGTCGAAGTTAGCCTGAGTATACGCAGCGGTCGTGAAGATACCGTTTGAAACAGCATAATTGTCTTCCATCCACCACTTTGCAAACGCGTTATCGAAGTTTGTACCGTGACCGAGGCTCTCGTTACCGTTGAAGTTAATCTGAAGAAGATTAAGAGTCGGCTTAAGAGCAGTCTTCCATGCAAGCTTAAGAGCTCTCATTGCAAAGCTGTAAAGATTATCTGTCTTTGCAAGAGTAAGCGAGGTTTCGCCTTCATACTGGAAGAGATATACATTACCGTCCGTCGTATACTTAAGATTAGCGTCATAGCCCGGTAATGAAGTATCGGTTGTTCTGCCGCTTAGATAACGTGCCTTTGAAGTGTCGTGGATATACCGATCAACATCCGGATTATCTTCAGCGTCATAATCCGGGTTCGGAATCATATTTTCATAGGTTATATTGATATTAATCTTCTGGAGCAGCTCTTTTGAAAGCTTGTCAAAAAGAACCGTATCATAATCCCATGTAGCACCGTTATACTTAACGTTGTGAGTGCTTGTCGAAGAAGCTGCGCCGATAGAAACGGTATCATCTGCAAACCAGTCGGTCTTATTAGCAAGAATGCCCGCAAGAACATTGTAAACGAGCCAACCGTTATTCTGATAATCGTCGGCTACTGTAACCTTATCGCCGGAAGCAAGCTTACCGAGGATACCCTTGGAGCCGGTGTCGTCCTTCTCATAAAGACCAACCATACTGTCGAGTGCGCCAAGTGCTAACGAGCCGTTCAGAAGTGCATAAAGCAGATTGTTAGAATCTGTTTTGCCATAGAAATTATCAAAGAAGAACTTAAGTAAAGCTTTGATAATGTCTTTAGCAGAGTTTGCCGCTCTCCATGAATAACCGCACTTGCTGTAAGTGTATGTATTCGAATTGTAGTTATTAAGAGTTCCGGAAGTTATAGCAGTCCAGTCAATATTCTTAACCTGAGAACCAACAATCGCGTTCTGAACATCATAGCCTAAGATAGAAACATTAGTGTCATCCATAATCTCATACTTAAGCTGTCTGATAAGGTCAATTACGCCGTCAACGCTGTCCACATATCCTAAAACGCCTGTAGTAAGATATGAAGTAAGAGCACCTTTTAACTGCACAAATACATAAACACGGTGACGATCGGATACAGTGGTGCTGGTCGATGTACTCTGTAAAGTGTTGTAATACTTATTGGTAGTATCTACAACAGGCTGAGAACCAAGATAGATTTTATAAATCGCATTTACTGAAGCAAATACGTTGTACTTATCATCCATCGGAAGAGTTCCTTCGGCAAGATGCGTAAGGTCTAAATCCTTCAGCCATTCATCTGCAGCGTCAAGAAGAGCTTCGCAAGCGTCATCGCTGAGAAGATCAACCCAGTCGATCCAGTTTTTACCAATAGACGAGGAGCTATCCCAACGGTTAGTACCGCCGACTGCATTAGCCTGGATAACGCCCATAAAGCTCGTGCAGACCATGACAATTGAAAGGAATAACGAAATCATCTTTTTGGTGAACACTTTAGATTTTTTTAATTTCACTTTCTAATTTCCTCCATTAAAAATTTACGATATAATGCGTAATTTTCGCTGACTGTCGCAATCTCTGACCAACCGAGGAAAACCCGCGGCAGATTGAGGAATAAAAAATTCGTCCGCAACCATATAAACACATAATATGATAAATTAAACGCATTTTACGCAATCTTATTAAAACATATAATTCTCGCCTTGTCAATAAATATTTAAGGATTTATTACATTTATAGTCGAGTGTCCATAATTATTAACAATTTATGAATTGAGTATTGACAAACTCGCAACAAAGCAGTAGTATATAAATGTAATGTTAATAATTTATTCATAAAAAATTTTATGAATGTTAAACATTTTCAACGAATGTCGTTTACACCTTTGACTATTTGTAATGGTAAAGTCAGTCCCCTTTACACAACAATTTTCCTCGTAAAGAGGCAAAACTTTACATCAACTTATCAGACGTTATCCCGTTTTTGGTCTATTATTTGCCCATTAGGCAGGGGCGCTTTTCCGTATACCCTCCTATATTTGAAAACCGTACACAGAACACTCTCTTTTCCTGCGCCCCTGCTGCTTTCTTTTTACTTAAAGCTCTCGGAATTGTGAATGGCGTTATTCATAATTTGTTAAAAATTTTATTTTAGCCTATTGACAGATTATAATAAATCTGTTATAAATATAATGATATTGTTCGTTAGCGTAGGGCATTTTGCGCCCAAAAACCGATTTCAAACGCAAAATCCTATGCTATATCGCCCCCCCTACGGAGAGCGAAATCATTAAGAAAAGGAGAGATGATGATGAAAACGAGCAAAAAATTATTAAGCCTGTTTTTGAGCTTAGTAATGATTATCACCAGTTGTTCTGTTGGTTTTACCGCCTTCGCAGCAGACGGTAACAAAACCGACACCAACAATACATACTGGAAAAACGACACGTCTGCTGACGCAGCGTTTGAATCCATCGAGACGCTTCTCGCCATGGTTGTTCAAATTGATGCTGTAAAGAATCTGCTTCAGGATAAGCTTGGTATGACGGTTACGGACTCAACAACAATTTCAGACGTTGTAGAAACCGTTTCCCCGACCGTGCTTAAATTACTGATGGGAATCGGAACGCTTGACCTCAGCGTTATTGGCGGACCAACTGTAAATTTAAGAACCACAAAGCAGGATTTTCTCACCGCAAAGCTCGGTAAAACCGAATACGAAGGTAATCAGGAATATTACGACAAATGGTACGAGCCTCTTGACGGTGACGAAGACGACTTCATTGATTTCTATGCGCTTTACGGTCTCTGTGTTGCTAACAAGGACGCCGACAACGATTTCGGAAGATGGTGCGCGGAAACTCTTCCCAGGCTTGAAGCACTTTATGAATCAATCCCCGCTCCCGTTCTCAAGCCTGTTGAAGAAACAGACGAGCAAAAGGCGAATGCTTGGATTGATCCTATTGTCACCGCAGTAAACAACACCAGGATTGCAAGCTATCCTACCGGTTCAACAAAGCTTCAGACAAAGAGTAAGAACTCCGCTCTTTTGGAAGAACTCAACGATGTTGAATATAACGGCAAAAAGCTCTCAGCATATTCTGCCGACGAAATTGCTGCTACCGACGGCAAGTACTATCTTGACTACTATAACAATCTTCTCAGCAAGCTTGGGAAGCCACAGATTACCAATCTTGCAGAGCTTATTTATGTACACGCTGTTAAGTTCAACCGCTACGGTCTTGATTTTGAAGTTTACTACGATATGATTCAGAAGGCTGGCGGCACCGTTGATTTAAGCAAAATGACGGGTGCAAGCGGTTCAAGCGTTGACGAAATCACCGCCAGCGTTAAGGATTCCCTCGTTGCTGAGCTTATCTCAACAAAGAGGATGCACAGCCTTGGTCTTACTACCAATACCGACTATCCGCAGAATGATAATACTGCGCTTAATAAGGCAAAGTGGATAAGAGGTCAGAAAAAGGTTGCTGAATTTGCTGCAGCTGCTACCTTCAGCCGTCTCTTCTTTGACGAGCCGAACTTCTATGTTGATGAGCTTGACAGCTCGGGCGACATCGTAACGCCTTACTTCGGATTGGTTACAAAGGGACTTGCTATGGAAGCAGGACTCAGCGTCGATAATCTTGAAATTACCGACGCACAGCTCAATGCTATGAAGGCTTCTGCCATTGCAAATAACTGGAGTAGCGCCGACCAGCTCCTTGCTTATCTTGATTCAAGCGATATAAGCGAACCGGCTAAGAATTACATTAAAGCAATCGCAAGTAAGAGCACAGACGCTATTAGCGCCTATGCAGCGAGCCTTGCGGCTGATGACGCATCCGCTCCGTTATTGGACAGCGAGCAGCAGTATTTCGACAAGGGCGGATATGCTGCCTTTATAGACAGAGTAAATGCAATGGTTTATTCGCAGTTAATTAACGATAGTAATATTATATGGAGTAGTAAGAAATCTACCATATGTAATGCTAACGTTACCTCCGCAGTCAATGTATTTGAGTTTTACTGTGAATATATTGCAAATGACCCCGGTGAAGAGCCCGAAGCGGAAGACCCGTATGAGCCTTATGAGGGTCCAGTCTATGAATATGCTACTTATGCAATTCCTGAAAATCTTTATGTTTATGCAACGAATGCTGCTATTAACAGCGTTCTTGAACTGCTGGAACTTGACCTTATAAAGAGTATTCTCGATAGCAGTCTTACTACTGACGTTGATTTAAAGAAAACCCTTACCAACGTTTGGATTAACCTCTATAACGAGCCTGCGCAAACAGTTTTCAAACTACTTCCGACAATAGTAGTTTTGGTTGACGAGCTGGTTTTGCCATTGGTTCTGCATGAAAAAACAGAAGAACCAAATATGATTATTGGTTTGTTGTCCGAGTTACTGATGAATTATTCTCAGATTACCGGCGATACAAATGTAGGGCTGAATAAAGACTTGTTTATTGATCTTAACATTGCCCTTCCTGCTACACTTCACTGGGTAACCGGTGATACAGCAGGAGCTGAAGCGCTTGTTGATTACTACGGCGATGTTGAAGGCATTAATCCCGAGAATCCGGAAGAAGCAGTGATTTATCACTATGATTCCTCCGTTCCGAAGCTTTTTGACATCTTTGTTCTTGACAAAACGCTTGCTAATATTCACAGCGGATTAGATATCGGAGAAATGATTGCTAACGGCGATCCAGCAAAGGCTCAGATTTTCGGCGAATTATTCCAGACTCTGCTTGTTTCACTCAGAACAGCGGTTGACGATTACCTTGCAGTTCACAGAGAAGACGCAAGATATGCGTTAGCTGAGGATCCCGAAACCGGCGATATGGTTCCCGTCCCTGCACAAAAAGGATTAAACAACCTTTCTGTTGCGCTTCCGTATCTGATTGACCAGTGGGGCAAGAACTTCAATACCCGTCACAATGTAAATTCCGACTGGGCATTTGCTTACGACGGAAAAATTGAAATGCAGGCTGTCACTCTTGGTTCAAGCGATAATCCTGTTTCTGTACAAGAACTGATTAACACGCATTTCCAGACGTTTAAAGACTTAAATGACGGAGGTACTCCTTCTCAGATCCTTGCTCAGTTTATTGATCTTCTTATAGGCAACTGGGTCAACGCGCTGCTTGACTTCCTGAATGACAACATGATGGACAGCAGCGTTACAAACACGTTCATCGGCAAGATTCCGGTTGTTCAGGGCTTACTTGAAGCTCTCGGCGGCTTTGGCGACACCAGTGTTATCACGGACGCTCTTAACGGCTTATTCCAGCTCAAGAGATGCGACGACGCTTCCTTTACTCTTACACAGAGAGAAAAGACGAACTTCGTCGGCTTCAGTAACGAAACTGCATTCTTCCTTATCAGTAACATCATGTTCTTACATAAGGACGGAACAATGCACGGCTTAATCCCGTTCATCAAAGGCATAATTGACAATAACGCAACGAAGAATGATTACAATTATAAAAACGTATTTGCGGCTTCCGCTCCCCTCCTCGCAGGCTCTGCTAAGGTAAAGGGCTCCTCAGCTGCAGGTACGGATTACGATAAGCTCCTTACTCCTGAAAACAAGGAAGCTGCGCAGAAGCTTATCGACATGCTTGATACATTACTTTCATCTCTTCTTGAAAATACAACACTTAACCAGTTTAAGTTAGATTCTACTGAGAATCTCCTTACGGGCGTTGTTACCGTATTTGCCGCATACTTCGGCGGTCAGAATACTAACGACCTTCTGAAGCTTCTCAACAACTACCTCTTCTACGTAGTTGGCGAATCCACTCCCGACCCGGCATACAGAGGTCATATCGGTAACAAGCCGACGGACGACGGCGACGTTGATGCTAAGAGAGTTTACACCTCAGCAAACCTCTCCAACCTTGTTATCCAGACCTACTCCTTCCTTGAAAACCTTGTAGACTACTTCTTCTACAGCAAGGATAAGGGTATCCTTCTTTCAAGAGATCCTCATATGCTTATAGGCGACGCGCTTTACGGTATCATTTCTCCCGACGCCGTTGCAATCCGTCTCACAAGCGATTACAGCAAAACCGCTGAAATCCTCAAGAAGAAGGACAATCAGAACTGGAACTCCTTCAAGGTTCAGATTAACGCAATCGACTATGAGGAAGGCAATACCTACAATACTAAGGACTTCCTTAAGTACGGCTTCAGCAAGGGCGACAAGGACGGCTTCTACAAAGCGCTCGGCGAATCCTTTAACGGCGTTGCCGCACTCCTCGGCGCTCTTCTCGCTACCTCATATCAGGTACCGAACCCGTACAGCAGCTTTGGCGGAAACCTTTACAGCGAGGTTCTCTACCCCGTTCTTGATAACCTTGCAACCGCAGTAGGCGCAGAGGCTCCGATGAGCGCGGCTGATTACAACAAGGCTTACGCAAACAAGAACTACGGCAGCACGCTCGTTGACGGTATTATCTTACCGGTTGGCAGAATCCTTGGCGAACTCTATGACAAGCCTGCAACCTTTATCATCAATCTTGTTAAGGGACTTGGCGGCGTACTCAGAGACAGCCAGATTAAGCAGCTGTTCGCAGGAGTATACGGCTTCTTCAACAGCACAGTAGGTACTGACGATGCAACGGCTGTAGTACCTCCAACGAACTACTATGATTCAGGCTTAACCGCTCTTATCAGAGAGTACACGCCGACAGGCAGCTCGGCACTCTTCGGAACAATTAAGGGTGCGCTTACAGGACAGAGCATTCTTAACGGTGCGCTTTCAATCCTCTTCTACAGCGCTGACGGCGCTGCAGGCATGGCAAGCCAGAAGAATATTGCGATTAACCTTCTCAATACTCTTCTCAAGGACGTAGACCTTGTTAAGACGCTCTTCCCGAACGGCTTACCTAACGCTGACTTTGATAAGCTTTACGCTTCCGACACAGCAGACGCGTTCCTGCTTATCTACGGTTACTTAATCGACGGTATACTTGGCATGGATCTTATTCAGTCCGTACTCAGCAGCCTCGATCCCGAAGTAGCTAAGATTCTCGGAAACATCAACTCCGCACAGCTCTTAAAGGTAATCCGCGAGGTTATCGCTAACCTTAAGAGCCCCGTTGAAGCGTTCTGGTCTTTCAGCGAATACAAGGGTAAGATTAAGAACACATTTAAGTATCCCAACAACTTAACTGCTGCTGAGGCTAACGCCGACGTAGCTAAGCTTGATAAGCTTGTAGAGAACGTATTCCCGCTTCTCAATAGCTTCGGCGTAACGGATATTGAGGGACTTCCTCAGCTCCTTAACGACAACCTTTACACAAACGACATCATCACCAAGCTTGCTAAGGCAATGTACGGCGCAATGTCAGGAAACAACATCGTTAAAGGTATCCTTTCCGCAATCAATATTGACGTAACCCCCGCAGGCGTAGCAAGATATCTCACCGACAAGAGCTACGGCAAGACATACACAAGCGCTGCAAAGACGCTCAGAAAGGCTAAGAGCTGGGACAACGTAAATAAGGTTAACTGGGGCTTCACGGATAAGACCAAGAACGCTCAGAACGGCTTTATCAACGGTCTTGCTGCTGCGCTCCGTCCGCTCAACAACGTACTTGCTCTGCTTCTCGTTGAGGCTGACCTCGACGCTAACAACATTGACGCAGGCGAGCTTGTTGCAGCCTTCAACGGTCAGGGCGGAACGACCGAAATCTTCACTGATAAGGGCGAAAACGCTGCTACGCTTGATTACAAGCTCAAGGGCAACAAGTTAGTCCTCACAATCCAGAGCTACAATAAGACGGGCTCAGGCAAGAGAACCATCAAGAGTGAGCTTATCATTGACTTCGACGCGATTGCTGCCGACCTCAACGAGCTTCTCGGTTCCAGCCTCAACCTCAACTTTGGTACCAACGGTTACGAAAACGCTATCATTCCGATTCTTGAAGCGTTCAAGATTAAGAACCTTAAGACCTATAAGCAGTACAAGAAAGATTATAAGAAGGCTAAGGATAATCTCCTTATCAATATCCTCAAGCCAATCGGCGGCTTCCTTGATAAAGTTGCTGCTGCTCCGTTTGACACGGTAACAGGTGTTCTTCCGAACGTTGCATACTTCCTTGACAGCAACGGACTTGCTCAGGCAGTGGGCAACCTCCTCGCTCCGATTCTCTCCGACAAGGGCGTTAACGGCGTACTTAAGAAGAACGGCTTCGACCTTCAGGGATTAATCGAAGGTATTACAGGCAAGAGCCTCGGCAAGATTGTTGCAGACCTCGTAGGCTACAACGGAAAGCTTACGATGAACCTCAGCAACCTTAAGACCTGCAACATTCAGGACATCATCCTTCCGCTTGTTAATAAGCTTCTCAAGGATAAGTTCGGCATAAAGCTTCCCAAGTTCACATGGGCACAGCTTGCAAGCCACGGTACTATTAAGGTAGTTAAGAGCGCTGCAAGAAACGATAAGGGCAAGTTCACAACGCGTCAGGTTGACGCAAGAAAGGGCGAGGTTCTCTTCGCAGTTCTTAAGTACGTTGCAAGAACTCTTATCGACAACGCTAACGCTATTAAGAAGCTCCTCGGCGGAATCGACGCAATCAAGAATAACAAGACTATCAAGAACATCCTTGATTCAATCTTCGATAATATTGCGGTTGCAGATCCCGAGGATATCACGGGCATAGTTGTTTACTTACTCAACGGCAATGCAACGGATAAGTTCTTTGATTACAGAGACTTCAAGTATAAGGATTCAAGCTTCTCCTTCGGCGACCTCGACGAGGACTTCTGCCGTCAGCTTGCTCCTATGCTTGACGGACTTATCGGCGGACTTCTTGAAGGCGGACTTACAGGTCTTGTAGAAGAAAAGCTCTACACCGACAGTCTTATTGAAAAGGCAGCAACAGGTATCTACGGCGCTATCGAGGGCGTAAACGTAGGCGACGGCAACCTTGCCGACCTCCTTGCTCAGACCGATATCGACGTAACGACCTCCGGCGTTGCTTCACTCCTTACAAACGCTAAGTACGGCAAGAGCTATCCTGCTGCGGCAAGCGCAATTAGGAGCGCAGGCTCATGGAAGAACGTTAAGGAAGGCAGCCTCAAGTTCGGCGTTAAGGACAGAGACAGCTTCCTGCACGCATTAACCGCGGTACTTCGTCCGCTGTTCGGCGTACTTGACGTACTCCTCAACGACGCATCACTCAACCTCTTCAATATGGTTGAACTTCCGGGCTCTGATGGATATACATCAACGATAGTTCCTCTTCTTGAGGCACTCGGCGTATACAACATCAAGACCCAGTATCAGTACAGAGAAGATATCTTCAACGAGTATGACAACGTACTCCTTGACATTCTCAATCCTCTCTGGGATAAGGTTGAGGATATACTTGCTGCTCCGCTTGAGACAGTAGCAGATATGCTTCCGAACCTTGCACTCTTCTTCGCAAACGACGGACTTACTCAGATTCTTGATAATCTCCTTACTCCTATCACTGCTCTTCTCGACGCATTAAGACCGGTTGCAGATCTCAACGAGATTCTTCCTGCTGCTGGACTTGACGTTAAGAAGCTCCTCAAGGATAAGCTTGGAATCACTCTCACCAAGTTTGATCTGTATGACCTCCAGGGCACGCTCAAGGGCGTTATCGGTCCCGAAAAGGTTGTACCGCTTATCAACTCAATCCTTCCGAAGATTGAGATTGCAGGCGCTAAGCTCAACCTTGAGCTTCCCGACATTGACTGGCTCGAGCTTGCAAGCTGCGGCGAACTTATTAAGGATCAGCCGTCCCAGGTTGCTTGCTACGGCAGCAGAATGTTCGTGAAGTCAGACCAGGATATCACGCTTATCACAGTACTCAGATACCTCATCGAAACCATCAACTACAAGAACAACTACCAGGCAATCGTTGACCTCGTAGGCGGTATCGACGGCATGAGCGATACAGTAGCTCAGGTAGTAGGCGAGGTACTCGGAATGCTCCAGGGTGATACCGATACGGTTATTAAGGACCTTGTAGATCTCCTTCAGTCAATTGCAGGATAATAAAAGGTTAAAATAAAAATAACTAATAATGAAAAGGGTTCTTCGGAACCCTTTTGTTATGTTTATCTAACTGTAAACTAACAGCCTTCGGTACACAATTCCGAAGGCTGCTTACTATATTATTTCATTATATCAATTATTTCCTGAAATTCCGGCATTGCTTTGAAGTCGTCTGATAGCGAAAAGATTTCAAGCATATATCTTTTCATCAAGTCACAAAGACTCGAATCGGAATATACAGACGGGTCATCGCTCTTTTTATAAACTGTTCCCTCAAAGAACAGATTATGTCTTACCGTTTCATCTGGAAGAGTATCAAACCGCTTTGCAAGCTCTGCGCATTTTCTGAAATTAAGTAATGATTTTTCATTGTCGCCAAGTAAATGGTAACCTTCTCCTAAATCACCGTAGGTATAAATTGCTCTTCTCCAGCAATCGCCGTATACCTCGTCAGGATAGAAAACATTATAGATTGTTGTAATCTTTTCCAGAGCATCAACGGTTTCCTGTATTTGTTCTTTAGTAGATTCCGTTCTTGCCCTTGTTGCAAACAGAACATAGTGCTTCATAGCGTCATCAAGACACGGAACTAACTTGTCAATGAGGTTTCTGCAACCTGCCCTTATGTTTTCTTCGTCCCCGAACTCGTGCATATAGCAAAGCAAATAATCCTTGGTTTCTTTAACGGACGGAAGTGTATCAAGAAGCTGATAAACGTCCTCATAGCCAACCGAGCTTTCCTCGCACTGTGCTAAGCTCCTGTAATGATGAAGAATCAAATACTTTGCGTGAATTCTGATAGTATCGTCGGTACAATAGTTTTGGATTCGGTTATAAATAGCACGGATTTCATTGGTGTTTTCCATAGTTTTTTCATGCGTATCGCTTATCGCCTGAAGATATTGCATATACCTGACGGCAATTCGGAAATCGGCAGGATACTTTTTATATGCGTCCTTCATAAAATAACCAAAAGGTCCTTCCGAACCTGCGTACTGCTTCTTATCAAACTTTTCACAAAGCGCAAGGATTTCCTCCTCATTCTTTGCCTTGTCTACACCAAGTAGTGTATCGGTTGAAACCGAAAAAAATTCTGCAATGGTTGGGAGCAGTTCTATATCGGGATAACTTTCTCCTCTTTCCCATTTACTGATAGTCTGAAAAGAAACGCCGAGAAAATCAGCAAGAGCCTCTTGTGTTAAATCACGTTCCTTACGAAAACTCTTAATATTTTCGCTGAAATAAATATTCATAAAATCACCTCAAAAAATATTGGCGGCACCGTCTAATCAAATAATACAGCAAAGTCAGCATTTACTCAATAACTTATTCATTGAAAACATTTCTACCAACAGTAGAATCAAGAAATAAATTTTTTAATTTTACCTATTGACAAATATAAACTTCTTTGTTATACTGTAACACATAAAAGCTTTAAACCGCTAAAGTTTAAAGCGCTAAAGTAATGAGGAGTGATTGAAATGGATATGGCATTAAAGATTATTATGCTGGTGGTTTTCTTCGGCGTTATGATAGGCGTCGGCTTTTATGCAAAAAAGCACACCACCGACGTTAAGGGCTTCGTGCTCGGCGGCAGGTCGGTAGGTCCGTGGCTCACGGCGTTCGCATACGGTACCTCTTACTTCTCGGCGGTAATCTTTGTAGGTTACGCGGGACAGTTCGGCTGGAAATTCGGTATCGCTTCCACCTGGATAGGAATAGGCAACGCGGTAATCGGTTCCCTGCTTGCATGGGTAGTGCTCGGCAGAAGAACGCGCGTTATGACTCAGCATCTTGACTCGGCTACAATGCCTCAGTTCTTCGGCGAGCGTTTTCAGAGCAAGGGGCTCAAGATTGCGTCCTCAATAATCGTATTCATTTTTCTTATCCCCTACACCGCCTCCCTTTACAACGGTCTTTCAAGACTCTTCGGAATGGCGTTTAATATCGACTACTCCGTTTGTATTATAATCATGAGCATTTTAACCGCGATTTACGTTATCGCGGGCGGATACATGGCAACCGCAATTAACGACTTCATTCAGGGTATTATAATGCTCTTCGGTATCGTAATCGTTATCGCAGCCGTGCTTAAGGTTAACGGCGGCTTTACGGGCTCGCTTGACGGACTTGCAAGGATTATCGACGAGAACGTTTCGTCGACGCCCGGCGTATTCAATTCCTTCTTCGGTCCAGACCCGCTCGGTCTCGGCTTCGTAGTAATCCTTACCTCGCTCGGTACCTGGGGACTTCCTCAGATGGTACAGAAATTCTACGCAATTAAGAGCGAGAGCGATATTAAGAAGGGCACGATTATTTCAACCTTCTTCGCCGTTGTGGTAGCAGGCGGCTGTTACTTCCTCGGCGGCTTCGGAAGACTCTTCTCAGATAAGCTTAACATCCTCGCGGACGGCACAATCGAAGGCGGCTTCGACTCCATTATCCCGACCATGCTCAGCGGTCTTTCCCCCGTATTAATCGGCCTTGTGGTAATCCTCGTGCTTTCGGCTTCAATGTCAACGCTTTCCTCGCTTGTACTCGCTTCTTCGTCAACGCTCACCATCGACCTTCTTAAAGACAATATCGTTAAGAATATGAGCGAAAAGAAGCAGGTGCTTTCGATGAGAATCCTCGTTGTATTCTTTATCGCGGTGTCCGCGGTAATCGCGCTCTTCCAGTACAATACGAAGGTAAACTTTATAGCTCAGCTTATGGGTATTTCCTGGGGCGCGCTCGCAGGCGCATTTCTTGCACCGTTTATGTTCTCGCTCTACTGGAAAAAGACCACAAAGGCGGCATGCTGGGTATCCTTTATCTTTGGCGCAGGTATTATGACGCTCAACCTCTTCTTCAGAGGAGCGTTCCCGACCATTCTCCAGTCCCCCATCAACTGCGGCGCGTTCGCAATGGTTGCAGGTCTTGTAATAGTTCCGCTCGTAAGCCTTGTTACGCCTAAACCGAAGGCTGAATTCGTTGACTCCGTATTTGAGTGCTACAACAGAAAACAGATTGTAACGGCTAAGGAATCGCTCGGCGACGAGGTTGAAGAATAAAAACATTTGATTAATTCTCTGTCTTAATATATAATAAAAGCCGTCGGATAATCCCGATGGCTTTTAACATAGGAGGAACGATATGATTATAGACGCGCACACGCACACCTTTCCCGAAAAGATTGCGGCAAAGGTTGTGGAAAGCCTTCAGGCAAAGGCTGAATCAAGGGCGTATACTAAGGCGACGGACAGCGACCTTATGCGCTCGATGAAGGAGGCGAAGATTGACTGCTCCGTACTGCTCCCCGTTATGACCAACACTGCGCAGGTTGAAAAGCTCAACAGTATTGCAGCTGAGAAAAATGAGCATTTTTCCGAAACGGGACTGTTTTCGCTCGGCGGTATGCACCCTGATTTTGAAAATTACCGTGCTGAGCTTGCCAGAATAAAGAGTTTGGGTATTACGGGAGTCAAGCTTCACCCTGCTTATCAAAACGTCGATTTGGACGACATACGCTATCTGAGGATAATCGAAAGGGCTGAGGAGCTCGATATGGCGGTAGTAATCCACGCGGGGCTTGATATAGGAATAATGCACCATAACTTTTCGAGCGTTGATATGATATGCACTGTTTTAAAGGAAATAAACCCGAAGCGCTTCGTACTTGCCCATATGGGCTCCTGGAAGGGCTGGGATGACGTCGAAAGTACTTTGGCAGGAGAGAACGTGTATTTAGATACCGCCTTCGTTTTGGGGCGCTACGAGCCTCCTGAGGGCTATGACGTTCCCGAGGAGAAAACCGTAATGCTTTCCGACACCCAGTTCACGCGGATAGTTGAGAAGCACGGCTACGATAAGGTCCTCTTCGGAAGCGACTCCCCGTGGTATCCTCAAAAGCGCACGATAGATATGATAACTAATTCGGGAATAGATAAATCAAAGCTGAATTTAATCCTCGGCGAAAACGCAAAAGAGGTTTTAAGGATACCTGAAAGATAAAAAAGGATCATTTTAACATATCCCATAATAAATACGGTGGCCAAAATTGGTCACCGTATTTATTGTATTCTTAATATTTATTATTTTATTTCTACATCAAAGCTATAAGTTGGTTTATCTGAGAACATGTTGTTGTATAATTCCACTGTTACAGATGATTTATCGTCAAGGTAATAACCGCGCTGAACAGAAATAGTTGTGTCTGTTTTAATCTTTTTGCCATTATTGTCTATATTGTATTTTTCTATTCCTGAAGTCGAAAATGGCGATTCAAGTTCCACACCGTTTTGGAATACCTTTATTTCAACGGCATAATCAAACTCTTCTGCAGTATCTTTTGTGTTTGTGTAATCAAAATTTAGTACTAATACATCTTTATTGTCGTCATACTCATCTTTGCTAAGTAAGTAATCTGTATACTTTAGAGTGCAATTATCAAATGTGTATAAACCATCTTTTTCTGCAAGTTCCTGAACGGCTGCTTTTTCTGCTTCTTTAGCAACATTAGATTTATTTGCGCTTTTAGCAGCGGCTGAACCAATAAGACAGATAATAATGAAAACAGCAAAAGCAATTATGCCTACTTTTGTTATTTGTTTTTTGTCACCCCAGTCTCTTAAATGTTGATGCGCATTGTCTGTAAATGTTCCAAGAATAATTTGGATTAAATCTACTAATGCTCCTATTCCGAACAGCCCAGCAGTGCAAAGGTATAAAATACCCTTTCCAACTTTTCCAACATAAAAATTGTGCGCGCCGAAAACGCCGAGAAACAAACACAATATAAGTGCTACTCCTCTTTTTTTGTCACTCGTTAATGTTGTGTAATTTGCCATTATTTTTCTCCCTTCAATAAAAAATGCGTACAGCCTGAGCTGTACGCCAAAAACGCAAGCTCAACTGTCGCCAAACAATTACACATATACGCAGTAATACCATATGCAAATAAGAGCATGCATTTTTATCAAAACAGATAAAAATAGCATACGGCTATTACTGCTGAAATATTCACTTGTGTAATTATTTGGCAATTACATTTTAGCATTACGGAATATAATAGTCAAGAATATTGTAGAGATAAAAAAGAAAAGGCTTCCCCTTGAGGGGAAGCTGTCAACGTAGTTGACTGATGAGGTGGAAAGCGTAAAATCATTGTATATATACACCTCATCCGTCTTGCCTTCGGCAATCCACCTTCCCCTCAAGGGGAAGGCGTTTTTGTTTTTATGATTCGTTTTCCATTGCTACGAGGTTTTCTACGCAGTAGCGTTTGCGGAGCACGGGCTTTTCAATTTTGCCCGTGGGGTTGCGCGGGATATCTGCAAAGATAATCTTGCGCGGTCTTTTATACCTTGCAATTTTGTAGCAGAAATCGTTAACCTCTTCTTCAGTAAGGGTAAAGCCCTCTTTAACCTCGATAATCGCGGCGGAGATTTCGCCGAGACGGGAATCGGGCATACCGATTACGGCAACGTCCTTAATCTGATTCATCTGGCGCAGGAAGTCCTCAATCTGTACGGGATAGATATTCTCGCCGCCCGATATGATAACGTCCTTCTTTCTGTCAACGAGGAAGATAAAGCCGTCCTCATCCTCCTTTGCCATATCGCCCGTAAAGAGCCAGCCGTCTTTTAGGCATTCCGCGGTAGCCTCGGGATTTCTGTAATAGCAGCTCATTACACCGGGGCCCTTTACGCAAAGCTCGCCGATTTCGCCCCTGCCGAGTGCATTACCCTCGGCGTCAACAATTTTGGTTTCCCAGCCGTAGCCCGCGATACCGATTGCGCCTACCTTGTCGATATTCTCAACGCCGAGGTGAACGCAGCCGGGACCGATGGATTCCGAAAGTCCGTAGTTTGTGTCGTACTGGTGCTTCGGGAATACCTTTTTCCAGCGCCTTATAAGACTCGGCGGAACGGGCTGAGCGCCGATATGCATTAAGCGCCAGCAGGATAAATCGTATTTTTCAAGGTCGATTTTTCCGCTTTCGATATCGTCGAGTATATCCTGCGCCCACGGTACGAGAAGCCATACGATAGTACAGCGCTCGTCGTTAACCGCTTTAATGACATACTCCGGCTTAGTGCCCTTTAAAAGCACAGCCTTGCCGCCCGAAATGAGCGAGCCGAACCAGTGCATTTTAGCGCCCGTATGGTAGAGCGGAGGAATACACAAGAATACGTCGTCATGAGTCTGACCGTGATGAGCCTGCTCAACCTTAGCCGAGTGCATAAGGCTCTCGTGGTTATGTAAAATAGCCTTCGGGAAGCCCGTTGTACCCGAGGAAAAATAAATTGCCGCGTCATCGGAATCCTTAATTTCTATATTCGGGTTTTGGCTTGATTCGTTAACCGTAAGCTCGGTATAATTCTCCGCAAAGCTCGGGCAGGTACCCTCGCCGCAGTAAATGAGCTTGCACTTTTTTGAAAGCTTGTCCGCTATCGGCTCAAGCCTTCCGATAAATGCGGAGCCGAACACCATAATATCAACCTCAGCAAGCTCTGCGCAGTAATCAATTTCGTCTGTATCGTATCTGAAATTAAAAGGAACGGCGATTGCGCCAGTCTTGAGTACGCCGAAATAAATCGGCAGCCACTCAAGGCAGTTCATAAGCAGTATCGCGACCTTGTCGCCCCTGCCTATTCCCCTGCTGATAAGCAGATTTGCAAAACGGTTTGCCTTTTCGTTAAATACGTTCCAGGTAATCTCGCGCCTGTACGGAGCGGACGGTTTGGACTCAATAAGTGAAAATTCCTTCCACGTTACGAACTTCTTTTCCTTAATCTCCGGATTAAGTTCTACAAGGCATACTTCGCCGCCGTAAAGCTCGCTGTTCCTCTCTAAAAAGTCGGTTATCGGCATAGTATCACTCCTTTTGAATAATTTAGCGGTTGAAAGGTTTAAACCGCTAAAGCGTTATATATAATTTAACATAAATTAATTATAATGTCAACTGTTAAAAAGCACTATAAAAACTGCTCCGATTTTTTCCATTTTTGTAGGAAATAATATTGACAAAATCGTAATAATATGTTACCTTTTTGTTACCGAGAAAAACACCAATATTTTGTCGAATTCGGCACAGCGATACAACAGTCACCATATGTTGTGTCTATTTTTATGCTGATACGGATATTTAGGTTTTTTGATAAATTACATTTTGGATAAAATAAGATATATCTTATTCCTTTTAAATTGCTGATTTGGTATAATGTTTTGGTAATATAAATTAGTTAATTTAAAATAATAATATAGATATATTTTTATATACCCTACGATGAGGGAGAGAAATTATGGAAAACTTTATTATCAAAGGTAAGCACGAGCTCTTCGGAGAGGTTAACATAAGCGGCGCAAAGAATGCCGCGGTTGCGATTATCCCCGCCGCAATTCTTGCGGAGGACGTTGTAAGAATTGAGAATATTCCGCAGATTAGCGACGTTCAGTTAATTATCGAAATTCTCGGCTCAATGGGCGCAAAAATAAAGCTGATTAAAAAGGACACTATTGAAATTGATACAAGGCCTCTCAGCTATCAGAGCGTGCCGTATAATCTCACCTCTCACTTCAGAGCGAGCTATTACCTTATAGGCGCTATGCTCGGCAGGTTCAAGCAGGCTGAGGTTGCCATGCCCGGCGGCTGCAACTTCGGCGTACGCCCGATTGACCTTCATATCAAGGGCTTTGAAATGCTCGGCGCAAACGTTGAAACCATCGACGGTATGGTAGTTGCAAAGGCTGATAAATTAGTAGGCTCGTCCGTATATATGGATCAGGTATCCGTAGGCGCTACGATTAACGTAATGCTCGCCGCAGTTCTCGCGAGAGGTCTAACGATAATTGAAAACGCGGCTAAGGAGCCCCATATCGTTGACCTTGCAAACTTCCTTAACTCAATGGGCGCGGACGTAAGAGGCGCGGGTACCGACGTTATTAAAATCCGCGGTGTTGAGAAAATGCACGGCTGCACCTACTCCATTATTCCCGACCAGATTGAAGCGGGAACGTATATGGTTGCTGCGGCTGCGTGCGGCGGCGACGTGCTCGTTAAAAACGTAATTCCCAAGCACCTTGAATCCATAAGCGCAAAGCTTCTTGAGGCGGGCGCTGAGATTATTGAATACGACGACGCGGTAAGAGTAACGCGCTTTAAGCCGCTCAAGAAGTGCAACGTCAAGACCATGCCCCACCCGGGTTTCCCGACCGATATGCAGCCGCAGATGTGCGTGCTTCTTTCGATAGCAAACGGAACGAGCATTCTCTCAGAGAGCGTTTGGGATAACCGCTTCCAGTACGTAGGTCAGCTTCTCAGAATGGGCGCTAACATTCAGGTTGACGGCAAGGTTGCCGTTATCGAGGGCGTTGAAAGGCTTGCGGGCTGCGAGGTTAAGGCGACCGACCTTCGCGCAGGTGCGGCGCTTATTATCGCAGGTATGCTTGCCGACGGCGTTACGACGGTTGAGAACATTCAGTACATCGACAGAGGCTACGAGGACGTTGTAGCTAAATTCTCTGCGCTCGGCGCAGATATTAAAAGAGTAAAGGTCAAGGACGTTAAGACAATCCAGACCGCAGGATAAGATTTTAAAGGGCTATATTAATAGCCCTTTTGATATTTGGAGAAACATATGGCTAAGGCTTGCCAGCTGTTTTCGGGCAGCAGCGGAAATTCAATATTTATCGCCGACAAGGGTACTAAAATCCTCGTAGATACGGGCGTTACCGCAAAGCGTATTGAGGAGGGACTTGGCGCAATCGGCGAGAGTGCTGAGGAGCTCAGCGCAATTTTTATTACCCACGAGCACTTCGACCACGTCAAAGGACTTCGCGTTTTAGCGTCGCGACATAAAATACCCGTATTCGCTGACGGCAGGGTTATAGATAGACTTAGGTGCGACAGATACAACGATTATTCAAAGATTGAGCTGATTGAAATCAGCGAAAATTTTGAGCTTTCGGGTATCGAGGCAGTACCGTTTGAGCTCTCCCACGACAGCGCGGCGTGCATAGGCTATCGTTTTAACCTCAGCGGAGGCAAATCCGTTTCCGTATGCACGGACACGGGATACATACCCGTTGCGGCAAAGAAGGCGCTCAAGGGCTCTCAGCTCGTTTTCCTCGAATCAAATCACGAGGTTATGATGCTTGAAAACGGACCGTATCCGTATCTTTTAAAGCAAAGGATACTCTCGCGCAAGGGACACCTCTCAAACGCGGACTGCGCAGAATTTGCGGTTCAGCTTTTACAAAACGGAACCACGCGCATTAACCTCTCCCACATCAGCCTTGAAAACAACACTCCCGACATAGCGAGGGTTACGACTCAGTCGGCGTTAACGCTTGCGGGCTTTAAGGAGGACTACGATTACAAGCTCACCCTCTCCCCCACGGAAAACAAAGGAAAACCGATAATTTTATGATGAAGATTAATATTATCGCAGTCGGCAGGCTTAAGGAAAAATACCTTAAGGACGGCTGCAACGAATACTTAAAAAGGCTTTCGGCTTACGCAAAGGTAAATATAACCGAAATTGGCGAATACAAATGCTCCGATAACCCCTCCGAAAACGAGATTGAGACCGTACTGCAAAAGGAGGGCGAGGCTATAGAGGCTAAAATCCCCAAAGGCTCGTACGTAATACCAATGTGCATTGAGGGTGAGGAGCTTTCTTCAAAGGAAATCTCAGCAAAGCTTGACGGAATAGCCCTAAACGGCTTCGGCGAAATCACGTTTATTATCGGAGGCTCGTTCGGACTGTCCGACAGGATAAAGTCACTCGGTAAGCTCAGACTCTCCTTCGGTAAAATCACCCTTCCCCACCAGCTAATGCGCATGGTGTTGCTTGAGCAGATTTACAGAGCCTTTTCAATTTCAAAGGGCAGTAAATACCATAAATAATCAACTTACGGTTTATTGACATATACATTAGCAATATACTACAATAAAACAGAAAGAGGTGTCAGGATGATTAATACTTGCAAGTAAAATTTGATTTAGCAGGACAAGGGGTAATTGCGCCTTCCTGCACTTGCAAGCAGATTATCTTAACACTCGTATCATTTGCCATATTATGCCTTATTGTATGATATGGTATCATTATGCTATTGAGCTGCAGGGATACTCTCCTTGCAGCTTAATTTTGTATTATGAGGTGAATGATATGTCATTAATAAAAATCGAAAACCTAACATTTGCATATCCGGGTAGCTTTGACAATGTTTTTGAAAACGCAAATGTTCAGATTGACAGCGACTGGAAGCTCGGATTTGTAGGAAGGAACGGCAGAGGCAAAACGACTTTATTGCGACTCCTGTTAGGTGAATTTGAATACAGCGGAAAAATCATCAGTTCTGTTAAGTTTGATTATTTCCCTTACGAAGTGAAAGACAAATCACAGATGACGCTTGATATACTTACTGCAATCTGTCCCGCAGCAGAAGAATGGGAGATTATCAAAGAGATATCATTTCTTGGTGTCGATACAGAAGGTTTATATCGTCCGTTCAACACGCTATCAAACGGAGAGCAGACAAAGGTGCTGTTGGCTACACTGTTTCTCGGACAAAATAATTTCCTTTTGATTGATGAACCGACGAATCATCTTGACGTTGAAGCAAGAGAGACGGTTGCAAAATATTTGAATAGAAAAAAAGGATTTATTCTTGTATCGCACGATAGAGCGTTTCTTGATGCCTGTGTTGACCATATTCTTTCTATTAACAAGTCTGACATTGAAGTTAAAAAGTGTGATTTTTCCACTTGGGTTTATAACTTTGAAAACCAGCAGAGTCTTGAAATAGAACAAAACGAAAGATTGCGGAAAGATATCAAACGGTTAAAGCAGGCGGCAAGAAGAACGGCAGACTGGTCTGACAAGGTTGAGAAAACAAAAGTTGGCGGATTTGATAAAGGATATATCGGTCATATGTCAGCAAAGATGATGCAGAAATCAAAGAACCTGCAAAACCGTCAGAATAAAGCACTTGAAGAAAAATCCAAACTACTGAAAAATGTTGAATATGATGAGCAACTGAAAATATATCCTCTATCTTATCATTCCAATAAGTTGGCAGAGTTTATTAAAGTTTCGGTTACCTATGACGGAAAAGCAATTAATACGCCCGTCTCCTTTACTGTAAACAGCGGAGACAGAATATTTCTTAACGGAAAAAACGGAAGCGGAAAAAGCAGCCTGCTGAAACTATTGTACGATGAAGGTATTTCGTATAATGGAACGATAATCAAAGGCTCTAACTTAATTGTATCCGTCATACCGCAAGATACTTCGTTGCTCTCCGGAACACTTGATGAGTTTGCTGCCCAAAGGAATATAGACAGCGTATTATTTAAGGCAATTCTGCAAAAGCTCGGTTTCAATCAAGTCCAGTATGAAAAGAATATGCAGGAATATTCTGCAGGGCAAAAGAAAAAGGTGTACATCGCCGCAAGCCTATGTGACAAAGCACACCTGTATATCTGGGACGAGCCGCTAAATTATATTGACATATATTCAAGAAGGCAGCTTGAAAGGCTTATAACAGCCTATCAACCGACTATGCTGTTGGTCGAACACGATAAAGCCTTTCAGAATGCCGTCGCTACTCAGATAATCAAAATAAACTAACGGAAAGGGTGTTCAACTACGGAAAACGGTAAGCTGAACCAACTATCAAATAAATAACGCGGCTGTTTTGTCCCGCCTTCCATAAGGAAGGCGGGGCTTCAGCCGCGTTGTATTATTATCTGAATTTGTTAAGCCCTTCGTCATATTCAAAGCCTGCTGCTTTAAGCTTTCTTTCAAGCTCCTTACGGCTTTCGCCGAGGTCATCGCAAAGCGCATCAAGGCTTTTATAATTATCTCTCAGCTTTGTATTAACCACGCTGAGCAGCATAAATACGTCGCTCGGAAGCGGCATTACTGCTTCTCCCCGTTATCGAATTTTTCAAGCGCCTTTACGGTCGCCGCAAAGCAGTTTGCAAGTCCCTCGGGGTTCATATTATCGTAAGTATCCCTGCGGGTGTGATAATAGTCCTCAAGCTTATGGTTAAGTCCCGTAATACCTGTTGAACGGAAGCCCGCCTGCGCGAATGCGGCGTTATCGGTAGCGCCGCCGAGCGGAGGTACCCAACCCTTAGTAACCGGAATTTCAAGCTCCTGAGCCGCCTCAAGGAATAAATCTGATACGTCCTTATCCGCCTTAACCGTACCGTTAAGGTCGCGGTAATTAACCATTAAGTACTTCGGGTCATAGATAGTATCATATGAGAAGAAGAAGGTCGGTACGTCGTGCCAGTCGTCCTTATGAGCCTCGCTCCAAGCCTTTGAGCCGCGGAGTCCCGCTTCCTCACTACCCGTTAAAACAACGGCGAGCTCGGTGTTTTCAAGCTCTATGCCCTCGTCCTTAAGCGCCTTAAGAACTGCAATACCCATATAACAGCCTGTTAGGTTATCGTTAGCGCCGTCAACGATTCGCTTTTCATTCCACATAAAGTAAAGACCGAATTCAAACGGAATGAACAGGAAGCCCCATACGGCAGCCTTGATATACCAAGCGCTTGCGATAATGTACGTTGAATTAATTGCAACGCCCTTAAGTCCGCAATGCTTTAAATAGATAATTGATATTACAAGATAGAATATCGCGCCGATTGCACAGATAATCGCGTGCGCCTCAAAGCCTACGCCTCCGAGCTTGTAGTTAACCGGCCATTCCCACGCAGCGTCGGGATGTCCGTTAAATACAAGGCGTCTTTTAACCTCGCCCGTAGGGTGCTTAACTGCAGTAACATTATGTCCCGTTCTCTCGGGGAAAGCCCAGTCTACAAACTTCTTATAAAGTCCGAACTGCATAAACGCAATGGTAAGACCTACAATAATGAGCAATGCCGAAATCAGAGGGAAGAAGAAATAGAGAATAATCGCAAGAAGCACGAAGGTAATAGTGAAATAAATCCAGCCGAAGAACGAGCCTGGATTCTCCTTAAAGCTCTCAATTTCTGCGCTGTCGCAGCCGCAGTCCTTCTTTAACACGTCAGCCATGTATTCGCATGCCTGAAGCTCGCCCTTTGAACCCGGGTCGCGCTTTTCAAAGGTTTTGATGATATGAGTAATCTCATCAATCATATACTTTGAAGCCCAGTCCTTTTTGTCAATAATCTTTTTTAAATCCACAAGCTCATCTCCTAAACAAAAATATTATTTCAAATTTCGGATATCGCTTCCGAAAAGAGTCATCATTACGTACTCCCCTGTTATTCTCGAGGTTATACGCTGGTCGTATTTTTCACGCAGCTCGTCAAGCTCATAATTTGTGCTTATAATAGTCGGCTTACCCGCGAGAATACGGGAATTGACAATATTATATATCGTTGCGATATTATACTGATTTATTACCTCGGAGCCTAAATCGTCAAGTATAAGCAAATCCGTATCAAGCACATCGGACGCCGTATACTTTGCCTTTTCGTCCCTGCCGAACATTTCAGCCCTCAGATCCTCACAGATATTATAGCTCGTACCGTAGCATACGCTGTAACCCTTATTAATTACAACGTTGGCGATTGCAAGGGAAAGGTGGGTTTTGCCGAGCCCCGTTGAGCCTAAGAAAAGCAGACTTTTGCTGTTTTGCGTAAAGCCCTGTGCGTATCTCATAGCAGCGTCGTAAACCTTTTCAGCCCTGAGCCTCGGCACTACGGCGTTTTCAAGCGGTTCGCTGCTGTAATAATCCAGGCTGAAATTATCAAAGGTGCAGTCACCAAGCGGGGCAAAACGCGATACCTCTTCGCGCATAATGTCCTTAAGAAGCTGTCTGTGGCAGGAGCAGAGCTTACCGTTTACAAAGCCCTTATCCTCGCAGACGGGGCATACGTACTCGGGCTTAAGCGCGTCCTCGCCGTAACCGTTTGAGGTTAAAATAGTATTGCGCTTTGCAACGAGGGCTTTGCTCTTTTCGCGAAGCTCGTCAACCTTGCCCTGAACATCATCGCCCTTATAAAAAAATATCTGGGATATTTCAATACCTATCTGCGAAAGCTGACGCTGGATTTCATCAATCTCGGGCAGCTTTTTTCTGATTTCCTCGCTTCGCCTTTCAGCCTCATTATCCGCCTTATCCCTTCTCTTTTCAAGGATTCTTTCGGCTCTTAAATAAATATCTTTTGAATACGGCATATCGTATCTCCTAAATGTCAAAGTCGTCGTTCAGCTCGGCTTTTTTCTTAATTTCATCAATATCAAAGGAGGGCTTGCGCTTTAGCTTATCGCCCTTTCTGTCCTCTTTTTTAGGCTGTGCTTTCACGTCTGCGGGGGTTTTGAAGCCCTTGCGCTTCCAATCCTTGAGGATATTATCGACTATCTTAAGGCTCTGCTTATCCTCCTCGGTGTACTTCTTCATTGTATTACAGGAGAAGAATATCATTTCCTTATCAAAATCGTCCCTCCAGCGTGCAAGCATCTTTATCTGCGCCGAGGTGGGCTTACGGTAATCAAAGCCGCAAAGCGTAATAACCTCGCTCCACAGTTCCTCGCACGAGCTTAGCTCCTGGAGCTTTTTTGATGCCTCGTCAAGCGTCTTTACCCCGTCGTCAGCCCACTGCTTAGCCATTAAGTTGAGGTTCCTCGTCGTGATATTCTTACCTGCGTCGCGCTCGGACTTATAATAATTCAGCAGCGTTACTACAACCGACGCGGGCAAGCCGTAATAATTAACCATATTAACGAGGTTGCTTTTCATCGAATTACTCAGCGTTGACATCAATATAGTTTCAGCGGTAATCAGAAGCCCTCTTATTTCCTCGTTTTCGGAGCATATTCTCACTATATCCTTTGGCGTGAGGTTCGGTACGGGCAGTACTTCGTAGGCTTTCTTATCAGCCTGAGCGCTCGCTTCTGCCTGAGCTGCCGTATCCTCTGCATTTTTGAGTATACCCTCGCCTACCCAAAAGTCAAGACATTCCGCCGCCTCATCAGCGTCAAGTGAAAGTAGCTTTGCAATATCATTTTTATCGCAGGCGCCTCCCTGTGAAACGAGAAGCAACAGTGCCTTAAGCTTATTCTCGTCGGCGAATTTAAGGTGCTTTTCGCATACCGAACGCGGCAGACAGATTACGCCGTCCTGCCAGCAGTCAGCCGACGAGTTAAGTATATAGCCCATATTTTCCTCTCCTTTCACATAGTTTTTAAATAATTATAAATCCTCAATGCGCTTTTCGTCCTTTGAATAAGCGATAAAGATTGCAAACGGAGCTACGCAGACCATAGGGATTGAATACCTGAGGTAAGCGACGGGACCTGCAAAGTAAATCAAAAAATTGAAATATACAAGAGTGCAGGTCAGAAGCGCGCTGTGCTTTTTATGCTTAATCATATGAATAAGCAGCGCGATATAAAGCCAGGTATATGTTGCCATTTCAAGAAACGGCACGGTGAGCGGATTCTTAATCAGCACCGACTCATAGTAGTTTACTGCGTCGCGGAACGCTTCCTTGCCCATATGGGTTGTAAAGCCCTTTATCATTCTGCCTATATGCCTGTTTTCAACCCTTGAATACGCAATCTGGTTATTACCCTCAAACGAGAACCAGCCGTAATGGATATTAAGATACGCCTGAATATAGGTATCGGGATGCCTCTTAAACTGAGCAAACCAGACCTTAATATACTCCTTAATATCGTCAAGGTCGTTATTCTTATTGTACATATCCTTCACGGGATCGGATAGCACGGGGTC
>CALCYI010000070.1 GCA_937907605.1 uncultured Clostridia bacterium | reverse complement strand
CTACATAGAGGGCAAAAAGCGTGAATGGGACGAATACAGAAAACAAATCAGTCAGTGGGAAATTGACAGATATATGATTAACCACTGATAACACAACATCAATTTATATATTTGCTTACAATGGGGTAGGATACAATGACGTTTCCTACCCCATTCTCTCTTCCTAAAGGGGGTACTCCTCCTGCCTTTACATCTTCGGACTGCGATAGTATGCCCGGATTGGAGGAGTATTCCAAGGAAGGAAGACACAACTATCGGAGGAAAAACAATGAGTGATTCGATTCTGTCCGCTGTATCGGACAGCGTGTTCGGCATTTGGTTTTTAATTGGAGCGGCGCTGGTATTCTTTATGCAGTGCGGCTTTGCAATGGTAGAAAGCGGCTTTACCAGAGCCAAGAACGCCGGAAATATTATTATGAAAAACCTGATGGATTTCTGTATCGGCGCAGTAATGTTCATACTGCTCGGTTTCGGACTTATGATGGGCGAGGAGTGCCTCGGCGGATTAATCGGTATGCCGACGCTCGGTGTGTTTACCGATTACGCACACTTCGACTGGTCAAACTTCGTGTTTAACCTCGTATTCTGCGCAACAGCCGCCACCATCGTTTCAGGCGCTATGGCAGAGAGAACGAAATTTTCCGCATACTGTATTTATTCAGCGGTAATTTCCGCTGTTGTTTATCCCGTTGAAGCAGGCTGGATTTGGAACAGCGAGGGCTGGCTTGCAAAGCTTGGCTTCCACGATTTCGCAGGTTCAACGGCAATTCATATGGTCGGCGGTATTGCGGCGTTCATCGGCGCGGCAATGCTCGGACCGCGTATCGGTAAATATAAGGTGGATAAAAAGACGGGCAAGAAGATTGCAAGAGCAATCCCCGGTCATAACCTGACAATCGGTGCGCTTGGCGTGTTCATCCTCTGGTTTGGCTGGTACGGCTTCAACGGTGCGGCTGCAACAAACGTGGATATGCTTGCATCTATTTTCGTTACAACAACGCTTGCACCTGCGGTTGCAACCTGCGTTACAATGATTTTCACTTGGATTAAGGACGGCAAGCCCGACGTTTCAATGAGCCTTAACGCCTCGCTTGCAGGCTTGGTAGCCATTACCGCTCCCTGCGACTGCACGGACGCGCTCGGCTCAATAATTATCGGTGCGGTTTCGGGTATTCTTGTAGTCGCTGCCGTTGAATTCATTGATAAAAAATTACATATTGACGACCCCGTAGGCGCTTGCGCCGTTCATCTTGCAAACGGTATCTGGGGAACTTTCGCAGTCGGTCTGTTTTCAACGGGGGCAAATGGTGTAGGCAAAGGCCTTTTCTACGGCGGAGGCTTTAAGCAGCTTGGCATTCAGGCGCTTGGCTTCCTTGCAGTTGCCTCATGGACAGTTTGCACTATGCTGATTATGTTTACTGCAATTAAAAAATTCCACGGCCTTCGCGTTACCGAGGAAGAGGAAATTAAAGGACTTGACGCAACGGAGCATAATCTCCCGTCAGCGTATGCAGACTTTATGCCTGCAATGGCGGTTGCCACCTCTGCATCAATGAAGGCTGTTTTGCCCGAGGCAAAGGAGATTGGCGCGCCAATCGTTCCTGCCGAGCCCGTTGAAAGAGCCGTTCCCGTGGAATCGTTCCTGACGAAAAACAAACCTATACTTACAAAGATTGTGATGGTATTCAACCCTGCGCGCTTTGAGGCAGTGAAGGAAGCGATGAACGATATCGGCGTAACGGGTATGACCGTCACAAACGTGATGGGTTGCGGCGTTCAGAAGGGACACAACATCCGCAAATACCGTGGCGTTGAAATTGAGGAAATGAACCTCAACCCGAAGATGAAGCTTGAAATGGTCGTTTCTGCCGTTCCCGTTTCAGACGTTGTTGAGGCGGCACGCCGTGTGCTGTATACCGGCAATATCGGCGATGGTAAAATCTTCATCTATGAGGTTGACGATGTTGTAAAAGTAAGAACCGGAGAGCATGGATACGATGCACTTCAAGGTGAGGATGATATTTAGTAATACAGGGCGGAGTTTCTCCGCCCATAAAGCGTATAAAAAGGAAGAGAGAAAATGTGTTCAATTATGGGATATTGCAGCCCTGAGGCTGATTTAAAAATATTAAAAAAGGGATTTGCGCGCACGAAGTCGCGCGGACCCGACGACAGCAGAATTATTGATACGGGAAAAGGACTTCTCGGCTTTCACAGGCTTTCAATTATGGGACTAACGCCGTCGGGGATGCAGCCCTTTGAGCGTGACGGAAGCTACATTGTGTGCAACGGCGAGCTTTACGGTTTTGAAAAAGAACGCGAGCTGCTCAAAGAAAAGGGATACTCTTTTCAGTCGGACAGCGACTGCGAGATTATTCTGCCGATGTATTTTGAATACGGAGTGGATATGTTCGCAAAGCTTGACGCTGAATTTGCCTGTGTTATCTTTGACGGCAAAACGGGCGAATTTATTGCCGCCCGCGACCCTATAGGAATTCGGCCGCTCTACTACGGATATGATAAATTCGGCAAAACTCTCTTTGCAAGCGAAGCAAAAAATCTTATGGGTCTTGCAGAGAAAATAATGCCGTTCCCGCCGGGACATTATTACAAGGACGGCGAGTTTATCTGTTACTGCGATATTGCTAAAGCAGATACGGTTATTAACGACGACGTTGAAATTGCCTGCAAAAACATCCGTGAAAAGCTGATTGCGGGCGTTAAGAAACGCCTTGTGTCTGACGCAAAGGTCGGCTTCCTGCTCTCAGGCGGTCTTGATTCCTCGCTGGTCTGCGCTATTGCTGCAGCGCAAAGCGACAAGCCGATTGAAACCTTTGCAATCGGAATGAGCGAGGATGCCATTGATCTGAAATATGCAAGGCAGGTTGCTGATTTTATAGGCAGCCACCACACCGAAGTATATATGACTCCCGAAGAAGTTATATTTTCCCTTGAAGAATTAATAGAACTTCTCGGAACATACGATATAACCACTGTTCGCGCAAGTATGGGTATGTACCTTTTATGCAAGGCAATTCACGAAAAGACGGATATCCGCGTGCTTCTCACGGGCGAGATTTCAGACGAACTATTCGGCTATAAATACACGGATTTTGCTCCGTCTGCAAGCGCATTCCAAAAGGAAGCGGAAAAGCGAATCAGAGAACTGCATATGTACGACGTACTTCGTGCAGACCGCTGCATTTCGGTTAACTCGCTTGAAGCCAGAGTACCCTTTGGCGATTTGGATTTCGTGCATTACGTTATGAGCTTAGACCCCGAAATCAAAATCAATAAATACGGCAAGGGCAAATATCTTCTGCGTCATGCATTTGAAGGAATGGGACTTCTTCCCGAGTCTATTTTGTGGCGTGAAAAGGCAGCCTTTTCAGATGCAGTGGGTCATTCCATGGTTGACTACCTCAAGGAATATGCCGAGAGTAAATATACAGACGAAGAATTTGAAGAACTGAGAAAGAAATATACTCACGCTCAGCCCTTTACAAAAGAGTCGCTGCTCTACCGTGAGATATTTGAGAAATACTATCCAAACCAGGCTGAAATGATAGTTGATTTCTGGATGCCGAACAAAGAGTGGGAGGGCTGCGATGTAAACGACCCCTCCGCCCGCGTTCTCTCAAACTACGGAGAAAGCGGAATATAAAACTATTAACAGGAAGAGAGTAAGAATTATGCTAAAAGAAGGCCAGGTAAGAATCCCATCAGGCTGTGCGATTGCTGCGATTATAGACAGAAAGGGCGGCTTAGTTAACGGCTCTGAAATCATTAAGTCAATCGCGCTTATGCACGACCGCTCCAACGGACTTGGAGGCGGCTTTGCAGCTTACGGAATTTATCCCGAGCACAAGGACGATTATGCGTTTCATATCTTTTATGAAAATAAGGAAGCACATCAGAAATGCGAGGAATTTTTGTTCAAGCATTTTAATATAGACGCGGCAGAGCGTATCCCCACAAAGAAAGTTGATTCGATTGAAAACGGACCTGATATCTGGCGCTATTTCGGCAGAGTAAACAGAGTGCGTATGAAAAATTCACGCCTTGACGAGGGCGAATACGTCGTGCAGTGCGTAACAAAGGTCAACGCCGCTATTGAGGGTGCATACATCTTTTCATCAGGTAAAAATATGGGCTGCTTCAAGGCAGTGGGCTATCCCGAGGACGTTGGCGAGTTTTATATGCTTGACCAGTATAATGCTTATCTTTGGACTGCGCACGGCAGATTTCCTACCAACACACCGGGCTGGTGGGGCGGTGCGCACCCGTTTAATATCCTTGACTGGTCCATTGTACATAACGGCGAGATATCGAGCTATGATGCTAACAGAAGATATATTGAGCAGTTCGGCTATAAATGTACGATGCAGACGGATACCGAGGTTATAACATATCTCTTTGATCACTTAATCCGCCATCATAAACTGCCAACGAATGTTGCGGCAGATGTTCTGACTGCGCCTGAATGGGACGAAATAGACCGAATGGATAAGGATAAAAAGGAGTATTTTACTAACCTTCGCGCCATTTACAGCGGTGCGCTCGTTAACGGTCCGTTCTCCGTTATTCTCGGCTCAAACAAGGGGCTGCTTGCAATCAATGACCGCCTGAAACTCCGCTCACTGACTGCGGCAACGAAGGGCGACAGAGCATATTTTGCAAGCGAGGAAAGCGCTATCCGCATTATATGCCCCGAGCCTGAAAAGGTCTGGTCCGTCAGCGGCGCAGACCCCGTATTTATTCCGCTTGAAATAAATGAAAAGGAGGATGAATAATTATGGTAAATTACATCCCCCGAAGATTTACAGTCGTTCGTGATAAGGAGCTTTGCATTAACTGCGGCTGTTGCGTTCGTCAGTGCTCAAACGAATGCCACTACTTTGCAGATGATAATAAGACGGTGCTTGTCAATTCAGCTTCCTGCGTGGCGTGTCATCGCTGCGTGGATTTGTGCCCGACAGGCACTTTGAGAATAGAAAAATATGTGTGCGATTATAGAGATAACGCCAACTGGACTCCGCAGTATCAGCAGGAAATCTGCCGTCAGGCTGCGACGGGCGGCGTGCTTCTTTCAGGTATGGGCACGCCACGGACTTATCCTATTTACTGGGATAAAATTCTGCTCAATGCCTCGCAGGTAACGAATCCCTCCATTGACCCCCTGCGCGAACCTATGGAAATCAGAACGATTCTCGGCAGAAAACCCAAAAAGCTGACGGTAGAAAAGAAAGGTAAATCAACCGTTGATATGCCGCCGCAGGTTATTCTTGAAACGCCGATTATGTTTTCGGCTATGTCGTTTGGCTCTATCAGTCTGAACGCGCAGAAAACGCTTGCAATAGCAGCGAAGAATCTCGGCACGCTCTTTAATACGGGTGAGGGCGGTCTGCATCCCGATTTGAAGGATTATACGGACTATGCCATAGTTCAGGTTGCCTCAGGACGTTTCGGCGTACATAAGGAATATCTTAATAATTCACGCTTTATTGAAATAAAAATCGGTCAGGGTGCAAAGCCGGGTATCGGTGGACATTTGCCAGGAGAAAAGGTCAACGTTGAGGTATCTAACGCCCGAATGATTCCCGAGGGCAGCGACGCAATTTCGCCTGCGCCGCACCACGATATTTATTCCATTGAGGATTTGCGCCAGCTTATCTGGTCGCTAAAGCAGGCAACGCATAATGAAAAGCCCGTATCCGTTAAAATTGCGGCGGTGCATAATGTTGCGGCAATCGCTTCGGGCTGTGCAAGAGCAGGTGCAGATATTGTTGTTATTGACGGTTTCAGGGGCGGCACTGGTGCTGCGCCGACAAGAATCAGAGATAACGTCGGTATTCCGATTGAGCTTGCGCTTGCTGCGGCTGACCAAAGACTGCGAGACGAGGGTATCCGTTCAAGAATATCTCTCGTTGCGGCGGGCTCATTCCGCTGTTCTGCGGATATCGTAAAAGCAATTGCGCTCGGCGCGGATGCGTGCTACTGTGCTTCCGCACCGCTGATTGCTATGGGCTGCCATATGTGCCAGACCTGCAACACGGGCAAGTGCAACTGGGGTATTGCAACGCAGCGCCCCGAGCTTACAAAAAGGCTCAACCCCGATATTATGCACGAGCGCGTTGAAAATCTCATTAACGCATGGAATCACGAAATTAAAGAGATTATGGGCGGAATGGGTATCAACTCTATTGACTCTCTGCGAGGCAACAGGCTTATGCTTCGCGGGCTCGGGCTGACAGAAAAAGAGCTTGAAATTTTAGGCATTAAGCACGCAGGGGAGTGAGGTGACGGCAATGAAAAGAGTATATGCAAAGGAAGAGCTTTGTCTGAACTGCCGTCTGTGCGAGGTTTACTGCAAAACGGCTCATTCAGTGTCAAAGGATATTATAAAAGCAAATAAATATGAAGAACCTGCGCCAGTTTCAAGAGTTACGGTTTACGGCGATAATATGCTTTCGGCGGCGGTTAACTGCCGTCACTGTGAGAAACCGAAGTGCGTGGAGGCTTGTATTACTGGCGCAATGCAGAAAGATGCAAAAACGGGAATTGTATCCGTAAACGAGGATAAATGTATAGGCTGTATGACCTGCCTTGCGGTGTGTCCTTTCGGTTGTATTAAAACGGGGAAATTTGCCGTTAAGTGCGATTTGTGTCAGGGCGAGGATGAACCCGCCTGCGTTAAAAATTGCCCTAACAGAGCATTAGTGTACGCTGATTTAGGAGGTGCAAAGTGATGAAATATGTCATTATCGGTGCCTCTGCGGCAGGACTTGCCTGCGCCGAGCAAATCAGAAAAGAGGACAAGGCGGGCGATATTAAGATTATTACGAAGGAAAAATATCTTCCGTATAGCAGACCGTCCATCAGTTATTATCTTAAAGGCGTTGTATCAGAAAAGGATATGCTCCTTCGCAAGCCTAATTATTATAAGTCAAAGAAAATAGAAATCATTATAAATACGGAAATTAAGGCGATTGACAAAAAAGCAAAAACCGTCAAGGCGGGCAGAAAGGTTTATCCTTATGATAAGCTTTGCATTTGCACGGGCTCATATCCTTTTGTTCCGCCGATGGAAAACGTTCTCGGCAAGGAAAATGCGCTTACGTTTCTTGACCTCGCCGCCACGAAGGCAGTAAAAGAAAAAGCAGACGGCAGCACGAGGGCAGTCGTTATCGGCGCGGGCTTAATCGGTATGAAAGCGGCTGAAGGGCTTTCCAAAATCTGCAAAAGCGTTGACGTGGTTGAGCTTTCGCCCCGTATTCTTCCGTCAATTCTTGATGGGAGTGCCTCAAAGCTCGTTAAGAAATACGTTGAGCAGGAAGGTCATATAAAATTCCACCTCGGCGATACGGTCATTAAGGCGCAAGGCAAGGGCAAAAAAATCACCTCCGTTATTCTTAAAAGCGGCAAGGAGCTGAAATGTGATTTACTAATTCTTGCCGTCGGCGTTCGTCCTGAAACAGCGCTTGCCGAAAAAGCAGGGCTGGAGGTGAATAGGGGTATTCTCACTAATCCGCAGACAATGCAGACGAGTAACGAGAATATTTACGCCGCAGGCGACTGTGTGGTATCCACGGATATGCTTGACGGCAATAAAAAGATTATTGCGCTGTGGGTGAACGCCGTTGGGCAGGGAACTGTTGCAGGCTCGCAAATGGCAGGCGGAAGCGAAATTATCAACGGCTCGTATGCTGTAAACGCGATTGATTTTTACGGGCAGCGTATCTGTACCTGCGGGCTGATTAACGCCGAGGGAGAGCAGTACCGTGATGTCGTCAAGCAAAGCGAAAACACCTATAAACGCCTGATATTTGAGGGCAACCATCTTGTCGGTTTCGTGCTGATAAACGATAGTGAAAACGCAGGTATTTACACAAGCCTGATTGAAAATAAGGTTGATATAACCTCGCTTGAAGGCGATATAACAAAAACGCCGTCGCTGTTTTTATTTGATAAAACGGCACGGCAAAACAGATTGAAAGGAGAAACAGCATAATGAGCATTACAGCAGGACTTCGCAGATATGCTGAGGTTAACGAGGAAATTAACGCTCTTCTTCTTTCAAAAAACAAGGTTGTTGTTAAAGACGTCAATGGACAGCGCTATATCGGCTGCGGTCTTGAAAAGGGTAAAACAGTAGAAATACACGGCACGGCAGGCAATGATTTAGCGTGCGTTCTCAGCGGCGGCACGGTTGTAGTCTACGGCAACGGACAGGACGCAGTCGGTAACACAATGGGCGGCGGAGAAATTATCATTCACGGTCACACGGGCGACGCACTCGGCTACGGTATGCGCGACGGTCAGATTTATATCCGTGATAACGTTTCCTGCCGCGGCGGTATTCATATGAAGGAATTTCGTGAGATGAAGCCCGTTCTCGTTATCGGCGAAAACGCAGGCTCGTTCCTCGGCGAATATATGGCGGGCGGCACTATCGTTCTGCTTGGTCTGCACCTTAAAAGGGGCGATAAGCTGTTCGGTACGCACTGCGCTTCGGGTATGCATGGCGGCAAGATATTCGTGCGCGGTAACTTCCCGAAAGAAAATCTTTCGCCGAATATAAAGGTAGTTAGTCTGACGGAGGAGGATAAAAAGGAACTTGATACTTACGTTAAGAATTACTGCAGATTCTTCGGCGAGGACTATGCTCTAATTATGCAAAAACCGTTTAAGAAATTACTTCCCGCCACCTCCCGTCCGTATGCAAATCTATATACTCCCAACTGATTTGCCTCCCTTGTGTAAAGGGAGGTGACACGCCAGAGGCGTGACGGAGGGATTGTCAGGAGATATTATGTTCAATTCACTTTACGAAGAATGCGGCGTGTTCGGTATATTTAAAAACAAAACCGCCGCTGTTGCCGAAACTGCCTATCTCGCCCTGTTTGCGCTCCAGCACAGAGGGCAGGAGGCTTGCGGCATTGCCGTAAACGACGACGGCGTATTCAGTCATTATAAGGGCAGCGGGCTTGTTCCCGATGTGTTCACAAAGGAAAAACTCGCCTCTCTCGGCAAAGGCAATATGGCTATCGGTCACGTGCGTTACTCAACCACCGGCGGCAAGGATATGGGCAATATTCAGCCGCTCGTTATCCGTCATATCAAGGGCAACCTTGCACTCTGCCATAACGGTAATCTTGTCAATGCAGATATTATCCGCAGGGATTTTGAACTCTCTGGCGGAATATTTCACGGCACGTCGGATACAGAAGCGATTGCATATTCAATAGTTTCAAACAGGTTGAAATGCAAAACCACCGAGGAAGCGATTGAACAGACGATGCACGCGGTTAAGGGTGCATATTCCTGTATAGTGATGACGGCAACAAAGATGATTGCCTTTCGTGACCCGAATGGCTTTCGTCCGCTTTGTATCGGCAAAACCGCGGGTGGCGCATACTGCGTGGCGAGCGAATCCTGCGCGCTTGATACCGTCGGCGCAGAGTTCGTCAGGGACGTGCTTCCCGGTGAAATCGTTGTGTTTTCAAATGAAGGTGTAAGGTCTGTCAATACTCATCTTGCCGAAAAGAAAAACAGCAGTATCTGCGTGTTTGAATACATTTATTTTGCCCGTCCCGATTCCGTAATTGACGGCGCGTCGGTGCAAAAGGCAAGAATGAGAGCGGGCGCTTTTCTTGCAAAGGAACACCCCGTCAGCGCTGATATTGTAATAGGCGTTCCTGATTCGGGCATAGACGCAGCACTCGGCTACGCAAAAGAAAGCGGAATACCTTACGGTATCGGCTTTATTAAAAACCGCTATATAGGCAGGAGCTTTATTCAGCCCTCGCAGTCGCAGCGCGAGGACGCCGTGAGGATTAAGCTTAACGTGATTAAGGAAAACATCAAAGGCAAGCGCGTTATTATGATTGACGATTCCATCGTCAGAGGAACGACCTGTGCAAGAATAGTAAAACTCCTGCGTGAAGCGGGTGCAACGGAAGTTCATATGAGAGTATCTGCGCCTCCTTTTAAACACCCCTGCTATTTCGGCACGGATATTGACAGCAGAGATAAGCTCATCGCCTGCAAGTATAATTCCGCAGAGAAAATCGCAAAAATTATCGGCGTTGACTCGCTCGGCTATTTATCCATAGAGGCAACGCACAAAATTGCAGAAGGCGCAAACGTTAGCTTCTGCGACGGCTGCTTTACGGGCAACTACCCAATAACCGTTCCCAAACAAATATCAAAAAACAAATTCGACCAAAAACTCGGGAATTTCTCAAATTACTATCAAATTCTGGATTAACTACTGATGATTCCGGTAAATTGTGGTCAGTGAGAAAATTGCGTTGTGGTCAAACGCGGTTTTTGGATACTTTTTTGAGGGCGACTGACGCGCCTGTTTGGCACCCGTTTCAAGACATATCCGAACAAGTAAAAACGCCAGAAACGCAGTTATTGCAACGGTTTCTGGCAAAATTTAAGCCACGCTTAAAGCGTGGCTTTTGTGGCTCCCCCTTCATTCTTGTTTCCGATAATAAGCCTAAACCTTCAACTTCAGATAGTGGAATTTCATCCGTGTCGAGACTGTAATTAAAAGTGATAATATAGCGGTCATTATAAAGGTAAATTCGGTTAACGAAAGTATAAATCAGCCTTCGTTTGTGCTCGAGTTTGCTTAAATTTAAACTTCTGAATTTGACAATAAAATCGCGGATATCCTTCGGCGATAAGGTCGGACTTGCCAGTTCCTCTCTGCCTATATCAATCCGCAGCTCGTTGCGCCGCATTTCAAGTTCATCGAGCCGCTTTTTTGTTGACTCATTTACTATTCCCATCTGAATAGCATTCAGGACATTTTCAATTCCGTTTTCTACATCGGCAAGCTGTTTCTTCAAAGCTGTCATAACGACATTGTCCTTGCCCTGCTGCTCCATTACGGCGTCAACCATATTCTGAACAATATCATCATCGCTGATTAGAGTCATAATGTGGTTCAGAATAATCGTTTCGATATAGTCTTTTCTGATAGGTTTAAGCGTGCAGCCCTTATGCTTTTTCGCATTAGAACATTTATAATAACGGTACTTGCCGTGCGTTCTGCTCCTGCCGCTCTCCCCGTGAATAATAGAACCGCAATGCCCGCAAAAAAGTTTGGTCGTCAACAGATACTCGTCATCGGCTCTGTATCTGGCACCTGACTTTTTATTCTTTTCAAGTTTCATTTGCACTCGCTCAAACAAGTCTTTCTCTACAATCGCAGGCATACCGTCGGGCACGACAACATCTTTAAAATGATATTCACCGATATATTTTCTGTTGTGAAGCATAGTTGTAACGGTATTCAAAGAGAGCGGTCTGCCTTTATTGCTGAGAACACCGCGGTTTTTCATAACATTTACTATTTCAACAATGCTTTCACCTTCATCATACATCTTGAACATTTCAACCACAAGCGGTGCTTTTTCAGGGTCTGGCTGATGGTTTTTATCGCTATCAATGTAGTAGCCAAACGGAACGGGACCGCCGTTGTATTTACATTTCAGAGCATTCTCCCGCATACCACGCAGTGTCTTCTCACCCAGTTCCTTGGAATAGTATTCCGCCATACCTTCAAGAACGGACTCAAGTAAAACGCCCTCTGCACCCCAATGTCATTAAGTTAAGAAAGAACCTCACAAAAAAGAGTCGGTGCGATAACGAAGTTTTAAGGAATGGCGGTACAGTTTAGCGGCTGTACCGCTTTTCCTATATTTAATTATGCCGTTTCTTTGTTCTTTCGCCATTTACCTCTGCCGTCCATTGCAACGATAATGACTTCAAATGCGCTCTTGCTGCTCTCGGCAATCATACGCTGAAAGTCAGGACGGCGGTCAGTAGTTGCGGATTTAGCACGGTCAATATATTCTCCGATTATCTGAATATCATTCCGTCTTGCAAATTCCTTACACTCACGAAGCTGACCTTCAATCGACTCCTCGCGCTGATTGTCGCAGGAAAAACGAGCATAGATTACACCTTTCATGGCGTTCACCTCCGTTTGCATAGTAACTCTTAAAAAGTAAATAAGCAAGTCATTTTTCAAAATAAGGTTTTATCGTCCGAAAAATGTCACTCGAAGGCGGATTTTGACTCCGTACAAAACCAAAAATCTATACTACCTCTGGACAATATTCCTGCTATATAATAATAAAAAGGCGTTTTTGAAAAAATATTAACTACAGGTACTGCACAATACCTGTGGTTAATTGTAAAAGTCAAAATTCTATGATATAACGAAAAGGAAGATGCGCAAATGATAAGAATAATAAACTTGACTTTTGAGCCTATGTTTAATATAATTATAAGCACAAAGGTCAGGTGATAAAATGACAAAGTACGAGATGCTTGAAAAGCAGACGAAAAACGGAAACGGATACTTAATTGTAGCCGATGCGGTTAATGCCGGAGTTTCCAAGCAATACATCAGCGAATTTATTAAAAAGAAAAATATGGAAAAAGCAGCGCCCGGAATTTATGTTGACAGCGATACTTGGGTTGATGCGCTTTATATTATCAGTTTAAGAAACAATATCGTATTCTCTCACGAAACGGCGCTGTATCTGCACGGCTTGACGGAACGGGAACCGAATCGGGTCTCTTTAACCGTTGGTAAAGGTTATAACGCCAGCCGTTTAAGAAAGCGTAATTGCCGCGTATATACTGATTTAAAAGATATGCTGAATGTAGGTAAAACGACCGTAAACACAAATCAGGGAAACGCCGTTCCCGTTTATGATATTGACAGAACTATCTGTGATATTATTAAAATCAAGGATAAAATGGATATTCAGGTGTTTCAATTCGCCATTAAAGAGTATATGAAGCGTAAGGATAAGAATTTGCACAATCTTATGCAATATGCAAAAATGTTGAAGATTGAAGATAAAGTAAGAGTATATACCGAGGTAATGTTATGATTAAAACAACAAGACAGTTAAAAGATAAAATAAATAATCTTTCGGGTGGTAACGCCGAAAAAGCACAAACACTTTTCAGAAATTATATGATGGAACGCTTTTTGGAAAGAGTATCTCTATCCGAATATAAGAATAAGTTTATTCTCAAAGGCGGTATGCTTGTTGCCTCATTAGTCGGACTGGATATGAGAGCAACAATGGACATTGACAGCACGGTTACGGCGCTCACCTTGTCGGTTGAAGAAGCGAAAAGCGTGGTAAAATCTATCATCAGCATTAAACTTGATGATAATGCTTCTTTTGAAATAACCGACGCTGAAACGATTATGGATGAGTTTGATTACCCCGGTGTCAGAATTAAACTTAACGCATATTTTGAAAACTCAAGGCAACCGATTAAGCTCGATATTTCGACAGGCGATGTCATTACGCCGTCCGCTGTGCATTATGATTATCCGCTGATGTTTGAAAACAGAACGATATCGGTTTTGAGTTATAATATTGAAACATTACTTGCAGAAAAACTGCAAACGATTATGGTCAGGGCGGAAACAAATACCCGTATGCGTGATTTTTATGATGTTTATATTATCACCAAAAACGAAGAAATCAACTATGACGATTTATCCGCAGCTTTTAACGCAACCTGTAAAGCAAGAAACAGTGAAAACCAGATAAAAGATATCGTCGAAATATATTCTGCCGTTGCCGAAAGCGAAGCAATGAAAAAGCAGTGGGATAATTACAAAAACAGAAATTTTTATGTTGGTGATATTTCGTGGCAATCTGTTATGGATATTTGTAAAGATCTTGCATTGCGAATAACAGCATAGAGAATAATCCTGACAAGCCCCGGGTAATATTCCTGCCATATAACAATAAAAAAGGCGGAAAATTCTTCTGGACTTTGACGGCTTGTTGTGATATTGCTTTGTCTTGAGGTGATACAATATGACAACGCTGGAAAACTTGTATAACGGCAATATTGAGCCGACTGACTCCGAGAGCCTTAAAAACAATGTGAGATATAAAGAAGGACTCAGGCTTGTCGGCAGATTGCAGGAAGAATTGGCTGAAATGCTGAATGAAGAACAAAAGGAACTTTTTGAAAAATATCTGACGGCAGCGAATGAATTATCCATCGTCATTAACGAAGAAACCTTCAAAACAGGCTACCGTTTGGCAACGCAAATTATGATAGAATGTATGTAAAAGCCGCCCTGCTATTTAAGGTAAGCAGGGCGGTGTTTTCTTCAAAAATACTCTAATAATGAAATCATTGTATAATGGATGGTTCAATTATTGCAGAATAACATTATTAAATTCACTTGTGCATCAGTAAACAATAAATGGACAATTATTTTTTTGCGTAGTCTTTCAGACTGCGCATTTTTTGTTTTTTAAAATAAAAAACTGCCGGCTGATACGGCAGAACACTTCATATATTATTCCCATATATGAACACTAAAAATAGGCGCACTACCCCTAATGTTCATAATTTTTTTACAATTATAGCACACATTTTTATACTTTTCAATAGGCTTTTCAATATTTTTTTAATAATTTGTTACAAATTTTGAACAAAAAAACCTTTATTTACCGTCAATTTTGCCGTCAATGGTTCATTATATAATATTCACACCACTTATGAAAGGATGATGAACATGCCAAGAAGAGGCGAAAATATTTATAAGCGAAAGGATGGGCGTTGGGAAGCAAGATACGTTAAACAGATTATGCCGGACGGCAAGAGGATATATGGTTCCGTTTATGCACACAGTTATTCAGAGGTCAAGGATAAGCAGAAGAAGGCTATATCAGAATTGCCGGCAGTAGCGCACAGCTTTAAGAACGTGTGTTTATCTGAAATATATCCGCTTTGGATGGCGGAGGTCAAGCTTAACTGCAAGCCTAATACCATAATGAAGTATGAAGGCGTTTATCGTAATCATATTAACCTTATAAAAAGTATACCGGTTCAATATATTGACAGAAAGGTTGTCAACAGCCTCGTATCGGTATTATGCGGCAAAGGTCTTTGCAATAAAACGGTTAACGATATATTAATGGTTTTAAATAAAATGCTTAAATATACTTCGGAGGAATACGGCGTAAATATTCCGAAGATAAAATATTTAAGGGAGGAAGGCAAGGAGCCGCGTGTCTTATCCGTTTATGAGCAAAAGCGCTTTACAGACTATTTAAAGAAAGATACGGACATTCACAAATTCGGCACCCTGCTTGCTTTATATACAGGTATGCGAATAGGCGAACTGTGTGCTTTGAAATGGGAGGACATTTCCGAAAATTCTATTTGCATTGATAAAACGATGGAGCGCATTATCGAAAACGGAAAAAGCCGCGTTGTAATTCAGCCACCTAAGAGTAAAAGCTCGATACGCACAATCCCGTTTCCTTTAGAGTTGATAAAATATTACAACAAATTCAAAGGTCGGGGATATATCCTTTCAACTGCAAAAATAGATTACACGGAACCCCGTTATCTCCAAATGATATTTGGAAAATATGTTGCAGACAGCAGTTTAACGGATGTTACCTTCCATACGCTACGCCACACCTTTGCAACGCGCTGTATTGAAGCCGGCGTGGATGCTAAAACCGTATCAGAGCTGCTCGGGCATTCGGATACAAAAATTACGCTGAACAGATATGTTCATTCCTCGTTTGAACTAAAAGAAAAGTCCATAGAAAAAATGCAAAAGCTACTGGCTTAAAAAGTTATTAGCCGTCGGATTTCTGGTCAATAAGCTATGATTTCCGGCGCATTTGCTGTTTTTCATATATGGGAATAATATATGAAATTTTTGATGCTTTTGCAAGTGTAGCGTAGTCAGTAAGTATAGCTTGCGGAGTATCAACGCAATTATACAGGAGGAATCAGTATGAAAAAATTGAGTAAAAGACTGCTCGCAGTAATGCTTTCGGTAATGCTCGTAATCGGCGCATTGCCGTTTATGCCGATTACTGCAATGGCAGACGCAGAGAGCGACCTCGTGGACGCGATTGCGTACTTCGAGGATAACTATGTTGTGCCGCTTAGTGAAGACGGCTATGACGCGCTTTATACCAATATGGGCAGGACGTATACCGACTATCTTGCGGCTATTGAAGCGCATAAGTTAGGTACCGCTTCCCAGATGGAGGCAGCTACCGTTGCGCTTACTCGCCACTGGACTGGCGTTGACGCTAACAACACCACCTATGCATATAAGATGGAGAGCTTTACAGAGCCGGAAGCTAACGGCGAAGTGAAAATCGGCGACGGTGCTGCAAAGTATTATGACGATAACGACAACCTTCAGACAGGCGAATCCCAGCCTGTTGCAGGTACAGACTACCGTAAGATTATTTATTCCGACGGTCTCAACAACAATGGTTGGCTGTCTTCAAACCGTACAGAAGTATATGGTGAATATGGTCTGTGGACTTATCAGAACTACTATGATTTCTATTATCCGAATACAGTTGTGCTTGTTGACGGCAAGGGTGAAGGCGAAGAAAAGTATCCGTTGATTCCGATTGTTTTAGGTATCACAAGTAACGGCTCTAACTCTTCAACCATTCCTGAGTTCGCATACGAGGCAACTGAGGGAGTTGACCTTACGGATAAATGGGTTGGTACGCTTGAAGGTCACCATGAAACCTCCAGTAGCCTCGTCTATACAAAACCCACCTGGCCGAATATGGCGGTGAAAGACGGCGGCGGACTTCAGTATATCAATATCCAAAACGGTAAGGTAGACAACCCGTTTACTGACGCTAATTCTTCCACAAAAAACGGAAGCTTTTGGCAAATCTACAAAAACCACTTAAAATATACCTTTGTTGATAATGTTACAGACGGTTCAACTACTATTTCTGAAACCTATTGGCTTGGTGCCGCAGGTTTCCGTTGGCTCAACTTAGCAAGTGGTACGCGTAGCTTTACTCCTCTCCATGCTAACGGAACAAAAATTCATGCGGTTAACTACATTCTTTTAAAGAATGAGCTTGAAGAATTTATGGCTGCGCATTACACTGACTTTTCGGTAGAAAAAGCGCAAGACGGTGCATTTTCAACATATTTTGCTGCGCTTGATTCCGCAACCTCGATTAACCCGACTGATTTAACGGCATATCCCTATGCTAATGCTGCTTATACCTACGGCGATTACACCGGCATGGAAGCCGCTGTTAAGAAGTGTGGCGATGATATTGAAGCGGCTGTGTTAAACCTTCAGGTTGCTACTATGGACGATACAAAGTCGCAGGTGCGTGCTCTCGATACTTTGATTAACGAGTATAAGGAGAAGATGTATGCAGGCAAGGTTTATACCAAAATGACTGACGCATACGACGCGTATCTCAAAGCCGTTCAGTATAGGGACGCGATAGAATACGGTCAGGCTGACCCTGATACTATGAATCCTACCTTAAAGGATGTTTTAATTGACCTTAATACTAAAACAGCAGCAATGCTTGAGATTGGTAACAACAGCTATAATTATATTGCACCGGAAGCCTTTGACGGCGACAGTTCCAGTGAAGAAAAATCTGCTGCATATAATGCCACCTATAATGGACTGGTCTATGCCAGCATGGGTGCAACCAGAGACAGAGGCGAAAATTCAGCTGATACAGGCGATGGTACTGTATTACGAATGAATAACGATTATTCAACAACTTATCTCTATCTGCCGAAGGCTGTAGCCGTTTATGACGGCGGAACCAAGGGCTCTGATTCCGACCCGTTCACGGTGCCTGCTCTGCTTGGCTTTAACTCTCACGGCGGTTCTATTTTAGTCGATGACTGGAGGTGGCTGATTTCATATAAGTCGACCACTTCAGCACTCCCCTTCCTTTATAATTGGAAGACGAGAACGTTTGTGGACGGCGACCAGGGAACATATGTAAACCAGAGCGGTGACTGGCAGAAATATTGCTTTGATGTTGAGACAATGATAGGTACCGGCAAGAATACCAACATGGACCAGTTGTTCAATTATGTAAATAATGCAGTTGCCGGAATAGATGGATATACGCTTCCTACAAAGACATATATTGAAAACGCTTCTCTTAATCAGCTTCTTAATACGAATTCCATAGCCGATGCAAAAGACGCTGTTTCTAACGGTTTTGTAGAAGGTACTACTTATGAAACGGTGTATTTCGACAGTACTCATAACCATTGGAAGATTATCGCTGAGTCAAACGATACTAATCCGCAACGTTCAGGCGGTTTCTATTCAAATGCCCGGAATGACCACGGCGGTAACACTGACGACCCCGAAAACTTCTATGCCAATGTATTAAAGATTACCAATCCATATACAACATCATCAACGGCGGCAACCTACGAGGATTACTATTATAAGTATTCCAGTATTGGCGCTGAACAATATGCGTTCAATGAAAGTACATTTGATAATTCTTACTATATTAAAAAGCATTCGAGTGGTTGGTTTGGTACTGTAAGCACAAACAATTACTATAATAGTGTTTCAGGCACTTTAAACACAATCGGGCTTTATGTTATCAACTACTATCCCGTTCAGAAGATGATTGATGACAACTCCGGTCTTCTTACCGACGGAACACTTGAAGAATTCGGCTTAGAGCATTTCACCGAGGGTATGATTCGTCAATACTTCGTTGATATGGACAGACTGACAGCCTGCAATCCGAAAAACTATGATTTCGCTTCTGATGAGGACACTGAAGTAAAACATTGTGCGCAGGATATCTGGAATCTTCTTAATAATTCCGAAACTAAGGTTGAGGTTGTTCACGAAGGCGGCTTAACAGATGACGAAATTGAGGATATGACCGACGTTAAAAATGCTGATGAAGAACATTCAACAGCAGGCGAAGACGGTGACTACTATCTTCTTAAGTATTATATCAAAGCTCAGCCCGGCATGGAGGGCGAATGTGCTTCCGGTAACTGGTGGACGAAGTATACCCAGGTTTTAGAGGCGGCAAGAGAAGCTATGAGAAGCGTTGCTAACGGCGGTTATAATGACGTAACAGTTGTAATTCCCGATTATATGGAAGACCCGCTTAACGGCACTACCGTCACTACCAAAACCTTTACCACGATTGAAGCAATTGAAGAAGAGCTGGCAAGTGCGTTAGCTATTTTGAAGAACGCTCCTAAAACAAGACATACTATCCGTTTTGACCACCGTGTTGACCCGACGGGTGCAAGCCGAACGGAATATGATACAGGTGTATTCGTCTGCACAAAGGTTCCTCCTGAGGAGGATTCGCAGAATAAGCACAAAGCATTATACCTTGAAGACTATAATTCGGACGGTACTATTATCCCAGGCAAGGAAGTGGATAATACGGCTGACCTTGGCGTATACGACGCGCTTAGCTTTGCGTATACCACTATCGACTTTAACCGCTACGAAAACGACTACATTATGACCAGCGCCAAGGCTGAATTTGACAAGCTTCTTGACGACGGTACAGGTGTTGGCGAGTCTATTGAAGAGAGCACCGATACGGGTCACGAAATGGATCCTCAGAAATTCGTTGACCAGAAGGTAACCGAGATGCTGACGGCTATCAATACCGCCAACAGCGATATTTACACGGTATACTTTCAGCCGATGTTCTACGTGGTAGATGCTGAAGGCAACGAAGAAGCCATTGATATGTACGATCCGAGCGATTGGGACAACAGCTATTGGCGTCAGATTGATATCCACGGTGACGGCTCCGCTTACGCTTACGGTATCGGCTACGGCGAAACCCTGAATCTCAGCGTTCCTGCTGAATACGAGGGCAACGTCTACAAGTGGGTTATCGAATCCTACGACGACGAGGGCAACAAGAAGGTCAGCACCAGAATGGTTGACCCGGCGGTTGCCGAGGATGCAAGCCTGCTGAGAAATTACTCCATGCGCATGACGAGCGACGTTTCCAAGGATATTTATATCACTGCGTATATGGCGCCGTCTGATCCGGCTTCCGAGGACCAGATTCTCGTGAAGCTGCTGAACCCGTACGACAAGGCGGTAACCCAGTTTATTGCCAACAAGACCGATTCCGTCTCGCTTGACAGCGAGGACAACCTTGTGATAGGCGAAAACACCTATGAGCTTACGAGCGAATACAATATTACTAATTACAACATTACCGGCTTCGACGTAAAGAAGGATACGCAAGGCAATGTGCTGGAGGGCAAGACGGTTGCGGATTATCTGACCACCGACAAATCCTACGCCTTCATTCGCGTTGCGTTTGAAAAGGCTTCAACCACTTATAACTATACGCTCAACGGCGAAACACTTCAAAGCGAGGTTGAGCCGGATACGCTGGTAACGGTTGAAAGCGACGTTGAGCGTCCGACAGGCGAGGCTTACGACCCGTTCGTAGCGATTGCTATTGACCAGGGCGAGAATTATGCTGTTAACGGCTCCAAGTTCCGTTATCTGCCGATTTCTTACACCAGACAGTTCTCATTCTATGCGGTATGTGACTTAGACTTTGTCGACATTACCTGCAACGAGGCAGCAACTGAATTCTATGCTAACGGTGTCAAGATTGGCCTTGATACCAGCGGCGACGCGAGCTACTACCGCTTCGCTATTGAAAGAAGAACGACCAAGATGCCGTTCATCTGGGCGAAGATGGAATCCCCGTCTACCGGTCAATTTATGGTATATAACTACTATACCAATATTGAAGACCTTGAAGCCGGCAACGACCAGGCTGCTCAGTTTGTTGAGGCAGGTACCTGCTTCGCTAAGCAGAATCTTGACCTTGATTTGTTCAAAGAGGATAACAGCGCGGTTTATACGGTTAAAGCTTCAAAACGCGTATTCGACAGCTACTTCTCTGTTAAGATTAAATCCAGCAGCACACTGTGGGCACGTTCCTACGTGAAGTATAAGTACAGCTTTGTTCCGGCAAGAGAAGAGGGCGACGAGACCGTAACGCCTACCACAATCGAAGCGATTATCTATGGCGACGTTGTAACAGTAAGCTGATTAAAGGAGGAGTAAAATGCATAAGAAATATTATACTGCTCCTGAGGCAGAAATTGAAAAATTCACTATTTCCGACGTGGTTACTATCAGCGGCGATCCGGATCCTCACGGCGGTGCCGGCGACGGTGAAAACGACGGCGGCGAATTCTAACTAACTTAGGGGCATAGGTGTAAGCCTATGCCCCTTTTTTAATAAAACAAACGGCTCTCCTGTGCAAGGAGAACTGTCATAAAGTAGGGGCGAGCATTGCTCGCCCGCACACAAACCCCGCAATCCGTAGGGGCGAGCATTGCTCGCCCGCAAAAAGAGGTGAAACGTAAATGAAAAAATCGCTGTGTATACTTTTATCCGTGCTGATACTATTATCGGCATTTATGGTTGCGCCCTTTTCAGCGCAGGCGACCGATTATCAAGACCTGTGCATTAAAGCAAATCAGCTACAAACAGGCGACACCTTCCGACTGGGCACCTATCCCCAGAGCAGAGTAACGGATGAAAATCTTTTAACCGAACTGAATAATACGGATTGTACGATGATTAGCTACGGCTATATGAAAAATTCGAAAGCGGACAGCCATACGTACGATACGGTTAATATGACTTATGCGGATATTGAATACGACGGCGAACTTTACCGCAAGGTAACGATTAACGAGTACAGACCGTTCTGGACCTCGTACAGCGCCTCAACGTCAAACACAAATCAGGATGAAAACGGCTACACCATCCGTAAAAGCTACTATTTCAAATGGGAGCCGATTGTGTGGACGGTGCTTTCAAACGAGAGCGACGGCGTGTACGTTATGAGCCAAACACTCCTCGACAGTCAGCCGTATCATAATTACTATGAAGGCATTACATGGCAGGGCTGCTCGCTCAGGACGTGGCTGAACGATACATTTTATAACGCAGCGTTTTCGGAAAATGAAAAAACAAAGATTAAATCGACATATCACGCTAACGAAGGCAATCCGTATTTCGATATCTCAGGCGGTAGCAATACAAGGGATAATCTTTGGATACTATCTTACAGCGACTCCATTAACAGCGATTACGGCTTTGCCGACGACTACGCGGTTTACGATACGGCAAGGCAAAAACAGGGTAGCGATTACGCCAAGTGTCAGGGACTTTTTGTAAATTCAAGTGGTACCTATGCGGGCAATTCTATGTGGTGGCTGCGGACGCCGGGCGTGAATACCGTAAACGCCTGCGGCGTCAAGTACGACGGCTACGCCTATAATTATTACTACGTCTACGGTACTAACAGAGGTATTGCGCCCGCCTTTAAGCTGTATCCTGATGCCGAAGTCGGAGATCCCGACGACAGCGTACTGATTGCCGTAAGGGAGTATATTACGCTGCTTGAAGCAGAGGATTACAGCGAGAGCTCCTACAACGCGTTAATGGCGCTTTCAGAGCAATATACCGATGTTGCCGCCGGTAATAATACCCAGGCGGAAATTGACACGGCCACTGCGGATTTGTTAAATGCTGTCGGTGCGCTGGTGCCTTATCTGAATCTTACGGTTACGGCGGAAAACGGCACTTATGACATTACACTTGACGGCAACACGCGCGAAAATTTAACCGATGAAGCCTTCAGCGGCGAATTGTTTGGCGAACAAATCAGCCTGACGGCAACGCCTGCAGAGGGTTATGTATTTAAAGGCTGGTATGAAACTGTCAGCCACCGTATTTTCTCCACAGACGAAGACTATACGTTTACACTTACATCAAACACTGCGTTCAAAGCGTTGATTATTCCTGAAAACGCAGCGAGCATTTATTTTGAAAACGAAAGCGGATATATCAAAGATATCGCAACAAAAACCTGCACAGAGTGGAGCAACCTGACCGAAAGCGATGTTGCCGCACTGATACCGGAGGTACCTTACAGATACGGCAGCACGGACGGTCACTGGGTGTGTTCTCAAAGCGACTGGCTCACCTTGTTGCAACAGGGTGAGGACATCGTGTTTACAGCAGCCTATACCGACGTCAACAGACCCGACGACGCTGATTTGCCGCCTGTAAACAGTAACGGCGTTCCCAATCTTACGCTCACAAGCTCTTACGATGAAGAGAGCAATGTGTGCACCTATATTATGGGTGCCGGTATTGACGAAAACTGCCACATCGTTTCCGTCGGTATAGCGTTTTACTACGGAAAACCGTCAGCTTTTGCTCCCGAAACCGTTTTTGTAACGCTTAACAATAAAATGACGACATCCAAATTTGAAGTGTCGGCCGAAAGCAATTATTACATCGTGAACGTAAAGAAATTCAATCGGTACAATTGGGCTGCCAAGGGTTATGTGACCTACTACGACAGCTACGGCGTGCTCAGAACAGCCTATTCCGAGCAGATAAACATCTTAAACAAATAATTCTTATTTTAACGCGATAATATTGTGATGAAAAACACTTATTTTCACGTTCGGCTATACAACGCTATCTATGAGTGGCAGCGGCAGACGAACAACAGCACGTCTGCTGTTTACAAGTTCAAGCCGGAGGCCGTTGAGGATTGCGGCGTCATACTCGGCATATCCGAGGCGTGTGAAAACTATCATATCGAAATAGGAGAGTCGTTGAACACGGCTCTTCTTAAGTGTGCCAATTTGCTTGTGGGAAAAGCGGATTTTGAGCTGATTCGCCGTAAATCCGCGATGCTTTTCAATATGCTTTCACGTTTTGGGGTGGTCTATAAAAAAGCATATAATGAGGCTGTTATACAAATGGACGAGCTCAGCCACGATGAACGTAATTATTTTACGGTAGAAATTCAAGAGGCAATAAAATCGGAACTTGGAATAGATAGCGAGGTCAGAGCTTACGACTGCTTTTCAGAAAGCCTCAACATATATTCATATAGTGTACCGTACGACAATACAGCACTGGAGGTGCTTGCGGGTAATATTGCCGCAAGGCTGAAAATTGATAACTGTGCGGCGCGGCTGTTTTCGTTATCCATAAAAGATGCCTCCGATATGGAGCAGATGGTGGATAAGCGGCTTGCGATGCCGTTTGATGAGCCGGATATGATTCTGCTTGTTTTGAAGTCGGTTTTGGATTTAACAAATCTTCCGATTGAGTTGACGTTAACCGCCGGCGATATCGTTATGAAAAAGCCGGAAGTACTGCCTGAACAGAAAGATGCCAAAGGCACATATAAAAAGCTACGCAAAAAAACGCGATGGGATTATGTGAAGGAAAACCGTGAGATAAAAAATACAATCAATGAAAACGGGTTATATAAGTTTACGGCATTAACAGAGTTTCTTGTTTCAAATCCATTTTCGTATGATTTTGATGAACTGTGTGCCGTTGCTGAAAAGGCAAACACAAGGCGTATTCAGCGTGGCAATTGCTATATTAATTTCGCCTATGCAGAGCTATTTGCAGATAATATAGAGATTAACGAGAATGCAAATGTGTTAATTAACGGTTATTGCCCTTTTAGACTGTTATACCTGTTAAATGATTTATTTAAGTTTAACATCTACTATGAGAATATTGACGAGAGAACACTTAACATAATCGAAATATTAAACAGATATACACCAAACCGGCCGCTTAATTTAAAGCCTGCGGTTAATGAGAAATTTGATTTCATTTTAACGAACGAGGTGAAGATGAAACGAAGTGCCGATCAAATTTTTTGTTTATGTGAAAAGTCATTCTTCTCAAGCAAGGAACGGGAAAAAATTGCGAAAAAAGCAATTACCGATATTTATGATTTCGGTGAAAACGGTTTTATCGGAACAACTAAACAATACTGTATCCTTTTAGTAAACAGTAATGAGCATCCAAAGGAAACGATTATACATAACTTAGAAAGCGAATATACGCTTACTCAAGAGCAAGAATATATTACGGATTCCAACCTTCCGTGCTGGGTGATTTATCGTAATGAATTTTTTGATAAAATCTATTCCGGTATGCAGTTCGGTATATTTGATGTACTTTATCATGAAATCAAAGCAAGGGATATACAAAGCGGTGGCGATGCTTGTATTATTTCTTCGGAATGCATAAAAAAGAATGGAACTGTTATTCTTCCGGAAAAGCGTCAGTATGTTAATACTGCGGCATTTGTTAACTATCCGCTTTACGAATATGTTGACCGTGATGATGTATTCCTTGCTTCTAAAACAAGTACAACCTTAAAGGTCGGGCGAAAGCCGAAGGGTTGTATCCCCAACCGTTCCTCAGTTATTCTTATTCCTAAAAAGGAGGTTAGTATTACCCCCTATGACATTCAATATTATTATACAGAGGATTTCAGGCGTTTCTATGATATTGCGTTAAACCGGCAGAACTTTATGCTTTCAACAGATTTTGTTTCTCTGTATTTTTTAGGAAAGCGTGTGTCATAGATAAATGTGTTCCCAATTAAAATAGTGTTCGCAGGTACCGAACTCAGATGTGTTTGGTGCCTGCGATTTTTCTTTTACAAAACAGATTTGCTGTCAATAGGGGTGCTTTTTGCTTTTGTCCACTTTTTACGGACTTGTGCATTAGCCAGAAGGTGCTTTTCTGTCCCGATAATTGTACGGTAAAGGCTAAAATACAGTTGAAATATTGACGCCGATACTAACAATGATATAATGGAATTGCAAACAGCTCATCAGGCGAAAGCCTTTTGAAATAAATAGTCGGTGAGGTTGTAATTAGTTCAGCCTCGTATTTCTTAGTTGACACCATTGCAATCCAGAACAGAGTAGTGAATATACTGAGAGATTGACAGCCGTGGTTTCTGTTTCGACTATACCACGCTTACTCCCTTTCACAGACGGAAAGGAAAGGTTTGGTTAAAACCACAATTGAATATGATGGCGACTGTATTGAAGTAGATGTTTCCGATGAAGTAGCAGAATTTCTTGAACAGGACAGAAAAAGGCAGCAGGCGCAGGATAGAAGTGACCGAAGGCATCTTACAAAAGAACCGTTCGAGCCTGAAACTATCAGCGGGAAGTTGTCTCCGAACAGTTATGATGAAACCTATGCTCAAGTTGTTCACAAAATGGAATTGGAAAAGTTGCAAAGCAAACTGGAAATGCTCACTGAAGAACAGCGAACATTGATTTATCTGTACTATTATGAGGATTGGAGTATGGAGAAAATCGGTCAGCACTTTGGAATCAGCAAAATGGCTGTTTCGAAACGGCACAGTAAGGTCATCAAACAACTTAGGGAACTTATGGAAACATAAGTTCCTATTTCTTTTATAAAAGTCAATAAAAATTTTTATATATTTGGTTTACAAATCGCTTCTGAGTGTCCTTATATATAGAGGAGTTAAACAGAGCATAGGTTGCACCTTAAAATTTTGAGCTTGATGTTTTCTGTTTCTCCTCTGAAAATTTAATATATGTAAAGGAGTGCAAATTAATGATTGTGTTATTCGTTGCTCTCTTTTTTATTATAGAGAGTAATACAAAAAGCAATAAGGATATTGTGTCCACTTTTAATTTCAATTTTGAAAAACAATATTTAAAACTTAGAAAGGATTTATTATTTATGATACGAAATCAAAAGAGACCGTCTGGAAGATTTTTTCTTATCGACAACAAAATCTTTGAATACGGTTTGCTCCCGAAAGAGCTTGCGGTTTACTGTTATCTGATTAAGTGTTCAGACAAAAAGCAGCAGTCGTTTCCGTCAAGGAAGAACATTAAAAAGAACTGTAATATTTCTCTGCCTGTAGTTGATCCCGCAATCAAAGGACTTGTAGACAAAGGGCTTCTTGAAATTACTCATCGCTACGACCCCGACACCGGCAACAAGCGCTCAAACCTTTACACGGTTACAAATCTGCTGTAATGAATTTCTCTTCCCCTTTGGAATACAATTCCTCAGCCTTTGGCTGAGGCAAAGCAGAGCGCCCGGCTATCCACCGGGCACGGATTCTGCGGGAGAACCCGCAACCCCTTTAAAAATTTGTATAGGAAGTGATAACAATTAACGAAAACAGAAAAAGAAATAATACGCTTACGGTTCGTCTGACAGATAAAGAAAAGCGTAGAATCACAGAACAAGCGCAAAAAGCAAAGATGAATCTGACCGATTTTATTGTCGCCGCTACCTGCCATCCGCTGATATTTGTTCCCGAAGATTTGAAGCCCGCCGTTGCTGAAATGAATCGTATGGGTAACAACATTAATCAGATTGCAAGAAAGATAAATAGCGGTGCTGTCAGGTCATATAACTTTGACGAAGTGCTTGAAAAACAAAATGAAATAATCGGTTTGCTTCAGGAGATTGCAGATGCCAATAGTGAAATTTTTAAAAAACTCTCACCAAAGTAAAACGGCGCTTCAAAAGTCGATTGAATATGTTACGCAGGAGAAGAAAACGCTCGCCGATAACGGAATGCGTTACGTGTCGGGTATCAACTGTAACGGGCTTAATGCCTACAACGAAATGATGCTGATGCGCAGCGCTTATCCGTTCAAGGGTACAAATAGTAGCGAGCGTTTCTTCTATCAATATATTCAGTCGTTTGATTCAAAGGAAGAGATAACTGCTGATGAAGTTCACGCTATCGGCTTGGAGTTTGCCGAACAGGCTTGGACTAATCATCAGGTATTGGTCGCAACGCATATTGACAGAAGACACCTGCATAATCACTTCATCATCAGCCCGATAAATCTTGAAACGGGAAAGCGGCTCCGACAGAGTCCGCAGACGCTTAAACACCTTCGTAAATTGAGTGACGATATCCGTCAGCAGCACGGCGCAAAAGTTCTGAAACCGTATGATTACAACACACCTTCGGGCTTGGAACAAGGTGAACTTCGAGCAGCAGAAAAAGGTGCGAGCTGGAAGTTTGAACTGATGTTTGTAATTGACGCGGCGATGAAGCAGTGCAAAAACAAGCACGACTTCTTTGATTTTATGAAGCAACACAACTATCAGGTCAGGTGGACAAATGAAAGAAAATATATCACTTATACTTGCCCTAACGGTATGAAATGCCGCGACATAAAACTCCACGAAGAAAAATACAGAAAGGAGGACATGGAGTATGAATTCGAAATTCGAAAGTTTGAAGCAGAAGAACGCCGCAAACATTCAGAAGATGGAGAAGGCAACCAATCTTACGATAGTAGATTCGGAGCAGTGGTCGGCGCTGATAAATACAGTCAAGAATCTCAACGAGCAGATGAATATGAATCGTCAGGAAGTACTGATTACAGCAACGCAACAAAACCTGGACGAAACGAAAACGGCAGTAGAGAATCAGGCGACCAATCTGAAAACGGTGCTGGATACGGCATCAAAATCTATGACGGAAAGTATTGCCGAGCAGACGGAAGCGTTATCACAACAGGTTGGGAAGCAGAACGAGCAATTTGGCTTTCAGATGAACAATCTGTCGGAAACGACTTC
>CALCYI010000069.1 GCA_937907605.1 uncultured Clostridia bacterium | reverse complement strand
AGGCAATTACGGAATTGACGGCGTTGCACTCTCTATGCCCGCGATAGTCGGCAAGCACGGCGTGGAGGCAGCCGTCCCGATTGAGCTTAATAAAAAGGAGCAGGAGGATTTATTAAAATCCGCCGATACGCTCAAAAAGGTTATAGCTGATATTCTGCCCGATGTGGAGTAATATGGAGGTTAGTTATGAAGTATAATGATAATTCTTCTGATATGAGCAGGGATAAGGTCATAGTAAAAACGAGCGTTGTAGGTATTGCGGCGAACGTCCTTCTTGCCGCCCTTAAGGCTGTGATAGGACTGCTTTCAAATTCAATAGCGATCGTGCTTGACGCGGTTAATAATATTTCCGATGCCGCCTCGTCCGTTATTACGATTATCGGTACTAAGCTTGCGGGCAAAGCGCCGAATAAAAAGCACCCGTTCGGCTACGGGAGAATAGAATACCTTACGGCGATGATTATCTCAGTTATCGTGCTTTATGCGGGCATTACCTCGTTTATTGAGTCGGTAAAAAAGATTATCAATCCCGAGGTGCCTGAGTACTCAAAGGTGTCGATAATCATTATCGCTGTTGCGGTTCTCGTTAAAATCGTCCTCGGAAGATACGTTAAATCCGTCGGCGAAAAGGTTAATTCCACCTCACTGATTAATTCGGGTCAGGACGCTGTGCTTGATTCAATCATTTCGTTTTCAACCCTCGTTGCAGCTATTATCTATCTCCTCAAGGGTATTTCCGTTGAGGCGTGGCTCGGCGCGTTTATTTCGGTAATAATTATTAAATCGGGTATTGATATGCTCAAAGAGGCAATTTCGTCAATCCTCGGCGAACGCGCAGACGCTGAGCTTGCGGCTAAGATTAAGAAAACGGTATGCTCCTTTGACGGAGTTTATGGCGCGTACGACCTTGTACTCAATAATTACGGTCCCGATACCTTCAACGGCTCCGTACACATTGAGGTTCCCGATACATATTCCGCCGACGAGCTTGACGTGCTTATAAGACGGATTACGGAAAAGGTCTTTTTAGAGCATAACGTAATCCTTACCGCAATAGGCGTATATTCGCGTAATACCACTGACGAGAGAGCAGTACAGGTCAGGGAAGAGGTAGAGAAGCTCGTACTTGGTAATGAATACGTGCTTCAGATGCACGGCTTTAATCTGAACGAGGAAAGAAAAATAATACGCTTTGACGTAGTGGTAAGCTTTGACGCAAAAAGCAGAGAAAAGGTATATTCAAATATTATTAAAGCTGTTAAAAGCAAGTACCCCGAATATGAGATACGGGCGGTGCTTGATACGGATTTCAGCGAGGAATAACAAATGAAGGAAAGAATAATTCAGTTCGCGATTTTTAAGAGCGGCGTAACGCTGTAAAGGGTAACGTTATGAATATAATTCCAAGACCGTTTGAAGTAAAAGAAACGGGCGGTATTTGTGAATACCGCGGATACGAATATGAGCTTAATCCCTCTCTTTCCGAGGAGGAGTATATACTCTGCGTTAAAAACGGTAATGCCCGCGCGGTATGCGGAAGTGCAAAGGCTGAGTATTATGCCCGCCTTACGCTTGAGCAGATTAAAAAGGGCGGTAAGGTGCCCGACTGTGAAATTCACGATAAGCCGAGGTTTCAGCACAGGGGTTTTATGATTGACTCCGCAAGGCATTATCAGGAGCTTGACGAGATTAAAAAGTTTATTAAGGCTATGTCAGAGCTTAAAATGAATATCTTTCACTGGCATTTAAGCGAGGACCAGGGCTGGAGAATTGAGAGCGAAACCCACCCCGAGCTCAACTCCGCTGCCGTTCGTAAATACAGCGATTTCGGTAAAACCATGTCCGATAAGCCCTACGGTATTTATTACACGAAGGACGAAATCAGAGATGTTGTTGAGTATGCCGCGCAGCATTTTATCGACGTTATTCCCGAGTTCGATATTCCGGGACATACAAGCGCCTTTTTAAGCGTATTTCCCGAGGCAACCTGCGACGGTAAAAAGGTTGAGGTCAAAACTCATCAGGGCATTTTTGAGGACGTTATATGTCCTGCAAAGGAGGCTTCCGCGCGTCTTGTAAAGGACGTATTTGACGAGCTTTGCGAGCTCTTTCCGTACGGCGTTTACCACCTTGGCGGAGACGAGGTTAAGCACGCACATTGGGAAAACTGTCCCGACTGCAAAAGGAAAATGCAGGAACTTGGTATTACCTCATATAACGATTATGAAAACTATTTTCTTTCACTTATTTCGGATTACCTGAAAACGAATGGTAAGAAATGCATAGTCTGGAATGACGCTGTTAAGGGAAAGGGACTTGATAAGGACAATATGATAGTCCAGTACTGGCTTGAAAAGGGAAACAAAACCGCCGAGTATGCAAACGGCGGAGGTAAAATAATTCTCTCACCCTTTACTTACTACTATCTCGACTACGATTACGATATAACCTCTCTCAGAAAGGTACTGAGCTTCAAGCCCGAGATAAAAGGGCTTGACGACACCGGACGTGAAAACGTCCTCGGAGTTGAAGCGCCTCTCTGGACTGAGTTTATTGATAATAACGAGCGCCTTGAGGAGCTTGCTTTTCCGCGTATTATTGCGGTTGCCTGTACCGCGTGGCAGGAGGAGGGCTTTACGTATGACGAGTTCCTCAGCAACGCAAGCGATATTATAGAAAAGTTTAAAAGCGACGGCTTTTCCTTCAGGAGTAAGGAGCATTGGGGTTATCCTAAAGCCCATACACTGCTCGGCTGGATACGCTTTGGAAGAACCTTTTACAATGAAAATTTAATCAATTTGTAATTTGACAATACATACCTGCGGTAATAGAATAATAATATAAACTAAGGAGGGCGACTGTATGAAGAATAATTCAAAAAAGCTGTTGTGCTTATTCCTTGCGGTAATAATGATGCTTAGCGTTTTTGCTTCTTTCAGCGCAGTAGCTGATGAACCGCCTGAGGAGCCTGAAACCTCGGAAAGCGAAACAACGACCACCACAACCACAACCACAATCACCACAACTACTACAACAACGGCAAAGCCGACCACGACTAAGCCTACTACCTCGCCTCATCCTGCAAACGGCTGGAGCAAGGACAAAAAGCGTTACTACGTTAAGAATAAACACGTAACGGGCTTTCAGACGATTAAGAAAAAGCGTTATTATTTTGATACTAAAACGGGTATAAAGGCTGTCGGCGTTAAGAAAATAGGGAAGTATTATTACGGCTTCGGAAGCAACGGCGTAATGCTTTTCGGTTGGCAGGATATAGGCGGCGCACGTTATCGTTTTAATCTTAAAACGGGCAGAGCCCTTATCGGTCTTAATCAGATAGGCAAGTATAAGTATTACTTTTCTTCTGACGGAAAAATGCAGACCGGCTGGGTAAAGATTAAGAAAAAGACCTACTTCTTCTGGAGAAAAACAAAGAAGAAAGGCAGAGCTATGACCGGTGTAGCCACCATCGACGGCGTGACCTATAGGTTTAATAAGGACGGCACCCTTGCGGGTAAGGTGAGCGATTTGTCGGACGCTATGACTGTAAAGGCGAACACCTATGACAGCCCGACAAAGTACCTGATTCTTGTTAACAAGAAAACCTACAAGGTTGGTATTTACAAGGGTAAGAAGGGCGAATGGACGCGCGTTAAGTATTATGATTGCACCCTCGGCGCTAAGGATACTCCGACTCCGTCGGGTAACTTCCTTATGAATGTTTATCAGGGACGTCCCTACCGTCAGCGTTACTTTGACTCGGGCGACGTACGCGTATTCTACGCAACAAGGGTAGTCCGCGGTATTAACTTCCATTCGGTTACCTATAAGCAGCTTTCCGAACCCACTAAGCTTGTCGACGGACGTCTTGGTATGAACTTGTCCCACGGCTGTATCCGTCTTAAGCTTGAGCACGCAAAGTGGATTTACGATAATATCCCGAAGAATACAAGGTGCGTTATTTACTAATAAATAAAAACGCTGTTGCATATTTGCAACAGCGTTTTTCATTTTATAAATTTGTCAATCGCGTTTGAAAGCTCCTCCAACATTTCGGTATCGTTGTCCTCAAGCGCGTGAACTATACAGTGGTTCATATGGTCCTTAAGTATGACCTTGCCCGTGTTATTAATCGCCGATTTTACCGCCGCAAGCTGAATTAATACCTCGCTGCAGTCCTCGTCGTTTTCGACCATTCTTTTTACCTTTTGAAGATGTCCGATAGCCCTTGCAAGCCTGTTGGATACTTCCTTAACGTGCTCCTGTGAATGATGGTGATGATGTTCCATTTTTATTCTCCCGTTATATTTACGTCTATGATTTTTGCTTTGTGTTTCGTGTAGTCAAGTATACGGAATACGTCGTCAGTTTTAATTCTCATATATGTTGTGAGCGTGCCGTCAGTACAGCCGAAGTATTCCTCTTTGAGTATATCCTCGTCAATCACAACGTTTATTGCTTTGTTATTATCTATAAGTGCCGCGAAAACAGTCGTCGCCCCGGGCTCAACGCCCGCGAGGCTTAATAGCAGCTCGGGCGGTGCAAAGGATACGCGGGATATGCCAAGCACCTTTGAAAAAATCCTTGTAACAAACGGCTTATCGCCCTCGGTTATGAAGAGGTAGAAGCTCGTTTTCTGCCTGTTGCAAAGGAAAAGCGTTTTTACCACCTTGCACCTAAGCCTTTCGTTAATTGCAATACAGTCCTCCATAGTGCGCGCCTCGTCGTTATCCACGCGGATATAGTCAATACCAAGCTTTTCAAGGGCTTCGTATGTTATCCTCTGGAGCTCGCTTTTAAACTCCGTTGGTGCGCCGTATTTAACCTCGCTTACGTTAATCATATATTACCTCAGCTTTTACTTTTATATAGAATAACAGAAAAAGTAATTATTGTAAAGTCCTTTACACTGTGCTAATATTTAAAAGGTGATTTAAATGAAACAGTTTAATATTTCTCACGAATATAATATTGACCTATGGGACGAGGGCGTAACCGACCGTAAGGGCGCGGATACCTCTTGGATATTTGCCTCCCTTAACCCGATAAGACAGGCGGTTGAAAGAAAACTTAATATGAAGCAGAAAAACTTCCGCCTCAGTACCGCATATCTGATTTACTACGACATACTTGAAAAAAGCGCTCAGTATATCAACGCATATGCAAAGGGCGACCGCTCGGTATTATTAAAGGATATTGATAATTCGTGCGACTGGAGCAGGTTTTCGTATCTTGTGAAAAAATACGGGCTTGCGCCCCTTTCCGCTATGCCCGATGAGCATTGCGGACATACCGGGAGCGCGCTATATGTCGTTAACAATAGGCTTAAGCTCGGCTTTGCGGAGCTTGACAGGGGAGAGAATACGCCCGAGGGCATTATCGCAAATATTAAAAGTATTCTTAATGACAAGCTCGGCGAGCCTCCCGAGGAATTTGTAATATCCTATATGAATAATAAAGACGAAATAATAAACCTTGAGGGATTAACGCCGCTCGGCTTTTATGAAAGCATAATAGACCTTACAGATTATGAGGAAATGCCCTGCAGCAAAGCACTCGTGGTTAATCAGCTCAAGGCGGGCGAGCAGGTAGTGGTTCTCGCTGATACGAGGCACCAGTCAAACGCCATGCTCGGCATACTTGATACCGATTTTATAGATAGTACAGACCTTTTCGGAACGGACGCCGTAATGACGAAGGAGGACAAAATAAAATACGGGATTATTAAGCCCTATGAATATTTATCTATCGACGGCGTGCAGCTTGAAAACGGTATACCCGTTCGTTTTAAAGCGCAGGCAACGAGCGGGGCTGAAATCGGCGTCGACGGACACTATACGATGTCTGAAAAATGGTTTGACGAATACGTTTTAAAAGCGGTAATAAATAAAAGATACGGTGTTTAATTCTCCGTATCTTTTTTCTTATCCTTAATAAACGAAGAACCTATCAGTAGCCCTACTCCTGCAAAGGCAAGGATACCTGCGCCGATTGCCGCAGCTTTTGAAGCGAGAGACATATGCTTTGTCGGTAAAGCGTCTGATAAGCTTTCGTCTGTGCTTTCGGAATTGCTCTCAACTGAGCCTTCGGATGTATAATTGCCAGACGGCTCAAACTGTGTTTTGCCCTCGCTGCTTTGTGAATAACGCCCTGATAGAGAATATTTAGTGGTTTGCTGTTTTTTAGTAGTACCTTGTTTACTGCTGTTCTTTTTTGTTGTGGTTTTGCTCTTTTTAGTCGTTGACTCTTTATTCTCGGTAGACTTTGAGTTCGGGAAGTATTCAATATAAAGCGGCTTTTCGTTTATCGAATATTTACGAACGCCGTCATAGAAGCCTATTTCAATTGCTGCAACCTCCTCGTTTTTCGGATACTTATATTGCAACGCTACAATATAAACTCCGTCAGCAGAGTTAAAAACTGTTTTGACATCAAAGGAGCGTTCCGCTTCATAGGACGTTTCGGTTATAATACCGTTCTTGTCAACCTCAAATTTGTAAATATCCTTCGGGAGAGTAATTGTATATGAAATTCTTACTTCCTCGTTATCTTCGTATAAATTGTTACCGCTTAATGAAAAGTAATTGTATATACAGAAATTGTCTTCGTCTATGTAATACTTGAAATCACCGTAGATTTCATATTCACCCGATGAATTATTTACGGGTTCTGAAATTATCTTTGAGTCAGATATCCATTTTTCCCTTTGCAGATAATCATAATTCATCGCATTCGCTGTAATTGCCGGAACGAGAACTAAAAGTAATGAAGGTACTATTAATAATTTTTTGATGTTACTTTTCATTTTTTACTCTCTCAATTTTCACTAAGGTTTCAATATGCTTCGTATACGGGAACATATCATACGGCTGGATTTCTTTAACCTTATAGTTCCTTGCGGTTATAATCTCTAAATCCCTTGCGAGAGTTACGGGATTGCATGATATATAAACAATCCTCTGCGGATTTATTTTTATAACGGAATTTAAAAATTTTTTGCTTGAGCCGGCGCGCGGCGGGTCCATAATTACCGTGTCGAAATGAGCTTTATTCCTTGCAGCCTCGCTGAGATATTCTCCCGCGTCGGCGCATTCAAAGCATATGCTTTTAATATTATTTCTCTTTGCATTAAAAATAGCGTCGCGTACTGCGTCCCTGTTGACCTCAGCGCCGATTACGCTTTTTGCCTTTGCCGAAGCAATTATTCCTATTGTACCCGTTCCGCAGTACGAATCAAATACGCTCTCTTTACCGCTGAGCCCTGCAAATTCAATCGCCTTGCTGTACAGCTTTTCGCATTGAACTGGGTTTATCTGATAAAACGAAGCGGGGGATATCCTGAAGGTACATCCGCAAAGCGTGTCCTCAATATATCCCTTGCCGTATAGTATATTACTCCTTTCTCCGAGGAGAAGATTTTTTTCATAAGGATTAACATTATGGACTATTGTGGTTATCTCGGGATGCTCCTTAAGCAGCGCCTTTACAAAGTTGTTCCTTGACGGGAAAACGGGAGTTGCCGAAACGATAACTACCATTATTTCTCCGCTGTTAAAGCCCCTTCTTACGAGAGTATGACGAATAAAGCCGTTGTTCCTCAGTGGGTCGTACGGCTTTATTTTAAAGGAATCACAGAGCCTTCTTATCGTAATAATGATTTTATCGGATATGACGTCCTCAATCATACAGGAGTCTACGGGAACTATTTTCCCCGAATTGCTCTGAAATACGCCCGAGGCGCAGCGCTGCCGTTTTTTGTCATAATAAAAAGCCGCCTGCACCTTGTTCCTGTAATGAAGCGGATTATCCATACCGATTATTCTGTTAACCCTGCAATAGCCCGAAAGGAGACGGTTTACCTGCCTTTGCTTGTATTCGAGCTGCTCGGCGTAGCCGTACCCCTGGAGCTGACATCCGCCGCACCTTTTATGCATTTTACAAATTAAATTATCCATGAAAACATTGTATCATATATTCGTGCTTTTTCAACAAATTTTTTAATCTGTTTATATTTATTTTTCTGTTGATATATTTTTTGAATTATAATATAATAAATAATATATTTAGAAACCTTCGGAGGTTACTATGACTAAGCTTGAAAAACTGTATGACGAGGGCTGCTTTTGTGAAATTAACGCCATTGATGAACTTATTACTCATATAGGCTACGGCGAAATCTGCGGCTGTAAGGTATATTCCTTTGAGCTTTCACAGGCTGTGGATACTTCGTCCGTGAATAAGATAAAAAAGGCGTATGAGCTTTCCGAAAAGACGGGATGTCCGATTATCGGAGTTTACAATTCCGACGGCGTTGCTCTGAGCGAGGGCTTTGAAGCGCTCTACGCCTATGGTGAGCTTGTAAAGCTTTCGTCACGCCTGTCGGGCGTTGTACCGCAGATATCAATAGTTGACGGAAACTGCCTCGGCGTGACTGCCGCTATGGCTTATGGAGCCGACGTTGTAATCGCAGTAAAGGGAAGCGATTTTTATATTTCACCGCCAAGCGAAGCAACCGCCTCGGACGGTTATGAAAACGGTGCGGTTGACTGCCTTGCCGACAGCTTTGAAGAAGCGTGCGATATGGCGCAGAGCTTTATTTCGCTTCTGCCTGCCAATAATCTTTCTGCTCCGCCCGTGTTTGAGCTTGACGAGGCTGAAAGCGACGTTTACGGCGACGTTATTTCCGTCGCCTCCGATAATATAATTACCGCGGAGCTCAAAGGCGGCTACGCCAATGGCGTAAGAACCCTTATTACCACTGTAAACGGAATAGTTGCAGGCTTTGTGTGCTTTGAAAATGTAGAGCTCACCCCATCAAGAGCATATAAAGCGGAGGCTTTAATCAAGCTCTGTGACGCTTATAATCTTCCCGTAATAACAATTGCTGATTCAAAGGGAATAAGCAGAGAAAACGACGCTTCAACGCTTATTGCCTGTGAGAAGCTTTTATCCGCATATGCTTCGGCGACCTGCCCAAAAATCAGTCTGGTTACTGATTATTCCGCGGCGGGCGCGTACGTTATCCTTGCAGGCAAGGGCGCAAATGCCGATATCACTCTCGCGTGGGAGGGCGCGAAGGCTTCTCCTATGAATACTCAAAGCGCGGTCGCGTTTTTATGGAATGACCGCCTCGCAAACGGGGAGAGCAGGGAAGCGCTTGAAAGAGAATATGAGGAAACGCTCGCTAACATAAATACTGCCGCCGAAAGCGGAGCAGTTGACGAGGTGTTCCCAAGGGAGCTTACGAAGGAGAGGCTTTCCTTCTATCTTGATATGCTCTCGTCAAAAAGAGAAACCACAATACCGAGAAAGCATTCGGTTAAATAATCGGAGGTTTATATATGAAAAGCTATAAAATTACAGTAAACGGAGTTCAGTACGACGTAACGGTTGAGGAGAGTACCTCCTCTGCTTCCGCCGCGCCCGTTAAGCCTCAGAGCGCGCCTGCTCCTGCTGTAGCGCCGGTATACGAAAAAGGCTCAATTAAGGTTGAAGCGCCGATGCCGGGTAATATCCTTGATATTAAGGTACAGACGGGCAGCCCCGTTAAGACGGGCGATACTCTTATGATACTTGAAGCAATGAAGATGGAAAACGGCATTGTAGCTCCGTCAGACGGTACCGTTGCAAGCATAGAGGTTCGCAAGGGCGACACGGTTGAAGCGGGTCAGCTTCTCGTAACTATTAAATAAGGAAATCATTTATGGCAAAAGTAAAAATAACCGAAACCGTTCTCCGCGACGCTCATCAGTCGCTTATTGCAACGAGAATGAGGACGGAGGAATTCGTTGATATTCTTCCAGCCCTTGATAGAATAGGCTTTCACTCGCTTGAATGCTGGGGCGGCGCGACCTTTGATTCCTGTCTCAGATTTCTTGACGAGGACCCGTGGGAAAGGCTTCGTATTATCAGAAAAAGCTGTCCTAATACAAAGCTTCAGATGCTTTTCAGAGGGCAGAATATGCTCGGCTACCGTCATTACAGCGACGAGGTGGTTGACTACTTTGTAAAAAAGAGCATAGATAACGGTATTGACATTCTGCGTATCTTCGACGCGCTCAACGACGTGAGGAATTTACAGACCGCTATTAACTCCGCTAATAAGTACGGCGGGCACGTACAGGCAGCAATTTCCTATACTACGGGTCCCGTTTTTGATACTGAATATTATTGTCGTTATGCAAAGGAGCTTGAAAGCGCCGGCGCCGCCTCAATATGTATTAAGGATATGGCGGGGCTTCTTACGCCGTATAAAACCTACGAGCTTGTAAAGGCTCTTAAGGAAACGGTTGGTATCCCGATTCAGCTTCATTCCCATTACACCTCGGGCTTAGCCTCAATGGTGCAGTTAAAGGGAATAGAGGCGGGAGTTGATATTATTGATACCGCTATGTCGCCGCTGGCGCTCGGTACCTCGCATCCCGCGACGGAATCCATGGTCGCGGCGCTGAGCGGTACACAGTACGATACGGGGCTTGACCTCAGCGCGCTTGCTGAAATAAGGGAATTCTTCAATAAACTGAGAGAAAAGTATATTTCCGTTGGACTTCTCGACCCCAAAATGCTCGGCGTTGACGCAAATACGCTTTTGTATCAGGTGCCCGGCGGTATGCTCTCAAATCTTAATTCACAGCTTAAGCAGGCGGGCAAGGAGGATAAGCTTCTTGACGTGCTTGCCGAGGTTCCGAGGGTAAGGGAGGATTCGGGCTATCCGCCCCTTGTTACTCCGACCTCTCAGATTGTAGGAACACAGGCTGTATTTAACGTTATTACGGGCGAAAGGTATAAGATGATAACTAACGAATTCAGGGATTTGGTTGCGGGTAAGTACGGAAGGACTCCGTGTGCAATAAACCCTGAGTTCAGGAATAAAATCGTCCCCGACGGCGATATTATCGACTGCCGTCCCGCTGATTTACTAAGCGATACTATCGAAAAATTCAGAAGCGAAATACTTGAATTTGACCCGAGCGACGAGGACGTGCTCTCGTACGCTCAGTTCGGTCAGGTAGCCGTTAGGTTCTTTGAAAAAAGA
>CALCYI010000068.1 GCA_937907605.1 uncultured Clostridia bacterium | reverse complement strand
CTTATCGGTAAGAAAGTCGGCATGACTCAAATCTTCGACGAAAAGGGAAACGTAATCCCCGTAACAGTAGTTGAAGCAGGTCCCTGCACGATTACCCAGAAGAAGACAATGGAGAACGACGGCTACGAGGCAGTTCAGGTAGGCTTCGGCGATGTAAAGATTACTCGCGTAAACAAGCCTATGAAGGGACACTTCGACAAGGCTGACGTAGCTCCCAAGAAGGTACTCAAGGAGTTCCGTCTTGAAGACATCACTGCACTTAATGTCGGCGACATTCTCAAGGCTGACACTTTTGCAGAGGGCGACATCGTTGATGTTAAAGGCACAAGCAAGGGTCACGGAACCGCAGGCGCAATCAAGCGCTGGAACTTCTCAAGACTCAGAATGACCCACGGTACAGGTCCTAACCACCGTCACCAGGGTTCACTCGGCGCTTGCTCAAGCCCCTCAAGAGTATTCAAGGGCAGAAAGATGGCAGGCCACTACGGTCACGAAAAGGTAACAGTCCAGAACCTCAAGGTCGTTAAGGTTGACGCTGAGAACAATCTCATCGCAATCAAGGGCGCAATCCCCGGACCTAAGGGCGGCATCGTTGTTATCGCAGACGCGGTTAAAGCTTAACGAAAGGAGAGAAAGAAATGGCAAAGGTTCAGGTTTATACCCAGGAAGGTAAGAAAACCACTACACTCGAACTTGCGGATTCCGTATTCGGCATCGAGCCTAATGCAAACGCAATGCATCTTGCTGTTGTAAGCTATCTCGCTGCACAGCGCCAGGGCACACAGTCAACTCTCACTCGTTCAGAAGTAAGCGGCGGCGGTAAGAAGCCTTGGAGACAGAAGGGCACCGGACGTGCGCGTCAGGGCTCAACAAGAAGCCCGCAGTGGACACACGGCGGAATCGCTCTCGGTCCTAAGCCGAGAAAATACAAGGTTGACCTCAACAAGAAGGTCAGAAGACTTGCAATGAAGTCAGCTCTCTCAAGCAAGGTCGCTTCCGAAGAGATGATGGTTGTTGACAAGATTGAGCTTGCAGAGATTAAGACGAAGGCTATCGTTGAAATGCTCGCAAAGCTTGAGGCTGCAAAGAAGGTTCTCATCGTAACTGAAAATGCAGACGAAAAAATCTATAAGAGTGCACGTAACATCGAGGGCGTTAAGGTTGCAACCGTAAATACTATCAACGTTTACGATATCCTTAACTGTGATTCGTTCATCGTACTCGAGGATGCAGCAAAGAAAATTGAGGAGGTATATGCATAATGAAAGCAGCTCAGGATATTATTCTCAAGCCGATCATCACTGAGGAATCAATGATGGGCATTATGGTTAAGAAGTATACCTTCAAGGTTGCTAAGACCGCTAACAAAATCGAAATAGCTAAGGCTGTTGAAGAGGCATTCCCGGGCACAAAGGTTGCTAAGGTTAACACAATGCACGTAAGAGGCCGCAAGCGCCGTCAGGGTTACAACGTTGGCTACACTCCCTCATGGAAGAAGGCTATCGTAACTCTTACAGAGGATTCAAAGGAAATTGAATTCTTCGCTGATATGATTTAAGCTGTTTTTACAGTATAAGCAACAAGTAAAATCGCAGGCGATGATGTATGATGGGCGCCATCCCTTCGCGAAATCACCTGCAGAATAAGGAGAATTATAATGGCAGTAAGAAATTATAAGCCGACAACAAACGGCAGACGTAATATGTCGGTAATTGACTATTCTTCTTTATCAAAGGTTGCTCCTGAGAAATCACTTCTTGAACCTCTTAACAAGAAGTCAGGTCGTAACTCATACGGAAGAATTACAGTTCGTCACAGAGGTGGCGGAAACAGAAGAAAGTACCGTGTAATCGACTTCAAGAGAAATAAGTTCGATATCCCGGCAACAGTATTAACTATTGAATATGACCCTAACAGGTCTGCTCATATCGCACTCGTTCAGTACGAGGACGGCGTAAAGAGCTATATCATTGCTCCCGAAGGACTTAAGGTTGGCGACACCGTAATTTCAGGCACGGACGTTGATATCGTAACAGGTAACGCGCTTCCGCTTGAAAATATGCCGGTTGGTACAATCGTTCACAACGTAGAGCTTTATCCCGGCAGAGGCGCACAGCTTGCACGTTCGGCAGGCAACAGCGCTCAGCTTATGGCTCTCGAGGGCGCATATGCGCTTCTCAGACTTCCTTCAGGCGAGTTAAGAAACGTACCGAGAACCTGTATCGCGACCGTTGGCGTAGTTGGTAACTTCGAGCACGCTAACATCAAAATCGGTAAGGCAGGTAGAAAACGCAACATGGGTTGGAGACCTACAGTCCGCGGTTCTGTTATGAACCCGAATGACCACCCCCACGGCGGTGGTGAAGGTAAGTCGCCTATCGGACGTCCCGGTCCGTGCACACCTTGGGGCAAGCCTGCACTCGGTTATAAGACACGTTCTAAGAAGAAGGCGTCTAACAAGATGATCGTTCGCCGCAGAAACGGCAAATAAACGGAAAGGAGAAGATTAAATGAGTAGAAGTACTAAGAAAGGCCCATTTGTTGAAGAAAGCCTCTACAAGAAGGTTGAAGCTCTCAACGCTAAGGGCGACAAGCAAGTAATTAAGACTTGGTCAAGAAGTTCAACAATCTTCCCTGAGTTCGTTGGTCACACCTTTGCTGTTCACGACGGAAGAAAGCATGTTCCTGTATACGTTACAGAGGATATGGTTGGACACAAGCTCGGCGAGTTCGCGCCGACAAGAACCTTCAGAGGCCATGCCGGCTCTAAGACAGGCAAGTAATTGAAAGGAGATTTATGATGGAAGTTAAAGCAAAAGCAACGTACGTTCGTATGTCTCCGAGAAAGGTTCAGATAGTTCTCGACCTTATCAGAAATCAGCCTGCAGACAAGGCAATGGCAATTCTCAAGTACACGCCCAAAGCTGCATGCGAGCCTGTAACAAAGGTTCTCAAGAGCGCTATGGCAAACGCTGAGAATAACTTCAATATGGACGTAACAAGATTATACGTAGCTTACGCTCACGTAGCACCCGGTCCGATTCTCAAGAGAATCCAGCCGAGAGCTCAGGGCAGAGCCTACAGAATCAACAAAAGAACATCACACATTACCCTTGTTCTCAAGGAAATGGAAGACTAAGCGAGGAGGAAAAGTTAAATGGGACAGAAATGTAATCCAACCGGTTTAAGAATCGGCGTTATCAAAAACTGGGACTCCCGCTGGTATGCAAAGAAGGCTGACTTCGCAGATACTCTCGTTGAGGATTATAAGCTCAGACAGTATCTCTTAAAGAAGCTTTACAGCGCTGGTGTTCCGAAGATTGAAATCGAAAGAGACGCAAAGAGAGTAAGAATCAACATTCACTGTGCTAAGCCCGGTATGGTTATCGGTAAGCAGGGTGCTGAGATTGAAAAGCTCAAGGAGGATTGCGCAAAGAAGCTCGGCAAGGACGCAAACGAGGTTTTCATCAACATCGTTGAGATTAAGAACCCCGACCTTAACGCGACTTTAGTAGCGCAGTCAATCGCTCAGCAGCTTGAAAGACGTGTGGCTTTCAGAAGAGCTGTCAAGGGCGCTATCAGAAACACCATGAGACTTGGTGCAAGAGGTATCAAGGTTATGGTATCAGGTCGTATCGCAGGTGCGGAAATCGCACGTAGCGAGACCTATAAGGAAGGTACAATTCCGCTTCAGACAATTCGTGCGGACATCGATTACGGCACCGCAGAGGCTGCAACAACCTACGGCAGACTCGGTATCAAGGTTTGGATTTATCAGGGCGAGGTGCTCAGAGAATCACGTAACAATAACCGCAGAAACAACAGAAGAAGACCGAACAATCGCAGGGAAGGGGGAAATAAGTAATGCTCTTACCTAAGCGCGTTAAGCACAGAAAGCAGCACAGAGGCCGTATGACCGGCGCGGCTGCAAGAGGCAACAAGGTAACTTACGGTGAGTACGGCCTTGCAACAACAGAGCCCGCATGGATTACCGCAGCTCAGATTGAAGCAGCCCGTATCGCTATGACACGTTACACAAAGCGTGGCGGTCAGGTATGGATTAAGATTTTCCCTGACAAGCCGATTACAGCAAGACCTGCCGATACCCGTATGGGTAAAGGTAAAGGTAATGTTGACTACTGGGTAGCAGTAGTTAAGCCGGGCAGAGTTATGTTCGAGCTCGGCGGCGTTAGCGAGGATATTGCGCGCGAGGCTATGCGTCTTGCTTCCAACAAGCTCCCCGTTAAGTGCAAGTTCGTTAAAAAAGAGACAGAGGGAGGCGAGCAGTAATGAAAGCAAAAGAAATCAGAGCACTTTCTGCAGAGGAAAGAGCAAAGAAGCTTGCAGAGCTTAAGGAAGAGCTCTTCAATCTTCGTTTCCAGCAGGCTATCAATCAGCTCGACAACCCGATGAGAATTAAAGCAGTCAAGAAAGATATCGCTCGCATCCTTACGGTTGAGAGAGCTATCGAGCTTGAAAATGCAGACGCTTAAGGAGGTAGCTAACTATGGAAAGAAACCTCAGAAAGACTAAGATTGGCGTTGTAACATCCGATAAGATGGATAAGACCGTTGTTGTAACCATCAAGGAAAGAATTAAGCACCCGCTTTATTCCAAGATCGTTAACAACACTGTTAAGTACAAGGCTCATGACGAGAATAACGAATGCGGTGTAGGCGACAAGGTTCAGATTATGGAAACCCGTAAGCTTTCCAAGGACAAGAACTGGAGAGTCGTTAAGATCGTAGAAAAGGCTAAGTAATCATTACGATTGTAGGCTTTTGAAAACAGGGCATATATTTATATACATTAATATAGGGCATATGCCCGACGAAAATTTGGTACTATTAATTTAGTCATATTGAAAATAATAACTGCAAAAAGCAAAGTGTTATTTTGCAGTACGAAGGAGGAAAACGCTGTGATACAACAGGAAAGTCGTCTTAAGGTTGCTGACAACACCGGCGCTAAGGAAATCCTTTGCATCCGTGTTCCCGGCGGCTCAGGCAGAAAGTACGCCAACATCGGCGACGTTATCATTGCTACCGTTAAAAAGGCAGCTCCCGGTGGCGTTGTTAAGAAGGGCGAAGTTGTTAAAGCAGTCATCGTTCGTACAACTAAAGGTGTACGTCGTGATGATGGCCAGCATATCCGTTTCGACGAGAATGCAGCCGTAATTATTAAAGAGGATAAGACTCCTCGTGGCACCCGTATTTTTGGCCCCGTAGCAAGAGAGCTTCGTGATAAGGATTATATGAAGATTCTCTCTCTCGCTCCGGAAGTACTTTAATGGAGGTGCGACTATGAAAATGTTTGTAAAATCAGGCGATACCGTTGAGGTTCGCTCAGGTAAGTCCAAGGGCGTAAGAGGCGAGGTTATCGCAGTTAGCCCGAAGGAAAACAAAGTAATCGTTAAAGGCGCTCAGGTTGTTACAAAGCACGTTAAGCCTCACCGTATGGGTGAGCAGGGCGGCATTGTAGAGGTTGAGTCCGCTATGTACGCATCTAAGGTACAGCTTGTATGCCCCAAGTGTGACAAGGCAGTTCGCGTAGGTCACAAGGACGGCAAGCGTGTATGCAGAAAATGCGGAGCCGAGTTTTAAGGAAGGGAGGACATAACAAATGGCAGCAAGATTAAAAGAGTTTTATAAAGACGAAGTTGCTCCCGCGCTCATGAAGAAGTTTGAGTACAAATCTGTTATGCAAATCCCAAAGCTTGACAAGATTGTAATCAACGTCGGAGCAGGCGAGGCTCGTGAAAATTCAAAGGTAATCGACGCTATCGTAAGCGACATCACTCAGATCGCAGGTCAGAAGCCTGTTGTCTGCAAGGCTAAGAAGTCAGTAGCTAACTTCAAGCTTCGTGAGGGTATGCCGATTGGCGTTAAGGTAACTCTTCGTGGTGACAAGATGTATGAATTCCTCGACAGATTCTTCAATCTCTCACTTCCCAGAGTTCGTGACTTCAGGGGTATTAATCCTAATTCCTTCGACGGCAGAGGCAACTATGCTATGGGTATTAAGGAACAGCTTATTTTCCCTGAAATCGACTATGATAAGATTGACAAGGTTCGCGGCATGGATATCATTATGGTAACCACAGCGAATACGGACGAAGAAGCAAGAGAGCTCCTTAAGTTAATGGGCGCTCCGTTTGCACAGTAAAGGAGGGAATATCGTGGCTAAAACATCTATGAAGGTTAAGCAGCAGAGACCTGCTAAGTACTCAACCAGAGCATATAACAGATGTAAAATCTGCGGTAGACCTCATGCTTATCTTCGTAAGTATGGCGTATGCCGTATATGCTTCAGAGAGCTCGCTCACAAGGGCGAAATCCCCGGCGTAAGAAAATCATCTTGGTAAGAAACTGAGAATTGCTAAATTTATAAGGAGGAAATATCATGCATATTACAGACCCTATTGCTGATATGCTTACAAGAATTCGTAACGCTAATTCAGCAAAGCACGAAACAGTAGATATTCCTGCATCAAATATGAAGAAGGCAATCGCTCAGATTCTTCTTGATGAAGGTTATATCGCATCATATAAAGTAATTGAGGACGACAAGCAGGGCGTTATCAGAGTAACGCTCAAGTATGGCGAGAACAAGAGCCAGGTTATCACCGGTCTCAGAAGAGTTTCAAAGCCCGGCTTAAGAATTTACAGCAATGTAGAGGATATGCCCAAGGTAATGAAGGGACTCGGTATAGCTATCGTATCGACCTCAAAAGGTATAATGACAGACAGAGAAGCCCGCAAGCTTAATGTTGGCGGCGAAGTATTAGCATTCGTTTGGTAAGGAGGTGCAGTTAGGATGTCACGTATCGGTTTAAAACCAATCGTTCTTCCTGCCGGCGTTGACTTTTCAGTTGACGACAACAATACTGTTACCGTAAAAGGACCGAACGGTACTCTTACTCAGACAGTTAACAAGGACATCAAGATTGATGTCAACGGCAGCGAGGTTACTTTCTCAAGGCCATCTGACGACAAGGAGCACAGATCGCTTCACGGTCTTTACAGAGCTCTTGTTGCAAATATGGTAACAGGTGTTACAACAGGCTTTTCAAAGAAGCTTGAGGTTAACGGCGTAGGTTACAGAGTTCAGGTACAGGGCAGCACCCTTACAATGAACCTCGGTTACTCACATCAGGTAATCATGGAAGCACCCGAAGGAATTAAAATTGAATGCCCGACGCAGACCTCTATCATTATCAGCGGTTCTGATAAGCAGAAGGTTGGTCAGTTTGCAGCTCAGGTTCGCGAGAAGAGACCTCCCGAGCCGTATAAGGGCAAGGGCATTAAATATGCTGATGAGCATATCCGCCGCAAGGAAGGCAAAGCAGGTAAGAAATAAAGGAAGGAGTGAAATACTATGGTTTCAAGACAGGATTCTAACAAAGCAAGACAGAAGCGTCACATCCGTGTTCGCGGTAAGATCAGCGGTACTGCTGAGTGTCCGAGACTCAACGTATATCGCTCCCTGGCTAACATCTACGCTCAGCTTATTGACGATGTTAACGGCGTAACGCTTGCACAGGCGTCAACAGTTGAGAAGGAGTTTACCGAGTACGGCGGAAACGTTGAAGCAGCTAAGGCTGTAGGTAAGAAATTAGCTGAAAGAGCCACAGAGAAGGGCATCAAGAAATGCGTATTCGACCGTGGCGGTTACGTATATCACGGCAGAGTTGCTGCGCTTGCAGACGGTGCGCGTGAGGGCGGACTTGAGTTCTAAAGAAGGGAGTATATTGTTATGGTAAATAATAAGATTGACGTATCTTCAATAGAGCTTGAAGAAAGAGTTGTTGCTATCAACCGTGTATCCAAGACTGTAAAGGGCGGTAGAATTTTCAAGTTCTCCGCGCTCGTAGTCGTAGGTGACGGCAACGGACTCGTAGGCTTCGGTATCGGCAAATCAGGCGAGGTTCCGGACGCTATCCGCAAGGGCATTGAGGATGCTAAGAAAAACGTAATCAGAGTAGCTTTAAGAGGAACAACCATTCCTCACGAAATCACCGGTAAGTTCGGCGCAGGCGAAGTTCTTCTTCTCCCCGCTCCCAAGGGTACCGGAGTTATTGCCGGCGGACCTGTCCGTGCCGTTGTTGAAACAGTCGGCATTAAGGATATCCGTACTAAGGCAATCCGTTCAAACAATCCTTGCAACGTAGTAAGAGCAACCATCAACGGCCTCAGCAAGCTCAGAACTGCTGAGCAGGTTGCCACTGTCAGAGGCAAGAGCGTTAAGGAAATCGTAGGTTAAGGAGGGGTTAAAATGGCAGACGTAAAAATCAAGCTTACAAAGAGCTTAATCGGCTGTAAGAAGGACCAGATTGCCACAGCCCACTCACTTGGTCTCCGTAAAATAGGCAACGTTACCGTTCAGCCTGATAACGCACAGACACAGGGTAAGATTAAGAAAATCGTACACCTTGTAACTATAATTGAAGAATAAGGAGGAGGCGCACTATGAAATTACATGAACTTTCTCCTGCAGAGGGCTCAAAGAAGGCTGTAAAGAGAATCGGACGCGGTCCGGCTTCAGGCCAGGGCAAAACAGCAGGTAAGGGCCAGAAGGGTCAGAAGTCACGTTCAGGTTACAGCAGAAGACCCGGTTTCGAAGGCGGTCAGATGCCTCTCCAGAGAAGACTTCCCAAAAGAGGCTTCAACAATATCTTCGCTAAAGAGTATGCAATCGTTAACGTATGCAGCCTTGACGAGAGATTTGAGGACGGCGCCGTTGTTGATATCGAAAGCCTCATCGCAAGCGGTCTTGTAAGGAAGGAGCTTGACGGTGTTAAGGTTCTCGGCAGAGGCGAAATCACCAAGGCTCTCACCGTAAAGGCTGACAAAATCAGCGACGCAGCTAAGGCAAAGATTGAAGCAGCAGGCGGTAAGGTGGAGGTGCTTTAAATGATTCAAACAATTGTTAACGCATTTAAAGACAAAGACATCCGCAAAAAGCTTTTATTCACGGCATTTATCATCCTTATTTTCAGAATCGGCTCGATTATTCCCGTTCCGTTTCTTAACATCACGGATGAGATTGACGTAGGTAAGGGAAATACAATTTTAACTTATCTCAGCTTAATGACAGGTAGCGCATTCACATACGGAACGATTTTCGCTATGTCAATCACTCCCTACATTAACAGCTCGATTATTATGCAGCTCCTCGGAGTTGCAATCCCCGCTCTTGAGAAGCTTCAGAAAGAGGGCGAGGAGGGAAGAAAGAAGATTAATACTATCACGAGAATTTTAACCGTTTGCTTAGGTTTATTACAGTCTCTTGCATATTACTTCTTCCTTCGTTCAAACAGCTATCTTATGACCGCTGCTGACGGTTCTGCTTTCACAGGCTTTGACGCAGTGTTCCAGGCGGTAGTTATTATTGCAGTTCTTACTGCAGGCACCGCAGTTATTATGTGGCTCGGCGAGCAGATTACAAAGGAGGGTATCGGCAACGGTATTTCGATTATCCTTTTCGCAGGTATCGTATCCCGTTTCCCGACTCTCATTGCTCAGCTTTTCGATTACTGGAAGACGGGACGTCTTGTATACAGAATTTTAGTTCCCGTTGTAATCGTAATCTTCTTCCTTATGATTGCGTATATCGTACTTGTTGATAACGCTGAAAGAAGACTCAGAATCCAGTACGCAAAGCGCGTAGTCGGCAGAAAGCTGTACGGCGGCCAGAGTACTCATATGCCCATTAAGATTAATATGAGCGGCGTACTCTCAATCATTTTCGCGTCCTCCATTCTTTCACTCCCCGCAACCGTTCAGATGTTTATTTCTGAGGATAAGTATGCGGGCACGGGTTGGGAAAAGTTCTTCTCAATCTTCCAGGGTGACTCATGGTGGTATGCACTTATGTACTTCGTGCTGATTATATTCTTCTCATATTTCTACAGCACGATTCAGTACAACCCGATAGAAATGGCAAACAATCTTCGTAAGAATAACGGCGCAATCCCGGGTATCCGTCCGGGCAGACCTACATCGGATTATCTTATGAAAATCATCTCAAGACTCGTTCTTATCGGTGCTCTTATGATTTCCGTAGTAGCTCTCTTCCCGATCGTTTACTCACTCATCTGTAAGATGGCTATTCCTGCCGACCCCGACGCAACAGCGGGCACAATCGCTGCGCAGGGCGGTATGTCAATCAGCCTCGGCGGTACATCGCTTATCATTCTTGTCGGCGTAGCTCTTGAAACGGTTCGTCAGCTTGAATCACAGATGATGATGCGTCATTACAAGGGATTCCTTGATCAGTAATCCCGGAAAGGTATATCAAATATGAAGCTTATTCTTTTAGGCGCTCCGGGTGCCGGCAAGGGTACTCAGGCGGAAAAGATTTGTGACAAATTAGGTATTCCTGCGATTTCAACCGGAAACATCATCCGTGCCGCTCTTAAGAACGGCACGGAGATGGGACTTAAGGCTAAGTCCTATATGGAAGCGGGACAGCTCGTTCCCGATGAGGTCGTAATCGGAATTATTCAGGAAAGACTTAAGGAAGATGATTGCAAGGACGGCTTTATTCTTGACGGCTTCCCGAGAACTATTCCTCAGGCGCAGGCGCTCGAGGATATGGGTATCATTATTGATAAGGTTATTGATATTGAGGTACCCGACGAGAAGATTACCGCAAGAATGAGCGGCAGACGAGTTTGCTCAAAGTGTGCTAATTCGTACCACCTCATTTATAAGCAGCCGAAGGTTGCGGGTGTGTGCGATGCATGCGGCGGCGAGCTAATTCAGCGCAGGGACGACGCCCCCGAAACCGTACAGGCTCGTCTCGTGGAATACCACGAGATGACCGAGCCTCTCAAGGACTTTTACAGCAAGCTTGGTAAGCTGAGAATCGTTGAAGGTCAGGAAGAGGTTAAGGATACGACAAGGCTCGTTTTTGCAGCATTGGAGGATTAACATGATAGTGCTTAAAAGCAGCAGAGAGCTTGAGCTTATGAAGGAAGCGTGTCAGATTTCCGCCCAGGCTCTGCAGCTTGCAGGTGAAGCTGTAAAAGAGGGAATCTCAACATATGAGATTGATAAAATTGCACATGATTTTATTATAAAGTGCGGCGCAAAGCCGAACTTTCTCGGCTACGGAGGCTTCCCAGGCACTGCATGTATATCTATAAACGATGAAGTTATCCACGGCATACCGAGCAAGAAGCGTATCATCAGAAACGGCGATATAGTTTCTATTGACCTCGGCGCTATGAAAAACGGCTACAACGGCGATAATGCCGCAACATTTATCTGCGGGTCTTGCTCGCCCGAGATAGAGCGGCTGGTGGAAACAACGCGCGAATCCCTTTATAAAGGAATTGAGGCGGCTGTTCCCGGCGGTAGAATCGGCGACATAGGAAACGCTGTTCAGACCTATTGCGAGGAAAGAGGCTTTTCGGTAGTCAGAGATTTCGTAGGACACGGCGTGGGAACAAAGCTTCACGAAGAACCGAGCGTACCGAACTTCGGACACGCAGGACGTGGTATCCGACTATTACCCGGAATGACATTGGCAATTGAACCGATGATTAATCTGGGAACCCACAAGGTTAAAACGCTTTCGGACGGCTGGACCGTTAAGACGGCGGACGGCAAGGCGGCGGCTCATTTTGAGCACACGATTGCTATAACGCCTAATGGTCCCGTTATACTAACGAAGGCGTAAACAACGGGCATTACGTCTGTTAATTTCAATTGCAGGCGATTACGCCGTAATGTGATTTCGGCTAATCGAGCAGTCCGTCGGGACTGTTCCTATACATCATCTCAATTAATTGAATAATTTAAAGAGGTTATTAGATGTCTAAGTCAGATATGATAGAAGTTGAAGGTACTGTGGTAGAGGCGCTTCCGAACACAACCTTTAAGGTTTCGCTCGCGAACGGCCACATTATTACAGCTCACATCTCGGGCAAGCTGAGGATGAACAACATCCACGTTCTGCCCGGCGATAAAGTTACAATGGAAATGTCACCGTACGACCTTACCAAAGGACGTATCACGTGGCGTTCAAAATAATTAAAGGAGGATATTCAAATGAAAGTTAGACCTTCTGTAAAGAAAATTTGCGAAAAATGCAAAGTTATTAAGCGCAATGGAAAAGTAATGGTTATCTGTGAAAATCCAAAGCACAAGCAGCGTCAGGGCTAAGCCTTGCATTAATTAATCGGAGGTAATTATAGAATGGCACGTATTTCAGGTGTTGATTTACCTAATGACAAGAGAGTAGAAATCGGTCTCACCTATATCTACGGTATAGGCAGAACAACCGCTACTAAGATTATCGAAGCGACAGGCGTTAATCCTGATACCCGTTGCAGAGATTTAACCGAAGACGATGTCAGAAAGCTCAGCGACTATATTACCCACAACCTTACCGTTGAGGGTGACCTTAGAAGAAACACAGCTTTTGACATTAAGAGACTTATTGAAATCGGTAGCTACAGAGGCATTCGTCACAGAAAGGGTCTCCCCGTAAGAGGTCAGACCTCAAAGAACAATGCAAGAACCCGCAAGGGTCCCAAGAAGACTATCGCTAACAAGAAGAAGTAATATAGGAGGAAACACAGTATGGCAGCAAAGAAGACTACTTCTACACGTAAAAGACGTGAGAAGAAGAATATTGAGCGTGGCGTTGCTCATATTCAGTCAACCTTTAACAATACCATCGTAACTATTACCGATACTCAGGGTAATGCGGTTTCATGGGCTTCTGCCGGTGAAATGGGCTTCAGAGGTTCTAAGAAGTCTACTCCGTTCGCAGCTCAGACTGCAGCAGAAACTGCAGCAAAGATTGCAACCGACCACGGTATGAAGACTGTTGAGGTTTACGTTAAGGGTCCCGGTCAAGGTCGTGAAGCGGCTGTTAGAGCACTTCAGACAGCAGGACTTGATGTAACGCTTATTAAGGATGTTACTCCTATCCCGCATAACGGTTGTCGTCCGCCTAAGAGACGCCGTGTATAATTTATTATAGGAGGAAAAAAGAATGGCAATTAACAGACAGCCGGTTGCAAGAAGATGTAAGAAATACGACATTTCTCCTTCTGTTTTAGGTTATTCAGGCAAAGAAACTTGGAGAAATCAAAACGGCAACCGCAGAAGAAAAGCAAGTGAATATTCCCTTCAGCTTAACGAAAAGCAGAAGGTTAAGTTCATCTACGGTATTCTCGAGAAGCAGTCACGCCACATCTACGAAGAGGCTGACCGTATGCCCGGAGTAACAGGCGAGAATATGATTATGCTTCTTGAAACCCGCCTTGATAACGTAGTATATCGTCTTGGCCTTTGCCAGACAAGAAAGCAGGCGCGCCAGTTAGTATCGCACGCTCACTTCCTTGTAAACGGCAAGAAGGTTAACATTCCTTCATACAGAGTTAAGGTTGGCGATGTTATTTCCGTACGCAACAGAAGTAAGGATATCGACATCTTCAAGTCTGTAAAGGAAGAAGGCCCCTCACAGGTAATTCCGAAGTGGGTAGAGCTTAATCAGGAGGAACTCAGCGGAAAGGTGCTTGCGCTCCCGACCTCAGAGGATCTTGATTACGATTTACAGACCAACCTTATTGTTGAGTTCTATTCAAAATAATAAGCCGAATATATTATTATATTTGTTATTATTTTCAAAACAAACAAAGTTTAGGAGGCTTTTAGATGATAGAAATTGATAAGCCTAATATCGAAATAGTAGATTTATCTACTCAGGGAAGCAGAAGCGTAGGCAGATTCGTTGTTGAACCTCTTGAAAGAGGCTTCGGCACAACCCTCGGAAACTCAATGAGAAGAGTACTCCTCTCCTCACTTCCGGGCTATGCTATCACTTCCGTTAAGATTGACGGTGTTTTACACGAATTTTCAACCATTCCTCATGTTAAAGAGGACGTTACGGAAATCGTTTTAAACCTTAAGAACATCATTCTTAAAATTCATGACGAAAATCCCAAGACGCTCTATATCGAGGCCTCGGGCGAGGGCGAAATCACCGCAGGTGATATCAAGCACGACGCCGACGTAGAGATACTTAACCCTGAGCTTCACATTGCGTATCTCGACGAGGGCGCAAGCGTGATTATGGAACTCACCGCCGACAACGGCAGAGGCTACGTTCCGTGCGATAGGAACAAGCAGCTTATGGATTTACCGATTGGTACCATCGCGATTGATTCTATCTACACGCCCGTACTCAAGGTTAACTATACCGTTGAAAACACCCGTGTTGGTCAGCAGACTGACCTTGACAAGCTTATTCTTGACGTTGAAACTGACGGAACTATACCGGCTGACGAGGCGGCTTCACTCGCCGCTAAGATTCTCAACGAGCATCTCAACCTATTTGTAAATCTCTCAGAAGAGATGAGCAACGCCGAAATCATGGTCGAGAAAGACGATGACGGCAAGGAGAAGGTTCTTGAGATGACCATTGAAGAGCTTGACCTTTCCGTGCGCTCCTTTAACTGCTTAAAGAGAGCCGGAATTAACACAGTTGAAGATTTAATCGGAAAATCCGAAGAAGATATGATGAAGGTTAGAAACCTTGGCAGAAAGTCGCTCGACGAGGTTGTCGGCAAGCTCGCTGCGCTTGGTTTCAAGCTTCGCAAGGAAGAAGATTAATTCATTTTTACGATAAGTTTAAGATATGTAATTATTCTCAGACAGGAATGATTATATCTTAACATGCTTAAAGGAGGGAATTTCTATGCCAGGTAGCAGAAAGTTGGGCAGACCTACTGACCAGAGAAAGGCTATGCTCAGAGGACTCGTTACTTTTCTTTTAGAGAACGGCAAGATTGAAACGACCGTTACAAGAGCAAAGGAAGTTCGCGCAATGACCGAGAGAATGATTACTCTCGGCAAGGAGGATACTCTTCATTCAAGAAGACAGGTTCTTGCTTATGTTACTAAGGAAGACGTTGTTAAGAAGCTTTTTGATGAAATTGCGCCTTCTTATGAAGACAGAAACGGTGGTTACACTCGTATAATTAAAACAGGCCCTCGTCGCGGCGACGCAGCCGAGATGTGCATTATCGAGCTTGTTTAATAAAAAAGCACCTGTGCGTATTGCGCTCAGGTGCTATGTTTTTATAATCATTTCATTAAATGCTTAAGGCGCTCAATTTCACGGAGGTGGCTGTCAATTCCTTCGCCTTCAAGCTCTTTCCAGTCACTCTTCATAATGTTGAGGATTTCCATTTGCATTTCAATTGCCTTTTGATATTCGCCTCGGATTTCATAAATTTGCGCCATTGCCTCCTCAGTATCAACGAAACGTGGGTATTTCCTGAGAGGGCGTTCCTTTTCAAAGTATTCAAGCGCCTTATCGTAGCGGCATTTTTTTGCCATTTCATTGGCATAGGCAAAGTAGATTTCCCAGCTTTCGGGACGTTTAAGCATTCTTTCGAGCCATTCCTGTGCTTCGTCCTCATTGCCTTGTGCGCCTGCGATATTGCTCATTAGTAGCTCATAATGATAGGAATCCTTTAATTCCTTGAGCTTTTTTGCGACCTCACGCGCCTCATTACAGCGTTTGTCAGCAATCAGCAGGTCGGACAGCCACAGATATGCAGTGAAGTTATCAGGGTGCAGCTTTAAAAAATTCTTGTAAAAAGCAATCAGCTTGAAGTGGTTTACAAAGTTCCAGTCCTGATATGCGCCGCCCTCTGAGTCAAACAGAGCATTGTGAGCGTCCTTTGAATCGGGATTATCAAGAAGCGCACGTCTTGCAAGAGGAGAAGCCAGATTGTGATATTCGTCCGCACGTTTATTATATAGTTGTGCGAGCATAAGAGCTGCTTTCGGACGGGTTATATCGTTATTGTATTTTTCAATCAAAAAGAATTCGCACTGTTTGAATTCCGTATCGGACAGTCTGCGTACATCGTAGAGCATATTATCAATCCGTTCAAACCGAGCCTCGTCCGTCATTGTGAACAGCTCGTCTATTGTAACGCCGAGTACAACGGAAATTGAGGGCAAAAGCGAAATATCGGGAAGGGTAGTGCCTGTCTCCCATTTTGATACAGCCTGCGGAGATATATTCAGCTTTTGAGCAAGCTGTTCCTGAGTAAGATTTTTACCGCGCCTTAAGGCTTTAATGTTTTTGTTAATAGTAATATTCATTTTTCTTACCTCCTGTTTAAATTCTAATACAGAGGAAGAAAAATATCAATAACCCGATGTTTTACAATAATCATCCGTTTGGTTGAGCGTTTTTTATCTATTATATCTATTGTTACAATGCACTTTTTATGTTACAATAAAACGACAAGTTTTTTAGGAGGACAAAATATGAAAAAGGTTGCTATCATTATGGGCTCCGATTCGGATTTACCCGTTGTTGAAGGCGCGATTAAACAGTTAAAGGCGCTCGGTATTGAAACTGAGGTAAGGGTTATGTCCGCTCACAGAACTCCCGAGGCGGCGCACGAATTTTCAAAAAACGCTATTCAAAACGGCTTCGGCGTTATAATTGCGGCGGCTGGAATGGCGGCTCACCTCGGCGGTGTGCTTGCCGCTTCAACTACGCTTCCCGTTATCGCGATTCCTTGCTCCTCCAAGGTGCTTGACGGTATGGACGCACTTTTGTCCTCGGTTATGATGCCACCGGGAATCCCCGTTGCGACAGTCGGCATTAACGCGGGCAAGAACGCGGCGCTCCTTGCGGCTGAAATTCTCGCCGTAAGTAACATTGAGCTTCAGGCTAAGCTTATAGAAATGAGAAAAGATATGGCGGCGCAGGTTGAAGCAAAGGACGCGGCGCTTCAGGACAAAATTAAGGAGCTGTAATTATGCAAAAGAGCTTTAGCGAAAGCTATGCCGCAGCGGGCGTTGACGTAACTGCGGGATACGAATCCGTTGAGCTTATCAAGGCTCATGTTAAAAAGACTGTAATCCCGGGCGTAATCGGAGGTATCGGCGGCTTCGGCGGTATGTTTGAATTACCTACGGGTGAATATAAAGAACCCGTTCTCGTTTCGGGAACGGACGGCGTAGGTACTAAAATCAAGCTGGCTCAGCTTATGGACAAGCACGATACTATCGGTATCGACTGCGTTGCGATGTGTGTAAACGACGTTGCATGCTCGGGCGCTAAGCCGCTTTTCTTCCTTGATTATATCGCCTGCGGAAAAAACTATCCCGAGAAAATAGCCGAGATAGTAAAGGGCGTGGCGGACGGCTGCGTGCTTTCGGGCTGTGCGCTTGTCGGCGGTGAAACCGCAGAGCACCCCGGCATTATGGCTGATGACGATTATGACCTTGCGGGCTTTACCGTTGGTATCGGCGAAAAGGATAAGCTCGTTTCGGGCGAGCATTTAAAGGCGGGCGATGCGCTTATCGGCGTAGCCTCCTCGGGTATTCATTCAAACGGCTTTTCGCTTATCCGCAAGGTGTTCAACATAAACGAAGATACTATTAAGGTATACTACGACGAGCTCGGCAGCACGCTCGGCGAGGAGCTTATCACGCCTACGAGGATTTATGTTAAGCCCCTGCTTTCCCTTATGGAGAGCATTCGGGTTAACGCGATTTCTCATATCACGGGCGGCGGCTTTTATGAGAACGTGCCGAGAATGTTAAACGAAAACACGCTCGCGGTAATTGAAAAGGATAAATGTTTCAGTCTTCCGATATTTGACCTTATTAAAAAAACGGGAAATATACCCGAAAGGGATATGTTTAATACCTTTAATATGGGCACGGGGCTCGTTATTGCCGTTGACGGCGACAGAGCCGACGAGGCGGTAAGAATACTGAACGCCTCGGGCGAAAGGGCAAAGATTATAGGCGAGATAAGAAACGGCGAAAAGGGAGTTGACCTTATATGAAAAAAATAGCGGTTTTCGTTTCGGGCGGAGGAACTAACCTCCAGGCGCTTATCGACGCTCAGAAGCGCGGCGAGATAAAGGACGGTAAAATTGTGCTTGTCCTTTCTTCAAGCGAGAACGCCTACGCTCTCCAGAGAGCTAAAAACGCGGGAATAGAAAGAGTTGTTGTGAGCAGAAGGGCATACTCCTCAAGGGAGGATTACGACCGTGCAATTCTGAACGCCCTTCGCGGAAAGAAGATTGATTTAATCGTGCTTGCAGGCTTCCTTTCAATTCTCGGAGAGGACGTAGTAAGAGAGTATTCAAACCGTATTATCAACGTTCATCCGAGCCTTATTCCGCTTTTCTGCGGCGACGGCTTTTACGGAAAGAAAGTGCATACCGCCGTGCTTGAATCGGGTATGAAGGTTACGGGCGCAACCGTACATTTCGTAAATGAGATTACCGACGGCGGCGCGATTATACTTCAAAAGGCGGTTGAAATTCAGGAGGGCGACAACGAGGATATCCTCCAGTACCGCGTAATGCGCCAGGCGGAGTGGGAAATTCTGCCGAAGGCGGTATCCCTTTTCTGTGAGGACAGAATAAGAATAAACGGCAACAAAACAGAAATATTATGAGGTGTGTTATGGAAATAAAATCACTTGCAACCGAGCTTAATACCAACACTTACCCCGGCAGAGGTATCGTAATCGGCAAAACCGAGAGCGGCAAAAAGGCGGTTATCGCGTATTTCATTATGGGAAGAAGCGTTAATTCAAGGAACAGAATTTTCGAGGATAACGGCAGAGGCGGCATAAGGACTAAGGCTTTTGACGAGAGCAAAATGGTCGACCCGCACCTCATCATATACAATCCCGTATTGAAGCTCGACGGTAAGACCATTGTAACCAACGGCGACCAGACCGACACTATCTATGATTTTATGAAGGAAGGTCACTGCTACCGCCACGCGCTTTTAACGAGGGAGTACGAGGACGACGCGCCGAACTACACACCGAGGATTTCCGCGGTTCTTAAGCCGAACGGCGACTATAATATGTCTATCTTAAAGTCGAATATGGGCTCTCCCGAGTGCGTAAGATATTTCTTTGAATACCCCGCTCACGCAGGGCTTGGGCACTTCCTTCATACCTATAAATGCGATGGTAATCCGATACCCTCCTTTGAGGGCGAGCCGACGCCCGTAAGAATTGATATTGAAGATATCGACGCGTTTACCGATATGGTATGGACTAATCTTAACGAGGACAACAAGGTATCGCTCTTCACCCGCTTTATCGACCTTGAAACCGGCGAAGAGGAAACCCGTATAATAAACAAAAACGCATAGGTGATTATATGAGAGTATTAGTAGTAGGCTCAGGCGGACGTGAGCACGCGCTGATTAAAAAAATAAAGGAATCCCCGAGGGTTGACTATATTGCCTGCGCTCCCGGCAACGGCGGTATTTCGTACGACGCGGAGTGCTTCAACGTCGGAGCAACCGATATCGACGGAATAGTTAATCTTGCTAAGGAAATCAGGGCTGATTTCGTAGTCGTAGCGCCCGACGACCCGCTCGTGCTCGGTATGGTCGACGCGCTGAATGCTGAGGGCTTTAAGACCTTTGGACCTAATAAAGCCGCGGCTATAATTGAGGGCAGCAAGGTCTTTTCTAAAAACTTGATGCTTAAATACGGCATACCTACCGCGGATTATAAGGTGTTCGACAACCCTGCCGACGTAATCAGCTATATTAAGGAGAAAAACGAATTTCCGACGGTTATCAAGGCTGACGGACTCGCGCTCGGTAAGGGCGTTATTATCCCCGAAAATCTTGACGAAGCAGTAGCGGGCGTTAAGGAAATTATGGAGGATAAAATCTTCGGCGCAAGCGGTAATAAAGTAGTCGTTGAGGAATTCCTCACGGGCCCTGAGGTGTCCGTGCTCGCTTTTACTGACGGAAAATGCGTAAAGCCCATGGTTTCCTCAATGGACCATAAAAGAGCGCTTGACGGCGATAAGGGGCTCAATACCGGCGGTATGGGCACAGTATCCCCTAACCCGTATTACACCGACGAGGTTGCAAGGGAATGTATGGAAAAAATCTTCCTTCCGACCATTAACGCTATGAACGCCGAGAGCAGAACCTTTAAGGGCTGTCTCTACTTCGGGCTTATGATAACTCCCAAGGGACCGAAGGTAATCGAGTATAACTGCCGCTTTGGCGACCCCGAAACCCAGGTAGTGCTCCCGAGGCTTAAGACGGATATTGTCGACATTTTCGAGGCGATTAATAGCGGCACTCTCTCAGACCTCAAAATCGAATGGGACGAAAGGGCGTGCGCCTGCGTAATCATGGCGTCGGGCGGTTATCCGAAGTCTTACCCGAAAGGGCTTGAAATTACGGGACTTGAGGACGGAAACCTTGACGGAGTTACGGTTTATCACGCAGGCACGAAGCTTGACGGCGGAAAGCTCGTTACCGCGGGCGGACGCGTGCTCGGCGTAACCGCGCTCGGCGATACGCTTCCCGAAGCGCTCGATAAAGCCTATGACGGAGTTAGCAAAATTCATTTTGAAAACGCACACTACCGAAAGGACATAGGACAGAGGGCGCTTAAAGCATAATAAAAAATCTCGGATTAAATCCGAGATTTTTCTTTTGTTGTTATTTTTTATCTGTTATCCTCGTCAAAGGGGATTACGTTCTTTACCGCGTCCTTCGGGTAAATACGCGTTTCGTTGTTATCGAGGTCGATTAGTACGTATTTATCGTTACCCATACCGAGCTCCTTCATATATGAAAGCTGACGGTGGCCGTGGCGGGTCTGGATACGCTCAACAAGGTCTGCATGGTCGCGCTCGTCAAGCGCGTAAACGAGGTCGATTGAAGCGGTGTCTACCGCACAGATATCGGTGGACGCAAGTATACCGATATTCGGCGTAACTACGGGCATTGCTGCGCAGCCCTCGCAGTCGCAGGATACCGACATATTACGGAGCACGTTAATAAACGTAATGCTTTTGCCAAAATGGTCAACGGTTGCCTTTGAGCTTTCGGAAATCCTCTCCATAAGCTCCTCCTCGGCAATGCTCCACATATCGCTTGAGCCCTTGGCGGTGTGAATCATCTTTTTGCCTATTCTGCCGTCGGCGCAGCCTATGCCGATATTCTTATTAGAACCGCCGAAGCCGCCCATCATATGTCCTTTAAAGTGGGTGAGCACGAGGAGCGAATCGTAACTGAGAATATTTTTACCCATATACATTTCTGAAAACCACTTTCCGTCCTTTACGGGAAGCGCTACCGTACCGTCCTCGTCCATAATATCAACGTTGCAGAAGGTCCAGCCGTTTATCTTTAGGGTTTCCCTGTGCTGCTCGGTAGTGTAGCGGTCGCCCTCATAGTAGGTATTAGTTTCAACTATTGAAGCGTCGGGCAGCTCCTTTTCAACAAGCGCCTTAACCCACGGGCGAGGAATAATATTCGGTCCGTTCTTTTCGCCCGTGTGGAGCTTGATACCTACCTTGCCCGTAATATTTGCGCTTACTTTCCTGTATATTTTAAGAAGTCCCTCCGGCGATAAATCGCGAGTAAAATATACTACGGATTCGTTACCCGTTCTCTCCTCATAGGGAATATATCTTCTTCCGTCAAGTGTATTCATAGTTTAAAACCATTTCTTTCTTTTGCCTATTATAAGTAATACCGATACTACCGTTACAGAAAGTGCAATTACGAAAACGTAGCCGTACTTCCACGCGAACTCCGGCATTGACTGAAAATTCATTCCGTACCAGCCTACGATTAAGGTGAGCGGGAAAAATATGCTCGTGATAACCGTAAAGAGCTTCATAGTGTTATTGAGCTTTAAATCAAGAAAGGAGGAGTATGCGTCCTGGAGGTGCGTAACGGAGCTTGAAAGCGAGTCCGCGTCCTCGCGCAGACGTGTTATCTTCAAACCGAGGTTGGCGATATACCTAAGGTCGTCCTCGGAGTCGAAAATATCGTTCTCATTTTCCTCGATAGCGTCGGTTATGTCGAGTAGCTGTTCATAGTAATTGTGAAGGCGGAGCAGCTCTTTTTTGAGGTGGAGCATATCAAGGTTGAAATCCTCGTCGGTGTTCTCCTTGAGCACGTCCTCCTCTAGCTCCGTTATCTCGTTACCCTTGTCCTCAATGTATTTAAAATCGTTCGCAATAAGAGAGTCGAAAAAGGCGTATATGATTTTTTCAAGCGTTGCGTTTTTGTAGCTGAAACGGTTTACCGCAGCCATAAATTTATTCTTGGTTGAGGAGTCGTAGTCCTCAACGTCAACTACGATAATAAGGTTTTTCTTGATATAAAGCGCAACGCAGTCCTCGCGGTTTCGCTTATCGTTGGGGTTGATTATGCGAAGCTCCGTAAAGGTATAATCGTCGTATACCTCAACTCCCGAGCGGAAGTGCTTGTTTGCGCTCCTGCACGCGTCTATGGTGGACTGCGCAAAGCCGAGCGCTCCGCCTATTTCCTGGAGCTGCTCCGCGGTAACGTAGCCCGCCGTAATATAGCCCTCGTCAATCTCGTTTATGCCGATTTTAACGGGGTTTTCTCTTATCTGATACAGCATTATATCACTTACTTTTCTTCAATATAAGTCGGCGCGTTTTTCGGCGCCTTGCCTTTTATAACCTTGTGATAATACGCGTAGGTCATCGGCTCGTCGTCGCTGAGAATTTCAGCCCCGATAACCTCGCCTAAAAATACCGTGTGCGTTTCGCTCTCCATAGTGTCGATAACCTTACAGGCGATGTATGCAATCGCGCCGTCAACTATCGGAAGGAAGTCGCGCAGCTCGGGCTTTTCGGCGAATTTGTCGAAGTCCCTGCCGCTTCTGAACCCGAAGTTCCCGATTATTGCGGGGTCGCTGTTTTCGCCGAGAATGTTTACAGCGAACCTGGCGCAACTTTTTATACACTCGTTTGTGAAGTTATCGTGGTTTATGCTTATTGCTATCGTTGCGGGGGAGGAGGTTACCTGCATTGCTGAATTAGCAATGCAGCCCGTAGGCTTTCCGCCGTCAGCCCAGCTTGTCGCAACATATACTCCGTAGGAAAGCTTGGTAAATGCCCAGTTGTTCATATTTTCACTCCTTAAACGTTTTCAATAATGAGGTCTGCGAGCTCCTCAAGCTCCCTTATATTATCCTCGGTAAGTCTTGTTTTAATCGATACGGTCTTATCGAGGATTGTAATATCCTTCATCTTTTCAAATTCTGCCTTCATAGTGCGTATAGCGCTCGGCGCCCAGGAGGTGTTCTCAACGAGCGCGACCTTCCTGTTTTGGAACGCCTTGTGCTCAAGGTGGTGGAGATAGTCGCTCATTGGCGCAAATACTCCGCCGTCGTAGCTTGACGCCATACAGAGCAGAACGCTGTGACGGAAGCCGTCCTCAACGCATTCCGCAATATCGTCGCGCGAGAGGTCAGCCATAGCAACCCTCGGGCAGCCCTTTGCTTCAAGAATTTCCTTCATCTTTTCGGCAGCCTCAAGCGTATTTCCGTGGATTGAAGCAACGGCGATGAATACGCCCCTATTCTCTGGTTCATACGCTGACCAGGTCTTGTAAAGTCTTATAACCTCGGGTATCGTGTCCGTAAGCACGGGACCGTGAAGGGGACAGATTGTCTTTATATCAAGCGCCTCTGCTTTCTTTAAGAGCGCCTGTACCTGCTTGCCGTATTTGCCGACGATATTGAAATAGTATCTTCTCGCTTCGCAGCTCCAGCCCTCGTCTGCGTCAATCGTGCCGAATTTTCCGAAAGCGTCGGCAGAGAAGAGCACGCCGTCCTTATCATCATAGCTTACCATAACCTCAGGCCAGTGTACCATCGGCGCCATGAAGAAGGTGAGGGTGTGAGCGCCGAGCTCAAGAGTACCCTTTTCATTTACGGTAATTACGCGCTCCTTATCGGTATCGCAGAACTGCGGATACATTCTAAGCGCGCCTGCGCTCATAACGAGCTTTGCCTCGGGGTATTTAGCCGCGAAGGCATCTATGCTCGCGCTGTGGTCGGGCTCTAAATGGTGGATAATGAGGTAATCGGGCGTCATGCCGTCAAGCTCTCTGTGGAGGTTTTCAAACCACCTGTCGACTGCGATTTTATCAACGCCGTCGCATACCGCAACCTTCTCGTCAAGGATGAGATATGAGTTATACGCCATACCGTTTTCGAGCATATACTGCGACTCAAAAAGGTCAATATCATAGTCGTTAACGCCTATATATTTAATATCGCTTGAAATTTTAATGTCCATAATTGTTTCCCTCCTTTTTTAATATTTTACAATAAAAAGGAAGTAAGTTCAATAATAATTGCTAAATTTATTCTTTTGTGTTATTATTAATTAGAGGTGGAATTATGGACATCAATAAAATCGCAGACAGCTTCCTCTTTGACGGAACGCTGAGGGATATCAGACCTTTCGGCGCAGGGCATATTAATAATACGTATATTGCTGATTATACCGATAAAGAGTATGTGCTGCAGGAGATTAATACGTACGTTTTCAAACAACCCGACAAGCTGATGGATAACATAATAAACGTCACGCGTTTTCTGCGCCGTAAAATTGAAGAGAGCGAGGGAGACCCTGAGCGCGAAACCCTGCATTTCATTCACACAAAGGATAAAAAAAGGTATCTTACCACCGAGGACGGCGAGGTATGGAGGGCATACCGATTTTTAGAAAACAGCGTGTGCTACGACGCAGCTGATACGCCCGAGCTTTTTGAAAAGAGCGGCGCGGCGTTCGGGCGCTTTCAGAAAATGCTAAAGGATTATAACGCCGAGAGCCTTTTTGAAACCATACCTCATTTTCACAATACTGCATGGAGATACGAAAACGAGTTCCTGCCCGCGCTCAGTAACGCGCCCGAGGAATTAAGGGAAAACTGCGGGGCGGAAATTGACTTCATTACTTCAAAAAGACATTATATGAGCGTGATTTCAGACCTTATCAATGAGGGCATAATTCCGCTTCGCGTAACGCATAACGATACTAAGCTTAATAACGTGCTTTTTGACGAACAGACCGATAGGGCGCTTGCGGTAATCGACCTTGATACCGTTATGCCCGGCAGTGCGCTTTACGATTTCGGAGACGCGATACGCTACGGCGCAAATCCCGCCGACGAGGACGAGCGTGATTTAAGCAAGGTCTATCTTGATTTGGATTACTTCAAAGCATATGCAAGGGGCTATCTCAGCGAGGCGGAGCTTACCGAGGCTGAAACGGATAAGCTTGCGATGTCCGCGCTCGTAATGACGCTTGAGCTTGCGATGAGGTTTTTAACGGATTATTTAAACGGAAATAAGTACTTTAAATACGACTACCCCGAGCACAATTTAGTAAGAACGAGGGCACAGCTTAAGCTCGCTTTGGACATTGAGAAAAAGCTTGACGTAATGAATCGTATAGTAGCAGAATTAATATAACAAGGAGGCGTTAGTGTGAGAATTCACACTAATCACCGATTATAATGCCCGCTCAGTATGTCGCTTTGCGACAACGAGCGATGGCTAAATTCCCATTATACGCCTTGTCTGCCCAACAAGGAAAGGATAATGTGTGAATTATAATAAACTATTTATGGGCAGAAAGGCTATGGGAATTATTATGAGAGCCAAGAATACCTATACGCGCGGCGAGGCTGCGATGTACCTTATCGGTCTCGCAGGGCAGAATATGATTTATAATATTATCGCCGTAGGTCTTTACTTTTATTTTCAGAATGTAATCTGCCTCAACGCAATTGCGCTCGGCTGGATAATGGCGATTGCAAGGGTTTGGGACGCGATTAACGACCCGATGATGGGCACGATAGTTGACAAGACGAAAAGCAAATGGGGCAAATGCCGTCCGTATCTGCTTTTCGTACCGCCCGTTATTATGGTAATTACTATCGCAACCTTCCTTAACGGAAATTATGCTACGGCAAAGCTTGCGGGGCACGGTACCGCTATGGTGCTGATTACCGCGTGGGCTGCGCTTTCCTACGTTCTCTGGGGAATGAGCTATACTATCGGCGATATCCCGCTTTGGGGCATTATTCCGCGCATGACAGAGGACGAGGGCGACAGGGCTAAGCTTATCTCGCTTGCAAGAATAGTAGCTTCAATCGGCGCTTCCTTTATCGTAGTAGGTATCGTTCCCGCTTCACAGGCGGCGAATAAAATGCTCGGCGAAAGCGACAACGCCCAGAAGGGCTTTATCATCGTTGCGATTATTTCTACCGTAATAGCCTCCGCTTTGTTTGAGCTTGCGGGTCTCGGCACTAAGGAAAGAGTACCCGTATCCGAGGAAACAAAGTCCATGAAGGAGAGCTTCAAGCTTATGTGGAGCTGTAAGCCCTTCAGAAGAATTCTTATCTCGGGCGTTTTACGTTCTCCTATGCAGCTTATGATGATTGTCGTAATTACGCTGTTTACGTATTATTACTGCGACGGCGATATGATGAGTATGTTTACCGACCCGATAAAGCTTAGGAATCTTCTGATTATAGCAGGCGGTTTCTTCATCGGACAGTTCGGTATTATGGGGCTTTTCCCATATCTCATTAAAAAGTTTGACGTAAAGCTGCTCTATAATCTTTCCGCGCTTGCGGGTATCCCGACGGGCATTATGTTTGTTATCTATAAAATCGCTCCGTACGACCTTGCCCAGCTCAAGTGGGTTATTATCGAGGGCGTTTTGATACTCCTCGGCGGCGCGGGTATGGGTATCGTTATGGTATGTCAGTCCATGATGATTTCGGACTGTATCGACTATGAGGAATACCACAACGGCTTCCGTCCGGACGGCGTATTCTTCTCGGGACAGAGCTTTATTACGAAGCTTTCCGCGGGTATCGCCACGATTATTTCTGCGTATGTATATAACGCCGTTGGTTATACGGACGTGAATATTGCTAAAATGAACGAGGCGGTTGCAGCGGGTGCAAGCTTTGCGCGCGATTTTGAGCAGTATTCCTCTGCAATGTGGTTTTTGCTTACCGTACCTCCCGCAATCGGTATGATTATCGCGGTAATTCCGACTCTTAAGTATGAAATCAGCAAGAGCGAGCACGAAAAAATCCTTGCCGAGCTTATTGAAAAGCACAACGCTGAGCAGTAAGCAGTAAGCGGTAAGTAGTTAGTGGTTGGGCTGCCTTTACAGGCAGCCTGAATTTTTGTAAAAAATCCGTCCTTTCAGTTGTATATATAGTGAAGGTACCTTCGAGGGTGGTGATAGAGTGAATAATGACGAATTTATATATGCCGTAAAGAGAAATAGCAACAGGCTCTATCTTATTGCGCTTAGCTTTACTAAAAATCACTATGACGCAGAGGATATAGTCCAGAATGTTTTTCTCAAGCTTATGAACTGCAAAAAGGAATTTGAAAGCAGCGGGCATATAGACAACTGGCTTACAGCCGTATGCGTGAACGAAAGCAAGAACCTGCTTAAGTCATTCTTTCGCAAAAACGGCACCTCATTAGACGAGGCTAAGGAGCTTTATACCTTTGATAAGCCGCGTGATTTCGATTTATTTAACGCTGTTATGTGGCTACCGAAAAAGGAAAGGACAGTAATTCACTTATTTTACTATGAGGAGCTGAGCATTAAAGAAATTGCAGCCGTACTTAAAATAAGCGAATCGTCCGTTGGTACGCGCCTCCACCGCGCAAGAAAACATTTAAAAGATATTTTAGGAGATGATTGGATAAATGAATAAGGATAATTATAAATCGGCTATGTCAGGAGTCCGTCATTCCGAGGAATTGACTGAAAGGATAATGGATATGACAAAGCAAGAAAAAAGAAGAACAATAAAGATGAAACCCATTCTGGCTGTTGCGGCCTGTCTGATACTGCTTGTTGCAGGAATATTTGGAGGAAGCGCTATCAGCGCAAAAATCAATGCGCCGAGTAATGCTTTCAGCATAACGGCTTATGCTAAAGGAAAGGAAGTTAACCTTAAAGATACGCCGATTGTAAAAACGGACGTGCATTTGGAATATGAAGATTCCAATACCGTTACTGAGAAATCGCAAGGCTTTCACTTTGACGGAAGAAACATAAAAACAGTAACCTATACTTCCGAACACGGAGAGCTTAATTATATGACGCGTATAGGTAACGACGTTAAGGTTATTCGTGAAGAACCGGGACAAAATCCCGATCAGCCTTACTCCTCGGTATTAACGCTTGAAATCGGTAACGACGAAGCCGTGGACGTGTTTTACAGCCCGTCGGAAAACATTGACGTTATGCTTCATTCAGATAAGAACTCCTTGGACTTTAATATGCTGTTAAATGATACAATTACCGTAACCGTTGAGTATAAAGATGGTACAACGGCAAAGGCTACTATAAATACGTTCTTTGATAAGGACGGTAATATGCAGCTTGAATATTCTGAGTAAATTAACAGGACTGTCCGTTTCGGACAGCCCTGTTTCCTTTATAATACCTTTGAGAGAAAGTCAATAAGGCGCGGATTTTTAGGATTACTGAAAAATTCCTCTGGCGTGTTTTCCTCGAGTATTTTGCCGTCCGCCATAAAGATTACGCGCGTGCCGACCTCCTTTGCAAAGCCCATTTCGTGAGTAACTACGACCATCGTCATACCGTCGTGCGCGAGGTCATTCATAACCTGGAGAACCTCGCCGACCATTTCCGGGTCGAGCGCCGAGGTCGGCTCGTCAAAGAGCATAACGTCTGGCTCCATACAAAGCGCGCGGACTATAGCTACCCTCTGCTTCTGACCTCCCGAAAGCTGGCTCGGGTACGCGTCAGCTCTGTCCTCAAGCCCTACCTTAGTCAGAAGCTCAAGCGCCTTCTTTTCAGCCTCCTCCTTTGATTTGCCGAGGAGCTTCATCGGCGCAACGGTGAGGTTTTTTAGCACGGTCATATTGGGAAACAGGTTGAAGTGCTGGAACACCATACCCATCTTCTGACGGTGCTTGTTAATATTAACCTTCTTTGCGGTGATGTCCGTACCCTCAAAGATTATCTGTCCGCCCGTGGGGATTTCAAGGAGGTTGAGCGAGCGCAGGAAGGTGGATTTACCCGAGCCCGAGGGGCCTACGATTACTACAACCTCGCCCTTGTCAATCTCGGTAGTTACTCCGTCAAGCGCGTGCACCTCGCCGTCTACGTAATGCTTTTTTAGATCCTTAACCTGAATTAAAACGTTATTATCGCTCACTTTTCCTCAGCCTCCTTTCAATCCTGCTTACAATAGAGGTGAGAATCATTACAGATAGGAGATAGATAATCGCCACCGTGATAAGCGGAATAAAGTATTCGAAGGTGCGCCCCGCTACGATATTGCCCGCCTTGGTCAAATCCATAACGCCTACGTAGCCCGCAACGGACGTTTCCTTAAGCAGCGCGATAAATTCGTTGAGCAGGGTGGGGAGCACGGCTTTGAACATCTGGGGGATAATTATGGTTTTCATCGTCTGAAAATAGTTAAAGCCGAGGCTCCGTCCCGCTTCAAACTGACCGCTGTCAATCGACATAATGCCCGCGCGGAAAATCTCTGCAACGTACGCGCCCGAGTTAATACCGAACGCAACTATTCCGACTAACACTCCGTTATCGGACGCCGCGAACACTACGAAGTAGAGTATCATAAGCTGTACTACTACGGGCGTACCGCGGATAACGGTTAAGTAAACCTTGGCTATCGCATTGAAAAAGCCGAGGATATAGTATCCCGCGCCGCCACGAAGCTTCATTGATTCCTTATTCTTATCAAACGAGGTTCGTATTGCCGCAATAACAATACCGATAATAATACCGAAAAGCAGGGCGCCGCCCGTGATTTTAAGCGTGTTTGTAAAGCCCGTCACGAGCTTCATATATCGGTTATCCTCGAAGAATACGAATTTAATATCGTCTATAATTGAAAGTGAAATATTCATAGTACTGAAAACTGATAAATCAGGACGGACTGAGCCGCCCTGATATTTTTATAATTTACTTAATTATTCTGCGTTAATGTATTTGTCTACAATGCTCTGGAGAGTACCGTCGGCGATAAGTTCGTTAAGGGCGGTGTTAACCTTCTCCTGAAGCTCGGTATTTTCCTTGTTGAAGCAGATTGCATAGTCCTCGTCAGCGTATGAGGTGTCAAGAATCTTGAGTCCCTCGTTTGCCGCAACGTAGCTCTTTGCGGGCTCGTTGTCGATGATTACGCAGTCAACCTTGCCCGATACGAGCGCCTGCACCGCAACGGCGCCATTATCGTAACGGGTGATGCTTTCCTCGCCGAAGTCGCCGGTAGCGTAGATGTCGCCCGTGGTAGAGGTCTGAACGCCTATCTTCTTGCCCTGAATGTCGTCGATGGTTGCGATGTCGCTGCCCTCGGGAACGATAACTACCTGAACGCCCTTAGCGTATGAATCGGAGAAGTTAACCTTTGTAAGACGCTCATCGGTAACGGTCATACCCGCCATACCCATATCGTACTTGCCTGCCTGTACGCCGGGGATAATGGAATCGAACGATACGTCCTCAATCTTGAGCTCCATACCGAGCTTGTCTGCGATTGCCTGAGCAACCTCTGCGTCGATACCTACGATTGCGTCGCCCTCATGGAACTCATAGGGCGGGAACTCCGCGTTGGTCGCCATAACTAAGGTTTCCTTAGCCGTTTCCTGAGCGTCGCTTGTGTCTCCTGTGTCAACGTTCTTTGCACACGCTGCAAAGATAACCCCGATTACTGCAAGCACCGCAACTATAGCAATAATTTTAGTATACTTTTTCATAGCTTTGTCCTCCTGATTTGTTTTGAAAGTGAATTTTTATACATTATTTTTGTATGAACATACATTATCACAATCAAAAAGCATTGTCAATATGCATTTTTAAATATCTGCAAAATTCATAAGTATACATTTTTTATGCGGAAATTATTTGTGCAATTTAACAATTTACCGTATTAATATACTTATAAAGTAAAAAAATATTAAAAACCTCTTGAAAAATTCTGATTAATCGTTATAATAGGGTTGCTTTTTGAAGCGCTCCTCATTTATAATATGCATAATAAAAAGTATCGAGGTATACTTATGGATTATAAGTATTTTTTTAAGTACACTCTTGACGGCAGAACGACTAAGATTGCCAATAAGGAAAACGAGGACTTTTCCTTTGAGATGAAGGAGTATATAAACTCTCTCAGGCTTTTCCTTATACCGAAGAAGCCTGTACAGATTTTAGAATTTTACGTTCAGCTTGACTACGAGTTTCAGAAGGATTCAAAGTTTTTCGCAAACGGCTTTCAGTCATGGACGGATACCAAGGAGTTTACGCGTAACGAAACCACGCCCGACCTTAACACGATAGGCAAAAGCCCGTTCGGAAGGATGTTCGGTATGAAGTACGTGGGCGACTATACCTTTATCCATTCCGATTTGAAGAAGGGACAGTTCCATTCCCACGGCTTTGCATACGTAAGAAACGGCAGGGCGATAGACCTTTTCGGCTCCCTTGACGACAGGACGGGTTATACCCTTATTTACGCCGATATGTCCGCAAATACGATGCGCTTTTCAAAAGATTTGGACGGCGTGACTATCAGCGAGCCGTATGAGATTTTAAATATGTTCATCACGGGCGGAGAGTATGACGAGGTATTCGACGAGTACTTTGAAAAAATGCATATCAAGCCCCGTACTACCAATAAGATAAAGGGCTATACCTCGTGGTACAATTACTATCAGGATATCAGCGAGGAAATCATCCTGCGCGACCTTAATTCCCTTGCAACACAGAAGGAATACGTAAACACCTATCAGGTTGACGACGGTTATGAAACCAAGGTCGGCGACTGGCTCTTAGTTGACGAAAACAAGTTCCCGCACGGTATGAAGCCGATTGCCGACGCTATTCACGCTCAGGGCTTCAAGGCTGGTATCTGGCTCGCGCCGTTCGGAGCGCAGAAGGGCTCTGTAATCGCAAAGGAGCACAAAGACTGGCTGATTAAGGATGAAAACGGCAAGCCCGTTCCCGTCGGTCACAACTGGGGCGGATTCTACGCTCTTGATATTTATAACGAGGAAGCGCGCGCGTACATAAAGCACTGCTTTGACGTCGTGCTGAACGAGTGGGGTTTTGATATGGTTAAGCTCGACTTCCTCTATGCCGCGTCCGTTCTTCCCCTTCACGGCAAGACGAGGGGCGAGGTTGCATACGACTCTATCGACTTTATCCGCGAGTGCGTAGGGGATAAGGAAATTCTCGCGTGCGGAGTTCAGCAGATGCCCTGCTTCGGTAAGGTTGAATATATGCGCATAGGTCCCGATATGGCGCTCTGGTGGGAGCACCGTATTCTGAGGCGTAATATGCACCGTGAGGACGTTTCAACTCCAAACGCAATTCATAATACGATTTACCGCCGCTGTCTTAACGGAAGGGCGTTCCTCTGCGACCCCGACGTATTCCTGCTTCGCCGCGATAATATCGAATTCTCGTTTGAGCAGCAGAAGGCGCTGGCGAAGTTTATTAAGCTTTTCGGCGGCGTGCTCTTTATGAGCGACGATATTTCGCAGTATAACGAGGAGCAGCTTGAGGTATTCAAGGACGTGCTCAGCGACGACGAGTGTAAGGTGGAAAACGTAATTGAGGAAAACGGCAGAGTTTACATAGACTATGTACAAAACGGCAAGCCGCAGCTCCTCGCCTTTGATTCCGCAACGGGTACAATATACTAAAATGAAAGCAGATAACTATTGCAGTTATCTGCTTATTTGTTGTATAATATAAGGGGTGATTATATGAAAACGCTTGGATACTATAACGGAAAAATCGGCGAGATTGAGGAAATGCAGATTCCTATGACCGACAGGGCAGTATACTTCGGCGACGGTGTGTATGATGCTACCTACGCCCATAACCATAAGATATTTGACCTTGACGCTCACCTTGACCGCTTTTATAACAGCGCAAGGCTGCTTGAGATGAACATTCCGCTTGAGAGGGCTGAGCTTGAAAAGCTTCTTTGGGAGCTTGTTCCGAAGCTCGACAGTCCTGAGCAGTTCGTGTATATGCAGGTAACGAGGGGAAGCGGGCTTAGGTGCCACGCGTACGACAGGGATACCAAAGGCAACCTTATGATTATGCTGACTCCCGATCCCGTGCAGGATACGTATAAGCCTATAGACGTGATAACCTATCCCGACAAGCGCTTTTTCTACTGCAATATCAAGACGCTTAATTTAATCCCGTCCTGCCTTGCCTCAGCCGAGGCGAAGCGCAGGGGCTGCTCAGAGTCAATATTCATAAGGGACGGTATCGTTACCGAGTGCGCTCACTCGAACGTATCAATCTTCAAGGACGGCGTTGTTATAACTCATCCGCTTGACGATAAAATACTGCCCGGTACTGCAAGACTCAGGCTCCTCGCCTTCGCGGATAAGCTCGGCTATAAAACGGAGGAGAGGGAATATACCCTTGACGAATTAATGAACGCCGACGAGGTTATAGTTCATTCTACGGGCTCGTTTTGTATCCCCGTCAAAACCGTAGACGGTAAAGCGGTAGGTGGAAAAGTGCCCGAAATGCTTAAAGCCATCCAGGACGCGCTTGCTGAGGATTTTGAGAAGCAATGTATATGATGAATATTGAATGATGAATGATGAATTATGAATTATGAATTAAGGACGGGCTTTGCCCGTACCCATATTAATACGGCACAGCCCCTCAATTCATCATTCATAACTCATAATGCAATCTTAATCAAACAAACGAAACAATACGGAATTACTTATTATGACATTACAAGATTTCTTTAACAGAATACCAACTCAAAATGAGCTCAAGGGAAGTTTCGGAGAGTGGCTTACCAAGCACTATTCTAAGGTATTTACTGATACGCTTGTATTACACGATGTGCTTATTGACGGCGCAGAAGGTCACACCTCACAGATCGATATGATAATGGTAGGAGTTAAAGGACTCTATGTCGTTGAAGTCAAAATGTATAATGAAGCTAAGATATACGGCGACGGTGCTAAATCCAAGTGGTATTACTATAAATACGGAAAAAAGTATGAGATATACAGCCCGATAAAGCAGAACAAAAAGCATATTGAAAACCTTAAAAAGTTTCTTAAGGATTTCGGCGATGTTCCGTGCTTTTCTATTATTACTATAATATGCGAAGATTTTAAGGTATCTAATATAAATCAGACGGATTATATTGATACAGCGGTTTGCAGTTCTCTGCCTGCTATGGATAGAGCTTTACAACTTATTGCAAAAGATAAACCGATTGTATTTGACGAAAATAAAAAGCTCGAGATATTTGAATATATAAAGGAAAACCAGCATATCGGAAGAGATTCGCGTTATCAGCACAAGCAGGACGTTATTGAATATAAAAAGCAGCAGGACGAAATGAAAGAACAGAAAATCTGTCCGTATTGCAAAGCTCCTTTAGTGCTGAGAAAAGGGAAGTACGGCGAGTTTTACGGATGTTCAAATTATCCGAAATGTAAATACACATTGAAGCATTAAAACGTGTGCGGGTGTCCCGCCTAAAATTCTCAACTCTCAACTCTCAATTCTCAATTAAAAAAGCCGCTCGGCTGAGCGGCTTTTCTTTATTTTTCGTCAATCTTTTTGCTGTATTTTGCAAGGTAAACGGTTCTCATAAGGAAGCATTCAAGCTTCGGTACGTAGTGGGCTCTGTTGAAAATATCAACGTCGATAACCGCCTCGCAAGCCTTGTTCATAATAATATCGAGCGCCTGCATATCGCCCTCGGTATTGCCCGTAATAAGAGCGCCGAGTCCCTGGATAAGTACTGCGTTCCTCTTGTCGATTGCCTCGCCGATTTCCTTTGAGCACTCGTCTGTGTCGCCGTCAATCCACGGACAGTTCTTAACGTCAACGCCTACAATCTGGGCGAAGTCATCAATCATCGGGGTCATACCCTCGCCCGTCTGCGATACCGCAACGACGTCGGGAGTAGAAAGGTGACGGATAATCGTGCAGTCTTCGGTATTGTAAATCGCCCTGTGGAGCTTTTCAAGCTTCGGCGCAACGCCGCCGCTTACTGCAATACCCGTATGAACGTCGATTTCGCAGCTCTCGTCGCCAACGGTAAGGGTGAAGGTGTCGCCGTTCCTTACCGACGAGCCGAGGTCGAGTATAGCCTCGGGCATTACGCCCGCCTCGTTCTTTTCAAGGAAGTAATTCCTCTTATCGTCGTCGCTGTAAACGCCGTTCCACGAATGACGGAGATAGTTATCCTTGATAACCTTTTCACAGCATTTTTCCATACTCTCAGCAAGCGCGAAGGCGTGGTCGTAATCGTCGCCCATACACAGCGTGCCGTGGTGCATCATCATTATTGCGCGTGCGCTCGGGTTCATTTCGATACAGCGCTCAACCTTCTTGCGAAGAGAGTCCGTAGTTGACATTGCGTAAGCGGCGCAGGGGATTTTATCGCCGAGCACGTCGCGGAACTCGTTATATACGTTTCTGATTTCCATACCCGTAATTGAAACGATTGTAGCCGCCTTTTGATGAGTGTGGATAACGAAGTCAACCGTCGGGTGATGGCGGTAAGCAGCAGCGTGAACGCCCTTTTCGGACGAAGGTTTGATGTCACCCTCGTAGGAGCAGTCCTCAATATTAACAACCACAATTTCCTCGGGGGTTAAGTCTTCATATGCTCTGCCTGAAGGAGTTATAACAAACTGGGTATCCGAGATACGAGCGGAAACGTTACCCCATGTGCGTGCGATTAAGCCCTTTTCAATGAGCTCCTTGCCCGCCTTAACGACTAATTCCTTAGCCTCTTGAATTTCATATGCCATATAAAAGTCTCCTTTATTGCTGTTGTTGAAAAGGGAGCAGGGTAACCCCGCTCCCTGAATATCAGTTATTAATAATCAATCTTCTCGCACTGTGAGAGAACCTTGTCGAAGCGACGGATGCATTCGTCGATGTCCTCTTCGGTGTATGCGCTTGAGGTGTAGAGTCTTGAGCCTGCAAGAGTTACAAGACCTTCTGCCATGTAAGCGGCGCCCATATACTGCATTTCCTTCTGGCGAATACCTGTCTGCTTAAATACGTTCGGAATCTCCCAAGGCTTCTTCCAGTTGATTCTGAACTGCATTGTAGCAACGGTGTGGAGGTGACATACAGAGCCGATGTTGTAGCATACGAACGGAAGGTCGTACTTCCTGATGGACTCGTTAATACCCTTAACAAGTCTGTCAGCCATCCTGCCTGCAACCTGACATGCGTTTCTCTTTTCAATTTCGCAGATTACGGTGTAGCCCGCAACGCAGGAAATCGGAGTAGCCGCCATAGTACCGCCGCACATAGCCTTGTGAATCTTCTTGCCCTCAGCCTTGTCAAGACCTGCGCCGAGGTACTTCATTACTTCCTTGTGTCCGCCGATTCCGCCTGCGCCCGGATAGCCGCCTGCGATAATCTTACCGAAAATGGTAATATCGGGGTCAATTCCGTAGTAACCCTGTGCGCCCGAGAGACCGATTCTGAAGCCGGATACAACCTCGTCGCATACGAGGAGAGCGCCGTATTTGCGGCAGAGCGCCTGAACGCCCTTCGGGAAGCCCTTGTCAACGGGACGGGTTGCTGATTCGGGGCCGATGGGCTCAATGAATACAGCCGCCGTACCGCCGCGGAACTGGTTAATCTTAAGCTTTAATTCAAGCGACTTGAGGTCGTTGGGGAAGAATTCCTGAGTGTGCTTGAATACGAAAAGCGGAACGCCGTGTGACTGGGTGTTAAGAGTACCGGGAACACGCATACCCCATGCAAGCTGATCTGACCAGCCGTGGTAAGCGCCGCCCATCTTGATTATGTTCTTATGACCTGTTGCAAGACGCGCAACACGTACAGCGCACATACAAGCCTCTGTACCCGAGCCGAGCATACGGAACATCTCTACTGAAGGAACGCACTCGCTGATTTTCTTAGCAAGCTTGTATTCGTAGGGGTGGAAAAGACCTGTGGACGGACCGCAGTCGTCGAGTAATTCCTTAACCTTTTCTCTTACAACGTCATCGTTTGAGCCGATAATCGTCGGACCGCCCGCCTGAAGGAAGTCAAAGTATTCGTTACCGTCGATATCGTAAAGCTTGTTGCCCTTAGCTTTAGTCATAACGATAGGGAAGGGATAGTTAAACGCAAGGTTGTGCTGAACGCCGCCGGGGATAACCTCCTTAGCCTCGGCAATCATTTCCTTGGATTTTGCGCACTTCTTGTTGAAGTATTCCTCAACATAGTTGTCAAGTGCTTTTCTGTTAATCGAGTAAATCGGCTTTTTGATAAGCGCGTCAAGCTGAGCCGTTAAAGCAGCAGCGTTAGGATACTCGCTGATAGCAAATCTTGTATCCATCATAAATTCCTCCTTGATTAAACCGGTGAGCAGCCGCTCACCTTTTATTGCGTGAGCAACCGCTCACTATTTGTACACTTTTAGTATATCACTTTTTCACGATTTGTCAATTAAAACAAGTAATCTTTTTGTGTATTTTTATTGCAAATCTGTTTATTAAATGCTAATATGTATTTAGTGAATTCTTGCTCACCGAGCGGGATTGGTGACCTTGCACAAATCGCATACGGCTTTTTTGTGCATTTTAACAAGGTGAATTTATGATAGAAAAAAGATATAAGGAAGCCTTTGAGCGAGCGAGCGACGCGAGGAAGGAAAAAATTCTCGAGGTCGGTATCGAGGAGTTCTCGTCAAAGGGCTTTGAAAACGCAAATATAAATATTATTGCAAAAAACGCGGGTATAAGCATCGGGCTTATGTACAAATACTTTGCGACTAAAGAGGATTTGTTTCTGACCTGTATTCAGCGCGGGTGTTCAATACTTGACAACGAGCTTGAGGAGATAATGAACAGCGATGAAAAAATCCTGATTAAAGCTGCTCGGGTTATCCGTACAATCTGCTATCATTCAAAAAAGCACGGAAACTATATCCGCCTGTATAATGAAATTACGGCGGAAAAGAATCCCGAGCTTGCAAAAATGCTTGCCGAGGAGATTGAGTTCCCGACGAGCAGGAAGTACATTACGGCGATTGCGCAGGCGTATGCAAAGAATGACGTGCGTCAGGATTTAGACCCGAGGCTGCTTGCCTTTTTCCTTGATAATCTTCTGACTATGCTGCAGTTTTCGTATACCTGCGCATATTACCGCGAGCGGTTTGAAATTTACACGGGAATTAATGTTGATGAAATGGACGACGACCAGGTTGTATATCAGCTGTTAAAATTCATCGAATCGGCGTTTACATTTGAAAAATAGGAAACAGGAGGAGCTTTATGAGTAAGTACGTAATCACCTATGACATCGGAACTACGGGTATAAAGACCTGCCTTATCGAGATTGATAAGGAAATGAAGATTTTAGCCTCGGCTACCGAGGGCTACAACCTTTACGTGAACGACGAAACGGGTGTTGAAGGGGGAGCTGAGCAGGACGCTGATGAATGGTGGAACGCTATGTGTATCACCACGAAGGTTGTTTTTAAAAAGTGCCCGGATATTAAAAAGGAGCAGATTGAGGGTATATCCTTCTGTTCCGCTATGCAGGGACTCGTTCTCGTTGACAGAGAGGGCAACTGTATCCGCCGTCCTATGACGTATATGGACCAGCGCGCAAGGGAGGAGCTTAAAAAGGGTATAGCCTACGGTATTCAGGTCGCGGGTGCCGAGGTTACTAAGCTTCTTAAATATTTAAGGTACACGGGCGCGGTTTCCTCCTCGGTAAAAGACCCGATATGGAAATACAAGTGGGTTGAGGCGCACGAGCCCGAGAACTTCAAAAGGATTTACAAGTGGCTCGATATTAAGGAATACTTAATCTGCCGCAGCAGCGGCGAGTTCGTTATGACTAATGACTCCGCCTTCGGCACGCTCCTTTACGATACCCGTAAGGGACATGAGGGCTGGTGTAAGCCTATCTGCGATATGGTCGGCGTTAATATTGAGCATATGCCCGAAATTAAAGCCTCCACCGAAAAGGTCGGCGAGATTACCGAAAAGGCAGCCGAGGAGCTCGGACTTGCTGCGGGAACTGCGGTTTACGGCGGAGGCGGAGACGCGTCGCTCATCGGCGTAGGCACGGGCGCTGTCGAGGTCGGCGATACCCATATTTATTCGGGTACTTCAGGCTGGGTTGGTACTGTTGTTGACAAGCAGCTTGTTGACGCGGGCGCAATGATGGCTTCCATAGTCGGCGCAAACCCGAGGACCTATAACTACTTCGGCGAGCTTGAAACCTCTAATAAATGCGTCGGCTGGGTTAAGGACCACCTTGCCCTTGATGAAATCGGCGTATATCTCAAGGCGCATCCGACAGAGAATAAATACGATTACGAGGCGTTTGAGTTCAATCTTTACGACTATCTTGAGGAGGTTATTGATTCCGTTCCTCCCGGAGCGGGCGGGGTTGTATTCACCCCGTGGCTGCACGGCAACCGCTGTCCGTTTGAGGACCCGAACGCAGCGGGTATGTTCTTTAACATCAAGCTTGAAACGGGTAAGTCGGAGCTTATCCGTGCGGTAGTCGAGGGTATTTGCTTCCATATGAAGTGGATGCTTGAGCGCCAGGCGAAGAAGAAAGAGGTTAATATTAAGGATACCGTACGCTTCTGCGGTGGCGGAGCGCTCGGCGAAACCACGTGTCAGGTGCTTGCGGATATTCTCCAGAGGAATATTGAGGTTGTTGACTCGCCTCAGAATATCGGAGCGGTCGGCGCTGCGGCGTGTATCGCGGTAGGTATGGGGCTGATTCCTAAAATGGAGGACGTTAAAAAGCTCATTCCCGCAAAGGTTACATACGAACCGAATCCTGCTAATAAGGAAGTTTATGAGCGTAATTTCAAGGTATTCCAGAACCTCTATAAATGTAATAAGGAAAACTTCAAAATCCTTAACGGATAACAGCAAAAGCCCGAAGGTGGGGCAACCTTCGGGCTTGAATTTTTTGATTTACAACTTTAATTTAACAAATTTTCAATTTTTGTAGCATTTCGTAAAAAAATGTGCTATTATACTCTTTAATATTGATTTGAACTATCTGTTTTAACTATAAAGGAGATTAGCTATGGACAATTATGAGGAAATCGGCGCTCGTCTGCGCGGACTCAGAGAAGCCTGCGATTATACCGTTGAAGAGCTCGCAGAGGAGCTCGGTATAGACGCTGAGGTTTATGCGGAGTATGAAAAAAACGGCAAGGATATTCCGATAAGCCTGATTTATGAAATTTCGCAGAAATTCAAGGTCGATTTTACCGAGATTATTACGGGTAATACCGCATGGCTCGATACCTATCATCTTATCCGCAGGGGCGGCGGAAAGAACGTAAACCGTAACCCCGAATATCATTTTGAGGACCTTGCGTACCGCTACGGTAATAAGATTATGCAGCCGCTCCTTGTAACTCTCGAACCCACCGACGCGCCTGCAAAGCCGATTACCCACAACGGACAGGAGTTCAACCTTGTGCTAGAGGGTATAGTTATAATCACCCTCGGCAATAAAGAAATCGTTATGAACGAAGGCGATTCGATATATTTTAATCCCAAGATTCCGCACGCTCAGAGATGCGGCGGAGAAGAGAAGGCGCGCTTTCTTACGGTTATAGCGGAGTAGGTGATATAATTGGATTATTTGCTTAAAAAGTATCTTCCTCAGATTGAATTTTCAAGCTATGAGGAGTTTAAAGAAAAATTTAAAATCAACGTTCCCGAGGATTTCAATTTCGGCTACGACGTAGTTGACGCCTGGGCTGAGGCTGAGCCCGAAAAGCGTGCTCTCCTTTGGGTAAACGAGGAGGACGAGGAGCATAGCTTCACCTTTACTGATATTAAAAGGCTCTCCAATAAAACGGCGAACTTTTTCAAGAGCTTAGGGCTTAAAAAGGGCGACGTAGTTATGATGATTCTCCGTCGCAGGTGGGAGTACTGGGTATGCGCTACTGCGCTTCATAAGCTCGGCGTTATCCTTATTCCCGCAACGCTTCAGCTCACGAAAAAGGATATCGTTTTCAGGGGCAACGCTGCGAAGGTAAAGGCGGTAGTCTGCGTTGACGACAGCTTCGTTGTTTCTCAGATGGAGGAGGCTTTCCCCGAAATTCCGTCGCTTGAGAATAAAATTCTTGTAGGCGAAAGGCGCGAAGGCTGGCTTGATTTCCACGAGGAAATCGAAAAGTTTTCCGACGAATTACCGCGCCCGACGGGCGAGGAAGCTACGAGATGGGACGACGTTATGCTCGTTTATTTTACGAGCGGAACTACGGGTATGCCGAAGCTCGTTCAGCATAATTTCGCTCATCCTCTCGGACATATCGTAACCGCAAAATACTGGCAGCACGTTGAGGAAAACAAGCTCCATATGAGCGTTTCAGACTCCGGATGGGCAAAGTTCGGCTGGGGCAAAATCTATGGCCAGTGGCTCTGCGGAGCAACGATTTTCTGCTACGATATGATAGGCAGGTTCAACCCGAAAAACCTGCTTTCAAAGGTTGAAAAATACGGCGTTACAACCTTCTGCGTTCCGCCGACTATGTACCGCTTTATGCTCCAGGAGGATTTGTCGCAGTTTGATTTATCCTGCCTGCATCACTGCGCAACTGCGGGCGAGCCGCTCAATCCCGAGGTTGTTAAAAAGTGGAAGGAGCTCGTAGGTCATCAGATTTACGAGGGCTTCGGTCAGACCGAAGGTCCCGTGCTTATTGCCAATTTCGGAGACGAATGGTTTGAACCGATTCAGGGCGCGACGGGAAAACCCAACCCCCTGTTCAATATTCAGCTTCTTGACGCTGACGGTAACATCTGTGAGGACGGTGAAGAGGGCTCGCTTACAATCCTTGACGTTAAGCACAATCCTCCCGTAGGTCTTTTCACAGGCTATTACAAAAATGAGGAAATGACCGAGGAAAAGCTCGGCGGAGTTGGCTATAACACGGGCGACGTGCTTTGGCGCGATAGCGACGGCTATTACCGTTTCGTCGGCAGAAACGACGATGTTATCAAGTGCTCGGGCTACCGTATCGGTCCGTTTGAGGTTGAATCCGCGCTCGTTGCTCACGACGCGGTTGTTGAATGTGCTATTACGGGCGCTCCCGACCCTATCAGAGGTCAGGTCGTTAAGGCTACCGTAGTTCTCGCAAAGGGCTATACTCCGAGCGAGGAGCTTACTAAGGAGCTTCAGATCTATGTAAAGCATATGACCGCGCCGTATAAGTATCCGCGTATTATCGAATACGTTGACGAGCTTCCCAAGACGGTGGGCGGAAAAATTAAACGCGCCGAAATAAGAAAGGCTGACGAGCAGTCGTTTAACAATCAGTAAAGCAAAACCCGAAGCGCTTGCTTCGGGTTCTTTTTTATACTATTATTCCGTTTTGAGTTTTTAAAAATTTCAGGATTTTTTCCTTTATGATTTCAACTCCGCCCACTTGGTTGCTCTCAATATTGAGCGGCAAAATCGGGTCGTGTACGGAAAGCCTCAGCAGCAGCCAGCCGTCGCCGTTATCCTTATCAAAGTTAATTCGTATACCCTCATAGCTGTTGGGTACGATTTCCCAGCCGTTCTGCGTTTTCGCATATTCTTCAAGCCCGTTTATAACTCTCTCGCCCGTGGCTTTGAAGTCCGCGTCCGTAATCTTAAAGCGGATTTCCGTCGCTTCTGCGGGCTCTTTGAGCTCGCTGAGCAGGCTGTCAAGGGTGAGTTCCTGCTGCCTTAACTGAGCCGCCTTGACTATTATTTTTGTACAGAGATATGCGCCGTCGTCAAGGTAGTAATTCTCCTCCATCGCGGCGTGTCCCGAGGTTTCAATCGCGAGCGGCGCGCTTATGCCGTTTTCCTTTAGCTCAAGGGCTTTGTTAATAACGTTTTTATATCCGCGCTTGTAACGCAGGTGCTTTCCGCCGAGGTGCTCCTCGATAAATTGGGTCAGTCCCGACGAGGTTACGGAGTCGGTAACTACCGTGCCGCCGGGGTACTTTTCAAGCACTATGGCGGAAGCAAGCGCAACGAGGCGGTTACGGTTAATCTCCTTTCCGCTCCCGTCAACAGCGCCGCCGCGGTCAACGTCGGTATCAAAGATTACACCGAGTTCTGCTTTACTTTCGCAAACTGCGTCGCATATTGATTTCATAGCCTCTTTGTTTTCGGGGTTCGGAATATGGTTCGGGAACATTCCGTCGGGCTCAAGATAGCGGGAGCCCTTCGTATCAGCGCCGAGGGGCTTAAGCACGTCGCGTTCATAAAAACCGCCCGCTCCGTTGCCCGCATCTACAACTATTTTAAAGCCCTTGAGCGGGTGCTCAAAGTCTTTTGCGTTAACCTCTTTTTTGATAAAATCGCGAAGGTGAGCGCTGTATACGGACATATAATCCTTTTCTTCAACCGTTCCCGTCTGCGTGCTTTCGGGCTTTGCGCCCTTCTGAGCATATTCAAGGATTTCGGTAATATCACCGTGGTCGAGGCCGCCTGAGCGGATGAAAAATTTAAGCCCGTTGCGATTGAAGGGATGGTGCGAAGCGGTAATCTGTACCGCCGCGTCGCAGCCGAGGTCAACCGTAGTCATAAACATCGCGGGAGTGGAGCAGAGAGCACAGTCATATACCCTAATTCCGTAGAAGGTGAGAGCGCCGATTACATCGCCTGCAATCCTCTCGCCTGAGATACGGCAGTCACGTCCGACGGCTATTGTTAGCTCGTTGCATTTTTTATTCAGCGCCTTTTCAAGCCAGAGCGCAAAGCCTTTAGTTATCGAGGTAACTACCTCGTCGGTAAGGTTGATGCTTTCACCCGCTACGCCCTCGCTTGCAACTCCGCGTATATCCGTTCCGCTTTTTAATGAGCGGTAAAAATCGTTTAACATAATTCACCTCATAATAATTATTCAAATATTATAATTTCATTAAGCCTAAAAATGCCTTTGCAGTACGTATGTCTGAGTCCTTAAAGTGATTTCCCTCGTTCCATTCGAGCGTGCAGGGGATACCCTTATCTTTAAAAATCTGCTCCTGGAGCTTAATGTTTTCTCCTACGGTTGACATAATCTGATTTCGCGTTTTTTCCTCCTTGTCGCCAAGGCTGAGATAAACCTTATCGGCATGAAAGGTATTATCTCTTGCAAAGTCAATCCAACCGTTAAACCATACCGAAGGCGAAGCGGCGGCAACGCCGTAAAATATATCCGTATTGTATCCGCACCAAAGCGCAAACAGCGCGGAAAGCGAATAACCGCCTATAATAAGCTTTTGCTCATTTCCTATATAATAATCATTTATTAATTGTGGCAGAAGCTTTTCGGTAATATATCTCAAGGTTTCAGCCGCTCCGCTGCCGAATTTCTGATTTCCGAATACTGCGGGAGCTTTCCACGGCGACAGCTCACTGTTCCAGTCGTTTATTCTTATTGCAACGAGCGAAAACGGTACGTCCGCGTGCTTGAGGATATAGTTGTATTCGTTTTGGAGCAGCGCCTCGTCATGCTCTTCAATGCATTGAAGCAGCAGGTATTTTGAATTCTTATTGATGAAGGTTATGCTTTTTCTTTCCATAATTGCCCCTTGAAGCGTTATACAAAAATTATATCTTCATTTTTATAAACTGTCAACCTAACACGAAAAAAAACAACGGTTTGTATCGTTATCTGTATAAAGCTATAAAATATGACAGGACTTTCTTCTCAGCTATCGAAAGCTCCACCGGAGCTTTTTCCCAATCGCGGCACATACTGCGCCGCTCTTGGAGTTCGTTTCAAATTCTGTCCGAATAAGAATAAAACAGCAACCGTGCGGTCACTGTTCTATCCTTGGTCGAGATGACAGGACTTGAACCTGCGGCATCCTGCTCCCAAAGCAGGCACTCTAGCCAAACTGAGTTACATCTCGGTATTTACCTTTTTAACGTGTTGTTATTCTACAATAATAATATTACTTTGTCAAGAAAAATATTTGCTTTTAAGGGAATGTATGTTATAATAATTTTAGAAATCTTTAGGGGGATGATATTATGGACTGGACTTTTAATTTACCCGTTAAGCTTGAGTTCGGAATCGGCAAGAGGAAGAACCTTAAAAGCTATATTGACTCCATCGGCGGAACGAAGGGCGTGCTTGTGTGCGACGGTATTTTCGCCGATAACGGCGTAGCCGACGATTTTGTTGAAATGAGCGAGGGCGCGCTCGTTGCGGTGTTCAGCGACATCAGACCTAACCCGACAACCGCTAACGTTAACGCGTGCGTTAAGGTAATGAGGGAGGTCGGCGCGGACTTTGCCGTTGCGCTCGGCGGAGGCTCGTCGATGGACTGCTGTAAGGCTGCCTGTGCAATAGCAAAGGGAAGCTCCGACATAGAGCCATATCATTTCAAGGAAAAGGAAATCAGCGCCGACGAGGTTATACCGATGATTGCCGTTGCTACAACCTCCGGCACAGCCTCCGAGGTTACCAATATAGCGGTTCTTACAAACACGGACGTTTCTCTTAAAAGACCGATGAACAATCCCGCGATGTATGCAAAAATTGCGGTAATTGACCCCGAGCTCACCCTTTCGGTACCGCCGAGAGTAACCGCGTCAACTGGTCTTGACGTTCTTGCTCACGCGGTTGAGAGCTTCTGGGCAAGGGACTATCAGCCCGTTTGCTCCGCCTGCTCGCTCCATTCGGCAAGGCTCGTGTTCAAATGGCTTGAAAAGGCGTATAACGAGCCGTCAAACCTTGAGGCGAGGGAAAAAATGGCTGAGGCTTCAATCGTAGCCGGCGTTGCGTTTTCTCACCCGAGGACTACGAGCTCCCACGCCTGCTCCTTCCCGCTTACTAACCTTTATCACGTTCCTCACGGCGAGGCGTGCGCCTTTACTCTCGACTACTTTATGAGGCTTATTGCCGAGAGGGGCGACGAGGACGGCAGAGTTCTCGGATTTGCAAGGGACTGCGGCTTTGCTTCAATTGAGGCAATGGCTGACGAAATTACCGCACTTAAGAAGAGAATGGGAATGAGGACGACGCTTTCCGAAATCGGCTGTACGACCGAGGAGGAGATAAGGAATATAACAAAAATCAGTATTTCCGAGGCGCTTATTAAAAATTTCCCGCTCGACCTTACGGAAGAGGATATTTACAATATGTACGTTGTGCTTAAATAACGCAGAAAGGACGGACTATGGATAAGTATAAGAGATTAACACTGTTACATTCAAACGATATGCACGGCGATTTTCTTGCCGAGGATATTGACGATAATCTTGTAGGCGGCGTTGCCATGCTTTCGGGTTACGTAAGCAAGGTGAGGGAGGAATCGCCTAACACGCTTTACTGTATCGCAGGAGATATGTTCAGAGGCTCTGTTATCGACAGCGAGTACCAGGGCATTTCAACTATTGAAATTATGAATATGCTTGCACCCGATGTTGTAACCCTCGGAAATCATGAGACCGATTACGGAATAGCTCACCTTCTCTTCCTTGAAAAGTGCGCTAAATTCCCGATTATCAACGCAAATCTCCATATTAAAACGAATAACGCAAGGTTGTTCAATCCGTTTTTAATCAAGGAAATTGACGGAATGAAAATCCTCTTTATCGGGATTCTTACCGAGGAGGTTATTGCACAGACTAAGAATGACGGCTTAATCGGAAGCATCGTTGATATTAATGAGGCGGCTGAAGAAATCGGAAGAATCTGTAATGCTTATAACGCGATTGATATTGACTTCACAGTACTCCTTACCCATATCGGTTTTGAGGAGGATAAGAAGCTTGCCGCTGTGCTTGACCCCGCATGGGGCGTTGACGTTATAATCGGCGGACATTCACATACCTTTATTGAGGAGCCTGCAGTTGTTAACGACATTCTTATCGTTCAGGCGGGAACGGGTACGGACCAGATCGGACGCTTTGATATCGTGGTTGACACCGACGAAAACTGCGTAGCGGGCTATAAGTGGCAGTGTGTACCAATTAATGCGAACACCTGTCCCGTTGACGAGCGCCTTGAAAGGCTTATTACAAGCTATAAGGACAAGACCGATAAGATTTACGGCAGGGTGGTAACGAGGTTTAAGCGGAAGCTGACACATCCTGAAAGAACGCGTGAAACCGCGCTCGGAGGTCTTATGAGCGACGCGCTTAAAAACAGCCTCGGTCTTGACATAATGCTTCTCGGCTCGGGCAGCGTCAGGTGCGAAGAAATGGGACCTATCGTTATGCTTTCGGACTTGACCGAATGCTTCCCGTACGACGACGCTGTACATATGCTCAAGGTAACCGGCGCGCAGCTTAAGCATATGCTGCTCTTTATGGTAAGAGACGAGGTCTGGGAGGGAGTTCACTGTGAATTTTATCAGCTTTCAGACGGACTTCACGTTGTGTATTCAAAGAAAGCGCACGACTTCCTTGAATTCGACTACAACGGCGAACCGATTAAGGATGACCAGGTGTTTACCGTAGGACTTCAGCACTTCCACTTCACAAATCTTGAGGACGTATTTAATATTAAGCTTGAAGAGCTCGAGAAGAACGGAGCTCCGCGTATCGTTACGACCTCCTGCCGTCAGGTAATCGAGGAATACCTCTCCGCTAATCAGCACCTTGACAGGCAGGAGGGCGACAGGCTTATTATTCAGGATTAAATCTGCAGCAACCGCAATACGAAGGAGTTAATTATGGAAAGTACTAAAATTAAGGAAATATCTTTTAACCGTATACCGACCTCGCTTGAGGAGTTCAGAGCTCTGCCACAGGCTGCGCTCAGCGACCCGTTTGATACCGCGGCGCTTACTCTGCTTGCGTTTTGCGTTTATCCGCAAAACAAAGAGCTTTCGCTTGAACTGATTAATTATCTAAGAGGTCCGCGTCCGCTGAGCGCAATGGAGACTCAATTTATCCGTGACAGATTTATGGATGCCGATTACGTGCCGCGTTCGTATTTTGAGGGTGCCGTTCCTTCTAACGACTATACGCCGCGTATGCCGTACACTGTAAAAGTATACGATAATCCGTATTCATATGACGATCCGAATTATGCGATGCTCTATATGTATTCGGGCGGCGCGGACAGTCCGAGGAGCGTTAAGCTCAGACTTGCGAAGGACGGCAGGTGGTACCTTTGGGAGCAGTATATTCTCGTAGGAATAAGACAGCCCGAAAGTTCGAACCCGTGGGCGTAATCATAAAGCTGTATAATAGACACCTTGCAGGCGCAGGGTGTCTTTTTTATTTTATATATTGTATTATTTTTGTAAATGTATTATAATAATAGTGAAGTAATCTAACTTTAAGGATATTAATATGTTATCATTAGTTCTCAATTTCTTAAAAAGAGCGTTAATAGTTCCTCTCGCGCTGCTGTTAATTGCAGTTGCCGCGGTATCGGCTTTTCTCCCAAGGCTGAACCTGGCTTCCGTTCCGACGGCTCAGGGCAGGGAAATTAACCTCTCGTCATATACTCTTGTGAATTACAAAGCCTTTGATTCTCTCGGCGAGGACAATTACGTCGGCAAGCTCACAAGCGAGGATTTCGACCTCGGCGAAATCGCCGTGCTGAAAAGCTCCGACAACTCCACGGGAGTAAGAATGTTAAAATCATCCAAGGAGCCGTGGAACGGCGGAGGCGTTATACTCGTAGGTAAGAATATATTTAACCAGTTCAAACTTCTTCATAACGCGAAAAAGGGCGATACCGTAACGTTTGAATTTTATAACAACGACTCATATAATTACAAAATCAGCAAGATTGTCCCCAACGTACGGGCGAAGGAATTAAACTCATATCTTAAGGATAACCTCCTCGTTATGTGCGTTCCGTATAACGATTTCGGAAATCTCGGAGACTCGTATTTGTATACGGTTTATGTTGCACAGAAGGTAGAGGGCTGATTATGAATAATTATTTTGCAAAAAGAGCGCTTATTTCGCTGTCGTCAATTGCGCTTGCGGCAGCGCTTGTAATCCTTACCTTCGTTTCAATCTTTATTGGCTTTTTTAACAGCGAAGGAAAGATTAAAAGTGAAATAGGAAAAAACTATACGCTTATTGCAGAGGCTGTTGACGAGGCAGTGAAGCCCGCTGCTAAGAGGTTTTCTCTGCCCGAGGAAGCGCTTACCGGCGCGATTGACAGCAGTAATGCCGATATTATCGCAGGCGTAGCGGCTCATAGCTTAATTAACGGCTATACCATTGACCTTTCCGACAGCACGGAGCTCTTTAGCGCTTATATGAGCAAGCTTAAAAGCTACTGCGAGGAGAGCGGAAAACAGATTTCCGAAAAGGACAGAATAGAGATTTCCTCCTATGCCGTTGACCTTGTTTCAAACGCGCTTTATACCTCTGAGAGCGTAAACGCGCCTGTATTCGCCTATGCAAAAAACAGGATAGTTATGTATGCAATAATCGCGTCGGTAATAATTATTGCGGTTTCGGTAATCATTATTGACCTTTTCACGAGGGGAAGGCACAGAAAGTTCAGCTTTATCGGTATGGGAATAATCACCGCAGGATATGTTAATATCGGGCTCCCGCTGTGGATAAGGTATAAAGGATATTTTAAGGGCATCAGCTTTTTAAGCTTTAGCGCGTATAACCAGGCGGTTAATAAGTGCTTTAACGATATTTTGAAATTAAGCCTTGCTATCGGCGCGGTTATGTTCGTAGCAGGATTAGTAATTCTTCTTGTTAATTATAACTATTTCAGGAAGAAGAACGCCCAGATTAAAGCCGAAAGGGAACGCGCTAATGAGATAATGGGCGACTATATGGAAACCGAAAATAACAGACCTATAAGACTTCCGGGCGAGGAGTTTGAAAAGGAAATAATGAAAATAGATTTTGATTAAATGTAAGGAAGGGAAATGTAATGAAAAGGGGAAACAGATTAATCTCTTTGCTTATGTCGCTGATATTGCTTATTACGAGCGTATCGGTTTCCTCCGTTGCGTTTGCTGAGGACGACGTTTCTCTTGAAGCGTACTATGCAGTTATAGACCAAATCAGAGAGCATATGAAAAACCGTGAAACCTCTTTTGAGATTACGGATACGGGCATTGCGATAAACAGCGCGGGCTATAACCGTCTCTGCTCGGGCGAAACGGTAAAAAGGGATATTTACTTTGAGGATAAGCAGGGTGAACTTGATGCATATGCGGGCGATTATCTTTATCATTCGGTAAAAACCTTGTATAGCGAAAGATATCTTAACGGTGAAACCGGAATGGTTGACAAGGTCGTTTTTGAGACTTCATATATTACTGACGCTGCTCAGGAAAATGCTGTAAACGAATTTGCAGATAATTTTATAAGAATATACCTTTCTGACATTATTGCAGACGGGATTGAAAATATGAGCGATGAGCAAAAATATTATGCCGTAAAGTCAATTTACGATTTTATTGTAAGAAATACGGATTACGACTTTCCCGTGTTCCGCAACGAATTTGACGAAACCACCGAGAGATATAATATAGCACATTCGGCTTATGGCGCTATTTACGGTAGCCTGCTTGCTCAGGGCAAGGAAATCAGCGAGTATAAATGGGATACAAAGTACGCTATCCACGGTGAGCAGGTTCCCGTTTATACCGACCAGGGACTTTCCGTATGCGAGGGCTTTTCAAAGCTGTTTTACGTGCTATGTGAAAAGCTCGGTATACCCTGCCATATTGTTGACGGTGAATATACCGACGGCAGAGAGGATAAGGACCCGCACGAATGGATTTACGTATATCTTAACGATTTTAACGAAACCTACGGCGCACAGTGGTACCAGATTGACGCAACCCATGCTGCTACCAAGGGCTCAAAGGACAATTTTGACATAGTAAACTATAACTATTTCCTCAGAGGTACTCTCAACCCTAATTTCGCCGCATCAAGCCACCAGCAGCCGTATACAGCACAGAGCGTAAACCCTGTTGTTGAACCGCTTTATGACTTCCCGTCAATCGTGTTTGATTATGACTATCAGTTCCCGCAGTTTGATGTAAGCGAGGAAAACGCCGGCAATATGACTACGGGCGTTGTAGTCAGAAGAACATTGAATCTGGACGGTACTTACTCATATGAGGAGCTTTACTGCAAGGACGGTAAATTCTACCTTGACAACGAAACCGACAATCCTGAAAAAGAGGTTGAAGGCTTCCAGTATTCCTCGTTCTATTCAAGTTTTGATGTTATCCTGCCGTACGTTGTAGGAAGCGAATATGAATATGTTCCCGCTACTGATATCTGTGGCGTAGCGGATTACAGCATCACCGTTTACGGAAGGGATAATAAAGCCCTTACCATACCGTTTTCAATAGTGCCGTATGATATGAGCAGTAATAATCTCTACGATTTCAATCTTCCTCCGTTTAACTCTAACTATATTGAGTATTCGGGCAAAGCCGTTAACTTTGTACACGGGTTTAAGGATGAGTACCAGAACTCAGCGGATGTTGATAATTATCTTGTTGAGGGAACGGACTACGACGTTGAGTATATCACTAAGGATGGCGATGTTGTTAACGCAATCTGCGACGTAGGAACCTATAATATCAAGTATGTATTTAAGGGTAATTACCGCGGCGAGTTCACCTACGAATTCACGGTAAGACCCGCTGACCTTGAAAGGTTTATGAATAATATTACTATTCTGGTTCCTGGTTATGACGCGTCAACGGAAACCTTCCATCTTCCTGCCTATTCCGAATCTATTATTACAAACAATAATATTACGTATTCGTATTTCTTCAGATTTAATCAGCTTGTGACTCTTGACGAAGGAATAGATTATGTTATGGAGTATTCCGGAGGTCTTTCAAGCGGTAGTACCGGTACGGCTACCTTGGTAGGTCTTGAGGGTAGCAGCAAAATTGCTCCGGGCAGCAGGAAAACCTATAAATATATTATGGATGGTAAAATGGACGACTATCCCGTTGTACAGGAAACGGAGCATAACTATATTGCTTCTGTAACCGCTCCGACTTGTACGAACGGCGGATATACCACCTATACCTGCTCACGCTGCGGCGCTAAATACATTGAATCGGGAGCAGAGGCGCTCGGTCATATTTACGAATCGGCGCTTACCGCTCCGAGCTGTACGGAAGGCGGTTTTACAACCTACACCTGTTCACGCTGCGGAGACACGTATACCGCCGAGGAAACCTCCGCTCTCGGTCACGAGATGGGCGAGTGGGAGAATACGACAGCAGCCGTTCAGCCGACCTGTACGCTAAACGGCGTAACCGACGGCGAAATCAGATACTGTTATCGCTGTAATTATTATGAGACCAGAGGCGGCAACACGATTTCTGCTCTCGGTCATGACTGGGGCGAATGGACTGAAACAGAGCCCGCCGTTGAACCGACCTACACGGAATACGGCAAAACCGCGGTTGAAACGAGAAGCTGCTCGCGTTGCGGAGAAGAGGAAACCAGAGGCGGCGAGGCTGTTGAGCCGCTGCGCGTTGATATATCCTTTGTTAACGGACTCCCTTCAACTATGCCGACTGCTTACTACTACACGGGTTCGCAGATAAAGCCTACTCAGTTTAACATCTTCAACGATTATGGTATGGTGCTCGGCAGGGACTATGATATAGCATCGTATTCTAACAATATCAATGCTTCGAATAAGGCAATTGTAACGGTTCGCGGTATCAATGGCTTTACAGGTACAGCCGACATATTCTTTACGATTAATAAAATCAGCATTAATAATGCAAATGTAAAGAAATCGTATAAGTACGCAAACAATAATCTTACCTTTACCGCAACCTATAACAATAAGGCGCTTGTTAAGGGGAAGGATTATACCATAACTCGTACTGATTCAAAGCCGAACGATTACGGAATAATTACAAGGCTGTTTAAGATAACGGGTATAAACAACTTCAACGGCGCTATTCAGTATAAGGTATTAATTCAGGCGGTTCCCAAGTTAACCTCTACTAATATTACAAAGGTTAAGTCAAGCAAGAAAAAGACTGCTACGGTAACCTGGAAGAAAATACCTAAGAACATCAAGGGCTACAGGGTAGAGTATTCGCTCTATAAGGATTTCAGGAATTATAAGGCAGTTAACGTAGGACCTAAAAAGACCTCGGTTACTATTAAGGGACTGACCTCCAAAAAGGTTTACTATTTCAGAATCAGAGCCTATAATTATAACGCGACGTACAAACGCAATTTCTACTCGTTCTACTCAAGCGTAAAAAACATAAAGGTTAAATAATCAAAAAATACGGAGAGCGTGCTCTCCGTATTTTTTATTTATATACTTGTAAACCTACCTATTTAGTGGTATATTAAAAACGGAGGTTGATACAATGAAGATTTCAACTAAAGGGCGCTATGCGCTAAGGATGCTCGTTGACCTTGCAGAGCATCAGGGCGAGGGCTTCGTATCCTTAAAGGATATAGCCGAGCGTCAGGAAATATCAAAAAAATATCTTGAGCAGATTGTTTCGCTTTTAAACAGACCCGATATTCTCATTACGAACCGAGGCTTCCGCGGAGGGTACAGGCTTGCAAGGAGCGCCGACGAGTACACGGTGGGCGATATTCTACGCATAACCGAGGGCGGTCTTGCGCCCGTTACCTGCCTTGAAAACGGAATGAGCGGCTGCGACAGGGCGGCTTCCTGCTGTACTCTCCCCGTGTGGAAGGGGCTCAGCAAGGTCGTAAACGAATATCTTGACTCAATTACTCTGCAGGACATTATTAATCAGAGCAGGGAATATGATTATATTATATAGGGGTGATTACATATGATTAATTCACAAAGACAGCTTGAAATTTTTAAGGAGCTCGTATCGCTCGACAGCCCGTCGCTTGACGAAAGGCTCGTGTGCGAATGGATTAAGGCTTATCTTAAAAAGCTTGGTATCGAGTACACCGAGGATAACGCGGGCGAGCATATTAACGGAACAACGGGAAATCTTTACGCCTATGTTGACGGTACGGTTGACGCTGAGCCGCTTATCTTTTCCTCCCATATGGATACCGTGCAGCCCGCTTTTAATAAGAAAGCGATTGTTCATCCCGACGGAAAGATAACCTCGGACGGTACCACCGTGCTCGGCTCGGACGACCTTGCGGGCGTGTCCTCAATCCTCGAGGCGCTGACGGTAATTAATGAAAATAATCTCCCGCACAGACCGCTTGAGCTTGTGTTTACAGTATGTGAGGAAACTCACTGCGGCGGAGTAAGCTTCCTTGATTACGGTAAGCTGAAATCAAAGACCGCCTACGTTTTCGATATGGACGGAGAGGTCGGAACAGCCGCTTCGAGTGCGCCGACGATACTTACTTACAAAGTGAAATTCAACGGCAAGGCTGCGCACGCGGGCTTTGACGCGGATAACGGTATACACGCAATCAAGGCTGCAGCAAAAGCCGTAACCCTGATACCCTGCGGAAATATTGACGAGGGCGTAACCGCGAACGTCGGCATTATCAGCGGCGGCAAGGCGACTAACGTCGTTCCCGCCCTCTGCGAAATCACGGGCGAAATCAGAAGCTTTGACGACTCAAAGGTTGACGCAAGGCTGAACGAAGTAATTTCAATCTGTAAGTCCTGCGCCGAGGAAATAGGTGCAACTATCGATTATTCAAGCGAGGTTGCAGTCAAGGCGTTTGCAACTACCGACGATACCGCGGCTGTAAAGCGCTTCAAGCGCTGCTGCGGTGAAATGGGACTCAGCGGTACCACCTATCCCACCTTCGGCGGCTCCGACCTTAACGTGCTCGCGCAGCACGGTATTGACGGCTTAGTTGTTGCAACGGCTATGAACAACTGTCATTCCGTTACGGAGTTTACCACGGTTGATGAGCTTAACAGAGCTGCTGAGCTCGCGCTTAAGCTTATGCTAAGTACAGATTAAATGAAAGGAAGATAAGTATGAGAAATCACGAAGTGACCGAAGCCCATAAGCTGCTTGACGAAAACGGAAGGCTTGTTGAGCCGGGCTGGAGCAGAAGATACACCCAGATTTATAACAGGGCGGATATTAAAAAGCCCGCGTTTCGTATCAAGGAATGGGACTATTACTACATAATTTCAAACGAGCATAAATTCGCATTTTGTATGACGGTTTCGGATTTGGGCTACCTCGGTATGAACAGCGTAACCTTTATCGACCTTGAAAACGCAGTTGACAAAACGGAGTCCGTGCTTGTACCGTTCCCTATGGGTAAATTCAAAATGCCCTCAAGCACTAAGGAGGGCGACGTAAAGTTCCGCAATAATAAGATAGCTATTGAGTTCCTTAACACTCCCGAGGGCAGAATTCTGCGTATGGATTATCCCGCCTTTGACAAGGGGAAGGGCATTAAGTGTAATATAAGGCTTTACGACGAGCCCGAGGAATCAATGGTTATCGCAACCCCGTGGGACGAGGACGAAAGAGCGTTTTATTACAATCAGAAGATTAACCCCATGCGCGCAAGCGGTAAGATAGAGTATGACGGCGCGGTATATAACCTCAACCCTGAGCTTGACTTCGGCGGTCTTGACTGGGGACGCGGAGTCTGGACGTACGATAATTACTGGTACTGGGGCTCGGGCTCGGGACAGGTTGACGGCGTTCCGTTCGGCTTTAATATCGGTTACGGCTTCGGCAATACCTCTGCGGCGAGCGAGAACACGATTTTCTATAATGGCAAGGCTCATAAGTTTGACGACGTCGAGTTCCATATCAGCCCGAACTATACTGACCCGTGGAGGTTTACCTCAAGTGACGGACGCTTTGAGATGGACTTCGTTCCGATTATCGACAGAGCCGCAAAGATTGACCTTAAGGCAATAGTTACCGATCAGCACCAGGTTTTCGGCAGAATGAGCGGCACGGCAATCCTTGACGACGGCACCGAAATTAAGATTAAGGACTTCCTCTGTTTTGCCGAGGAGGTACATAATAAGTATTAATTTTGTATAAATTATACAAATTTCTATTGCAGAGTGTCTAATTATCTGTTAAAATAAATTTATTAACAATGTTAATAAAAAGGAGAGTAAACATGGGAAAAACAGCAACTAAAATTTCCCGCAATACCTATACTGGCGGCGAGCTTTTCGGCTACCTCGTAGGTATGTTCGGGCAGAATTTGATTTACCAGGTAATTGCTGCAGGTCTTGTAAGCGTTTATCTCGGAACAGTTCTCTATATCCCTGCCGCTGCGGTTAGTATTATTCTTTTCGCGGCAAGAATCTGGGACGCGATTAACGACCCGATGATGGGTACGATAGTTGACAGAACTCACACAAAATGGGGTAAGTGCAGACCTTATCTGATTTTCTTCCCCGCAATTATCGGCGTAATGACCGTTCTCTGCTTTATGAACGGTATTTACACCAGCCCCGGCGCAAGCAAGGCGCTCATCGTTGCGTGGGCGGCGGTATCCTATATTATCTGGGGTATGCTTTTCACCGTATGCGATATTCCGCTTTGGGGTATTACCTCGCTTATGACCGAGGATGAAAACGACAGAGCGAAGATTATCGGCCTTGCACGTATGGCTGCGGGCGTTGGCGGTATCGGTACTATCGTAAGCTTTATCCCCGACTTCCTTAAGGGCATGTTCGAGGGTAAGTATAACGCAATGGTAGGCATTGACGGCTATACTCAGCAGATGGCGAATAACGATACCAAGAAGGCTGCCTGGATTGCAACCGTTGTTATTATCACCGTGTTTGCAACTATCTGCTTTGAAATCGCAGGTCTTGTTACCCGTGAGCGTGTTCCCGGCGACGCTGAGGACAAGAGAGGCATTATCGACAACTTCAGAATTATGTTCGCCTGCAGACCCTTCCGCCAGATTCTTATCTCAGGCGTTCTCAGAAGCCCTCTGCAGCTTCTTATGATTCTTGCTATGCCGCTTATGCTTTACTACTACACTGACAACGCGTTTGATAACGTAGGTAACCTTGACGGCGGTCAGAGAATTATTAAAATCGGCTTAATCGCTATTGCGGTATTTATTCCGCAGTTTGCGGCTATGGCTATTACTCCCGCCCTTGTAAAGAAGTATGAAAACAAGTCGATTTATAACTTCTATACAATCGTCGGCGCTATTCCTTACGCCCTTATCTTCGTTGCATACGTTGTATTCAAGGGTAACCTTCTCGGTTGGGCTGCGGCTATAATCACCGCTGTTTGTATCGGACTTGCCGCTGCTTCAATGGGCGGTATCAACGTAATGCAGTCGATTATGATTGCGGACTGCGTTGACTATGAGGAATATCATAAGGGCTACCGTCCTGACGGCGTATTCTTCTCGGGTCAGTCCTTCCTTACCAAGCTTTCCGGCGGTATCGCTGCTCTTATCCAGGGTCTCGTTTATACCATCGTTAAGTTCTCGGGCGAAAACCTTGATAACATTAACTACCGTCTTACTCAGGGCGAGCAGTTCTTCAAGATGGATCCTATCGTACAGGGTACCGATATGGGTAAATACGCTGCGGCAATGTTCTTCCTTATCTCAATCCCTGTTGCGCTTGGTATGCTCCTTTCCGCAATCCCGATGAAGTCCTACGGTATGACCGACGCAGAGCACAAGGATATGCTTGCGGCTCTCGTTGCAAAGCGTGAGGCTGCAAAGGCTGACGCTCCTGCAGAAAGCGAAGAGGCTTGAAATGAAGCGGCGCGTATCCTCGAGGAAAATATGGAGGATATAGTCCGTCAGATAAATGATTTATAACTTAAATGGCGGTACAGCATTTTGCTGTATCGTCATTAATTTTTTCTTGACTTTTTAAATTTTTGAGCATATAATAACTGACGTTGAGTTGCGAAAGCGTAAGTCCGAACAGGACTTGCGCTTTCTTGTTTTTTGGAGATTTTTATATGGAGAATAACAATTTTTTAAAGGAAGAAAAAATAAGCAAGTTAATGAGAAAATACGCCGTGCCGTGTATTATATCCCTGCTTGTCGGCGCGCTTTATAATATCGTAGACCAGATATTTATAGCAAACGCGACCTACCTCGGCTCGTATGGAAACGCGGCTAACACGGTGGTATTTCCGCTTACTGTAATCGCCCTTGCAATTGCGGTTATGATAGGGGACGGCTGCTGCGCGTATGTGAGCATAAGCCTCGGCGCTGATAAGAGTAAGTTTGCCCGGGTAAGCGTTGCTAATTCAATTATTCTTGTGATAATATCAAGCCTCGTTCTCAGCGCAATATATCTTATTTTCAGCGACGGTATTATTACAATGTTCGGCGGAAGCGTAAATGCTCAGACCTTTGATAATTCAAAGGAGTACTTCTTTTATATATCACTCGGTATCCCGTTTTATATGTTCGGTCAGGCGCTTAACCCGATTATCCGTGCGGACGGCAGCCCGAGGTTTGCTATGGTAACTACGCTTGCAGGCGCGGTAATTAATATCATCCTTGACCCTGTATTTATTTTCGTTTTCAGGTGGGGAATGATGGGCGCTGCGGTCGCGACCGTACTCGGCCAGATTTTCACCGCTGTAATGGCGGTCTGGTATATCCTTCATATGAAGGTTGTAAAGCCCGCAAGGAGCGATTTCAAGGTTGACTTCAGAGTTATAAGGAAAACGCTTTCTCTTGGTATAACAAGCTTTCTTTCACAGATCGCGCTCGTTGCGGCAATGGCTGCGATTAATAATATGATAAGGAAATACGGCGCGCTTGACGAAGTATTTTCAAGGGAGGAATTTGCCCAGATACCTATGGCGGTTGTCGGAATCGTAATGAAATTCTTCCAGATAGTTATTTCCATTGTCGTAGGTATGGCGGCGGGCTGTATCCCGATAGTCGGCTTCAATATGGGCGCAAGGCTTTATAATAGAGTTAAGCTCCTGTTCTCCGAGCTTCTCGGAGCAGAGACGTGCGTGGGAGCGATTGCGTTGATTATTGTTGAGCTTTTCCCGCGGCAGCTTATCAATATTTTCGGTGCGGCTAATGAGAGCGCATACTATACGGATTTTGCGGTAAAGGCGTTTCGGATTTACCTTTGTATGATGATACTCGCCTGCGTTAATAAGGCGTGCTTCATCTTCCTTCAGGCTATGGGTAAAGCGGCTGAATCCACCGTGCTTTCAATGATACGTGAGATAGTTTTCGGCGTAGGCTTTGCGATACTACTTCCGCGCTTTTTCGCCCTCGACGGCGTGCTCTACTCAATGCCCGTATCCGACGTCCTGACCTTTATAATAGCAGTAGTTTTGATAATAAAAACGTATAAACAGCTTAATACCCAAAGCGAAGAAAACAAAAAGGCTTCCCCTTGAGGGGAAGCTGTCACCAAAGGTGACTGATGAGGTGGAAAATCTATTACTTGAGAGTTAGTTATTAAATAAATGTATTTGTATTATACGTCGCCACCTCATCCGTCTTGCCTTCGGCAATCCACCTTCTCCTCTAAGGAGAAGGCATTTTTAGTATAGATAATCAATTGTAATGATATTTCTGTCCTGATAAATAGTAATATACTCGCCGCCTATACTGTAATCATTTTCACAAAAGGTATATGAACCGTCGTTTTTGTCGGCTTCGCCCGTGAAAGCTTCAGGCAAATGATTGATTAAAAACTGCTTTTGATTATCAAAGAAGCTTTCTTCCTCTGGAAATTCATATGTTATTCCCGTCAGGTGATTATTAACAAAATAGTATTCTGCCTTTACAATGCTGTTATTTTTAGGCTATTATATATCATATAAAAACCGCCGGTTATCTCCTTAGGTTATTCGTCTATTTTATCAGGCGTGCCGTGAAGCTTTGTTATTTGACGCTTACTGTCATTATAGCTAATGTCGGGCTCGTAGGGATTTGAAGCCTGCGGAATGGCAGTTTTTATTTGAAGCTGACGAAGTCCGAAAACAGAAACGGCTATTAATAGAATAACCGAAACAACAATTAGTACCTTCTTTTTCATAATTCTCATTGTTTTTACTACCAAAACCACTCAATTCCGTGCCTTTCAAGAAGGGAAGTCAATTTGTCTAAGTCTCCGCGCATTTCATGGTAATAAGTGCCTGTCGGGGTTTCAATACATAGGTTTCTGCAGCTGTCGTTTGACGGATAAATTACATATTTTATGTGATTCTTTTTTATTGTAATTTTTACGGTATCAAAGAAGCAGGCGGGAATCTCAATCTTCTCACTATAAGCTCTTTTTGAAGAACAGAAGTTTTCAACATATTCCTTTTCTTCTCCCGTTAGTTTTACGCTTTTCTTTCCGTCTAAATCCGAAATTGTAACACTTTCAGCACCTTTAAAATCGAAATCCTTATATAAGCCCTTTATATAAAAAGCCGAAACAACGCCGATAATAATTAGCATTATAGGTATGATTATCAAAAGCTTCTTTTTCATTCTTTCTCCTTAACCCTTAAACCTTAAACCTTAAACCTTAAACCTTTTTAACCACTGTATCCATACCCCGAAAACCTCTCTTGTGAAGAAGGTGGGCTTTGCTCTTTTTGATGAACGGGAGGGGATTGAGCTTGCTTTTAGCCCGTTCTTTTTGCAAATCATTGCCGCGCGGTATTCGTGGTATTCGCTTGTTGCTACGGCGACGTCGGTGCTGAGGTTATTTTCGTCAATAATTTTCTTAGCGTTTTTAATGTTCTCGTCGGTGCTTGTGGATTTATCCTCGATATATATTCTCTCGGGCGATATGCCGTCGGCGGTCATAAGGTTGAATATGCACTGTCCTTCGGTTAAATCCTCGTCGGGTCCCTGTCCGCCCGTTGCAATCGCCACGGCGTCGGGGTGCCCCTTTAGGTATTCCGCCGCAGCCCTGCTCCTCATTACGAGAGTTATGCTCGGCGCGCTGCCCCTTATCTGACAGCCGAGTACTATAACCGTACTCTGATTATCAGCCGTGTATTTTGAATGGCTTACCACCTGCGACAGCGTTATAAAAAACACCGATAGGAATACAATAACGAGCGTGAGAATAACCGAGAGTATGACCTTTCCCGAGCCCTTAAAAGCGTTAATAACGGGAGTTAAGAATATACCGAGCACGATTAACGCTCCGCCCGCGGCAAAGCCGAAGAGGTTACCCGCGTTTAGTACGCCGAGCGAGATAAGCGGTCCGATATAGATGTATATAATATATAGTCCGAGCAGAATTAAAAGTATCCTCAGTATCATAAGTAAAAAATCCTTTGCGTTCTTCTTTACCATTATTATATCACCTCCGACGCCACAAAAATACCATAATTTAGTGAACTTTTCAATGCAGTTCCACTAATGGTTCGTGTAAATCCACTAAGCGTGGATAAATTCCCGTGGTTGTTTACAAATAATCGCAAATATGTTAAAATAACGGTATTCTGAAAGAGGAGGTGTCTTATGCCGCGCTGGGTTCCCGTACACGATGATATAAAGGTTCCCGTATTCAAAAATATATTTTACGCGATGAAAATACTCAATAAGGCGGATAAGAGCCTTCTTCCCGCCGCTATTATCGCGCAGGTTGCAACGCAGGTTTTCACCCTGTTTTTCCAGGGCGTGTTGTTTTTAAAGGTGCTCCTTACGATAATCGAAGGGAATATGAGCTTTGATTATTTCCTTAAGGTGCTCCTTCTGTTTTTAGGCGTAGGGCTTGTCTACGAGGTTATAATTATCGCGAGCGACTATGCCCAGAATATTGCTTTTAAGAAGATATATAAAGGGCTGAATAATTTAATATTCAAAAAAGCGGGCGAGGTCGATATAAGCTGCTATGAGGACCCCGCGTTTTACGACGCGTATCAGCGCGCAACCGAGATACTTACGGGCAGTATTTTCATGGCGTTCGTTATGGACATCTCGATGATACTTGGCAATATTATTTCCCTTGTGCTCGTTATCGGTATCGTTACGAGCATTGACCCCGCGTATCTTATTTTCCTTGCGCCCGTTGCGATAGTTTTCGCGGTGCAGATTGTAAAGAGCAAGCTGCTTTATAAGCGCGACCTTTCTATGACCACTAATAACCGTATCAAAGCGTATTCTCAGCGTACGGTTTTTCTTAAGGATTTTTCAAAGGATATAAGAACGTCGAATATCTTTTACGTAATCCTTGAGCGCTTTAATAAAGCGGTTGACGATAATATAAGGATAATAAAGACCTACGGTATTAAGCTTTTTATCTATTCAATGATAGGCTCGCTTTTCGGCGAATTTATACCTATCGTGGGTACCTATTCCTTTGCTTCCTATCAGTTCATCAGCGATAAGGGGCTTGATATTTCGGGCTTTTCCGTAGTGCTTGCCTCTATAAATTCCGTGCGTACTACTACCTCTCAGATTGCCGACTCCGTCGCTGAGATGATTAATATGGCGCTCTATTTCCAGAATCTTCATGATTTCTTTGACTATGAAAGCAAGGTGCCCGACGGTGAGAGATTCGCCGAGGAATTTGAGAGCCTTGAATTTAAAAACGTGTCCTTTAAGTATCCCTCAGCCGAGGAATATGCGCTTAAGGACGTAAGTCTTAAGATTAATAAGGGTGAAACCGTCGCTCTCGTCGGCGTAAACGGCGCGGGTAAAACCACGCTCGTTAAGCTCCTTTTAAGATTCTACGACGTCACCGAGGGCGAAATCCTCTATAACGGCGTTAATATCAAGGAATACGAGCTCTCTTCTCTCAGACGGCGCTTTGCTACCGTATTTCAGGATTATAAAACCTTTGCGTTGTCCGTTTATGAGAACGTAATTTGTCATGAGCCCGACGATGAGGAACGCGCAGAGGCTGAAAAAGCGCTTAAGCAGAGCGGAGTATGGGACAAGATACAGTCGCTCCCGAGCGGCGCGGATACCGTGCTTACAAGGGAATTTGACGAAACGGGCGCGGGACTTTCGGGCGGCGAAACTCAGAAAACCGCCGTTGCAAGAATGTTTGCAAAGCACTTTGATATCGCAATTCTCGACGAGCCCTCGTCGGCACTCGACCCGATTGCTGAATATAATATGTACGAAAACCTTATTGAAGCGACTAAGGATAAGACGGTTATCTATATTTCACACCGTCTTTCTTCAGCCGTGCTCAGCGATAAGGTTATAGTACTCGGAAACGGCAGCGTTATCGAGGAGGGTACCCACGCCTCCCTTATGGAAGCGGGCGGAGAGTACGCAAAAATGTTTACCCTCCAGGCTTCACGCTATAAGTCCCAGGAAAGCGGGGTGGAACGCTATGCATGATTACAGAGCGGACAAGCCCATTCATTCCATTTTCTCAAACGTGCTTTTCTTTATGAAAATGGTGTTTAAAATTTCGCCCGTGCTCGTGCTCGGCGAATGCTTCTGGGGCGTTATTATGCGCCTTCCCACCCGCGTTATCTCGGTTATCGGCGTTAAGTACGTAATCGACGTTATCGCAAACGGAGACGATACGAAAAAGGTTGTAATTGCCGTAATTGCAATTGCGGTTATCCTGCTTCTTACCGAGGTGGGTAACTGGATTTACAGGGAATTTATATTTAATATTGAGCGCCAGAAAATGCTTAAGGGACTCTCCCATATGATGTACAAAAAGGCTAAGGAGCTTGATTTGTCCTCATACGACGACCCCGATTTTTACAATAACTTTATTCTCGTTATTCAGGGCTCGGGCGAGAGCGTTTCGCATATTCTGTTCCTCGTTCAGCGCTATATCGGCGAGGTCGTGTCGCTGATTACGATTGCCTCAATCCTTCTGACTATCGACCCTATGTGTCTGCTTATCGTTATCGGTATTGCCGCGGTGTTCACTCCCGTAAGCCGCATTATCGGTAACCTCCAGGCAAAGAGGCAGATTGAGAATAATAAATACCACAGGAGAGCTGATTATTTTGCACGTCTGTTCTACCTCCAGGATTACGCCAAGGAGGTCAGAATGAACGACGTTCAGCCGCTTCTGATTGAGCGCTATAACGACGCTATAGACGACGTTATTGAAAATCAAAGGAAGTATGTCAGGAAGATTGATTTTATCTATTTCTTCCAGGAGTTTGGCGTTCAGATTTTCGGCTTTATGTTCCTGCTTCCGCTCTACCTCGGCTACTGCGTGCTGCAAAAGCACAGCCTTTCTGCAGGCGATTTCGTCGCTACCTTTAACGGCGCATTTATGATTGCGACCTCGTTTTCGTTCCTTACCGTCGGCGTAGTGCGCTCATTTTCGGAGAGCGCAAAGCTGATTGAAAAGTACAGGGAGTTTCTCGCAAGGGGCATTGACATCAAGGACGGCGAAAAAGAGGCTGAGCTTACCGAGCCCAAGGAGATTACGCTCAGTAACGTAAGCTTTACCTATCCCGGTAACGACGAGCCCACCCTTAAGGATATTAACCTTACAATTCATCCAAAGGAGAAAATCGCCCTGGTAGGATATAACGGCGCGGGAAAGACGACGCTCACTAACCTTATATTGAGGCTCTACGACGTGAGCGGAGGCGAAATTAAGATTGACGGCGAGGATATACGCAACGTTACCGTGAAATCCCACAGAAACCGCTTCGCCGCAGTGTTCCAGGATTTCCAGCTCTTTGCCGCAACCCTCGGAGAGAACGTATCGCTTGATACCGTAACCGACAGAGAGCGCGCGGAAAAAGCGCTTTCCCAGAGCGGCTTTACCAAGAGGGTGAAAAACGGGCTTGATACGCACCTGCTCCGTGAATTTGACGACGACGGAGTAATGATGTCGGGCGGCGAAATCCAGAAGGTTGCAATTTCAAGAGCGTTTTACAAGAACTGCCCTTATGTTATCCTCGACGAGCCGTCGGCTAACCTTGACCCGATTGCCGAATATAATCTTAACGAGGCGATGATGCACGCCGCCGACGACAAGACGGTTATCTTCATCTCTCACAGGCTTTCGACCACAGTAAACGCCGATAAAATCTACGTTATGGAAAACGGCAGAATAATCGAGCAGGGAAGCCACGCGGAGCTTATGGTACTCGGCGGAACGTATGCTTATATGTTCAACCTGCAGGCAGAAAAATACAAATAAAGAGTACACTTGCCTGTACTCTTTTTGTAATATAGTCGTAATTTGACGAAATATGCTTTTTGTGATATAATATCTTCTGTTAACTACCTGAAAGGAGGGGAGTATATGAAAAAACTTGTGTCCGTGCTGCTTGCTCTGACAATGCTCCTCTGCGCCTTTTCGGGTACCTTCGGTGCTTGCGCCGCAACGCTTACATACGCTGAGCAGAAGCTTGAAACGATTCAGAAAACCACGGGCTTTATTCCCGGTAAGACAGCCGTCGTTACGGGTAACTGTTACGGCTTTATTTCAAAGGTTTGTGAAAAGCTTTACGGCAAGGCGTATCAGGAGCAGCTTGACAGCTATACCTGTAAGCATGCGACGGGACTTTACTATGAGGTTTCGCGCTTAACTACGACTTCGGATAAAAGTGCAAACAGCACTAATATTAAAAACCTCGTAAGCTTCCTTAAGAATAATGCAATGCCGGGCGATATTATTCACTATGCCTCGCTTTCCAATTCCTCGTCAAAGCATACCTTTATGGTACAGAGCATAGACGATGAAAAAATCCGTATTTTCCATTCTAATTATGGAAGCGACAACTGCCAGATTGACACTATCTACTGGAGCAGTTTCATATCTAATCCTACCACTAATTGTACCGTAAGCGGAGTTAATTCGCGTAATACTATTCTGACGGCGAAGATGGGAGCTAAGGGGCTCGGCATTTCCGTTAATCGCTTTACCAATTATAATTCGCTGTTTTACAGTGTGGGCGTTGCCGCTGATATTGCACCTACCGCTTCGGCAAAATCGGTATCATCAACCACAATAACTGTTTCGTGGAACGCCGTCAGCGGCGCTACTAAATATCAGGTGGATTACAGGCTTGTTGGCACGTCCTCGTTTACTAAGGCGAGCGATACCGAAACAAAGACCTCATATGACGTTAAGTATCTCACCGTGGGCAGCACCTACGAATTCCGCGTAAGAGCATATGCGGGGAAGTGGATGAGCTACAGTAAAACCGTAACCTGTCAGGCGCTTCCCGCCCAGATTAACGGCGCTTCTTTAAAGCTTGTCAGCAACGGTATTTCTATCACCTGGAGCAAGTATTCCGATATTAACGGAGTAAGGATTTACCGAAGCACTAAGAAGGATTCAGGCTATTCACAGATTAAGAGTATAGCCAGTAACACCACGATAAGCTATACCGATACTTCGGTAAAGTATAACCAGACTTATTATTATAAGCTCCTTGCATATAAGACGGTGAACGGCAATGAGTATTCGTCCTATTCAAATCCGTATCAGGTAACGTACGCTCTTAAAACTCCCGCTATGCTCTACGACCGTCTTTCAGCGGCTTCCGTTAAAATCACTGTCGGTACTGACGGTTGTCAGGACAGCCTTGTTTACTACGTTTCCTCGGACGGCAAGATTACCCTCAGGGAAACCGAAACGACGGATGAAACCGTAACGCTTGAGGGACTTACCCTCGGTAAGCAGTACACGGTATTCTGCAAGGAAAAAACCGCGCTCGGCGAGAGCGAATGGGGTAAGCTTACCTTTACGGCGCTTCCTAAATCCGTTGACGGCGTAAAGGTTAGCGGAGTTAATAGCTGTGTGCGTATTTCTTATCAGGTGCAGTCCGACGCAGATGGCTACTATATCTTTAAAGCTCTCAGCGCTGACGGTGAGTTTAAGAAAATAGGAGAGGTTATAAACCCTGAAACCGCGTATTTTGACGACGCTGATATAAAACTGAACGTCGCTTATTTCTACAAGGTGCAGAGCTTTAAGAAAAAGGACGGAAAGGTTTACGCGGGGGATTTATTCGACGACAGCATTAAGGCGGTATACCGTGTGGGAACGCCCTTGGGTATTACTACCGAAACAATTAACCCGTATTCCTTTACTGTACATTGGAAAGCCTCTAATCACGCGAGCACGTATATACTCCAGTATAAGCAAAACGGCGGCAAATGGGTAACCGTCAAGAATATTAAGGGTACGAGCTACCGTATCAGAAGGCTCACCCCGGGAAAGAAATACGTATTCAGGGTGTGTGGCGTTGACGCTAAGCTCGGCAGCGGCAGCTATTCCTCCGAAAAGAAGCTTAAGCTCCTTCCGCCGACGCCGACTATCAAGAGCGTTAAAAAGGTAAGTAAGGGAATTAAGATAACCTATACCCCCGTTGAGTACAGCACGGGCTATGCGGTATTCCGCTCTACCTCAAAAAACGGTACGTATAAAAAGATTGCCGTAATCCCCTCGGCTAAGACCACCTCTTACGTTGACAAAAACGTGAAGAAAAACAAGACCTATTACTATAAGGTATGGTGCTATCACGTAGTCGGTAAAAAGGTGTACAGGAGCGATAAGTCAGAAGCGGTTAAGCTTAAATATAAATAATATAAATAATGGTTAGACATATTTAACAAGGTTAGATTATTTTTCTGCATATTTTGATAAAATACTTGACAAGGCAAACCTAATTGTATATAATCTATCCGAAAAATAAATCGAACCCCCGATTTCGGAGGGAGGGAATACAATGAGTCAGGTAAAAGTTAAGGAAAACGAGTCACTCGACAGCGCTCTCAGAAGATTTAAGCGCCAGACGTCACGTGACGGCATTATCCAGGAGGTAAGAAAAAGAGAGCACTATGAAAAGCCATCAGTTGCTCGTAAGAAGAAGAGCGAGGCTGCTCGTAAAAGAAAGTATAAGTAATACTTAAAGGGGCGACTATGAGTCGCCCTTTAAAAATAGGTGATAATATGAAAATTCTTGTATTAAACGGTCCTAACCTCAATATGACGGGTATAAGGAAAAAGAACGTCTACGGTGCTCAGACGCTTGACGAAATTAACCGTATTCTTAAGGCCTACGGCGAGGGTAAAGGAGCGGAGATGTTCTTTTATCAGTCAAACCACGAGGGCGACATTATCGACGTAATTCATTCAAGCAGGAACGAGTATGACGGTGTGGTTATCAACGCGGGCGCGTATACCCATTATTCCTATGCAATCCGCGACGCTATCGAGGCGGTTGAGGAGTATACTCCTTTTGTAGAGGTACACCTTTCCGATATTAACGCGCGTGAGGATTTCAGGAAAATCTCCGTAATCACCGACGTATGCGTTAAACAATTTTCGGGCTACGGGATTGACAGTTATAAAATGGGTATTGATTTATTATGTGAAATACTGTAAAATAACTATGATATAAATTATACTTATGGAGGTATACCACTATGATTTCTGCAGGCGATTTCAGAAACGGCGTTACGTTTGAAGAGGACGGCAACGTTTTACAGGTTATCGAATTCCAGCACGTTAAGCCTGGCAAGGGCGCCGCTTTTGTAAGAACTAAGACTAAGAACGTTATCACGGGCTCAGTTGTTGAAAAGAGCTATAACCCTTCCGCTAAATATCCCACCGCTTTTATTGAGAGAAAGGATATGGAATATTCCTATAACGACGGCGACCTTTATTATTTTATGGACGGCGAAACCTTCGAGATGGTTCCCGTATCTGCGAGCGACCTTCCCGATAACTTCCGTTTTGTTAAGGAAACCGACGTTTGTAAAATCCTTTCCTATAAGGGCAAGGTATTCGGCGTAGAGCCTCCGACCTTCGTAACTCTTGAGGTTACCCATACAGAGCCGGGCGTAAAGGGCAATACCGCTACAAATACCCTTAAGCCCGCAACCGTTGAAACAGGCGCTGAAATCCGCGTACCGCTTTTCATTAACGAGGGCGATATGATAAGGATTGACACACGTACCTGTGAGTATATGGAAAGAGCATAATCTGACTAAGGAGTAAATATTATGGATACTGTTGAAAGCTTAGGCTATCTCAAGGGCCTTATTGACGGACTTGAGCTTGACGAAACCACTAAGGAAGCAAAGGCAATCAAGGCGATTGTCGACGTGCTTGAAAACATCGTTGACGAGCTTGGCGAGGTTTATGAGGAAATCGACGACATCAATATTGACATCGACGATATCGATGACTGCCTCGAGGAGCTTGAGGAAGCGGTTTACGAGGACGAGGACGACGAGTGGGACGACGATGAGGATTTCGAGGATTATGAGTCCTATGAGGTTGAATGTCCCTCCTGCGGTACCGTTTTCGAGGTTGACGAGGATACGCTCCTTGAGGGCGGCGTTGAATGTCCCTCCTGCGGCGAAGCGCTTGAATTTGAATTCGACGCTGACGACGACGAGGACGAAGAATAAAATAATTAAACGCACGGCAATCGCCGTGCGTTCTTCTTTTTACTGCTTACTATTTAGCCACTACCGTTACTCCGATATAACCTAAGTATCCGAGGAGCATTAATATACCCTGCCAGCGCTGAAGCTTCTTTGTGATAATAGTCGGGAATACCGCGATTACTATTGCCGCAAGGCATACCACCATATCAATAGTTACCGAGGATACGGAAACCGCAAGCGTGCCTGCGCCCTTGCCCATTGAAATAAACGAGCAGATGGGGAGAATGAGCGTTAAGTCGATAATGTTCGCGCCGAGGATGTTGCCTGCCGAGAGCGCGCCCTCCTTCTTCCTTAAAGCCGTAATTGTTGTAACGAGCTCGGGGAGCGAGGTGCCGATAGCTACCGCGAATACGCTGATGATTCTCTGAGGTACGTGGATTTCCTCCGCAAGCGAGGTTCCCGCGTTTACGAGGAGCTCAGCGCCGATTACCGTGCCCGCAGCGCCGATTATGAACATCGCTATATTTTTAACCCAGTCGGACGAGGTTACGCTGTCCCTTGTGGGAACTATATCGTCCTCCTCCTGAAGTCCTATATTGGTCGGAGAGGGCTCAATCTGAACGGAGCTGTTCTTCATTGAAATAAAGTTTTCAATAAAGAATACGATAAATACAATTGCAAGGAAGATTGTTCCGTAAATCGAAAGCGAGTAGTATGTATTTGTTTCACCAGCGAAGGTCATTGTGTTCTTTGGCGTGAAAATACAGCCGAGCACTAAGCCGAGCGACGCGAGGAACATTAAAATACCCTTCGGCGCGAATTCCTTGCGCTTAACGGTAAACGGCATAAAGATAAGGAATACCGCCATAATCATCGCCGTATTAGCCGTAACGGAGCCTATCGCGTTGCCCGCCGCCATATCGACGTTGCCTCTGAGCGTTGCAGCGATACTTACTATCATTTCGGGAAGAGTCGTCGCGATTGATACTATCGTTGCTCCTATTACGAACTTCGGTACGCCGAGTACCTCCGCAATCCAGCTTGCGCTGTCAACGAACCAGTCGCCGCCCTTTATGATAAGCACTAAGCCTATGATGAAAAAGATTGCGTTTGCCCATACGGGTGCTCCTGAGAAAAACTGTTCAATAACTTCCATTATTTTCACCTTTATCCATTAGAGTAATAAACTTAATATACTCCTCATATCCCATTTTGTCAATTTATTGATTGCATTAATTTATAATTATGTTATAATATATATATTAGTTTTCAAGGAGAATAATTATGAATTTTGATAAAAAGAAGCTTATGCCTGTATTGATACCCGTTATCTGTGCGGTTGTTGTTGTAATCGCCTTTGCCGTTTCGGGTAAGGTTTCGACTAAAACGAGCGAATTTGCAAACCCTTCGCTTACCGTGAGCAAGGCTGAAAAGACCGAGGAAAAGACCGAGGAAAAGACTACCGAGGCTCAGGACGCTAAGGTTACACTCGTTGCTGTAGGGGATAACCTCATTCACAATACCTGTATTGAAGCGGGCGTTCAGGACGACGGCACGAGGGATTATACCTCTTTTTATGAGGACATGAAGAAGTACATAGAGCCCGCCGATATAGCCGTTATCAATCAGGAAACCATGCTCGGCGGCGAAAGCTTTGAATACAGCGGATACCCGATGTTCAATACTCCGTGGGAGGTCGGCACCGCCGCTATTAAAGCGGGCTTCGACGTTTTCACCTGCGCTACCAATCACTCTATGGACATAGGCTCGGCGGGTGTTGAAAAGGAGCTCGAATTCTTCGCAAAGCACCCCGAGATTACCTATATCGGTACTAACGCAAGCGAGGAGGATTATAACAAGATTACTTATCTTGAAAAGAACGGTCTTAAGTTCGCACTCCTCAATTATACATACGGAACTAACGGTATTTCTATTCCTGAGGATAAGTATTACATAATCAATTTGCTTGATGAGGACAAGGTTAAAAAGGACATTACCGAGGCGAGAAAGAACGCTGACGTCGTTATCGTTTTCCCGCACTGGGGAACTGAGAACAGCCACGATATAAACGAGCAGCAGAGAAAGTACGTTAAGCTTTTCTCACAGCTCGGCGTTGATATTGTAATAGGTACTCACCCCCACGTGCTCCAGCCTGTTGAATGGGTTACAAACGAGAAAACGGGTAAAAAGATGCTCGTTTACTATTCGATAGGAAACTTCGTATCGCACCAGGTTAATCTTAACCAGATGTGCGGCGGTATGGCGGAGATTACCGTTGAGAGAAAGGGAGGAGAAATCACAATAACTAACGCCAAGCTTGCTCCCGTTATTGACTATTATTCAAGGTCGAACGGAAAATACCGCTTCAGCGTTTATAAGCTTTCCGACTATAATAACGACCTTGCCGATAAGCAGGTACAGGACGGCGCAACCGTTGAATACTTCACAAAGCTCTCAAAGAGAATTGTAAGCGAGGAATTTCTTGACATATCATAAGTTTTTTAATAATATACTGTATAAGCAAATGAAACAAGGAGAAAACCTATGAGCAAGTACACTAAAGAGCGGATACTAAAGGAAGCAAAAGAAAACAGTGTGGAATTTGTACGTCTTCAGTTTACCGATTTATTTGGAAAAATGAAAAACGTATCAATAACCGTGTCCCAATTGGAGAAGGCGCTTAATAACGAGTGTATGTTCGACGGCTCTTCAATCGACGGCTTCGTACGTATTGATGAGAGCGATATGTACCTTCATCCCGATTATGATACCTGGGCGCTTTTCCCGTGGAGGAAAAACTCAAACGCTCAGACGGGACGTCTTATCTGCTCGGTATATAAGGCTGATAACGTAACTCCCTTTGAGGGCGACCCGAGGAACGTGCTCCAGAAGGTTATCGACAGAGCCGCAGCAATGGGCTACGGCTTTAACTGCGGTCCCGAGTGCGAATTTTTCCTTTTTAAGCTTGACGAAGAGGGCAAACCTACTCTTGAGCCCGGCGACGAGGCAGGCTATTTCGACCTCAATCCTATCGACCACGGCGAAAACTGCCGCCGCGACATCTGCCTTGCGCTTGAGGAAATGGGCTATACTATCGAAGCGTCCCACCACGAGTGTGCGCAGGGACAGCACGAGATTGACTTCCAGTTCGGAGAGGTTATGACCTCCGCCGACAGAGTAATGACCTTTAAGCATGTTGTTAAGACCTATGCCACCAAGCACGGACTTCACGCAACCTTCATGCCAAAGCCGATTTACGGTATCGCGGGCAGCGGTATGCATACAAATATGTCCCTCTATGATTTAAAAACGGGTAAGAACGTATTTGACGACCCCGACGGCGATCTCGGACTTTCCAAGGAAGCTCATTCCTTTATCGCGGGTATTCTCGCGCACGTTAAGGGACTGACCGTCGTTGCAAACCCGACTGTTAATTCATATAAAAGGCTTGTACCGGGTTATGAGGCTCCTACATATCTTTCATGGTCAACCTCAAACCGCAGCGTGCTCGTTCGCGTTCCTGCCTCAAGGGGCAAGGGCACGAGGGTTGAGCTCCGTTCTCCCGACCCTGCCTGCAACCCGTATCTTGAAATGGCTCTCTGCCTTGCGGCAGGTCTCGACGGAATAGAAAAGGGACTTGTTCCGCCCGAGCCGATTGATTATAACGTATTCGATCTTTCAAATAAAGAGCTCAATAAGGCGAGCGTAGACTCTCTTCCCGCCTCGCTCGAGGAGGCTATAAAGTGCGCTGAGGCTGACGCGCTTATCAGGGAAACTCTCGGCGAGCACGTGTATAAGAACTACATTGAGGGCAAAAAGAGAGAGTGGAAGGAATACAGCGTACAGGTTACCAAGTGGGAAACCGACAGATATATGATTAATCATTGATAGTGTTTCGGTCGGCGCAATGCGCCGACCTGTATTGATTTAAGGTGAGTGATTTTATGCAGTATTTAACTCAGTATCTTGAAAAATACGGAGCGCTTGATTTTAACGAAAAGCCGTTTAACGACGTTGATGCAGTGATTTTTTCACAGCTAATATACAACGAAATGAACGGAATTCTTGAGAGTGCTGACAGCGTTACTATCTCAGAAGCAGCGGTAAAATTCTATGAGCATAACAGCGACGCGGATATCGATGCGCTACTCGACGTAGCCTCAAGGGCTGCGCGCCTTCTTACCCTTTGTTCAGAAACCAAGCGCTTTGGAAAAGTTTTGATGAAAAACTATATCAATAATATCAATGACGCAATTGATAAGCAGATTTGCGCCGCGAACTACTACCTCTGCGACGGCAGCATTATGGTCGCCTTCAGGGGTACGGACGCTACGGTTACAGGCTTTAAGGAGAGCGCTATGCTCGCGTATATGTTCCCCGTGCCTGCTCAGATTGAGGCGCTGCATTATTTTCAGGAGTCTGCTATGCTTCACGACGGCGCGGTGCGCGTGTGCGGTCACTCAAAGGGCGGAAACCTTGCGATATACGCCGCGGTAAACTGTTCTAATTCGCTTCAGAGGAAAATTGAGTCGGTTTATGCGTTCGACGCGCCGGGTTTTCCCGAGTGGTTCTTCGACGGCTACGACTATAAGCAGATAAGGGATAAGATTAATATTATCAATCCTCAATGTTCTATTGTCGGCAGAGCGCTTTTTATGGAAAAGGAGCCCTGTATAGTTCGCAGCGACGCTAAGCGCTCAAGACAGCACAGCATTGCTACCTGGCTGATAAGCGACGACCGCTTTGAAACGGCGGAGTGCTATGACGCGGATTCCGATAAACTCGGTGCCTACCTCAACGATTTGGTAAAGACCATAGGCGATGAGGACTTGGACAGCTTCTACGGTGCGCTTGAAAAGACCGCAGAGGAAATGGGCGTATATAATTTCTATGATTTAAAGAACGTTGATACTAATCTGCTGATGATTTTCATTGACTCCATACAGACTCTGAATCCCGACCAGAAGGCGAGGCTCAGAGCCCTCGCAAAAAAGGTAATGACCGATTTCGCAAAGGACTATGTTTCAGGCGCCGCTACCAAGGCGAAAACCTACGTAAAGAACGTTACGAATAAGCTTCCTTTCAGACACAAGGACGAGCCTGAAAACGACGAAGAAAAAATCGAAACGGACGGCGAATAGCCGTCCGTTTTTCTATATATATGAAAAAATTTTAAACTTTTAAATAGCCTATTGACTTTTGTAAACGCTTGAATTATAAAGGGTATAGAATAGTATTTTTTTTGGAGGAACCCTGTTATGAAAGAGAGAAAACCGACTGCATTTTACGTATTTATTTCCCTTGCGCTTTGCGCGAGTATAGCCATTTCGGCGCTTACATATTATTCACAGAAAAAGACCTCGGACGCGATTAATCAGATGATGGGCGCGGTTGAGGACGTTAACCAGGAGGACGACGTTACGATAGCCGGAAGATACGTTATTAAGTCCACTCTTCCGATTTCAGACGCGTATATTTCGGGCGATACCTCTGCCCTCAGCGACGCCGATAAGGAAACGCTTGATATGGCAAAGGCAGTGCTTGACGAAATCATAGAGCCTAATATGTCCGATTATGAAAAGGAAAAGGCGGTTTATACCTGGCTCACCTCGAAGCTTACCAATAATACGAGTATCCTTACCGTTATTCCCGAAATGAATAATGAAAACGACAATCCCCACGATGTGCTTAAGTATCACAGCGCGGTATGCGTAGGCTATGCTACCACCTTCAGACTCTTTATGCAGATGATGAAGATTGAATGTAAGGTCGTTCATTCAACCGACCTTACTCACACCTGGGACTTAGTTAAGCTTGACGACGGCTGGTATCATACGGACTGCTATTTCGATAACCCGAACTCCACGTTCAGAAACTTCAATATGGACGATAACCACTGCGTTATGAACCACGACTGGACGAGGGAATATTTCCCGGCAGCAAAGGGACAGAAGTATAACTATATCTTCTCAATCAGCGAAAAGCTTGACAGTATTTACGACATACCCGAATGGCTTACCAAGGCGGTTATAGAAAAGAAGCCCGTTATAAGCTGTACGTTCAAAAGGGAAATTACTCCCGAAACGGAAAAGGACGCTCAGTACCTTGTAAACCAGCTTTGCGATATGATGAACAGCTACGAAACCTTCAGCGTAAGCTACGAGTGGATGCAGAATGAGAATAAGGAATATATCCTCAGCTTCTATATTGACACAAATATTGACAACTATGAGCCCGACGAAAAGACGAGAGAAAAGCTTGACGAGGCTGTAAACAACGCCATTGATAAGTTTAACGAGGAAATCGCGGTAGGTTAATATGAAAAGAATAATATCAATAATATCGCTCATTTTGATTGCTGTGTTGATTTTCAGCTCCTGCGCAAAGGACGCAGCGAACGTTAGCCTCTATGATTTAAAGGACAGAATGGTATCGTCAACCGATAAATTCGGCGAGATGAAGTACGCAAGCTCGTCCGACGACGGCGCTGAGAGCATATTCAGGAATATCTCCGAAATGGATTATTCCAAGGTTGAAGCCTTCTTCGTTTACTATGCTGCTGACGGTACGGGAAACGCCGACGAAATCGCCGTAATTCAGGTAAAAAGCAAGAGCGACGCCGCCCTTGCGAGAGCGGCGCTCGAAAAGCATATTGAAACCCGCAGGGCGCTCTACGCGACCTATGATAAAAGCCAGCTTACTAAGCTGGATAACGTAAAATATATGGCGTACGGTAACGTTGTCGGCGCGGTTGTTGCCGACGACGCGGACGCCGTATCAACAGCCTTTTACAACTATTTTAATAATTAACGGAGAATTAAAGTGGTATTCAGCTCATTAGTTTTTTTACTGCTGTTCCTTCCGGTAACCTTAGCTATGTACTTCCTCGTTCCGAAGCGTGCGAAGAATGCGGTTCTGTTTTTTATGAGCCTCGTTTTTTACGCGTGGGGCGAGCCTGTTTACATAGCTATAATGCTGTTCTCAACGGTATTTGATTACTGTAACGGACTTGCGCTTGAAAAGTTAAAAGAAAAAAACGAGCCCAAAAAGCAGAAGGCGGTGCTTATCCTATCCGTCGTCGTGAACCTGGGCTTACTCTGCTTTTTCAAGTATACCGATTTTGCACTCACTACCGTTAATTCCGCTTTTAATACCTCCCTGCAACCGCTGAGTATTGCCCTTCCGATAGGAATATCCTTTTACACCTTCCAGACCCTTTCCTACACTATCGACGTGTACAGAAACAGGGTAAAGGCGCAGCATAATATTATCAGTTTCGGAATGTATATCTGTATGTTCCCCCAGCTTATCGCGGGTCCAATAGTACGCTATGCGGATATTGAAAAGCAGCTTGATATTAATTCAAGACCCTTTAACTCCGATAAAGCATCAAACGGTATGCTCCGCTTTATGCTCGGTATAGGAAAAAAGGTGCTCCTTGCAAATACCGTCGGAATGCTCTGGGAGGAAATCAGCGCGCTCGGCGGAGTCAGCTCCGCGTGCACCTCGTATCTCGGTACGGCAGCCTTTATGCTCCAGATTTACTTTGACTTTTCGGGCTATTCCGATATGGCGATAGGGCTTGCTAAAATTCTCGGCTTTGATTTAAAGGAGAACTTTGACTATCCCTATATGTCAAAGAGCGTAACGGAATTCTGGCGCAGGTGGCATATCTCCCTCGGCGTATGGTTCCGCGAGTATGTGTATATTCCGCTCGGCGGTAACCGAAAGGGACTCCCGAGGCAGATATTGAACCTCTTTATCGTGTGGTTTTTAACGGGGCTCTGGCACGGTGCAGGCTGGAATTTCATACTCTGGGGGCTGTATTTCTTCGTGCTCCTCGTTATTGAAAAGCTCTTCCTCCTCAGGCTGCTCGACAGATTACCGAAGCTTATAGGACATATCTATACTCTGCTTTGCGTTTTCTTCTCGTGGGTGATTTTTGCAAACGACGATATTACCGTGCTTTCTGAGTATGTTAAATCGCTTTTCTTCAAATACGGCTTTTGCAGCGCGGACGCAAGGTTTTATCTTATGAATTTCCTTGCGGTTTTCATTGCGGGTATCCTGCTTTCAACGCCGTATCCGAAAAAAGTCTTTAAGCTCCTGCTTAGCAGAGTAAAGTCGGAAAAAGCTCGCTTTGCCTTAAAGCTTGCGCTTTGCGTAATCGTTTTTGCGGCGTCCTTTATATGCATTGTCAGCAGCGGCTATAATCCGTTTTTGTATTTCAGATTCTGAGGTGGGCTATGAAAAAAGTAATTATTATTTTATTTATCTTAATACCCGCCGTTATCGCTTCGATAGTTTTTATTAAGCCCGATACCGCCGTTTCAGATAATGAAAACCGAAGCCTTGAAACACGGTCTGGTATTTCACACGACGTGTTCGGCGGAGGCTTTCAGGACGGGCTGGAAAAGCTGCTTTCCGATCAGCTACCGTACCGAGAGGCGCTAATTACTCTTAAATCGGATTTTGATTATGCACTCGGAAAAAGGGAAATCGGCGGAGCGTATATACTGGGCGACAAACGCCTTGTGCAGAAAATTACCGATACTGATTTCAGTAAGTCTGCGCTCGTATCTTACGCCGATACCGTGAATAAAATCGCCGAAACCGTACCCACGTTCGTTATGTACGTTCCGTCGGCTGAAGTGTGCCTTAAAAGCAGTCTGCCCGACGGTGCGCCGGTTTATGACTATGAAGCTCTTTACGGTGAACTTTCCTTGCATCTCGAAAATACGGTTTTGATTGACCTTCTGCCGTCGTTACAGGGCAGGGAGGATGCGTTTTATAAAACCGACCATCACTGGAATTATAACGGCGCGTATCTTGCATATGAGGCTTGGTGCGACGCACGCGGAAACACGCCGTCGTCCTTTACCGAAAAAATGGTTTCAGACGGTTTCAGGGGAACTCTTTATTCTAAAGCACTGCTCAGCGGCACACCGTATGACGAGCTTATTATCTCTGACGAGAATCTTGATTTATCCGTGAACGCAGACGGAAAAGAGATTGAGCTTTTTGACCTTTCCGCGCTTGATACCAAGGATAAGTACAACGTCTTTCAGGGCGGAAATCACGGTATTGTAACGATTGAAAACCGCTCTCAGAGCAACGGCAAAACCTTACTGATTTTAAAGGACTCCTTTGCAAACAGCTTCGTGCCGTTTATAGTAAAGGATTACAGCAAAATTATAATGCTTGATGAGAGGTATACATTTATCAGCCTTGGGGATTTCGTTAAACAGAGCGCACCCGATGAAATCGCGGTTATCAGGGAAATAATAAATTAAAAGATGCAGGATTTTTCCTGCATCTTTTTATTTTACGATATTTTCAATTATTTCAAGCTCTTTTTCGGTGAGTGGCGCTTTATCGAGCGCTTCAAGGTTTTCGAGAAGCTGAGCCTTGTTTCTTACGCCAACAAGCACTGAGGTTACACCCTTTGCAAGTAGCCACTGTATCGCAAGCTGTGAGAGCGTTTCGCCCCTCTCGTTTGCAAATTCGCTAAGCCTTGCTATTACGCTGATTTGCTTTTCGTCAAGCCCGATATTTTTGCAGTAATCCTCTCTGCCGTAGAGCCTTGAGCCCTCGGGAATACCGTTTTTGTATTTATCGGAGAGCCTGCCCTGAGCGAGCGGCGAAAAGGCGATAATGCCCTTTTTCTTTTTCTCGCTCTGCTTCTTGAGCCCGTTTTCCTCAACCGTGCGGTCAAGAATGTTGTACCTGTTCTGATTGATTACGTACGGAACGTTGAAATCGTCGCAGCGGTGATACATTCTGTGCATCGTTTTGCCATCGTAGTTGCTCATTCCGATATAAAGGCTCTTGCCCTGACGTACTATATCGCTCAAACAAAGTGCTGTCTCGTGCAGCGGGGTTTCGGGCGTCATACAGTGGTGATAGAATATGTCGACGTAATCAAGCCCCATTCTCTTAAGGCTCTGGTCGAGCGAGGCGATTAGGTACTTCCTTGTGCCTGAGCGTCCGCCGTAGGGACCGTCCCACATCTCGTAGCCCGCCTTTGTTGAAATAATAAGCTCGTCGCGGTAGGGCATTAACCCGTCCTTTAGAATTTTTCCGAAGTTCGTTTCAGCCGAGCCCGGCGCGGGGCCGTAATTGTTCGCAAGGTCAAAATGCGTAATGCCCCTGTCAAACGCGGTAAAGATTATGTCCTTTATCTCCTCGTAGTCAGCTTCGTCGCCGAAATTCTGCCACAGTCCGAGCGAGATTTTCGGAAGCGCAAGTCCGCTGTC
>CALCYI010000067.1 GCA_937907605.1 uncultured Clostridia bacterium | reverse complement strand
AGCTGTCAAGCTCTCTCTCATTCCATTTTGCAAAGACCTCGTGCATCTCGTCGTCGCTCATGCCCAAGAGGTCGCGCATGAGCTGATATGCTTCGCAGATGAGCTGCATATCGCCGTATTCTATGCCGTTATGCACCATCTTTACAAAGTGACCTGCGCCGTTTTCGCCGACCCAGTCACAGCAGGGAGTGCCGTCTTCAACCTTTGCACAGATGCCTTGAAAGATGGGCTTTACAAATTCCCAAGCCTTGGGAGATCCGCCGGGCATCATCGAGGGACCTTTGAGTGCGCCCTCCTCGCCGCCGGAAACGCCTGTGCCGATGTAGAGGAGACCCTTGCTTTCAACATAAGCGGTCCTTCTGATTGTATCGGGGAAGTGAGAGTTGCCGCCGTCTATTATGATATCGCCCTCCTCAAGCAGAGGAATGAGCTGCTCTATCATATCGTCAACGGATTTACCTGCTTTTATCATCATCATAACCTTGCGGGGCTTTTCGAGTGAAGCGACAAGCTCCTCGAGAGTGTAAGCGCCTACAATGTTTTTGCCTTTGGCTCTGCCGTTTACGAATTTTTCGACCTTGGCGGTAGTTCTGTTATATACGGATACGGTGAAACCCTTGCTCTCCATATTCATAACAAGATTTTCGCCCATAACGGCGAGACCGATTAAACCTATATCTGCTTTTTTCATATCAGTAATTCTCCTTTATCTTTGTACGCGGGCATTGCCCTTATAAATGTCCCATACCTGCTTTTCGTCCGCGGGCTCAGCGTAGTCGTTAAGGCTGCTTGCCGCAAGCACGCCGCTCGCCCAGCCGAACTGAAGCCATTTGTCAGGTGTCCATTCCTTGAGCACGCCGTAGAGCAGGCCGCCCGAGAAGCCGTCGCCGCCGCCGATACGGTCCATAACCTGAATCGGACGGGGCTCTTCAATGTACCACTTTCCGTCCGCCCAGAGAATCGCGCCCCAGAGGTGCTCGTTAGCGGAGATTACCTGGCGCAGCGTCGTCGCGTAGGCTCTTGCCTGCGGGCACTTTTCTCTTACCTGGTCAATCATAACCTGGAAACGTTCAATCTTGGAGGCAAGCTCCTTACCGCCCGCTTCGGGACCCTTGAAGCCGAGACAGAGCTGGAAGTCCTCCTCGTTGCCAACCAGGATGTCCGCAACGGAGGCGATTTCGTGGAAAGCCTTGCTGAGCTCCTCTTCTCTTCCTTTCCAGAAGGTCGCGCGGTAGTTGAGGTCAAAGCTTACGAGCGTGCCGTATTTCTTTGCAGCCTTAGCAACCTCAAGACAGCATTTTGTCGTTTCCTCGCTCATTGAGGCAATCAGTCCCGAGAGGTGTAAAATACCTACGCCCTCCTCGCCGAAGATACGCTCGAGGTCAAAATCGTCGGCTGAAAGCGTCCTTCCGATTTCGCCCGCGCGGTCGTTCCATACTCTCGGAGCCCGAAGCCCGAAGCCCGAATCCGCTATATTGAACTGATGACGGTAGCCCCACGGTCCGCCCTGCGGAACTTCCTTTCCTTCAAAGCGTATATTGCGCGCGCGAAGCTGCCTTTTGATAAAGTCAGCCATCGGCGAGCCCTCTACGAATTTTGTCATAGCAAGACACTCGCAGCCGAGGTTCGACGCCACGTTAAGCACATTGCTCTCTGCCGAGGTCGCCTGAAGGTAAAACAGATTACTGTTTTGTACTGCCATGCGGTCCTGCGGTGTAATCCGAAGTCCCATGCTGGTTACCGTCGCGATTGCGTATTTTTTCATAACTGTCACTCCTTTGCCGACAATCAATAAGTAAGTATATAAAATATCAATTTATATTATCATATTGATATTCAAAAATCAAGAATTACGCGCAGGAACAGAAGGAAAAGCAGCCGTATTAATTCCGTTGCCTCTTTGGCAGCGATATAACAACCTGTCAAGTCACGGTAGTATTTGCTTCGCGAATCTCCACCTTAAAGACTTGACAGAACGTTGTTACGGGTTTAAAGCCATTTTAAACCTGTAATAAGGATTCTTCGAATCCTTTCTGAATAAATATAGCCAAAACAAAAAGCACCCGATTGGGTGCTTTCCGTTTTGGCAGAGGTATAAGGATTCGAACCTTAAATGACGGAGTCAGAGTCCGGAGTGTTACCGTTACACTATACCTCTGTGTTTATTCTGTCTTTTTGCAAGAGATAATATAACACATCTTTTTTAAATTATCAAGTAAAATTTTATTTTTTATAAAAAATTTTTAATCCGCTGCTCTATATTGCGGTTGTAACGGGGCAGTTGCGGTTTTCGACAGGTTTTTTAAAACGCTTTAGTAAAGGGATTTAATAATTAGAATATCTTTTTAAGAGGTGTCTATGAAAGTATTAATATGTAATCCCGAGGAAAGCGAAGCCATAAAGCTTCAAAAACAGATAGAGACATTTAGTGAGAGGGCTCAGATAACGCTTGAAACCTTTGTTTTTCTGAATCCCGTGGACGCTGCGGCAAGTAAAATAAGGTTCGACATTGCGGTTATTGAGGCGGGGATGGAGGACTTAAGCGGTATAACGCTCGGAAAAATTCTTGTTACGGCGATACCGTATATCAAGCTGATTTTTACATCGTCGCAGTCTAAGAATCTCGACGCCGCTTTTGACGTTAATGCGGTCAGGTTTTTAAAGAGACCGTATTCTCAGGCGAGATTCCTGTCGGGGCTTAAGGAAGCAATCCGCAGGGTTGATAGCGAAACCATATGCTTTGACTTTAAGGACGGGAACGATACCGTGCGTGTGTGTAAAAGCAGCATTATGTATATAGAAATAGAAAACAGAAAGACGAAGATAATAACTGAGGATAATACATATTATTCTAAAAATCCGATGACGTATTGGAAGGAGCATTTGCACAGCGTAAAGTTCCTCTCGCCACACAAGAGCTATTTGATTAATACGGATTATATTGAAAAGTATAAGCGGAATCAGTATGTTGTTATGAATGGCGGAAGCACGATTTCCATAGCGAGAGGTAAGGGCGCTCTTTTTCACAGAAGCTATACGGCGTATAAGAGCTTAATGCTTTAAAAGGAAACGACGGAGCCGAAGCTCCGCCGCCGAGGAAATTAGCATAGTTAATTAAGTATTACGGATAATCGTAGTAGGTTACGGTTTCGCTTCCCGCAGTAAAGGTTGCCTTAAGTCTGTAACTGCTGAGAGGATTGATAACCTTTGAACCGGAAAGCGCAATGCTTCTGCCGGTTTTGCTATCAGACCATGTCTTTATTGTAGAATATACTCCTCCGCTCTTTTTTTGGAGTTCAAGTTTAATTTTAATGGTAGTAGAATACTGTGCTGTTAGCGAACCTGAACAGGTTGCTTTCAATCCGCTGATAAGGATACCATAAGAGTTTGACGAAATAACGGTATATCTTGTCGGCTCCTCATCTGCAGTATCTGCTGCCGCACTAAAGCTGATACCGAAAACGGACATAACCATTAATAATGCCATTAATAGACTAAGTGTTTTTTTAAACATTCCTTTTTACCTCTTTTTTAGTATTTAGGGGATTTTGCGGAGCTCAGCTAATTTCCTCTTTTGCAAAATTCCCCTAAATTACTAAATCACCAAGCGGAATGTTTTTTAAAAAATAAAGGGCAACGATTTCTCGTTGTCCTTTATTTTAATTAGGAAACTGTATCGGCTATTTCAAGCAGTATTTCATTAGAAAGATTGCCTGTTATAGTATATTCATATCTCCCGTCATTCCAAATAAATGCGTTTGAGTTATCACTTATGTACGAAATGAAGCTTTTGCTTTTGTAATTGATTACTTGATAATTGTTCTTTTCAGTATCAATGTTAGTTTTTAAATATAAAGACATTTTCTTAACCTGAAACCAGTCTTTGTTAGCATTTTGGTACTCATAATATGCAGTTGATTCATCAATATAATGATCAATTACTTCAAATCCAGCTGGAATATAGGCTATTTTTATATCTTCTACTTCAGTGTGCTCTCCATTTACAACCGAATACATTGAACGCTCAAAGAACTTATGAATAATATAATCCCTTGAAGCGGGTATTGCAAACGCTGTTATCGTCATGGAAACGATGAGTATTGCCGCAATAAGCGCTGCGGTAACTCTCCTTGTCAGGCGGTGGTACCGTCCGCCCCTCATTTTGTCAAAGAGGATTTTCATCGCCTTTTCGTGCTTAATGCTAAACTGTATCGGCTCAAATTCTGTCGGAAGGGAAGCAACCCACCTCTGATTCGACAGATAACAAGCCTCTTCAAAAACGCTCATTACTAATCCTCCTTGTCAAAATACTCTTTAAGCTTAGCTAATGCAAGGTTGATTTTCTTGTTTATAAAATAATCAGTCGTCCCGTACATCCTTGCAAGCTCGCTGACCTTGAATTTATATACGTATTTTAGCTGAACAAGGTTTCTTTCCTCGTCGCTGAGGAGCTTGTCCATAGCGATACTGAGGTCAAGGGAATCAACCTTATCGGGTCTAAAGTCAACATTCTGATTAGCAAGGCTCATAAGCTTCTCGTCATCCTCGGTCTGAACGAATACCGCCTTGTGCTCCTTGTTATACGCCTTGATAGCGAAGCCCTCTGCGATTGTGGCAACGTAGCTTTTAGTCATAAGGTCGTCTACCTCGCCGACCTTATGAAAATTTTTCGCTATGCTTAAAAAGGTTTCCTGTATACATTCCTCAGCGACCTCGTGGCTGTGCACCCTTTTTACCGCTATCCAGTATACAAGCTTTACGTATTTATCATACAGCCTTAGGAATTTATCCTTTTCCTCCTGGGTGTCAAGGAGGTCTAAAAACATCATCATTTACTATATCCCGCTTTCGTTTTTATTTCTAAATACTCAGCTAAAAAACTAACGTGTAAATAATACCATATCCGACAGAATTTATCAAATAGTTATAATTTTATGCGTTAATTTTTGTTGCAACACTTAGATTAATATTTTATACTGTAAATATGAAAGGGTATAGTGGTGCTGTGATGAATAAGACCGTTACCGCGGTGTACAGCTTAGTCCATTTTGTTGTGGATTTGTGCTGCGCCGTGCTTGTTACAAACTTGACCTTGCAGAAAACAAACGAAGCCTTCGCGCTGTTTTTTGCAGTGATTATTTATAATTTCTGCGCCTTTGCGCTCCAGCTACCAATAGGCATTATCGCCGACAGGGTGAGTAAGAACGCGCTGTTTTCCGCCTTTGGCTGCCTGCTGGTCGGGGCAGGGTACTTCTTTATGAGCGCGCCGCTTGCCGCATGTATTATCGCGGGGCTCGGCAACGCGATGTTTCATATCGGCGGAGGAATCGACGTGCTTAACCTGAGCGGAAAGCGCGCCGCGCCGTCGGGTATATTCGTATCTACGGGCGCGCTCGGTATTTTCCTCGGAGCGAAGCAGCAGGTTGCTGTATTCGCCCTGCGCGGTATCGTTCCCGCCGTGCTTATTGCTTCTGCCGTGGCTTTAGTTTTTCTTTACATAAAAACAAGGGAACGGCGCAACCGTACGCTTTCAATTCCTGATATTGACGTGAAGCTGATAATATCCGTAGTATGCCTTTTTGTTACGGTCTGTATCAGAAGCTACGTCGGTATGATACTCGCATATGAGTGGAAGAGCATTACCGCTCTTGCGGTGCTCTCGATTATTGCCGTTATACTCGGCAAAATGCTTGGAGGTATTATAGGGGACAAGGTGGGGTTTATTGCGGTTTCCGTGGCTTCGCTTGGCGTGTCCGCGGTTTGCTTTATCTTTTCGTTTGATATTGCGGCGCTCGGGATTATCGCAATACTTCTTTTCAATATGACTATGCCGATAACGCTTACCGCGCTTGCGGGGATTTTTGAAAACGCAAAGGGTACCGCCTTCGGACTGCTCACCCTTGCGCTTTTTGTAGGCGCGCTGCCGAAGTTCTTCGGCTATACAGCGCTCTTTACGCCCGCGGGGCTCTTCGCGCTTACAGCGGTATCGGCGGTAATACTCTTTATCGGGCTTAAGCTGTATTATAGGCTTGAGGAGGTGAAGCGGTGATTAAAGGACTTGCGCTTGCGCTATTGTTAACGCTTTTTATCGAGCTTGCTGTATCGTTTCTGCTTGGCGTAAGGGGAAAAGCAAACTATATCGTACTGATTTGCGCAAATCTTATTACCAACCCAGCGGTAAACGTGATTTTGTATTGCGTTAAGAGCCGCAGCGATAGTATAATATTATATGTGATAGCTTTCGCTGTGCTTGAGGTGCTCGCCGTTATAGTTGAATATCTGATATTTAAAAAGTGTCTTGACTATGAAAGGCTGCCGCTTTGGTTGCTTTCAATAATAATTAATGCCGCTTCCTTTGCTATAGGCACGGCGGTATTGACGTTAATATAAAGGAGAATTGCTATGAAAAAGAGATTTTTCGCATTTTTTGCAGCGCTTGGCGCATTTATGCTTTCGGGTGGTATGACCTGTTTTGCCGACGCTATCGCCCCGAGCCCGATTGAAGAAATCACCTATAATCCGCTTCCCTATATTATAGGCGCGGTCGTTGCGGTAATTGTTATTTCCTTTATCGTGCTTGCGGTGGTAAATAAACGCAGAAATAAAAAATAAAAATTTTAGTTGACAAATTTTATACAAGGTAATATAATAAGTAAAATTAATTTTTAAAAGCTATGACGAAGACGGACGAATTCTGAGTTTCAAAGCGAGTCGGGGACGGTGCAAGCCCGATAAATAAGGTTTTCATATTCCTATCCCTTCCGAGCCGGAAATCCGAAAATTCAGTTATACTGAGCGAGTAGGCGTTTCCCGTACGGCTGCGTTAAGGTCTACGGCTTGATAGAGCCTGAGTGGCGCGAAAGCGCAATTTGAGTGGTACCGCGGGTGCTGAATTGATTTCAACTCTCGTCTCAAAGGAAACTTTGGGACGGGTTTATTTTTTCCAAGGTTTCGCAAAATCTATCAACTTTTAAAAAAGGAGAATAGCTATGAGCGAAAACACTGTGTTATCCCAGTTGAACGAGGTCGCGTCGAGAATCCGCGGCACGAGGGAGATTATGGGCTGGTCAAGCGCCAAAATGGCGAGAAAGACCGAGGTCGACGAGGAGCAGTACCTCGCGTATGAGAGCGGCACGCTGGATTTACCCTTTACCTTTATCCATAAGTGCGCGCTTGCGTTCGGTATTGAGATTACCGAGCTGCTTGAGGGACAGGGAGCCCACCTTTCCTCCTACACCGTTACGAGAGCTGGCGCGGGACGTGAAACCGCAAAGGAAGAGGGCATTACGATTAACAACCTCGCTCACGAGTTCAAGCATAAGATTGCGGAGCCGTACTGGGTAAGATATGAGTACTCGCACGAGCTTCAGAACAAGCCGATTCATTTAACCAAGCACAGCGGTCAGGAATTTGACTTCGTTGTAAGCGGAGCGCTTAAGGTTCAGGTCGGCTCAAATACCGAGATTCTGCACGAGGGCGACTCAATTTACTATAATTCCTCAACGCCCCACGGTATGATAGCCGTTGACGGTAAGGATTGCACGTTCCTCGCCGTTGTACTTCCGGGCAAGGAAACCAAGGAGGAGAAAATCAGGGAGAGCATTGTTTCCACCCGCCCCTCCGAGAAGCTTATATGCGAGGAATTCATAGACACTACCGAAAACGAAAAGGGCAAGCTGCTCGATATCAAGTTCAAGAATACCGAGCGCTTTAACTTCGCGTTTGATATTATCGACAGAATCGCCGATAAATACCCCGACAAGCTCGCTATGATTCATATCGGTAATGATATGCAGGAGAGCCGCTTCACCTTTAAGGATATGAAGAAGGAATCAAACCGCACGGCGAATTACTTTACCTCGCTTGGAATAAAGAAGGGCGACAGGGTAATGCTTATCTTAAAGCGCCGCTACGAGTTCTGGTTCTCAATGCTTGCGCTTCATAAAATCGGCGCAATCCCGATTCCCGCGACCAATCAGCTCAAGGCGCATGATTTGGTATACCGCTTCAACGCTGCGGGAATTAAGGCAATAGTTTGTATGGAGGACGACGGTATTCCCGAGGCGGTTGAGGAAGCGCTTAAGGATTCTCCCACCGTTGAAACGAGGGTTATCCTCGGCGGCGAGCGCGAGGGCTGGCACAATTTTAAGAGGGAATATTCGATTTTCTCAACGAGGTATGAACGCACAGAGGACACCCCCTGCGGCGATGACGAAATGTTTATGCTGTTTACCTCGGGCACGACGGGCTATCCGAAGATTGCAACCCATTCCTACAAGTACGCCTTAGGTCATTTCGTAACCGCTAAGTACTGGCACTGCTGTGAGCGCGACGGGCTTCACTTCACAATTTCCGACACGGGCTGGGGCAAGGCGCTCTGGGGCAAGATGTACGGTCAATGGCTCTGCGAGGGCGCGGTTTTTGTATACGACTTTGACCGCTTCCACGCCGACGATTTACTTCCGATGTTCAAGAAGTATAATATCACCACCTTCTGCGCGCCGCCGACAATGCTCCGCCTGTTTATCAAGGAGGATTTGTCGAAGTACGACTTAAGCTCAATTCACCATATGTCCACGGCGGGCGAGGCGCTTAATCCCGAGGTGTTCAGGCGCTTTGAGGAGGCTACGGGGCTTCAGATTATGGAGGGCTTCGGTCAGACCGAAACCACGCTAATTATTGGTAATCTCTATGGCTCACGCACCAAGGTCGGCTCAATGGGTAAACCGAATCCGCAGTATGATATTGACATTGTCGACGAAAACGGAAACAGCGTACAGACGGGTGAAACGGGCGAAATTGTCGTAAGGCTTGATAAGGGAACGCCCTGCGGTCTGTTCAAGGGTTATTATAACGGCACCGAGCAGACTCAGGAGGCTTATCGCGGCGGTATGTACCACACGGGCGATACCGCATGGCGCGATGAGGACGGCTACTTCTGGTACGTAAGCCGTATCGACGACGTTATTAAGTCCTCGGGCTACCGTATCGGTCCGTTTGAGATTGAGAGCGTTATTATGGAGCTTCCCTACGTGCTTGAATGCGGCGTGTCCGCGGCTCCCGATGAGATAAGGGGACAGGTCGTTAAGGCGAGCGTGGTCCTCGTTAACGGAACGAGGGGCACCGACGAGCTCAAAAAGGAAATCCAGAATTACGTAAAGAAGAATACCGCGCCTTACAAGTACCCGAGAATAGTGGAATTTCGCGAGGAGCTGCCTAAGACGATAAGCGGTAAGATTATCAGAAATCAGTTATAATGAAGAGAATTACTTTATTTGCAGGCCATTACGGCAGCGGAAAAACGAATATAGCGGTCAACTACGCTCTTAAGCTTCACGGCGGGGGACTGGCGGTAAAAATCGCTGACCTTGATATTGTAAATCCCTATTTCAGAACTAAGGATTCAGCCAAGGAGCTTGGGGCGGCGGGGATTGAGCTTATCTCTCCCGCTTATGCGAATTCAAACGTGGATTTGCCCGCGCTTCCGCAGGAAGTATATGGCTTAGTGCAAAATAAGAGTTTTTATGCTATAATGGATATCGGCGGAGATGAAAGGGGAGCGCTCGCGCTCGGCCGCTACCGAGAGTATATCCTTGAAGAAAATGATTTTGAAATGGTGTTCGTCGCTAATTTCTACCGCCCGCTTACCCGCACCGCCGAGGAGGCGCTCGGGGTTATGAGGGAGATTGAGGAAGCCGGCGGAATACCGTTCACGGCGATTGTGAATAACTCGAATATCGGGGAGGAAACCACTTCCGAGGACGTGAAAGCGACCTTTAAGGAGGCTCAGCGCCTTTCGGAAGTAACAGGGTTACCGATTATGTTTACAAGCGTAAAAGAGGATTTAACGCAGTATTTTGAGGGCAAGAGCATTTTGCCCCTTAAACTGCAGAAAAAGATAATTAATCAGGAGGGAGATTAATATGCCAAAGGTAACCTTTAATGAGGATATGTGCAAGGGCTGCGGGCTCTGCGTAAGCGCCTGCCCCAAGCAGATTATCGAAATCAAGAAGGATATTATTAACAAGAAAGGACATTCTCCTGCAGGGATTACCGACCAGGCGAAGTGTATCGCGTGCGCCTTCTGCGCAACGATGTGCCCGGACTGCGTAATTACCGTTGAGAAGTGAGGTGGAAGCTATGACAGAAAAAGTATTGATGAAGGGTAACGAGGCGATTGCCGAGGCTGCTATCAGAGCGGGCTGCCGTCATTACTTCGGTTATCCTATTACTCCGCAGACAGAGCTTGCCGCTTATATGGCAAAGCGTATGCCCAAAATCGGCGGTACCTTCCTTCAGGCTGAGAGCGAAATTGCGGCGATTAATATGGTTTACGGCGTTTCGAGCACGGGCAAGAGGGTTATGACCTCGTCCTCGTCGCCGGGCGTATCGCTTAAGCAGGAGGGTATTTCCTACATAGCGGGCGCTGATTTACCCGCCCTTATCGTTAACGTACAGCGCGGAGGCCCCGGCCTCGGCGGTATTCAGCCCTCTCAGTCGGATTACTTCCAGGCTACAAAGGGCGGCGGACACGGCGACTATCACCTTATCGTGCTTGCTCCCGCTTCCGTACAGGAAATGGCTGATTTAACCGCAAAATGCTTTGAGCTTGCGGATAAATACCGTATGCCCTCAATGCTTCTTGCCGACGGAACTATGGGACAGATGATGGAGCCCGTACTGCTTCCCGAGGAGAGCGACGTTACGGTAGAAAAGCCGTGGGCGCTTACGGGTACAAAGATGGAAAGGGAACACAATATCGTAAATTCCCTCTACCTTAAGCCCGAGGAGCTTGAGCAGAAGAATTTTGAGAGATATGAAAGATATAAGCTCGTAGAGGAAAACGAGGTTATGTTCGAAGAGTATATGATGGACGATGCCGAGGTTTGCGTAATGGCGTTCGGTATCGCCGCAAGAGTCAGCAAAAACGCTGTCGTTGAGGCAAGAAAGCAGGGCATTAAAGCAGGTCTTTTAAGACCGATTACCCTCTGGCCGTTCCCGAAGGCAGCAGTTGCGGCGGCGGCTGAGCACTGCAAGGCGTTCGTATCCGTTGAGCTTTCAATGGGACAGATGATTGAGGACATCAAGCTTGCGAGCGAATGTAAGCGCCCCGTGCTTCTTTGTAACCGCGCGGGCGGTATGATTCCTTCTCCCGAGCAGGTGCTCGATTCTATTAAAAAAGCAGCAGGAGGTAATGAATAATGGTAGTATTTGAAAAGCCGAAGTCGCTTGCCGACGTACCTCTTCACTATTGCCCGGGCTGTACCCACGGCATAGTACACCGCCTTGTTGCCGAGGCTATTGACGAGCTCGGTATCGAGGGCAGAACCATAGGCGTTGCGCCCGTAGGCTGCGCAGTTATGGCGTACGATTATTTTACCTGCGATATGATTGAAGCCGCTCACGGCAGAGCGCCCGCAGTTGCAACGGGTATCAAGAGAGCGGACCCGAATAATATCGTTTTCACCTATCAGGGCGACGGCGACCTCGCATCTATCGGGATGGCTGAGACCGTTCACGCCGCAACGAGAAACGAAAATATAACGATTATCTTTATTAATAACGCAATTTACGGTATGACGGGCGGCCAGATGGCGCCGACCTCGCTTCCCGGTCAGGTTACTCAGACCTCGCCCTACGGACGTGACGTCGCAACGGCGGGCTTCCCGATTAAGATTGCCGAGCTTCTCTCGGCGCTCGACGGTCCCGCATATATCCAGAGAGTTGCGGTTAATAACGTAAAGAACGTAAGGAATGCTAAGAAGGCTATTAAGAAGGCGTTTGAAAATCAGGTGGAGAATAAGGGCTTCTCGCTTATTGAGGTCGTATCCTCCTGCCCGACCAACTGGGGCATGACTCCTCAGCAGGCGCTTGACTGGGTTGAGAGCGATATGATTCCGTATTATCCGCTCGGCGTTTATAAGGATAAGACAGCAGAGGAGGGCGAATAAGATGACGAGTAATATTTTAATCGCAGGCTTCGGCGGTCAGGGTATTCTTTTTGCGGGCAAGGTGCTCGCGTATAAGGGACTCGTTGAGGGCAAGCAACTTAGCTGGCTTCCGTCCTACGGACCCGAAATGCGCGGCGGTACCGCAAACTGTAACGTAATTATCAGCGACGAGCCCGTAGGCTCTCCCATCGTTGATACTCCCGACGTGCTTATCGTTATGAACCTTCCGTCGCTTGACAAGTACGAAAACGCCGCAGTAAAGGGCGCTAAGATTTTCGTTGATTCAACCCTTATTTCCCGTAAGGTTGAAAGGGACGACGTTGACGTTTACTACATTCCCGCGACTAAAATGGCGCAGGAGCTCGGCGTTCCCACCCTTGCCAATATGATTATTCTCGGCAAGGTTATTAAGGAAGCGGGCGTTGTGTCCTTCGACGGTATGGACGAGGCGCTCAGGAAGGTCGTTTCCGCAAGGAAGGCTAACCTTATCGACGTTAACTTAAAGGCTATTAAAGCAGGTTTTGACTTTGAATAATTCCGAAAAACGTTTATGGCTTATTAAATACCTCCTGTCCGAGGACGGGAGGTATGCTGATATTGAGATACCGCAAAGTGCAGGGGAGCAGTTCAGATTATACCGCTCCCTTGTTAACGTGCGTATGCCCTCTCCCGTAAGCGACGAGTATCTCAGGATTGAGGACGAGTATTTATCCGAGCTGAACGAAAATAAGGGCATAACGCGCCTTTCCGACTTAACCCCCGTGAAAGAGGATGTTTATATCTGGCAGGGGGATATTACAAGCCTCGCTTGCGGCGCGATTGTAAACGCCGCAAACTCTCAGCTCCTCGGCTGCTTCGTGCCGTGCCACGCCTGTATTGATAACTGTATTCATACCTTTTCGGGCGTGCGGCTCCGCAAAAGCTGTGAGGAGATAATGAAAAAGCAGGGCAAGCCCGAGGCTACGGGCAGGGCAAAGATAACGCCCGCCTATAACCTCCCGTGCGAATACGTTATCCATACCGTAGGACCTATCATCTTTGATAAGGTAAGGGAGGAGGACGAGCGCCTTCTCGCTTCGTGCTACACTGAGTGCCTTAAGCTCGCCGACGAAAACGAAATAGAAAGCATAGCCTTTTGCTGTATCTCAACGGGCGAATTTCACTTCCCGAACGGGCGCGCTACTGAAATCGCGGTAAAGACCGTGCTTGATTATAAGGAAAAAACGAAGAGCAAAATTAAGGTTATCTTCAACGTGTTCAAGGACATTGACCTCGAATTTTATAATAGGATATTAAAATAAGCAAAGACGGACGCCGAAGGGTGTCCGTCTTTGCTTTTGGAGAAAATTTAATTGATTGCTTTACCGTTTACATATAAGGTGTAACCGTTGAAAGCTATATTCGAATAGCTCGTGTCGGCATCGTTAAGCGTCGTTACGTAGCTGTCGCCCGTGAGCTTAATTTTTGAGCTTTTATCAAGCGTGAGGGTGATCTCCTTTGCGGTATTATCGCCGTTAATTGTGCCCTCGTAGGTTGATGAGGTGAGGTTGATTTCCGCAGTTGAAATGCTGTCCACCTCGATATTGCCCGTTAAGGTCTGGCTTTCGGCGTTCAGCGTAACGTTTCCGCCGTTTGAGCCGCTGTTGCCCCACTCACTCGTCGCCTTCGCGCTAATCAGCGTGCCGCTGCCGTAAACAAGCTTCGTGTTTTTGAGGTTTATTACCGCGTCCGTATTGGTGATGAAGAACAGCGGCGCGGTTTTGTAGCAATCGGAGGAGGACTGAATTTCAAGCGTTGAATCCGTTGCAGTGAACGTACCCGTGCCCTCGCCCGCGTCGCCGCTCATACTCTGGTAAATCATTATTCCGCACTGGTCAACGTTCTCGCCGCGGTTGCCCTTGCCGCTTGCGCTGAGGGTTGAATTAGTAACCGTAGCGGTATTCTTACCCTCAACTACTACCATCTGCGCGCCGTTTGCGGTGCCCGTAGTGTTTTCAATGCTGATGTCGCCCGTCGAATAGATGACGGGGGAGCCTGCGCCATTTGTTTCAAGAGTTGAGTTTTTAACCTTAACCGTGCCCTCGCCCCTGTCCGTAGCGAGAGTTGCACAGGAGCCGCCCTGAGTCGTAATCTTTACATTGTCCGCTTCAATGTAGCCTCCGTAGGTGGCGTCAAGACCTCTTGAGGAGCGTTCCCCCGTCGTGGTAATTGTTGAATCACTGATGTAAATTTTAGCGTCGGTGCCCGTTGCAAATACCGCGTTCGCTCCGCCGCCGTCGGTGATAATCGTCGCGCCCGTAATCGTTGCGGTTGAGCCCTCTTTTACGAGAATTGCGGCGTTCGTGCCGTAAAAATCTCCGCTTTCGGTATTGCTGCTGTCTCCGGTTTTTGTAACGGTTGCGCCCGTGATAGTCGCGTTTCCGCCGTTTTCAACGAGTATTGCGTTTTCGTCAGCGGTTTCGGAGGCGTATGCGTCGGTGAGGCTTTCCTCTGCGCCGTCCACTGTTTTTGCTCCGCTCGCTTCAACCGAGGAGCTGTCGCCGCCCGGCATCATTTCGCCCTGTTGCGAGGTGTCCGTTGATGTGTCGCCGCTAAGTTTTACATAGGTGGTTATTCCCGTGCCGATTATGGCAACGATGATTAAGATAATAATTGCTGTGAAGAGGTTTTTCTTCATAAGTATCACTCCTTTGTTGTCTGCATAGTAACACCCTATTCTTAAACGAAAATTAAAAGAGCGAAAAAATAAATCTTTTTTTCGCCCAAAAGATAATACGTGCGCATTTGCGCAACGAAGGCAAGCTAAGCTTGCAGAAGGACGGGCTTAGCCCGTACCCATATTAAATGCCGTCTGCAAGACCCGACTGTTGACCGTCGGTCAATACTTCGTTTTTTCGTGTTTTCGTATTTCGTTCATTATATTTCAATAATAAATTCCCTGTTTACAATCTCCACACAAAATTTTTCTTATTGACTATTAATATTAATAATGCTAAAATATTTATGCTAAACCAAATTAAATATTTTGTTTATAGTTTTCTTATACGGGAATACTATATCCAATAATCGAACGGCTTTTTATTTTATCAAAAATACAAGGCTCTTAAATACTTGTTCGATTTTGGATACGGTGTTTAATTTGGTTTAGCAGCTATGAGCTATGTATTTTATTGCGTAGCTTCACGGCTGCGCATTTTTTGTTTGGAGGAGATGATAAGTATAAAAAAGAAAAACAGTTTTTGTTTTAAAGTATTAATGGCAAAACTAAAAAAACGGAAAACCATGCTTGTTTGCATATTCGTTTTTTTGGCTTTTCCTTTAATTATAGGTTTTATTGCTTCATTAAATCTACCTAATATAATTAATGTGGATACAGGTGCTTTACTTCATTATTACGGTGTAGTATTTGGTATATTGGCTTCGTTTATTACTTATTACGAAACAAAACAAAACGAAAAGAAAGAACGACTTAATAACATTAAGCCGTTGCTAATTATTAAGACATTAAAATGGGAATCCGATTGCTTGGAAATTGAAATAATTAATGCTTCGAAAAACCTTCTGAATGATTTTTTCTTATATGATAAATACATATCTGCATCTTTATCACGGAAAAAGAGATTACAACTACATTTAGATATAAAGGATAATAATGTATTTAGTGGCGATACTCAATTAGCAACTGACGACAATATTATTAATAGAACAAAAACCACTAATAAAGTATATATAGATTATATTCAAATTTGTTGTTCAGATATTGATAACAATATGTGGGATTGTCGTTTTAAGTCAATTATTGATGGCGATACAAACAATTACATTATGACTAACTGCGAATTAGTTTAAGGAGGAAATTTATGAAAAAAGTTATAAGTTTGATATTAACTATTATGATGCTATTAAGCATGATGGCGGGAATGGATTTCTCGGCGTATGCTAATGACTTCACAGAGGTCAGAACAGTGGCGGATTTATATAAAATTCGTTATAACCTTGACGGTAACTACGTTTTAATGAACGATATTGATTTAACTTCAGCCACCTCTGAAAATGGTACTTGGAGTTTTGATCATCACGGATGGAATCCAATAGGTTCGAGCAATATTTATTCAAATCAAGAACCGTTTACAGGAATTTTTGACGGTTGCGGTCATAAGATTATTGGACTAACGATGACACCTTATCGTCCTGCTGGAGCTAAAGAAACATATGTAGGTTTATTTAGTAATAATCAAGGCACCATAAAGAACCTTGTTATTGAGAACCTAAACATAGAATTTACTGCTCCGTGTTACGCTGATGGTTCGTTCATTGATTTTTATCATTCTTATGCTGGTTGTATTGCTGCAATTAATAGCGGAAACATTTTGAATTGCAAGTCAAAGAATTCAACTATTACTTTTTATTCTGATTTAGAAACGGCCTTATCAGTATCTGGTGAAACAGATATAGGTGGTATTGTTGCTATCAACGACGGCAGTATTTCTTACTGTTATTCTGACATCTTAATTTCAAGAAGAAAAAAAACAGATAATTGTAAGTTTAACTATACTCGTGCTGGGGGCATAACTAAACACAACAAAGGATCGATTTACTGTTGCTGGTCAACTCCATCATTTGAAAATATCCGTGATGACTGTTGGGGCGGTTTTACTGAGTATAATTTTGGGGGTAAAATAGATAACAGTTATTGCAACAAGGGTATTGTACGTGAAAGCAGTGGAAATGTCTATAATTGTTATTCAACATCGGTGGATAGAACTATAGGCGGTAGTGCAACTGCTTGCTATTTCTTAAGCAATGGATTAACACAAACTGGATGTACTCCGCTTAATGAAGAACAAATGAAAATGGACTTTATGTATCAGGGCTTTGACTTTGATAACGTATGGTACATTGATGAGAACAGCGATTATCCTTATCCTCAGTTAAGAATACCGAACACCAAAACGGTTGAAAAGATTACAATCAAAAAACAGCCGAAGAAAACAGTTTATGTAACTAATGAAGCAATTGAAGCGGCTGAAGGTGTTCTGAACGTAAAATACATTGACGGAACCTTTGAAGATGTTCCGATGAAAGACAATATGCTTTCAGGCTACGATATGGCAACCGCAGGCACGCAAACCGTTACCGTTACCTATGAGGATAAAACGGCAACCTTTGATATTCTTGTTAAAGACGAAGCAAACATTGATAGTTTAGTCATCCAATCACAGCCGAATAAAACAACATTTGTAAAAGGTACAAAATTTGATTTTACGGGCTGTGTTGCCAGAGTTAACTATGCGGACGCAACCTATGATGACATAAACATTACGGCCGATATGACCTCGGGCGGCGATATTAATACGGTAGGCACACAAACTATCTCCTATTCCGTAGGCGGCAAGACCGCAACCTTTGATGTTGAGGTCGTGCCCGTTGCTATTGACAGAATTAGCATTGCATCTGCGCCCGATAAGATTGATTATCTTCCTGATGAAGAATTGGATACAACAGGCCTTGTTGTCAAAGCTGAATACAATAACGGGAAGACTACGGAGATAACAAACTACACGCTGTCAGGTTTCGGCGATACTAACGAAGTTAACCCAATTACAGTAAGTTACGACGGCAAAGAAACAACCTTTAATGTTACGATACATACTCCCGATGAAGAGTGGACAATTGTTAAAGAAGCCGATTGTACCGTACAGGGTGAAAAGGTTAAATATTGTAAAACCTGCGGTAAGGTAATTGTAAAAAGTGTTGAAGAGCCAAAAGGTCACAATCCTGTAACGGATAATGCCGTGGATGCTACCTGTACTAAGACAGGTCTTACTGAAGGTAGTCATTGCTCTGTATGCGGAACTGTATTAACTGCACAGCAGGTAATTAACGCAAAAGGACACAGTTACACCTCGTCAATTACGACGACTGCAACCTGCACGAATAAAGGTATCAGAACTTATACCTGCTCAACTTGTGGCGATACATATACCACTGAGCTTGAAATGACTGCGCATACCCCTGTTGCGGATAAAGCAATAGCAGCAACCTGTACCGCTTCAGGCTTAACGGCAGGCAGTCACTGTTCCGTATGCGGTACCGTTATTACTGCACAGGAAGTTATTAACGCGAAAGGACATAAATACAATACTGTTGTAACTGCACCTACCTGTAAGGATCAGGGTTATACGACCTACACATGCTCTGTTTGCGGAGACAGCTATAAATCAGATTATACTGCAGTAACAGATAATCATGATTACAGAGGAACAGTAACAACACCTGCAACATGCACGACAACAGGAATTAAAACCTTTACTTGTGCACTGTGTGGCGACTCCTATACAGAAACGATTGACAAGATTGCTCATACGCCTGAAACCGATGCAGCAGTGGCTCCGACTTGTAATGCTGCAGGTCTTACAGAAGGCAGTCATTGCTCTGTATGCGGTGCGGTCATCACGGCACAGGAAGTTATTAACGCAACAGGACATAGTTACGCAAGTGCTGTAACCGCTCCTACCTGTAAAGATCAAGGTTACACAACCTACACATGCGCTGTTTGCGGTGATAGTTATAAAGATAGCTTTACCGATACAATTGATGAACACGATTACAAAGCAGCAGTAACTACTCCTGCAACCTGTACAACTACAGGTATAAAGACCTATACCTGCACCATTTGTGGTGACAAATATACGGAAGATATTCCGATGAAAGCGCATACGCCTGTAACGGATAGTGCGGTTGCGGCAACCTGCACGAAGGCAGGTCTTACCGAAGGCAGCCACTGCTCAGCCTGCGGTACTATTATTACAGCACAGGAAGTTGTTGACGCAAAAGGACATAACTATACAAGCGTTATAACCGCTCCTACTTGTGAGAAGAGAGGTTACACTACTTATACTTGTTCCGTATGCGGCGACAGCTATAAAGCAGACTTTACCGACACCACCGATAACCATGACTATAACGGCGTGGTAACAACGCCTGCAACCTGTTCCAGAACAGGCGTAAAGACCTATACCTGCACCATCTGCGGAGACAAGTACACAGAAGATATTCCTATGAAGGAACACACGCCTGTAACGGATAGTGCAGTTTCTGCTACATGTACAAAGGCAGGAAAAACGGAAGGCAGTCATTGTTCAGCTTGCGGAACCACGATTGTAGAGCAATCGGTTATTCCTGCAATTGGTCACAATTATGAGACTTCTGTAACTGCTCCGACTTGCAGAGATCAGGGCTATACTACCTATACCTGTACGGTTTGCGGCGACACTTACAGAGCGGATTATGTTAACACTATTGGCGCTCACGATTACCGTGCTGCAACCACCAAGCTTCCGAGCTGTGTATCGTCTGGTGTTAAAACCTATACCTGCTCAATTTGCGGTGATAAGTATACGGAAACAATTCCAAAACTTGCTCATACGCCTGCAGATGCAGTAACGGAAAATGCAATCGAGGCGACCTGTGCTTCTACTGGATCATATGATACTGTTGTTTACTGCGCAGATTGCGGTGCAGAACTCAGCAGGGAAACTATTGTTACTGATAAGACGGCACACAATGTTGTAACCGATGCACCTGTAGCGGCTACTTGCAGCAGAACTGGATTAACCGAGGGCTCTCATTGCTCCTTCTGCGGTGAAATCTTTGTAGCTCAAGAGGTTGTACCGATGAAGGCACACACCATAGTTGCTGACAAGGCGGTTGCACCGACCTTTACTGCTGCGGGTAAGACAGCGGGTTCACACTGTTCCGTATGTAAGAAAGTCATTGTTGCACAAAAAGCGGTTGCAAAGCTTGGCGCTCCTGCGATTACGAAGCTTGTAGCAGCAAAGAAGAAGTTTACGGTGACATGGAAAGCGGTTGGCGGTGTTGACGGTTATGAGGTTCAGTACAGTTTAAAGAAGAATATGAGCGGTGCTAAATTAGTTGCTGTTGGCGGTGCTAAATCCTATACAAGAGCGATTTCAGGGCTGAAGGCGAAGAAGGTTTACTATGTTCGTATCAGGGCATACAAGACCGTTAACGGAAAGAAACTCTATTCCGCATGGACTCCTGTAAAGAACATTAAAACAAAATAAATTATAGGGCGGTCGATGACCGCCCTTAATTTATAGCTCAATTTCAAATTCGTGGTTTTCAATCTCCTCACCCATATATTTCCCTTCGCCGTGGTAACGCGCCTTAACGGCTATTTTATCGTCGTATACGTGGAAGATAAAGCCCTGCGCAGGGGTGTCGTTCTTACCGTGGTTGATAACGCCCACCGTCGGAACGCTTAACGCCTTGATACGCCCTAAATCCTCGTAATTGTACGCGCTCGTGCCGTAGTGAAGGTGACCTGTAATGAAAATAATATTATTATATTTTTCGAATATATCCTTTACCTTATCGGATTCGGTGCCTATGTCGCCGCGCCAGTCGCCGTTGCCGAGCCATGCGTCGGGCAGTCCGTTCGTGCGCCTCAGCGGCTGGTGATTAATAACGAAAACGGGCTTGTTTTCATTTTCCCTGAGTTCGCTGTCGAGCCATTCAAGCTGCTTATCGCTTATGTACGACGCCTCAAAGCAGCTTTTGTCCGCACCCATAAATATAAATTTATAACCTTTTATAGTGTGCGAAAAGTAGTAGTGTTCATAGCCACCGTGAACGCCGTTTTCAAAGAGGTCTATAAATTCGTTGAACTTTTTAAGCTGCCGCTTGTAATTCCTGAGCCTTATGTCGTGATTGCCCGAAACCGCAAAAAACGCGTCAAATTTATCCTGTATTCCCTCAAGCAGTCGGTGCATCATTCTGTATTCAGACCTCGTGCCGTACTCCGTAATATCACCCGCAAGTATAAACGCGTTGACCTTTCCCGCCATATTCTTTATGTCGCGTACCGCGGAGTAAACCCTCCCGCTGCGCAGGGGAGAGATAAACGAAATCTGCGGATCGCCCCATACTATGAAGCTGAGCTTCGCGTCCTCGTCAACGGCGAGCGGCTCGCTGCCGTCGTATTTCGGCATACTGCCCTCGTTGATGATTTTCGAAAGCCCCTTGACCATATTTTTGTAAATCAAATCGGAGAATAAGCTTCTCATTTTTCATCACCAAGAATAATTTAACACATTAAATTGAAAGATTCAATAATATATGATATATTATTTACGAGGTGAACGGTATGAAAAAATTTTTAAAGGTCATTCTTGCGCTGATTTGTATAATACTTGCGGTGGTGATAGTTGTGGGAATACTAAATGCAGTTTATTATCCGAAATATAAAAAGAGCACGGCTCAGTTCGATATTTCTGCCGTACAGAATGAGGATATAGTAGTAATGAGCTCTAACGTAAGGACGTGGAGCCCGACCGATATTTTAAAGAAAAGCTGGTTCTACCGCGCAGACCTGCTCGTTAAGAATATCGAGAGCGTAAAGCCCGATATTATCGGCTTTCAGGAGGTAACGCCCGTTCATTATGAGTTCCTTACTAATGCGCTCAAGGGCTACGATAACGTTATTGAGTACCGCGACGACAGCAAGCTCCACGAGGCTTGCCCCGTGTTCTATAACACAAGCCGCTTCACCCTTAAGGATAAGGGCTCGTTCTGGCTATCCGAAACTCCAGAGGTTATGAGCAAGGATTGGGGCGCCGCCTGCTACCGTATCTGCTCATACGTTATTCTTACGGAAAATGAGAGCGGTAAGGATTTGGTTGTGTTTAATACCCACCTTGACCATATCAGCGACAAGGCAAGGATTAACGGAATTAACGTCGTGCTTGATAAGATTAAGCAATTCGGCGGACTTCCGAGTATAATTATGGGCGACTTCAACGCCGACGAGAGCAGCGAAACCTATAAGGCGGCGACGGAGAATTTCCTCGACGCCAAGTATCAGACTCAGAACACTATGACGGGAGCGACCTATCAGAACTGGGGAAACAAGCTCGACGACGAAAACATTGACTACTTTATGATTTCAAAAGAGGGGATTAAGGTGAACGAATACAGGATTATTCAGACCACCTACGACGGCGTCTACCCCTCGGACCACTTCCCAATAGTAATTAATATTGAGCTTAAGTAACATTGACCGAAGGTCAATATTTCATATGCCGCAAGGCATATTTCATAGCGAAGCTATTTCACGCGGCTTGCCGCATTTCATTAAAAGGGCTGTCCGAAGAGTCGGTGCGATAACGAAGTTTTAAGGAATGGCGGTACAGTTTAGCGACTGTAC
>CALCYI010000066.1 GCA_937907605.1 uncultured Clostridia bacterium | reverse complement strand
CGTGCTCTCGTACGCTCAGTTCGGTCAGGTAGCCGTTAGGTTCTTTGAAAAAAGACGGGATAAAAAGTATTCGCTTGACGGAAAGCACGACGATATAGTAAATAAAATTCACGCGGTTTAGTTGACTGAATGTAAAGTGAATGGTATAATAAATAAAATAGTAATTTATTTGGAGGTATATTATGAACGTTCTTATTTTCGGCGGTACAGGTCTTTTAGGCTCTGCAGCAGCTCAGATTTTTATCGACAGAGGACATAAGGTAAAGACTATTGCTCTTCCTCCGCTTCCCGAAGGAGCGCCGATTCCCGAAGAGATGGAAATTTCCTTCGGTAACTTCCTTGAGCTTTCCGATGAGGAGCTTGAGGCGGCAATGACAGGCGTTGACGCGTTCGTATATGCAGCGGGCGTTGATGAGAGAGTTGAATTTCCCGCTCCAGTTTATGACGCATATAAGAAATATAATATTGACCCCGTTGACCGCTGTCTTGCAATGGCGAAGAAATGCGGAGTTAAAAGATGCGTTGTGCTCGGCTCTTACTTTTCGTGGCTCGCTAAGGAGCGTCCCGATATGAAGCTTTGCGAACAGCATCCGTATATCCGTTCGAGAATCGACCAGGAGGAAACTGCGTTTAAGTATGCCGACGACGATATGGGCGTAGCCGTTCTTGAGCTTCCCTATATTTTCGGAACTCAGCCGGGACGTAAGCCCGTTTGGGTTATCCTTATTGAACAGCTCCAGAGATTCGAAAAAATGCCCGCAACCTTCTATCCCGCAGGCGGTACGGCTATGCTCACCGTACGTCAGGTAGGCGAGGCTATCGTGGGCGCTGCTGAGCAGGTTAAGGGCGCGAGAGCGTACGGCATTTCCTGCTATAACCTCACATGGCGCCAGTTCCTTAAGATTGTTTACAGGGCTATGGACGGCGAAGAGGACAGAAAGATTGTCGATATTCCTAAGTGGATGTTCAAGGCTTTCGGTCTCACTATGAGAGCTGATTATAAAAAGAGGGGTATCGAAAGCGGTATCGACCCTGTGGGTCTTGCCGATATTATGGGTATGAATCTCTTCATCCCCACCGACGATACTAAGGAGCTCGGATGCACCCCCGACGATATCGAGCTTGCAATTTTTGACTCCATCGCGCTTTCAAAGGCTTCCTTTGAGGGTACACAGCAGCTTCTTGAAATGAAGGGCGAATAATTATTAAGGTTTAGGTATACTTTTTATGTCAAAAAAACTTATTTCTCTGTTTATGGTTGTTATTATGGCGCTCAGCGTTTTCAGTTGCGGATTAATGTCTGTTAACGCCGAGGATACCGAGGACACTACAACCTCACAGGTCGAGGATACAACAACCATTCAGTCGGAGGAAATTACTACGCAGGAAGATGAGGAAACAACGACTGAGCTTTCGTCGGAGCCTGCTTTTGAGCCTGTGAGTGAGCCGACGACGGAACCCGTTACGGAGACTACAACTAAGCCTCCTGTGCAGGTAGGGCTTGTTAAACAGATTAAGGCGCTCTATCCCTCCACTGTCAGCTTTTCTCTTGCGGTAAAGCAGACGAGGAAGATAACGGTAAGTGTTCTTCCCGCTGATGCAAAGAATAAAAGCATTAAGTGGAGCACCTCAAATGCAAAAGTTGCTACCGTAAGCCAGAGCGGCGTCGTTCAGGGCGTCAGCGTCGGTAAGGCGCAGATTACTGCTACTGCGGCAGACAGCAGCGGTAAAAGGTTAGTTTTCACCGTTAATATCGTTGCGCGCAGAAAGGGTACTTATTTCAGCGCTGCGGATATGAAAACTGTTAATGTATGGGACGCCAAATATTGTTATAAGGATATGAAGTCCGACCTTGAAAAACTCAAGGCTAAATATCCTGAGTTGTTTACATATTCGTCCATGGGCAAAACCTATGACAACAGGAATATTTACGAGGTCGTTGTCGGCAATAAGGACGCTAAAAAGCATATGATAGTTCAGGCTACGATGCACGCAAGGGAATATATTAATTCTCTGCTTGTAATGAGACAGCTTGAATGTATCTGCGCTAACTATTATACGGGTACCTATAACGGTATGTATTACAGCGAAATATTTGACAAGGTATGCCTCCACATAGTTCCCATGGTTAATCCCGACGGCGTAGCAATAAGCCAGTACGGTCTTAACGGTATCAGTAATGCAAAGCTCAGGAACAATGCAAAGAAGCTCTGCAAAAAATACGGTAAGGGCAAAAAAACTTACTATACACGCTGGAAGGCTAACGCAAGGGGAGTTGACTTAAACCGTAACTATCCTCTGAATTTCAAGAAAAAGAAAACGATAAATCACTATAATAACGAAATGTACAAGGGTCCGTACGCCGCCTCAGAAAAGGAAACGGTGATTATGATGAACCAGATTAAGCGCGTTAAGCCCAAGGTTGTACTTAGCTATCATTCAACGGGCTCGATTATTTACCGTGATTTTTCACAACCCAAAGCTCTGGCTAAGAAGAATAACCAGCTTTTCAGCGTTGTGCATAAGCTCACGGGTTACCGCGCCGCAAGATCGTCGGGAAGCGGTCTTAAGGTCGGTCCCTGCTACGGCGACTGGGTAGGATATGCAAATAAAATACCGACACTGACTATTGAAACAGGCAAGAGCGCCGCACCGGTTAATATCAAGGAATTCCCAACAATCTGGAATCAGAATAAAAACGTTATTCCTGCGGCTGCGCTCTGGGCAATAAATAATATGTAAAATTAAAGGCCGATTCACCTAACAAGTGAATCAGCCTTTTAATCTAATCCGCACATCCGCCGCAGTTGAAGATAACCTGCTGTTAAACGCAGGTGGGCTTCATCCCATATGCTTTGTGCTCCCAACGTCCTCCCGGTGCATATAGCACGGGGCAGGGAGGTCTGCATACCCACATACGGAGCTTGAATCCCTTAATATGATTTGTTCGGGTTATTTAAACTGCGGTTGTCGAGATGCACAGACTACTATCGTTAATATAATTATTGCAAATCGGGGTCAAAATATTCGACCTCGTATTTTTCCTCTACCTTTGCCATGAGAATATCGGAAACCTGTTCGTATTCCATATCGTCCTGGATTTCCTCAAGATATTCCTCTCCGTCCTCGCCTTCAACAACCTTGAGGATAATTACCTCAAAATCGCCTTCAACTATATCGGTTTCGTCGTCGCGGTATTCGGTAATCGCAACGTAAACCGCCTCGTCGGTTTCATATCTTTCAAGAAGCTCAAATTCAATTTCGTTTCCGTCGTCGTCGGTTACTGATAAAATATCGGGCATATAGAGCTCTTCATTATCCATAAGAAATCCTCCTGATAAAAATTTGGGGTTTCACCCCCAACACTCATATTATACTAAATCAAAAGGCAATAGTCAACATTTTTAAACGATTGTTTATAATTACCAAAAACAGCGATATTTGTGGAAAAAACCTATTGACTTTTTACAATAAATATGCTATTATTTAGTTGAACTTAAGAAGGGGCTCAGAATTGATAAGAGGAGTTTGTTAGAGCCGAAGTTCAAATATAAAAAGGAGGGCTAAACCGATGGATGTTAAACCAAAAAGCTTAGCCACCTGCATAGTATCCCGATAAAATAACGGTAATTATTAATCGGCTGAATCAATTATAATATTGATAACGGATTACGACTTTATGAAGCTATTAAAAGTTATTGGCAGGGTTGGGCAATACTTGTAGGTGTTGTAAAATTTAATAGTAAAGATATATAAGATTATATTCCTGCCGATAATCAGAGCATATAAGCTCTATAAAAAATTCCGTACATTCACAAATAAATATGAGGTACAGACCAATGGACAAAGTATTTTAAGGAATACAAACCCTATTAATTATGAGGATTGGTCCAATGAGATAATTACAATGCTCCCGAAAGCAAATGCTTTCGGGAGCTTTTTTATTCATAAATTATTAACATTTAGTATTGCATATTTATATAATATATGATATAATGCATATGTAAAAGTCTGTGTAAAGGGCAGGTGAGAAAATGAAAAACAAAAAGTTAATAGCTTTAATTACTGCAATTGCGTTAACGGTCGTTTCCGTTTTCTCCGCTGTTATTGCCTTTGCGGACGACGTAAGCTGGAGCTATGACAGCGATACAAAAACGCTTTATATTACCGGCAGCGGCAATATGGATGACTATACCTCCGTTGCAAGCACGCCCTGGAGTAATGTTATTTTAGATATAGAGAATATTGTAATTGAGGAGGGCGTAACCGGTATCGGAAATTATGCCTTTTCGGGCGCCGAGGCGTTAAGAAATGTTACGGTAGCCGATTCTCTCAAAACCATCGGTGAATACGCGTTTTCCTCTTGTCCTGAATTAATGTCGCTTACTCTCGGCAGCGGAGTTACAAGCATTAAGGATGAATCCTTTGCATATAACGGCGCAGTAAGAAAGGACAATTTCATAGTTAACACCGTTTCGGGCTCATATGCGCTGTACTTTGCATATAAGAATAATATATCCTTTTCTTGCGAGGAGGTAAAAACCGGTGTTATTCACGTTTCTCTTCAAAAAGGAATGACTGCGTATTTTCCGTACACCTGTAAATATACAGGTCAGTACAGATTTTATTCCGTGAGCAAGCACGACACGCTTGGTTATATATACGACGAAAATAAAAGTCAGATTGCATATAACGATGACCGAGGCTCGCTATTTAACAGCGAGCAGGGCTCAACCGATTTCGGCTTGACTAAAACGCTTACAAAGGGCGAAAAGTATTATCTTGGCGTTAAGATTTTTAACCCGTCGCTTACCGGAAAATTTGATGTCTACTTTGAACCCGTTGAGTATACCGTAAGCGGAAGTCTATATGCAATGAATACGCCTGACGGCGACGCGTCCGACATTTTACTTGATAACGCAACTGTTGACGGAGTGGCGACTGATAACGGCTCTTTTACAGTTAACGTAAGCGGGCTTTCAAAAACCGTTTCCTTTGAGTGTGACGGAGTTACGCTTGAGCATACCTTCTCGGTTGATGACGGTGATGAAATTGTAATTACTATGATGATGTGCGATGTTAATTCAGATGGTATAGTGAATGCTAAGGATTACGCTTATATGCTTCAGAGTAATTCGAGGTATACGCCTTTATTTGAAAACTTCATTAATTACAGATACTGATATAATCTAAGGCGGAGTTAATCCGCCTTTTATTTTTGTAAAATAAATATTAAAATTATTAATATTCTGTTACCAAAACATTGACCTTAGTAAATCGGGTTTCTATAATATAACTAAATAATTAAGGAGGGCTTCTATGATTAAATCAATGACGGGCTTCGGAAGAGCCGTTAAGGAAATTGACGGGTACGTTATTACCGTTGAAATAAAATCGGTTAATCACAGATATTTTGAGTTTTCCTCAAGGATTCCGCGTCAGTACGGGTTTATTGAGGATAAGCTTAAAAGCTACGTAAGCTCTAAAGTATCAAGGGGCAAGGTAGACTGCTTCGTTTCAATCGAAGCACTTAATACAGAGGCTGCCGAGGTTGTTGTTAATAACACCCTGGCATCTGCCTATGTAAAGGCGCTTAAGGAGCTTGAGGATAATTATGAGCTCAAGGGCGATTACGGTGCTTCTACCATAAGCCGCTTTCCCGACGTTCTTGTGGTTAAAAAGGCTGAGGAGGACGAGGATAAGCTCTGGAGCTATGTAAAGGACGTGTGTAGCGAGGCTATTGATAAGTTTATTGATATGAGGCTTATTGAGGGTGCCAAGATGCACGACGATATTTTTGGGAGAGGTCAGTTCATCCTTGAAAACGTGTCGTTTATTGAAGAACGCTCGCCCGAGACCGTTAAGGAGTATAACGATAAACTGATTGAGAGGGTTCATGAGCTAATCGGCGACGTTTCGCTTGATAAGGCGCGTATTATCCAGGAGGTTGCAATCTACGCTGATAAGGTGGCGGTTGCTGAGGAAACGGTACGCCTTCGCTCCCATATCGACCAGCTTAATACCTTCCTTGAAGCTGACGAGCCGATAGGAAGAAAGATGGATTTTCTTGTTCAGGAAATTAACAGGGAAACCAATACAATCGGCTCAAAAGCCAACGATGTTGAAATCGCACGCAAGGTGGTTGACATCAAAGCCGAGGTCGAAAAAATCAGAGAACAGATTCAGAATATAGAATAGGTAAGAGTTATGAAGCTTGTTAATATAGGATTCGGAAATCTGATAAACGCCGACAGAGTGGTATCAATCGTGTCGCCCGAGTCTGCGCCTGTTAAAAGGCTTGTGCAGACGGGTAAGGAAAACGGTACCCTGATTGACGCGTCCCACGGTCGCAAGACCAAGAGCGTTATTATAACCGACAGCGATAACGTGATACTGAGCTATCTTGAGCTTGACCAGATTGAAAAACGCTTTAACGGGGAGGGATAAAAATGAGTAAAAAGGGTATGCTTGTAGTTCTCTCTGCGCCGAGTGGCTGCGGTAAGGATACCGTATTCGGAGAGCTTTGTAAAAAGCGGAACGATATAGTCAAATCCGTTTCGGCGACTACCCGTGAGCCCCGTGAGGGCGAGGTCAACGGAGTTAATTACTACTTTATGGACGAGGAAAAATTCAAGAGGCTTATATATTCAAAGGGGCTTCTTGAATATACCGTATATAACGGCTGTTATTACGGAACTCCCGTCGAGGGCGTTAATAAGGCGATTGAGGACGGAAAAATATGTTTTTTGATAATAGAGGTTGAGGGCGGTCAGAATATTATGCGGACCCGTCCGGATTGCGTACCTATTTTCCTTCTTCCGCCGAGCCTCGAAGTACTTGAGGAACGCCTCAGAAAACGCAATACCAATTCCGAAGAGGATATTCAGCGCCGTCTTGAGCTTGCAAAATTTGAGCTTGAGTACGCCGATATGTACAAATACAATGTTGTCAACGACGATCTTGATATCGCCGTGAATAAGATTAATGAAATACTTGAAATCGAGCTTGACGCACATAACAGAGTAGGCGAAGAGCTTTCAGATATTATAGAATAAGGAGATAATACCATGTTTAATCCCGATTTAAAGAAAATGCTTGAAAACGTTCATTCCCGTTACAGCCTCGTAGTAGGTACTGCAAAGAGAGCAAGGGAAATCAGAGACGAGGCTCTCGAAAAGGAGGAGCCTATCGACGAAAAGACCGTGTCCAAGGCAATCGTTGAAATCTGCGACGGAAAGTATGTTATAACCGAGCCTGATGAATTAAAGTAAGCGGGGAATCCGAATGAAAAAATATGTTGCAACCGTCGCGGTTGATAACACCTTTTTCAGCTTTGATACGGATTACAGCTATCTCGTCCCTGAGGAGCTTATTAGCGACGTTAAGGTAGGCTCCTCGGTAACCGTTCCTTTCGGTAAGGGTAATAAGGAGCGCAGCGGAATAGTTATTTCGCTAAGTACGGAAGTACCCTCCGATAATCTTAAGCCGATAATGAGCGTGAAGGAGCAGACGCTTTCCGAGGAAATGGTACAGCTCGCGCTGTGGCTTAAGGAGCGGTGCTTTTGTACGACCTATGACTGCCTTAAGCAGATGCTTCCCAAGGGCTACGGTAAAATCGGCTCAAAAAACGAGCGTATGGTAAGGCTCGTCTGCGAGGACGAGGAGAGGCTGTCAGCCCTTACAAAAAAGCAGAGAACCGTTGCCGAGCTTCTGCTTGACGTAGGTACTGCTGGCTTTAACGAAATATGTGAATTCTGCTCAGTAGGCGCTGCGGTAATTAAAAATCTCGAAAAGAATGATATCGTTGAGATTTACAAAAAAGAGATATACCGTAATCCGTATCATTCAGATAATAGGGCTGAACGCGATAATATCGTTCTTTCAAAGCAGCAGAAAAGGGCGTACGAAACCTTTTCCGCCCTTAAGGAAAACGGCGGCGCTGGACTGCTTTACGGCGTTACGGGAAGCGGTAAAACTCAGGTTTACCTTAAGCTTATCGACGACGCTGTTGACAGCGGACGTGACGTAATCGTTATGGTGCCTGAAATCGCGCTTACTCCGCAGACTCTCTCAATATTCCATAAGAGGTACGGCGATAAGATTGCAGTATTCCACAGCGGGCTTTCGCTCGGCGAAAGGAACGACGAGTACAGGAGAGCCGACAGGGGATATGCTAAAATAGTTATCGGTACGCGCTCTGCGGTGTTCGCTCCGCTTCATAACCTCGGTCTGATTATTATCGACGAGGAGCAGGAGCATACCTATAAAAGCGAGCGTACTCCCAAGTATGACGCAAGGGAGGTTGCCCGTTTCAGAGCAAAGTATAATAAAGCGCTTCTGCTTATGACCTCCGCAACCCCGAGCGTTGAAACCTATTCCGCCGCAGTAAACGGAAGGATTAAGTATTTCGAGCTTAACGAGCGCTACGGCGATTCCGTACTTCCCGAGGTTATTACCGTCGATATGAAAACGGAAATGAAGCTCGGGAATAAAACGCCAATTTCCTCAAAGCTGAAGGAGCTTATAGCGGAAAATCTCGATAATAAAAAGCAGACGATACTTCTCATTAACCGCAGGGGATATAATACCTTTATTGCGTGCAATGAGTGCGGGCATATAATAACCTGTCCGAACTGCTCGATATCGCTGACGTATCACAGCTACAGTAACCGCCTTCAGTGCCACTACTGCGGATACAGCAAAAGGCTTGACAATATCTGTCCCGAGTGCGGCTCGGATTCCGTGAGGTACAGCGGCTACGGCACTCAGCGTATTGAGGACGAGCTCTCAAGGCTTTTTCCCGATGCGAGAGTGCTGAGAATGGACGCTGATACAACTACGGCTAAGTTTTCGCACCAGAAGCTTCTCGACTCCTTCGGCGCGGGCGAATACGATATACTTATAGGAACCCAGATGGTTGCCAAAGGGCTTGACTTTGATAACGTAACGCTCGTCGGAGTTGTTAATGCTGATAACTCGCTTTATAACGAAAGCTATCTTGCGAATGAAAAAGCCTTTGATTTAATAACTCAGGTTGTCGGCAGAGCGGGCAGGCGCGGCGAAAAGGGTAAGGCTGTAATCCAGACTATCAATCCGTTTAACGAAACCATAGAGTATGCGTCTGAACAGGATTACAAGGGCTTCTACGATAATGAAATAAAAATGCGCAGGCTGATGATATATCCGCCTTACTGCGATTTGGTGTGCGCCGTCTTTACGGGCGAAAATGAGCATACCGTCGCAATGTGCGCTAAGAAATTCTTTGAACTGATGGTGGAGCTGAACAAGGGCGAATACAGCGAGGTTAAGCTCGTTGCGCTCGGTCCGACTCAGGCGAGGATTTCAAAAATAAATAATAATTACAGATACAGACTCACGCTTAAAACCAAAAATTCTAAAATTGTTCGTAATATGATAACGGATATTTTAAAAAGTATGAGTAAGATTAAAGAGTATAAGGAGGTTAGCATCAGCGTTGATGTTAATCCCAACGATTTGTCATAACAGGAGAAACATATGGCACTCAGGAATGTAGTTAAGGTGGGCGACCCTATTTTAAATAAAAAAAGCCGCGTCGTTGAAAAGTTCGACGACAGGCTCGGCGTGTTAATTGACGATATGTTTGAAACTATGTATAACGCCGAGGGCGTAGGGCTTGCCGCAGTACAGGTAGGTATGCTTAAAAGAGTGGTAGTACTCGACGTAGGCGACGGTCCAATTGAGCTCGTTAACCCCGAAATCACCAAGGCTGAGGGAGAACAGAGGGAGTCGGAGGGCTGCCTTTCCGTTCCCGGTCAGTACGGGGTATGCGTCCGTCCCGCTAAGGTTCAGGTTAAGGCACAGGACAGGCACGGCAACTGGCACGTTTACACGGGCGAGGGCTTAAAGGCGCGCTGCTTCTGTCACGAGCTTGACCACCTTGAAGGCATACTGTTTACATCAAAGGTTATCGGAGGAATTCAGCAGTAATGCGTATAGTATTTATGGGGACTCCCGATTTCGCCGTGCCCTGCCTTGAGGATTTAATAACCTGCTCTCACGAGGTCGTCGGAGTGTTTACTCAGCCCGATAAGCCCGTGGGGAGAAAGCAGGTTTTAACACCGCCTCCCGTTAAACAGCTTGCAGAAAAATATAATATTCCCGTTTACCAGCCCGTGAGAATAAAAGGCTCGGACGCATCGGAGATTATAAAACGTCTTTCACCCGACGTTATTATAGTAGTTGCTTACGGTAAGATACTTCCGGCAGAGATTTTAAACTCTGCGCCGTACGGCTGTATTAACGTTCACGCTTCTCTCCTTCCGAAGTACCGCGGCGCTGCGCCTATTCAGTGGGCTGTGCTGAGCGGTGAAAAGGAAACGGGCGTATCAATAATGCAGATGGATGAGGGACTTGATACGGGCGATATTCTTCTTGTAAGGAAAACCGATATCGGAGAGAATGAAACCTCCGAGGAGCTTTTCGACAGACTCTCCGCAATAGGTGCGGACGCGCTTCTTGAAACGCTTGAGCTTCTTGAAAAGGGCGGGCTTAAACCCGTTAAGCAGCCCGAAGGCGATTTCGGCTATGCGAGGATGATAACAAAGGAGCTTTGTCCGATTGACTGGAGTAAATCCGCTTTAGAGGTTCACAATAAGGTAAGAGGGCTTCAGAGCTGGCCGTGCGCAATAACGTTAATAAACGGCAGAAATATTAAAATTCACAAAACCGCACTGTCCGATATCAAGGGCGGTAAAGCGGGCGAAGTAATTGAAAGTAATAAAAAACTGATGGTTTCCTGCGGGGACGGAAAATGCGTTGAAATTCTCGAGCTTCAGAGCGAGGGGAAAAAGAGAATGAACGCCTCCGCTTTTCTTCAGGGAAACAAAATTGAAAAGGGAACGATGGTGGGAGAATAATTATGGGATACTATACTCTGTACTATATGACGGGCTTTATTATGATACCCGTATTTATCTTTTCCCTGATTTGTCAGGCAAGGGTAAAATCAAGTTTTAATAAGTTTTCAAAAGTAATGAACCGTCAGGGAATGACGGGCGCTGATGCCGCCTGGCGACTTCTCCAGCTCAACGGTATTACAGACGTACAGATAAGACCGATTTCGGGTAATTTAACAGACCATTATGACCCGACGAGCAAAACTATCTGCTTAAGCGAGGGTGTTTACGCTTCAAGGAGCATCGCCGCTATCGGCGTAGCCTGTCACGAGGCGGGGCACGCCTGTCAGCATGCGCAGGGCTATGCGCCGCTGAGGCTCAGAAACGCAGTAATCCCCGTTACAAGAATAGGCTCCTCGTTCGGCGTTATTATCTGTATCGTAGGTATATATCTTACCTCGCTTGCGTCCCTTGCAAACGTGGGCGTTACTATTGCGTATATCGGCTTAATCCTTTATTCCTTCGTTGTATTTTTCCAGCTTGTTACGCTTCCCGTTGAGTTCGACGCGAGCAGAAGAGCGCTTGCTGTTATTAAGTCAAACGGCTTTTTGGTTGACGAGGAATACAAGGGCGCGAAGAAGGTTCTGACCGCCGCCGCGCTGACTTACGTTGCCGCGCTTGCCGGCGCAGTTGCAACGCTGCTTAGACTTCTTCTCATCATCGGCGGAGGACGTAACAGACGATGAAAAATGCAAGGCTTACCGCGTTTGAAATACTGCACGGAGTTTTCTTTGATTCGGCATATTCAAACCTTGCGCTTGACAGCGCGCTTAAGGATACCGATTCCAAGGATAAAGCCTTTGTTTCAAGGCTTGTATACGGTACGGTTGAAAGAAGGCTTACGCTTGATTATATAATTGCTCAGTACCTTAAGGAAAGAACAAAGCCGAAGGTTAAAACCATTTTGTATCTCAGCGTGTATCAGCTTTATTTTATGGATTTGGTGCCGCCGAGCGCAGTAATTAACGAGGCGGTTAAGCTTGCCGGCGAGGTTGGCTGCTCATACTATAAAGGGCTGATTAACGCTGTCTTACATAATATCGACGGCAACAGGCTTGATCTGGACAGTATTGAGGACTTAAGCGTTAAGTATTCCTGTCCTAAAAGCCTTATTGATATGTGGACTAAGCATTATGCAAAAGAAAATGCTCTGAAAATTCTTGAAGCAATTAATGAACGCCCGCCTGTTTTTGCCGTTCCGAATACTCTTTTTGTCGACACTAACGAGCTTGCATATGAGCTGCTTGATGAGGGAGTGGATTGCGAAGCAAACGGCGAGCTTGTAATAATTCATTCCGCTTTTGACCTTAATAAATCGAGAGCCTTTAAAAACGGTCTGTTTCACATTGAGGATAAAAGCTCGTTTGAATGTGCAAAGGCGCTTGAAGCATCCGAGGGCGAAACGGTGCTTGACTTATGCTCCGCTCCCGGAGGTAAGGCTTTTACTATAGCTGAGCGAATGAATAATAAGGGTATGCTTTATGCCTATGATTTGTATGAGCAAAGGGCAAAGCTCATTGAACAGGGCGCAAAAAGGCTTGAGCTTAAGAATATTACGGTAGGCGTAAACGACGCCTCTGCGTATAATCCCGACCTTCCGCTTGCGGATAAAATACTCTGCGATGTGCCGTGCTCTGGCTTCGGAATAATCCGCAGAAAGCCCGAAATCAGATACAAGGAGCTCGACAGTATTAAGGAGCTTCCCGAGCTTCAGCATAAAATTCTTGAAGCTTCATCAAAATACCTTAAGGACGGCGGACGTCTTGTTTATTCAACCTGTACGCTCAATAAAAAAGAAAACGAAAGGGTTGTTTCAAGGTTTATTGAGAATAACGAAAGCTTCTCATTAGTTTACGATAAAACGGTTTTTCCATCAGTTGACGGAGGCGACGGCTTTTACTATGCCGTGATTGAAAAGAAAAATGACTGATATAAAATCATTGTCCTTTGACGAACTGAAAAATGAAATAGCTTCTCTTGCCCTGCCCTCGTACAGAGCAGAGCAGATATATAAATGGCTGCACGTTAACGGCGTTTCCTCCTTTGACGAGATGACTGATTTATCAAAGGATTTAAGAAGCAGACTTAAGGAGGCTTATTTAATTCCCGTCTGTGAAATTGAGGAAAAGTATGAATCAAAGCTTGACTCAACGGTAAAATACCTGTTCAGGCTGTATGACGGGGAATATATCGAAAGTGTGGTAATGAAGTATAAATACGGCTACACCATCTGTATTTCCTCCCAGGTAGGCTGCAGAATGGGCTGCAGCTTCTGCGCGTCAACTCTTGCAGGCTTCGGGCGTAATCTTCTTCCCGCCGAGCTTGAGGGACAGATACACTCAGCGCAGAGGGATTTAGGTATACGCATTTCCCATATCGTGCTTATGGGCATCGGCGAGCCGCTTGATAACTTTGATAACGTTATTAAATTTTTGCATACCGTAAATCACGAAAAGGGACTAAATATTTCGCTGAGAGATATTACTCTTTCAAGCTGCGGAATAGTGCCGAAAATCTATGCGCTTATCGACGAAAAGCTCCCGATTACCTTAACCCTTTCTCTTCACGCTCCTAATGATGAAATAAGGGATAAAATGATGCCTGTTAATAAAAAATGGGGTGTCGACGAGGTTATAAAAGCGTGCAGGGAATATGCTGAGAAAACCAAGCGCCGCGTGTCGTTTGAATACACGCTTATCAAGGACGTTAACGACAGCGAGGAATGTGCAAGGGAGCTTGCAAAAAAGCTTAGGGGATTTATCTCCCACGTTAACCTGATTCCCGTCAACGACGTGGAGGAAAGGGGCAACGTCCGTTCGGGTGACGAGGCGGTAAGAAAATTCCAATCCGTATTGCAATCACTCGGAATAAATGCTACAATAAGAAGAACGCTTGGAAAAGATATTAACGCCTCCTGCGGACAGCTCAGAAGGCGTAAGAAGGTGGACGAATGAAAATTGTTGCAAAAACCGATAGAGGTATAGTTAGGGAAAGCAACCAGGACGCTTATGCGGTCGGCGAGCTTCCGGGCGAGGTTGTCTGGGCGGTTGTGTGCGACGGTATGGGCGGCGCCTCTGGCGGCGATATAGCGTCAAAGCTTGCGGTTAAGGTCATTTCCGAAAAGATTACCTCCTGCTATAACGAAAAAATGCGCGATTCCTCGATTAAAAATCTCCTTGATTCCGCAATAACCGCGGCTAATATAGAGGTTTACGATATGGCGGATACGAGGCCTGAGCTTCAGGGCATGGGTACTACCGTAGTATGCGCAATCGTGCGCGGCGACGACGCTTATATAGCCCATGCGGGCGACAGCAGGGCTTATATCGTTGAGAAGAACGAGATTAAGCAGATTACCGTCGACCATAGCTACGTACAGGATTTAGTTAATAAGGGCGAAATTACTGCCGACGAAGCGGAGGTTCACCCCAATAAGAACTATATCACGAGGGCAATCGGCGTGGATAAAAGGATTGACGCCGATTTTGAACAGATTTATCTCGGAGAGGAGGAAATCCTCCTTCTCTGTACCGACGGTCTGACTAATTACGTATCAACAACTGAAATATATAATGAAATCAGCGACGGTCAGTACTACGCATTTGCGGACAGACTTGTTAAGAAAGCGAATACCAACGGCGGCGGCGACAATATTACCGTTGTCGCAATCGCAAAATAATACTTTTTTACGGAGAAGATAAATGGATAATTACGTTGGAAAAAGACTTGACGGAAGATATGAGGTACAGGAGATTGTCGGCGTTGGCGGAATGAGCGTTGTTTACAAGGCTTATGACAATGTCGACGACAGGATTGTTGCCGTTAAAATTCTTAAGGATGAATTCCTCTCAAACGACGATTTCAAAAGGCGTTTTAAGAATGAATCAAAGGCAATCGCCCTCCTTTCCCATCCCAATATCGTTAAGGTATACGACGTTAATTTCGGCGAAAAGCTCCAGTATATCGTAATGGAGTATATCGACGGAATTACGCTTAAGGAATATATTAATAAGCAGGGAGCTATTACCTGGAACGACGCGCTGTTCTTTATGACCCAGATTTTAAAGGCGGTTCAGCACGCTCACGACAAGGGAATAGTTCACAGGGACATTAAGCCTCAGAATATTATTCTGCTTCCGAGCGGTAATATAAAGGTTACCGATTTCGGTATTGCCCGTTTTTCAAGGAGCGATACAAAAACTCTGACCGAGGAGGCAATCGGCTCTGTTCATTATATTGCTCCCGAGCAGGCAAAGGGCGAGTTCACCGACGAAAAGGCGGATATATATTCGCTCGGCGTAGTGCTTTACGAAATGCTTTCGGGCGACGTTCCCTTTGAAGCAGAGAGCGCTGTTTCGGTAGCGCTTATGCAGCTTCAGGCTGACGCTAAAAAGCTTACGGATATTAATCCCGACATACCGCTCGGGCTTGAGCAGATTTGTATCCGCGCTATGCAGAAGAACCCGCTTGACCGTTATCAGACGGCGACGGAAATGCTGCTTGATATTGAGGAAATAGTTAAAAATCCTCAGACAACCTTTAATTATGCAACTCCTAAGCAGGACTCGAACCCCACTAAGATTATCGCAAAAGGCGAAATTCCTAAGGGCGACACGGGAAGTCAGACTCCGCCATATATTGCGGAGCCTGTGTATGAGGACCCTGACAGGAAAAAGAAGATTATCACCGCCGTGATAATCGGATTAATCGTGCTTGCTACCGCGGTAGTGCTGCTTATTATGAGCATTACTAACGGTATGCATAAGGAAACCTATGCGCTTGAAAACTTTGTAGGCTCCTCATGGGACGAGGTCTATGAGGCGAGCCAGAACGGCGTTTATAAGTATAAGCTCGTTCCCGAGTATGAAAAGACAGATAAGGAGCTTCCGGGTACCGTTATCGGTCAGACTCCGGATGCGGGCACTAAGGTTCAAGAGGGCAGCGAGGTTATCCTCACGGTAGCTGCAGCAGAGGACGGAATAACTATCCCCAACGTTTTCGGCTATACTCAGTCTCAGGCAAAGACTGTGCTTGAAAAAGCGGGTATTATTAATATTAACTTTGTTACGGTAAACAGCGAGAATGTTGAGGAGGGTAAGGTCGTTTATACCGACCCGAAGGCTAACACTCCCGTTGAGGCTGATAAGGAGGTTACCGTTTACGTTTCGGTAGGTCCTTCAACGACGGTTATTGAAACCGTTAAGGTTCCCGACGTTTACGGACTTAATAAGAACGGCGCAAGGGCATTCCTTGAGAAGTACGGCTTTACTAATATTTCATTCGTAACTCAGGACAGTACGATGCCTAAGGATACCGTTATGTCCCAGTCGCCGTCGCCCGGTGCCGAGGCGCAGGTAACGGATTCCATTAAGCTTGTTATTTCCTCGGGAATTACGACCACAACTACCGAAAAGCAGCTTAAGGCTACCGTATCCATTAAGCTTCCTACCGTTATTAATAAGGACGGCAAAACAGTTAAGGATACTATCATAGTTTCAGTTGACGGCGCGCAGAACACAAAGAAAACAGTAACCCTTGACGGTTCAAGCTATTCCGTCAGCGTACCCGGCGAAAAGGGCAAGCAGAAAACAATTTCGATTACTCTTGATAAGCTCGGAGAAAAGGAGCAGGTTTTATTCAAGGGTGAAAAGGACGAAACCCTTACGGTTGACTTTACAAGCGCTTCAAAGAACGATACGACGACTACCACAACGACGGCTGAAGCACCGCCCGAAGAGCCCTCAAACGAGGATACGCCGTAATATATGATTAAAGGTAAAATAATTAAGGGCATCGGCGGCTTCTACTATGTAGAATCCGCTGATTCCGTTTATGAGTGTAAAGCAAGGGGAAGCTTCCGTAATCAAAAAATCACCCCGCTTGTAGGCGATAATGTTGAGATTACCGTCTATGAGGGCGAGCAGTATAATTCAATAGATAAAATCCTCCCCCGTAAAAATTCTCTTATAAGACCTCCGCTTGCGAATATAGACAGGCTGTTTATAATTTCCTCCGTCGTTGACCCTAAGCTGAATCCGCTTATTATTGATAAGCTTATTGCAATCGCCGAGTATAAGGAAATTGAGCCCGTTGTTGTTTTCACAAAAACCGACCTTGACTCCTCGTATAAGGAATATGAGGAAATCTATAAAAACGCCGGCTTTAAGGTTGTAGTATGCGATAATACGAGCGGCGGCGGAGCCGACGAGGTTAAGGCGTTGCTTAAGGATAAGGTCTGCGCTTTTACGGGCAATACGGGCGTGGGGAAGAGCACCCTGCTAAATAATATTTTCCCCGACCTTTCGCTTGAAACGGGCGAAACGAGCAAAAAGCTAGGGCGCGGACGCCATACAACGCGTCACTGCGAGCTTTTTAAAACCGACGGCGGATATATTGCCGATACGCCGGGCTTTTCCTCGCTTGATTTTGAGCGGTGTGAGAGAATACTTAAGGACGATTTGCCGTATTGCTTCAGGGAATTTCGACAGTACCTCGATATGTGCAAGTTCTCCACTAACTGCTCCCATATTAACGATAAGGGCTGCGCCGTTGCCGAGGCAGTAAAAGAGGGCAAAATTTCTGTATCAAGGCACAACAGCTACGTCCAGATGTATAATGACGTTAAGGATATTAAGGAATGGCAGACAAAGTAAAATGCACGGTCGTTTCGGGCGCGCCGAATGACTGCGCGGAGTTTTTAAAAGAACGTGTTGATAAAAACAGCTTTATAATAGCCGCCGACTCGGGCTACCGTGTTCTTGAAAAAGCAGACATTAAGCCTGATTTGATTATTGCCGATTTCGACTCGTCGAAAAGACCTGAAACCGAGTGCGAGATTATTACTTTTCCCATTGAAAAATCACGCTCGGATACCTTCAACTGCGTAGTTTACGCCGTCGAAAACGGCTTTAAAAAGATTGAAATATTTAACGCAATCGGCTCCCGCCTTGACCATACGTACGCTAATCTGCTCTGTCTTGATTATTGCAGAAAGCACGGCGCAGAATGTGTGATTATTGATGCTCATAACAGGGTGAGCCTCATTACAGGGGAGCATACTTTTAAAAAGGATTATGACTTCTTCTCGCTTTTCGCCTTCCTTGAGGATTGCGAGGGCGTCAGCATAAAGGGCGCTTTTTATACTGCGGGCTGGTACGGCAAGGAGGAGCTCAGCTTATCTCAGGGCGAGCAGTACGGACTCGGTAATTACATTACCGATGAGTACTGTACCGTAAGCGTAAAAAAGGGAACGCTGCTTTTAATTGAAGCAAACGATTAACACTTTTTCAAAACCCTCATATAATACAGTGTAACAACTAATCAGAGGGTGATGAAATGAGAGGCTGCGGACCTAAAAAGAACTTTATGTGGGTTGCATTCGGTATAGGGTGTGCTATTTCCCTGTGTCTTCCTGCCGTGTGGGTAACGAGGATACTTGCGGGCGTAATCATTGTCCTCGGTATTATGGTTGTTAAATCATAGGAGGGGATACATATGAAGGTAGTACTTATTAAGAGCCCGAAGCTTATTGCTCCAATACTCAGAGCAGTATTTAAGGTTAAGAAAATCAAATACGATGACTGATTAATAAAAACGCCTTGTTGTCTTGACAAGGTGTTTTTTATCTGTTATTATATTTTCAATATTGAAAAGGCATTGATTAAGAGGAGTAACTTCTTAAGGTTTTAAGAGAGGCGGCGTTCGGTGCGAGCCGTCAGCCGAGAGGAGCGAAGGTAGCTTATGAGCCGAGCGGGTGAGAAATCTAATTAGCCCGCTACGTATTCCTGCGTTAAAGGTCAGAGTGACGTGCTTTTGCGCGTAATTTGAGTGGTACCACGGAATTATTCCGCCTCATTGTTGAGGCGGCTTTTTTATTAGGAGATGAACAGAATGTCAAAAGAACTTGAAAAACAGTATAATCCTTCTTCGTTTGAGGACAGGATTTATAAATTCTGGCTTGACGGAAAGTATTTTCACGCTGACGTTAAGTCGGAGAAGGAGCCTTATACGATAGTTATTCCTCCTCCTAACATTACGGGACAGCTTCATATGGGACATGCCCTTGACAATACTCTCCAGGATATTTTAATCCGTTATAAGAGAATGAGCGGCTATAACACCCTCTGGCTTCCGGGAACTGACCACGCCTCTATTGCAACAGAAGCAAAGATTGTAAAGGCAATGCGCGAAGAGGGAATCTCTAAAGAGGATTTAGGACGCGAGGGCTTTCTTGAAAGAGCGTGGGAGTGGAGACGTCAGTATGGCGGAAGAATTATCGAGCAGCTTAAAAAGCTCGGCTCCTCGTGCGACTGGGACAGAGAGCGCTTTACGCTTGACGAGGGATGTAATAAAGCCGTTGTCGAGGTCTTTAACCGTCTTTATGAAAAGGGCTTAATTTATCGCGGTGACCGTATAATTAACTGGTGTCCGCATTGTCTTACCTCGATTTCCAATGAAGAGGTTGAGTACGAGGACCAGGCGGGACATTTCTGGCACCTTAAGTATCCCTTTGCCGACGGAAGCGGCTATCTCGAGCTTGCTACCACCCGTCCCGAGACCATGCTCGGCGATACCGCAGTTGCGGTTAATCCCAACGATGAGCGCTATAAGGACTGCGTAGGTAAGATGATTGACCTTCCGCTCGTTCACCGTATGATTCCCGTTATTGCCGACGATTACGTTGATATTGAATTCGGTACGGGCGTTGTTAAGATTACTCCCGCTCACGACCCCAACGACTTTGAGGTAGGACTCCGTCATAACCTTGAGATTATCGACGTTATGACCGACGACGCTCATATTAAAGACGGCTGGGGACGTTACAGCGGTATGGACAGATACGAGTGCCGTAAGGCTATCGTTGAGGACTTAAAGGCTGAGGGTGCAATGCTCGAAATTGAGGATTACTCCCATAATGTTGGTACCTGCTACCGCTGCGGTACTACTATCGAGCCTAAGGTTTCAAAGCAGTGGTTTGTATCTATGAAGCCCCTTGCAGGTCCCGCTATCGACGCTGTTAAGAACGACGAAACAAAGTTTGTTCCGAAGCGTTATGAAAAGACCTATTTCCACTGGCTTGAAAATATCCGTGACTGGTGTATTTCCCGTCAGCTCTGGTGGGGACACAGAATCCCCGCCTGGTACTGCGACGAGTGCGGCGAAATCACGGTAAGCCGTGAAACTCCCGAAAAGTGCGCTCATTGCGGCAGTACTCATATTCACCAGGACCCCGATACTCTCGATACCTGGTTCTCCTCAGCGCTCTGGCCGTTTTCGACTATGGGCTGGCCTGACGAAACCGAGGATTATAAAAAGTATTATCCGACTAATACTCTCGTAACGGGTTACGATATTATTCCGTTCTGGGTAATGAGAATGATGTTCTCAGGCATTGAACAGACGGGACAGGTTCCTTTTGATACGGTTCTTATTCACGGGCTTGTACGCGACGCGCTTGGCAGGAAGATGAGTAAATCCCTCGGTAACGGCATTGACCCGCTTGAGATTATTGACGAATACGGCGCCGACGCGCTCCGCTTTACTCTCGCAACAGGTAATTCACCTGGTAACGATATGCGTTTTTCCGATGAGAGAGTTAAGGCTTCCCGTAACTTTGCTAATAAGCTCTGGAACGCCGCTCGCTTCGTTTTAATGTATCTCGGTGAGGATTATAAGTATGAGGGCTTGCCCGAGACTCTGCTTATTGAGGATAAATGGATTATCTCGAAGGCTAACTCCCTTGCAAAAGAGGTAACCGAAAACCTTGATAAATACGAGCTCGGTATTGCAGTTCAGAAGCTTTACGACTTTATCTGGGACGTATTCTGCGACTGGTATATTGAAATTGCAAAAATCAGACTTCAGGGCAGCGACGACACCGCTAAGGAAAACGTTAAGGCGGTACTCGTATTCGTTCTGACATATATCTTAAAGCTTCTTCACCCGTTTATGCCGTTCATTACCGAGGAAATATATCAGGCAATCCCGCACGATACGGAGTCGATTATGATTTCCGACTGGTGCCGATATGACGAGAGCCTTTCCTTTGAAGCCGACGAGGCTGAAATGGAGGTTATCATGACGGCAATCCGCACAATTCGTAACAGGAGAGCGGAGATGAATATACCGCCGAGCAAGAAGGCAAAGGTATTTATCGAAAGCGCTAAGACCGATATTTTTGCAAAGGGCGCGGAGTTCGTTAAGCGCCTTGCCTCAGCAAGCGAGGTTGAAACCGCGGACAGCTTCGGCGACCTCGGCAACGTTGTAACGATTATCACCGACGACGCTAAGATTTATATCCCGCTCGGTGACCTCGTTGATTTTGAGGCGGAGAGAAAGCGCCTTGAAAAAGAGCTTGCTCAGGCTGAGGATAAGCTTGCGTTCATTAATAAGAAGCTGAATAACCCGGGCTTCGTTAATAAAGCTCCCGAAAGGGTTGTTGAGCAGAACAGACAGGACGCAGCAATGCTTGAAGAAAAGATTGCCGCGATTAAGAAATCCATTGAGGAAATCGGATAATGAGTATTGATATTCGCACCTACGACGGCGCGCTGCAATATCTTATAAACAAACAAAGCCTCGGCATTAAGCTGGGGCTTAAACGTATGCTCGACGCTCTTGAGGTTATGGGCAACCCGCAGAACGGCTATAAAACCGTGCACGTTGCGGGCACCAACGGTAAGGGTACCGTCGCCGCGACTATTGCAAAGGCTCTGCAGGAGAGCGGCTATAAGGTCGGTCTGTTTACATCACCTTGGGTTACGGACTATCGCGAGCAGATACAGATTAACGGCGCTCCCATTACTGAGGAACAGCTTATCGGCGGAGTGACAGTGCTCGATTTACTGAAAGCGGAATGTACCGAATTTGAAGCGCTCGCTCTGATTGCCTATGAAATCTTTATGGCTGAGAAGGTAGACTATGCCGTAATCGAATGTGGTATGGGCGGCAGGGGAGACGCTACAAACGTAGAAAAAAACAACCTCTCCGTTATTACCTCAATCTCCCTTGACCATACGGATTTCCTCGGAGATACAATCGACGAAATCGCCGAGGAAAAATCGGGCATTTTGCGTAAGAATTGTACCTGTGTTTTGTATAACGATAACCTTAAATCGCATTTTGAAAAGAAATGTAAAAGGCTTATAACGGGAAATATAAAGAGTAATCTTGATTTGGTTAATGCTGCACTAAAGGAGCTGAATGTCCCCGAGGCTTCGGAGCTTATAAAACTGCCTGCAAGGCAGGAGAGAATTAACGGCGTACTTCTTGACGGCGGTCACAACGTCGCCGCGGCTGAAATGCTTGCTCCGCTTCTTTACGGTGAGGTTGCCGTTATCGGTATGATGCGCGATAAGGATGTTGAGGGCTACCTCTCGCTGATTGCCCCTAAGTGCAAAATTATAATCGCAACTTCGCCCGATAATCCACGTTCAATGTCCGCTTTTGAGCTTGCCTCACGCGCGAAAAAGTATTGCAAGGATGTCGAAATAATCGAAAGCCCCGCGCTTGCCGTTAAGGAAAAGGGCGTAACCCTCGTGTGCGGTTCGTTCTATCTTGCAAGGGAAGTAAGAAATTTATTATAGCCTATTACTTTCAACAAAATATTTATATTAAGTCTGCTATCCTTAGATGGCAGACTTATTTTTATGTTAGGAAGGATAAAATGAATGTAACGATAGAAACCTCGGGCGAGCTTGTCATCGCCTATCTCGTCGGTGAAATTGACCATCATAGCGCAAGTGAAATCCGCAGTAAGCTTGATAATACAATAAGCCTGAGACGTCCGAAACACCTTATAATTGATTTTAAAAACGTTTCCTTTATGGACTCCTCGGGAATAGGGCTTGTAATGGGGAGGTACAGGCTGCTTCAGTCGTATAAATCCACGCTTGAGCTGAGGAACGTATCGCCCCAGACAAAGAAGCTTTTTGAGCTTGCGGGAATAGGGAATATTGCTATTATTAAGGAGATTTAAAATGAGCGTAGTTAATGAATTCAGACTTACCGTAGAATCCCGTTCTGTTAACGAAGCGTTTTGCAGAACGGTTGTATCGGCGTTTATAACGCCGCTTGACCCTACTATTGAGGAGGTTAACGACCTTAAAACCGCCGTAAGCGAGGCGGTAACGAACGCTATCGTACATGGCTATAAGGACGCCTGCGGGAAGATTTACATAGACGGCAAAATACTAAAAAATAATACTGTAAGTATAAGAATCAAGGATAACGGGGTGGGTATTCCCGACGTAAAGCTCGCAATGCAGCCGCTTTATACCACGGGCGGAAGCGACAGGGCAGGGCTCGGTTTTACCGTTATGCAGTCCTTTTGCGACAGGGTTAGCGTTACCTCAACTGAGAATAAAGGTACTGCGGTAACCTTAACTAAGAGAATAGTCGGTAAAAAAGCATGGTAAGCAGCCGTGACGAAATAATAATTAAAAATACGCCCCTCGTGCATTCGGTTGCTAACCGTTTCAGAGGCAGGGGCGTAGATTATGAGGATTTGTTTCAGGCGGGGTGTATCGGCTTAATCAAGGCGGTTGACAACTTTGATGAAAGTAAGGGCTTTAAGTTTTCAACCTATGCCGTGCCCGTAATTATGGGCGAAATAAAGAGGCTTTTTCGCGACGGCGGCTCAATAAAAATATCCCGTTCGCTTAAGGAAAAATCAAATAGGGTGATGTATGCCCGTGACAAGTTTATGAATAAAGAGGAACGGGAGCCTACCGTTAGCGAGCTTTCAGCGCTTACGGGCTACTCGGTCGAGGAGCTGCCCGAAATACTGAATGTAATAACTCCCGTTATGTCGCTTAGCGCGTACGGCGAGGAGGGCGAGCCTGAGCTCGATATACCCGTCGACGATTCGGACAGGCTCTATGACAGGCTTGATTTGCTCCGCGCGCTTTCAGTACTTGAAAAGAATGAAAAGCGCCTGTTCACATACAGATTCTGCGAAGGAAAAACTCAGACTCAGACCGCCGCGCTCCTCGGTATCTCACAGGTTCAGGTCTCGCGCCGTGAAAGAGCGCTACTGCTTAAAATGAGGAAACTGTTGGAATGAATCAGAAAGGGGCAGAAGGACTTTCTTCTCAGCTATCGAAAGCTCCACCGGAGCTTTCTCCCAATCGCGGCACTAAACGCGCCGCTCTTGGAGTTCGTTTCAAGTCCTTCTATTTATAGAAATAACAAAATGGCTACCTTGCGGTAACCATTTTATTATTTGGCAGGGGCAGAAGGACTTGAACCCTCGGCACGCGGTTTTGGAGACCGCTGCTCTACCAACTGAGCTATACCCCTGTATTTACTTTTGATTTGCGACTTAATTACTATAACAGATTTTATTATTAATTGCAAGACCTTTTTTTATTTGTATGAAAAAAGGTCTTATTAATATTTTGTTAACATATTGACTTAAATTAGCGATAGTGTTATTATAAATATTGAATTAATCTGTTAAAGGAGAATGATTATGAAAAAGAGATTTCTCTCGCTGCTGTGCGTACTGCTTAGCTTAATGATGGTTTTACCGTCGGTTAATCTTATTGCGTATGCAAAGCAGAAGCCGATTCCCGTAATCGTAATTCACGGTCTCGGCGGAAGCGATTTGTATCAGGACAAAAACGATGGGAATACAAAGATTGCTCAGTTCGGTCTTGACGTAAAGGCTATGGCTGGCAATACTGACATTCTTGAAGAGGCGATTAAGCTTTTCACCGATACTCAAAAGCCCGACTATGACCGTCTGTTTTCTGCTCTCGGGGAGTATTTTACGGGTACAAAGATTAACTATAATGCTAACGGTAGCCCTCAGGGCAATTCAGGCGTTCGTAATTACTGGACCGACCCGCTTTCAAATCATAAGGAATACCTTACAATGCGCGATTTCTCCATTCCCGTAATGGCAAGGCAGATTTCCGATATTATAGGCGCTAAAAACGTTTATGCCTTTAACTATGACTGGAGAGCCGATATGTGCGAAAGCGCTGATAAGCTAAGGTCTCTGGTAGTGAACGTTAAAAAGAGGACTAAGTCAAAGAAGGTAACTATCGTTGCTCTGTCCCTCGGCGGCGCAGTTGTTTCCGCTTATATGGATAAGTATAAGAATTATAAGGACGTAGCGCGTTACATACTTATTAATCCTGCGTATCAGGGCGTTGACGTTGCGAGAGCCTTCGGTATGGACTTAACCTTTAATAAGAATAACGTTATACCGTATCTTAAGCATATGGAGCAGGCGTATCAGGCGGGCGAGAAGGAAACTCTTTTCAGAGCTATTACCGCTCTCGGCGATTACCGCATAGGCGTAGGTCTTGATAAAATCAATAAGGATATTATGAAGAATTCTGCGCGCAGAAAGCAATTTTTCCTTGAGGTTGTAAAGCCGTGGATAGGCAATATTCCTACCTTCTATGAGCTCATTCCTTACGCTCAGTTTGACAGTACTGTTAAGACTCTTGTAAATATGGGTTATCTTGATAAAAACACCGGGCTTTATAAGAAAATCCAGAATTATCATAAGGTTCAGGGCAGATTCAGAAAGAACCTTAAGGCTGTTAAAAAGGCTGGCGCAGAGGTTGCTATAATTGCAAACTACGGTACTAAGGCGCTTCCGTTTACTTCAAAGCTTAATAACCATTCCGACCTTCTGATTGATACAAAATACGCGTCCGTCGGCGCAACCGTTGCTCAGTATGGCAAGAAGCTTAAGGGCAAGAACGCAAAGGGCGCTAACGTATCAAAGGATAAGATTATAAACGCACGTACCTGCGCGCTTCCAAATAATACTTGGTTTATCAAGGGTATTATCCACGGCCTTTATAAGTACAACGGCGAAGCGTCAAAAATGATTGCAAGGCTTGCCACAGGCAAGGTTAAATGCAATGTCAAAGCGTATAAGAAAAAATACAAGAAAGGTCAGTTCCTTAAAGCCGACCAGGCACAGAATCTTAAAAATTCGTAAATAAAGAAATCGTACGGCGTGCCGTACGATTTCTTTATTTTTGTATCGCTTTGCTTACGGTAATTACGTTTATCTCAGGGTGGTTGAACAGCCTGAACGGAAATTCTGCGTTGCCGAGTCCCCTTGATACTATCAGCATAGGACGGCTGCCGAAGCTGCCCCTTGCGTATTTCGGGCGGACACCCTGACCTGGCGAGAAAACGGGACCGAAGAGGGGAAGTATGAACTGTCCGCCGTGCGCGTGCCCCGATAGCTGAAGGTCAAAATCATACTGCGAATAATTCATTTGCTTTAGACCTTCAAAGTTTTCAGGGTAGTGTGAAAGCACGATTTTAAACCCTTCGGCTCCTTCAAGCTCTCTGAAATATTCCGACATATCCCTGTATTCGTACGTGCCGTTTTTCCTTGCCTTGTAGTCGTCAAAGTCCGCCTGGTTTTCGTCAAGCCCGAGTATTGCGAGCTTGTTTCCGCCTATTTCGGTCTGCGCCGTTCTGTCAAGGAGCACGTTAAACCCCGCTTCTTCAAGCTCCGCCATAAGCATATCAAAGCCTTCGAGCCTTCTCTCATGGTTACCCGTGATATAATAGACAGGGGCAATTTGCGTGAGCTCCTTAGCATATGCGAGCATTTTTTCTCTGTTCTTTTCCTTATCGTTAATATAGTCGCCTGTAATGCAAATAATATCGGGCTTTATATTATTAAGCTTGTGGGTTACCTTTTTAAACGGCTTTGAATGAAAGTCGCTCAGGTGAGCAATTCTTATTCTGTTATCAATGCTGTCGCTTTTTATGCTGTACCTTGTAATGTCAATAATGTTGTTTTCAAGATACAGAAAAGCCGCAACAAGCGCTATAACGATTAGTGCAATAATTAAGTATTTCATTTTATCACCGTAAATATTTTATTATTAATTAAAAAAATAGTCAATAAAAAATAAAGGGTTTTTAGAATTAATATAGTAAATAGTAAATGAAAGGGTTTATTCGTGTCGAAGGAGGAATATTTTGGACAAGAATATAAGAGAATTAATTGAAGAAAACGAAAAACTAATACTGTCCGAAAGAGCTTGCCTTTCGTCCGAGTCAAGAGGGCGCGCGAACACTGAGGAGCCTGACTCGGTAAGAACCTGCTTTCAGCGTGACAGGGACAGGATTATCCACGCCCAGTCCTTCAGACGCCTAAAGCATAAAACTCAGGTTTTCCTTGCTCCGACCGGCGACCATTACAGGACGAGGCTTACCCATACGCTCGAGGTATCGCAGATTGCAAGAACGATTGCGAGAGCGCTCAGGCTCAACGAGGATTTAACCGAGGCAATTGCGCTCGCGCACGATATAGGGCATACTCCGTTCGGCCACGCGGGCGAGAGAGCGCTTAATGCAATAAGTCCCTACGGCTTTAAGCATTATGAGCAGAGCGTCAGGGTTGTTGACCGAATTGAGAAAAACGGCGCGGGGCTTAATCTCACTGAGGAGGTTAAAAACGGAATTCTATGTCACACCTCGGGCGAGGAGGCGTTCACGCTTGAAGGGCAGATTATAAGAATTGCCGATAAAATCGCATACATAAACCACGATATTGACGACGCTGAGAGAGCGGGCGTTTTATTTGAGGAGGACATTCCGCTTGAGCTTAGAATGAAGCTCGGTATGTCAAAAAGTCAGCGTATTAATAATATGGTGCTTGACGTAATTAATAACAGCAGTGATAAAATCCGTATGAGCGAGGAGTGCTATAAGGATTTTATGGAGCTTCACGACTTTATGTTCGTTGCGGTTTATACTAATCCCGTTTGTAAAAAAGAGGAATCAAAAGCAATCGCAATGATTGAAAAGCTCTACGATTATTATATTAAACACCCGGAGCAGATGCCCGAGGAATACTATAAGATTGCGCGCGAGGACGCACTTGAAAAGGCGGTCTGCGATTATATTGCGGGTATGAGCGACAATTATTCAATTAAGGTGTTTAACAGCTTATTTGTTCCGAAATTCTGGGCAGAATAGTTAGAAACGAGGTGAAACTATGGCACTGCCTGACAGCTTCTTACAGGAGCTAAAAATGAAAACCGATATAGAGGACATAGTTTCAACCTATGTGACTCTCAGGAAAAGAGGAAGCACTTTTGTAGGGCTTTGTCCCTTCCACAATGAAAAAACTCCGTCCTTTACCGTATATCCGGAAACACAGTCCTTTTATTGCTTCGGCTGCGGGGCAGGCGGCGACGCGGTCGGTTTTATGAAGAAAATTGAAAATCTTGATTATATCGATGCCGTAAAAGCGCTTGCGCAGCGCGCGGGTATGCAGATGCCCGAGGACGGCTATGACGATTCCCTCGGCAGAAAGCGGAGAAGGATACTTGAGATTAATAGAGCCGCTGCAAGATTTTTCCA
>CALCYI010000065.1 GCA_937907605.1 uncultured Clostridia bacterium | reverse complement strand
TCCTCTTTAACAACAAAAGCCCACCTTTTTAGGTGGACTTTTTCGACACGCTGAAAATGCCGAGGTTTAACCTCGGCATTTACTTATTCATTAATACTCAACCCAGTAATTTACGGTAAGGCAGTCCGTGTTAACTAAATTACGAACGTCTCCGCCCTTCTGGATATTCTTTATTTTTATTTTGCCGTCAGCGAGCGCTCCGTAAACAAGAGCATATCCCGAATCGTAATTATCATCCTTTAGTTCGTTACCCTTCTTGTCCTTTTTGCGACTTCCGTCGGCTTCAAGCCGGTACTCATTAACGCTCTTACCCGTAACATAGATACAATTATTCGCACAGTTAGCGCTGAATATTGTAGCACCCTTAAAATCAGATAACGCAAGCTTAACCGCCTGACCGTAATCGTTTACCACGCTCGCAAAGCAATTGCCCTTGCTGCCTTCTTCAATACCGTATCCATAACCGAAAACCTGATAATCAAATACGGAAGCTGCGCTGAATATTGAATCGGAAATCGGATTACCGCCCGCAAATACTATCTGAGCGCCGCCGTCATACATTTTTTCAACAACGGAAGCATACCTGTCAATCATCTCAAAGGTCGTATGATAACAGTATTCATTTTCCATAGCAATACCCGTAGCGTCGCCCTGGGAATCAACATTTTCCCACTTGTAGAACATATAGCCCTCCTGAGGAGCGTCGGCAACAAGCTTAACTGTATCGCCCGCAACGTACGAACCCGAACCAGTACCGTCTTTAACCGTTACGTCAAAGGTCGGCGTTTCGCTCGGCTTATATGAAGGAGTTAAGGTAATTGAGCTATCGGTAACGTTAACCTTAGTTTCCTTAGAATTAATGTCAGCTACTAAGCTTTCGTCATTCGTTATCCACTTGTTAAAGACCGTTCCGCTCTGAGCAGCGGGAGCTGTAATCCATACTTCTGAGATCTTCTCAGCGTTTATAACCTCGTGCTGAGTAGCACCGTCCTCCTCTGTAATATATACAGGTACGGTTTCGGCGTCCGTCCAAACTGCAGTAATCGTACAGTCGCAGTCACCTACAAGAAGGTTCATTGAGCTGTCCTTCTTTGATGAAATATTTACCTTTTTATTCTTTACTCCGTCAGTGTCGCTTTTAACTTCCCAATGGTCAAATCTCTTGCCCTCGGGAGCGGGGTTAGCAGTAATTGTAACGTTCTCGCCGTCGGTATAAACGCCCGTACCGATTCCGTCAACAACCGTTACCTTAAACGTTTTCTTATCCGCCTCTTCACGCTTTATATACACGGGCTCTACGGTAAACGAATAATCATAGGTTAAAAACGGATTATCATACTCTGCATAATCCATATATACAGGTATGCTGTTCGTATCGGCAGCGTAAGCCGCGCCCTGAACAAAGCCCCCGCCGTAGTCTGCGGAATCCTGCTCATTAATCGAGCCGAGATAGCCAAGCTTAGTATTAAACTCCCTTGTAAGCTTGCCCTTAGCGTCCTTTAAGCCCGAGGTAACGGCGGTATATCCTGCAAGAAAGCCCGCCTGCGCCTTATTAAATTTAACAGATTCAACATTTGACTGGAAACGGGGAGTTTCGTCGTCCTGGGAATGAGGAAGCGCCTCAATAAGAATGAATTTAACGTCCTGGTAAATAGGAGCGGTTTCATATGCGGCTACGGCAAACTTTTCGCCCGGAAGAACTATCATTTCAGCGCCGTTTTTAACCGCAAGCTCTATGTAATTAGCAATAACCTTATTATCCTCCTCGCCGTTTAACGACGGCTGATAATAAATACAGGACAAGTCATTCTCCTCTGAAAATGCCTTAACTCCGTTCCAAGCGCTCTGGTTATATCCCCTGTCGTTAATCGGAGCACCGTCTGTAATAAGCGCAACCTTAAAGGAGGCTTCGGAATTTTTCTTACATCCCGAAAGAGCGAGCACCGACGAAATTACCAGCACAAATACGAGTATCAGCGAAACTATCTTTTTCATTTCGTTTCCTCCGAAAAACAAAATATCACTAATTAATAATATCAAAATGTTGTATATTTTGCAATAGTTTTAATTGATTTATCGTGTAAATAAATATATAATACCCTTGAGGTGATTAACTTGTTTGAAAAACAGCTTGAATACATCAAATCCAAAACCGGTTTTGTACCTGAAATCGCAATAGTTCTCGGTTCGGGACTCGGAGCCTTTGAAGAATGTATAGATAAGGTATGCGAGATTAGCTACAACGAAATTGAGGACTTCCCCGTTTCAACCGCACCGAGCCATAAGGGAAAATTCGTAATGGGTACTCTCGGAGGAAAGAATGTAATAGTTATGTGCGGAAGAGTACATCTTTACGAGGGCTATACTCCGCAGCAGGTAATTATGCCGATAAGAATTATGCGTCTGCTCGGAGCAGAGAAGCTCATACTCACAAACGCTGCAGGCGGAATTAACAAAGGCTTTAACCCTGGCGACTTTATGATAATTAAAGACCACATCTCCTGCTTTGCACCGAGCCCGCTGATTGGTAAAAATGAGGAACGCTTCGGGACAAGATTTCCCGATATGAGCAACGCATACAGTAAAAGATTAAGAAGCGTTATAAAAGAAACTGCGCGAAAGCTCAATATAAATATTAAGGAAGGCGTTTATACTCAGCTTACGGGACCTCAGTTCGAATCCCCCGCCGAGATAAAAATGCTCGGGCTTTTAGGCTCCGACGCAGTCGGAATGAGCACGGTTATTGAAGCGATTGCAGCAAACCATATAGGCTTTGAGGTATGCGGAATCAGCTTGATAACAAATCTTGCTTGCGGACTGCTTGATAAGCCGCTTTCGGGCGAGGAGGTTAATGCAACCGCCTCATTATCAGCAGAAATATTTAGAAAGCTAATCATTGAAACAGTAAAGAGTGTTTAGTGTGAAAGTTCACACTAAATATAGATTATATTGCCCGCTCAGTTTGTCGCTATGCGACAACGAGCGATGGCTAAATTCCCATTATACGCCTTGTCTGCCCAACAAGGATAAGGATAATGTGTAATTTTAATGAACTATTTGTGGGCAGAAAGGCTATGGGAATTGGTATGGAAAATATAAAATTTGAAAACGGCAGATTATATCTGCTTGACCAGACAAGGCTTCCAAACGAGGAAATATACATAACCCCCGAAACGAAGGAAGATTACTACTATGCTATAAAAACGCTGCAGGTAAGAGGCGCTCCCGCGATAGGAATTTTTGCGGCGTATGCAATGGCACTCCTCGACGGCAATAAAAAGGAGCTCAAAGCCTATCTTGATTCCGCAAGACCTACCGCAGTAAATCTTTCATGGGCGACTGACAGAATGTTAAAAGCGTTTGAAAGCGAAAAAGACTTAATCAGCGAAGCCATATCTATTCACGAAGAAGACAAAGCAATGTGCAGAAAAATCAGCGAATACGGGCTTTCGCTTCTGAAAGACGGCGACGGAATCCTCACGCATTGCAACGCAGGCGCTCTTGCAACAAGCGAATACGGAACGGGGCTCGGTCCCCTTCTCTTAGGCAAGGAAAGGGGTTATAATTTCCACGTTTATTCGGACGAAACGCGTCCTCTTTTACAGGGCGCGAGACTGACCTCATACGAGCTTGAAAAAGCGGGAATCGACGTTACGCTCATATGCGACAATATGGCGGGTATAGTAATGAAGCAGAGTAAAATTAACGCAGTGCTTGTCGGTGCTGACAGAATTGCAGCAAACGGAGATACAGCAAATAAAATCGGTACAAACTCTGTTGCCGTTCTTGCAAAATATTATAATATTCCCTTTTATGTGCTTGCACCGTATTCTACGATTGACTATTCCTGCGAAAGCGGAGACGACATAGTAATTGAAGAACGTGAAGGCGAGGAGATTAAAAGGCTCTGGTTTGAGCGCGATATGGCTCTGCCCGAAACGAAATGTTATAACCCTGCTTTTGACGTTACTGACAATAAACTGATTACGGCAATAATTACAGATAAAGGGATAATCAGAGCGCCGTATAAGGAAAACCTGGAGAAGATAAAATGATTAAATTCACTAACGGATTGGTACTTGATGAAAACTTTGAGATAATAAAAAAGGACGTATTTGTCGAGGGTAATAAAATTGTAGCAATAGGAAGCTATGACAAGAGGGCTGACACGGTTTATGACCTTAAGGGTAATCTCTTAATGCCGTCGTTTAAGAACGCACATTCCCATTCCGCCATGACCTTCGCGCGTTCCTTTGCGGACGATTTACCGCTTCAAGAATGGCTCAATACTAAAATCTTTCCTATGGAGGCAAAGCTTACCGCCGAGGATATATACAACCTCTCGGCGCTCGCTTTTCTCGAATACATAACGAGCGGTATAACCGCCTGTTTTGATATGTACTACTTCCCCGAGGCTATGGCTAAGGCGAGTACGGATTTCACCTTCAGGACTGTTATGTGCGGGGCTGTAAGCAATTTCAGAGAAAGCGCAGATATACTCGAGAATTTCTATAAAACGTATAATAACTATGACGAGCTTGTATCTTATAAGTTCGGCTTCCACGCAGAGTACACCGCTTCACTTGAGCTTATGAAGGAAATTTCGCGCCTTGCGGAAAAATATGAAGCGCCCGTTTTTACTCATTCCTCGGAGACGCAGGAGGAGGTCAAGGACTGTATAGAACGCTACGGCAAAACTCCTACGGAACTGTTTGACTCGCTTGGGCTGTTTAACTACGGCGGAGGCGCTTTTCACAGCGTCTGGGTTAATGAAAACGACCTTGATATTTACAAAGAGAAAAACGTCTGGGCGGTAATTAACGCGGGCTCTAACTGTAAGCTCGCTTCGGGTATAGCGCCCGTAACAAAAATGCAGAAAAAAGGAATAAACCTCGCAATCGGTACCGACGGACCAAGCAGCAATAACGCGCTTGATATGTTCAGAGAGATGTTTCTTATAGCAGCAACTCAGAAGATTAACGATATGGACGCTTCCTCTGCTGACGCTAACGGTATACTGAAAATGGCGACGGTAGGCTCAGCGCACTGCATGGGGCTCAATGACTGCGACGTTATAAAGGAAGGAAAAACGGCTGATTTAATCGTTATCGACCTTCACAGACCGAATATGCAGCCGATTAATAACATTACCAAGAATCTTGTTTATTCGGGTTCAAAGGAAAACGTATTAATGACGATGATTAACGGAAAAATAGTTTACGATAACCGAGAATTCATCGGCATTGACACCGAAAGGATATACGCCAATGCTCAGGCTGTAATTGACAGGATAAAGTAATTTTTAAGGCAGAGGATTTCTCCTCTGCCTTAAAAATATTCCTTTAACAGTTCCAAGTCGTCATCATACAGCGTAATAACGTTCTGATTAATCTCACATTCAAGCTTTAGAATATTTATCAGATTAGGGTTTTTAACAAAGACCTTTTCCTTTTTAATCAGCTCAATATTATCCTCACCGCCGAGATATTTAATCATTTCCTTTACCTTTCGCGGATAATACGGAGCGGACTGAAAATCGAATTTTATAAGAATCATTCTTGAAAGGAAATACATTATAAGCGCTATTACCAGACCACTGAGTATGAAGTACACGGGCTTATCAAAGCTATTAAACAGATTTGTAAGCAGAGGAATTGAATCAAAACCAATATTGATATTTAGCAAATCTCCGACTGTAAACGAAAGATAAACGCCCGCAATATAAGCTAAATACAGAAGCGGATTATAGCACAGTATAAAAAGCTCAAAAAGAAGCGTATTCCCCGTAATCACAGTGAAAATTGACAGCGTAATAACAGCAAGTCTGTATTCGGGATTAAGCCTTTTGATTATTATCGGCGATATACCTAAGGTAAGGAAAATGCTCTGATAATACCTGCCCGTTAAGAACGATGAAACTAATTTATTATTCCTGTCGGCAGAATAAATATTTTTAACTCCGCTGACAATTTTTCCGTTAATAACAACGCTTTTTGAATATCCCGTATTATAAACAAGCTCCTCAAGCCTGTTACCAAAAAAAAGCTTGTAAACGCAGTCAGCAGCGCCGAAGGCAGCTCCTCTTTCGCCAAGAAAGAGGGCTGCTTTTTCAGTTAAGGAAAATAGCAAAGGTGTTATCTCCGAAAGAAGAAATACTATTAAGAATATGCAGACAAATGCAATTACCGAGCCGTAAAAGAAGTCGGCCTTTTTGTATATAAATCCGATTAACAGACTAAGTAAAACAACCGCAATAATACTGAGCGGCTGATTGCTCAAAGCTAAATAAAATACATTTGACGAAACAAGTATTATTACTGACGCAAGGGCGTAGTCAGCCTTCCTTTTTTTACCGTAAATATAAAAGCCCGAAAACGCCGCTGAAAACAGTAAGGAGAGATATTCCGTATTATCGGGTTTTACCAGCAGAATAACCGTTAATGCTACCGATAAAAACAAGAGCGGATAATTCAGACTTTTTCTTAAATCAGTAAAAATAATAACCATACGTTTCATATGGTTATTATTGTCATATTATTTCAGTTTTAATCATTTAAGCCTTAGTACAGCATTATAATCGTCAATATCATAATTGCCTGCTGAATTCTTAAGCAGGTCGTAAATATCGGCTTTTTCTCCGTTAAAACCCTTAGCTTTGATTTTCTTAAGAATCGGCTTCAGACGAGAAAAAACGGAAAGAATTACATCGCCCATTGGCGTACCCTCTTTGAAAGGCTGATTGCCCTCAAATATTACTCTTACAAGCTCCGCGGCTACGTCCTTAACCTTTACTTTTCTTACGCTCTTATCAGCCTTAAAGAACAGAAGCCTCGAAAGTCCGCCGACCGTTGTCTTTTGCAGCGTTTTTCCTATCAGCTTTAAAACGGGCTTGAGCTTCTTATCGAGATGAAACTTATTCATCATCCTTTCCGTATCATAAGCCATATCATAGAGTACGTTCACAATCATCTGATCGAACATATCGGAAAGATACTGCTTACAGCTCTTGCCCTTAGTATCCCATTCAAAATCGGGCGCGTCAATTGTTTTAATATCAACCGTATCATCGTCGATAATGTTTACTAAACGGATTACGGACGGGTCTGCAATAATAGAGCCCGTACATACGTCGTAAAACCTATTACCTTTTTCAGTCACATATTCATTAATTGAGTTCATATGCATATGTCCCGTAAACACGATATGCACGCCCTCGTCAGCAAGTAAATCCGCGACGGCTTTTCCATCCTTCTGATATGTTGAACCTATGATAGAAAAAATGGGTTGACCGGGTAATATTGGATAATGATTCATAGCAATCATCATATTTCCGTCATCGCGAGCACTTTGGCATTGCTCCTTAATCCACGCCATATGCTCCTCGTCAAAATGACGTCCACCGTCACTTGCGCCGTCGTTATTGAGCGCAAGAAGTCTGACTCCGTCACAAAGCTGCGCAACATAAGACAGATGTTGTCTGTCAACTGCGATTGCCTCACCGAAGCCGAAATCCTTGTATAAATCGAAAAGCTCCTCGCGCGGTAAGTTTTCGGGGTGAGTTTTGCCCGTTTCGTCAAAAGCGAAGCACTCATCCCTGCTTTGCTTGAAGTCGTGGTCAGCGGTAATAACGTAAACCTTTTTTCCACATTCCTTAAGCTTATATAAATGCTTTAAAAAACCATTATGGCTCTCGCGCTCTCCGTTAAATACCAAATCGCCGCAAATGAATACCGTATCAGCCTCGTCAGCCTTTTCAAGATACTCAAACACAGCCTCATTAATTGACTGAGTTTCGGCAAAGCATTTCTGTTCATAATGCATAAACTCGTCATATTCTTTTCCGTATGCGCCGAGCTCGCTTGCAAAATAGTGCGGGTCGGCAATCAGATAAAACTTAAACGGCTGCATAATTACCACCTTTCGTTATCGGCGTCGGGACAGTATGAGTCCATAAGCCTCGCTCTTACCTCTACGTAGCACCCGCATTTAAGGCACATTCCCGAAATAAGATTATCGCAATTTATACAATTAGTAATTCTTTCTTTATAGGTTACCTCGTCTGCAAGCTCGCTTTTATTAAGCGAATTTAAATAGTTCATAATCTCCTCATAGGTAACCCTTTCGCCCGCTTCAAGCAGCAGGCATTTTTTGCATTTTTCCATTTACTCAATAGTGAATTTAACAACGCTGCACGCAGGAACGTTTACGGTAAAGCCGTCGGAGAGCTTTCTGAAATCCTCAAACTTTTCAATCTTAACAGCTTCCTTTTTACCGAATTCGTTTTTATCACGGCAGTCAGCAGTTATTATCTCTGCCTTTACCGACTTAACCTTTCTGTCGGCAATCTGGCATTTTATTTTTGACGACTTATTTAATGAAGTGTTCGCTATTGTCGAATAGATTATTCCATTTTCGTCAATGGACGCAGATTCGATTAAATGCGGAAATTCCGCGTTATTATTGTCCTTTGCGGAAATATAATCGGTTGTCAGATACGAGCCTAAAAGAGTATTATTCTGGTGCTCCTTAAACATTTTGAAAACGTAGTATGTAGGAGTTTTAACCATTTTTTCTCCGTCGGTAAGAATTACTGACTGGAGCACGTTAACAGTCTGAGCGATATTCGCCATCATAATCCTGTCCGCATGCTTATTAAATATGTTAAGGGTAAGCGCGGCAACGATAGCGTCCCTCATGGTGCTCTGCTGATACAGGAAGCCAGGATTTGTTCCCGGTTCAACATCAAACCAAGTTCCCCACTCGTCAACTATAAGCTGAACCCATTTTTGCGGATTTACGCTGTCCATAACGGCAAGGTGGTTATTTATTAGCTCCTCAATTTTATATGCTTTGCTTATTGTAGTATTATACTCATTGTTATCAAATTCGGTTGCGGAGCCTTTGTGTTGCCATGTGCCCGTAACGGTATAATAATGGAGAGAAAGTCCGTTCGCGTGGTGTTTAACCTTATCCATCACCTCACGGGTCCAATGGTAATTAGCATCGCCGGGACCGCAGGCAATCCTATGTATATGCTCACCTGCTTTGTAATCCCTGCAATATGTGTTATATCTCTTAAAAAGACAGCCGTAATACTCAGGGTCCATACATCCTCCGCAGCCCCAGTTTTCGTTTCCTATTCCGATATAGTCAAGCTTCCACGGCTCCTTATGACCATTTTCAGCTCTTAACTCAGACATAGGAGAAACACCGTCAAAGGTGATATATTCAACCCATTCGCTGAGCTCTTGAACCGAGCCAGAGCCGACGTTACCGTTAATATAAGTATCGCAGCCAAGCTGACGGCAAAGCTCAAAATACTCGTGAGTACCGAAGGAATTATCCTCAACGACTCCGCCCCAATGAGTATTAATCATCTTTTTTCTGTTATCCTTAGGGCCTATACCGTCCTTCCAGTGATATTCATCTGCAAAGCATCCGCCGGGCCACCTGAGGACAGGAATTCCCATCTCCTTAAGCGCCTTTACTACGTCCTTTCTCATACCGTTTACATTAGGAATTTTACTGTCCTCACCTACGTAAATTCCCTCATAAATACACCTTCCGAGATGCTCGGAGAAATGACCATATATGTTTTTATTAATCTTTGCAATTCTTTGATTAGGGTTAATAAGATACTTTTCCATAAATAATACTCCTTTAGTTATTAATTTAAAGGTAACATATTAATTAAACTAAGTCAAACAAAAACAGCATTGAAAAATGTATTTTTTATGTTATAATTCTTTAGGGTGATAAATATGAACATTAATATTGAAAAATGTATAAAACTCTTAAACGACAAAAGCACAAGCGCAATGCTGCTTTGCAACGAAGCTAATATGCATTACCTTTGCGGCTTCTCGCCGAGCGAGGGCTACGTTCTTCTTACAGACAGCGGCAAAGGCTATCATATCGTTGATTCAAGATATACCGAAACCGCGCAGAAAAACGCGACTGAAAGCGGACTTGAGGTAATTGAAATCAACGACGGCTTTATACCTGAAATAAAAAGGCTATACGAAAAGCACGGAGTTAAAACCCTCGCTTTTGAAAACCAAAGCATAAGCCTTGACAGATATTTAAAGCTCAAAGAGGGGCTCGAAGGTATTGAGTTTGTTAACCTTGATAATTCAATAATGCTTCTGAGAAACCGTAAGGAGCCCTATGAAATAGAATTTATGAAGAAGGCTAATAACATTGCCGAGACCGCCTTTCTTGAGCTTTTAAATCACGTTAAACCCGGTAAAAGCGAGAAAGAGCTTGCAGCATATTTTGATTATCTTATGGCTAAAAACGGTTCATACGGACTCTCTTTTGACACAATTCTTCTCACGGGAGCGCATACCTCAATGCCTCACGGAGTACCCGGAGAAAGCATAGTAAAAGAGGGTGATTTCGTTCTGTTTGATTTCGGTGCGACGTACAAGGGTTATCATTCCGATATGACGAGGACCGTAGCCTGCGGCAGCGCAAGCGATGAAATGAAGTGGGCTTATAACCTTGTTTTAGACGCTCAGCTTGCAGGAATTAAAGCTCTCAATTCGGGCGTTCCTTGCAAGGACGTTTTTGAAGCCGCTAACGACGTTTTAAAAGCGGAAGGTATGGACAAATATTTCCGTCACGGACTCGGACACGGAGTTGGTCTTGAAATCCACGAGGGCTATAATTCAAACCCGAGAAGCACCGATATTTACGAAATCGGTAACGTTACGTCCGTTGAGCCCGGAATATATATTCCCGATAAGTTCGGAATAAGAATTGAGGATGTGTGCTACCTTTCGCCAAGAGGGAGAGAAAACCTTTCGACAGTTACAAAAGAATTAATCATACTGTAAACAAAAGCCGTCAGCAATTGCTGACGGTTTTTAATGTTATTTAATCTTATAAATATTCCCTTCAAAGCCTCTTAGCTTATCTGATTTGTCGTCCCTTGTTGAGAGAATAAGCTCCATACCGCTTAAATCAAGCGGATGTTCAGCTTTCTTTTTGCCAAGGTTTAATTCGATAAAATACTTTTCTCCTTTATATTCGCGGTAATAACAAAACAGAGGTGCTTTAATATTCTCTGCGCGTTTATAGTCGCCGTAAACAAGCGCCTTATTATTCTTACGAAGCTCAATAGCTTTTTTATAGAAATTGAATACAGAGTCGGGACGCGCCATCTCGTCCTCAGCGTTATAGCGCTTATAATCCGAGGTGATTCTAAGCCACGGAGTTCCCGTAGTAAAGCCTGCGTTTTCGCTGTCCGACCAATGCATTGGCGTTCTCGCATTATCGCGGGTACCCGTCTTAATTCTGAAAAATGCATTTTCGGGGATTTTGCCCTTTGCAAGCAAATCCTTATACTTTCCGATAGCTTCCCTGTCGTCGATTTCGTCAATGCTTTCGAAATCGCCGTTACCCATTGAAAGCTCCTGTCCCTGATAGATATAAGGCGTTCCCTTAAGGGTCATTTCAATAAGAGCGCAGACCTTTGAAATATCCTCGCGGAATTCGCCCGACTTATCCACCTTTGAAACGATTCTCGGCTGGTCGTGATTCTCAAAAAACAGAGTCGGCCAGCAATGATTAGTGTATGTAGTCTGAAAGCGTTCAAACTCCTCCATAACCTTATACAAATCAAATTCATAGTAATCGTAATTCGTATGTCCCTGATTAATAAAGAAATCGAAATTAAAGAGCGTATCAAGCTCGCCTCTGTAATCGGCGGTAAGCATTTTGCTCATTTCAATTCCCGCGCCGCCGCATTCTCCAACGGTGTATACATCATAATTACCGAACGACTTTTTGCGCATTTCCCTCAAAAACTCGTGAAGTCTGGGACCGTAGAAGTAATACTCCGCGCCCTTATAGCCGGTAAGCATACCGAGGAAACTACTTGCCTCGGGTAAATCAGGGGTTTTGGAGATAAAGTTAATTACGTCCATTCTGAAACCGTCAACGCCTTTGTCAAGCCACCAGTTCATCATATCGTAAACGGACTGTCTTACCTTTTCGTTTTCCCAGTTCAAATCCATCTGCTTCTTTGAGAATAGGTGCATTGCCCACTGGTTAACGCTCTCATAATAATTCCACGCAGGACCGCCGAAAAGGCTTATCCAGTTATTCGGAGGCGTCACGCCGTTATCGGTTGCGTCACGCCAGAGGTAATAGTCATGATACGGATTATCTCTTGACTTTACAGCCTCCTTAAACCACTCGTGCTCGTCGCTTGTATGGTTTACAACGAGGTCAACAATAAGCTTCATTCCCCTTTTATGCATTTCTTCAATCAGCCTGTCAAAGTCCTCCATAGTACCGAATTCAGCCATAATCGCTTTATAATCGCGGATATCATAGCCGTTGTCGTCATTGGGAGAATCGTAAAACGGAGAACACCAGACCGCGTTAACTCCAAGCTCCTGGAGATAATCAAGCTTTTCGTAAATGCCGTTCAAATCGCCGATACCGTCGCCGTTTGAATCCTTAAAAGAGCGAGGATAAATCTGGTATATAATCGCTTCCTTCCACCATTTTTCCTCAAGCTGTCCTTCGTCGGTAATAACCTCGTCCTTTTCGAGATTGAACATATCGCATATATTCTGAACGGTTTTTTTGTCAAACAGACCTGCGGTCATAGGCGTAAGATTCTTAAACTTTATCTTCCCTATAGCGCCGTTTTCAATCAGCTTTGTAGGAAGTCTGAAAGCAAGAAAAAGCTTTTCGACCATATCCTTTGCCATAGGATTTACCATAGCTTGCTTAAAGGTTGTATTCGGAGTTATTTTATTCAATACCTCATCCCCTTTTTGTAATTCATTTACATTATAACACTAACTTTATTTATTGCAAATAGTTTCTGACCATTTTTCAGTCAGCCTTTCAATGCTCCATGAAGCGTTTGCGGGACTTGTTGACGGTAAACAAACAGCTTTAATTTTTGTCACATCTTCAAGGTATTTACAATAAAGCTCGTCGGCTTTTTTACCGTTAGTTATTATAAGCCTGATATCAGCCTCGTTAAAGATTTTGCTTAAATCATTAGGGACAACGTTCTTTATTGTGCTGTCGCTTGAGCCCTCAATATCGCAATAGGCAATAACGTCCCATAAGGCGATTTTATTATTCAACAAAAGCGCCTTTTTCCTCTCGACCGTATCGGGAACCTCTAAGTTGAATATATTAGCAAGAACCCTCCAGAAGCGGTTGCTTTTATGTCCGTAAAAGAAGCCCTCCTCCCTTGATTTAATCGAAGGAAAGGAGCCTAATATCAGTATCTCGGAGCTGTTGTCGTAAACAGGCTTAATAGTATGCTTTATCATCGTAAACCGCCTCAATTTCCTGAATTTTACAATATTATACACTATTTGTTCAAAATTGTTAATAGTTTGACAATATATTTGTATAAGTTTTATAAAAATAAAAAAATACTTTATTTTTATATATTGTTGTGATATTATAACTTAGGATTAATATTAAGTAAGTGTATTAATTTTAGACAACTTATAAGGAGTGTAATTATGCAAAAGAAATTAAGCAATCTTCCGTTCAAAGGAACTCCCGAGCAGGAAGCTCAGCTTATGGCGTTTATCGAGGAAAATAAGCACGATAAAAGCCGCCTTATGGCAGTAATGCAGGAAGCTCAGGAAATCTACGGATATCTTCCGATGGAGGTACAGCAGATTATCGCTGACGGAATGGGCGTACCGCTTGAAAAGGTATTCGGAGTTGCTACCTTCTACGCTCAGTTCTCTCTTTCACCCAAGGGAGAGTATAATATTTCGGTATGTCTCGGTACCGCCTGCTACGTTAAGGGCGCTCAGAAGATTATCGACACTATATCACAGCAGCTTGAAATCGGAGTTGATGAATGTACCTCCGACGGAAAGTTCTCGCTTCAGGCTTGCCGCTGTATCGGCGCGTGCGGCTTAGGCCCTGTGCTTACGGTTAACGACGAGGTTTACGGTAAGCTTACAGAAACCGATATTCCCGATATTATTGCAAAATACCACGTTTAATTTTTGAGGTTTAGCTATGACAATTGCTGAAATTCAGAAGCTTCTTGACGCCAAGGTTCTCTGCTGCGAGGATAATCTTGACAAGGAAGTATTCTCCGCCTGCGGATGCGACTTAATGAGCGACGTCCTTGCATATGTTAAGGATCAGGCTGTTCTATTAACCGGTCTTGTTAACCCGCAGGTTGTAAGAACCGCTGTTATGATGGATATGGTTTGTATCGTTTTTGTAAGGTCGAAGTCACCGAGCGAGGATATGCTCGCGCTTGCTAAGGATAACGGAATAGTTGTACTCAGCACAGACAAAAGACTTTATGAAGCATGCGGAATGCTCTATGCGAGCGGACTTGACGGTAAGGCGAAAAAAGCTTGAGCGAACCGTTAGTATTTACCTTTGACATTGACGGCGAGGATTTTATAACCGCCGGTCAGGCTTCCGTACAAATCAAAAACAATCTAAGACAGCTTGGAATATCTCCCGATGTAATCAGAAAAGTTTCTATCGCTATGTACGAGGGAGAAATCAATATGGTCATTCACGCCAAGGGCGGAACAGCTAAGGTAGAGGTTTATGAGGACCGTATTGTAATAATTCTCGCAGATAAAGGTCCCGGTATCAAGGACATTGAAAAAGCTATGCAGGAGGGCTATTCCACCGCTTCCGATAATATCCGTAATCTCGGCTTCGGAGCAGGAATGGGACTCCCAAATATGAAAAACTACACCGACAGTATGAATATTGATTCTGAGGTCGGCGTCGGAACAACCGTTACTATGGTTGTTAATATAAAATAAACGAGTGTTATTTATGGATAAGTATCAACATTCTGTTTTACTTGACAGTACTAAGTGCACGGGCTGTACAACCTGCCTTAAGCACTGCCCGACTGAAGCAATAAGAATTAAGGACGGTCACGCGCAGATTAATGAGAAGAGATGTATCGACTGCGCCGAATGTATAAGACAGTGTCCCCATCAGGCTAAAAAGGCTGTTTATTCAAAGCTTGAGGCTATGGACAGATTTAAATATAAAATCGCCCTCCCCGCCCCGACGCTTTACGGACAGTTCGACAACCTTGACGATATTGACTTCGTACTCGACGGACTCCTCAGGCTCGGCTTTGACGAGATTTATGAGGTATCCAAAGCGGCTGAGCTCGTATCGGCTTACACAAGGCTCTACCTAAAAACCGAAGGAACTGTTAAGCCTTTGATAAGCTCCGCGTGTCCCGTTATAGTAAGACTTATTTCGCTCCGCTTCCCTTCCCTTACAAGCAATATTCTGCATATGCTTCCGCCAATGGAGGTTGCAGCGCAGCTTGCTAAACAGAACGTTAAGAGGGAGCATCCCGAGCTAAAGGACGAGGAAATAGGCACCTGCTTCATTTCCCCCTGTCCCGCAAAGGTCAGCTACGTCAGCAACGGCTTTGCGGATTACAAGAGCAATGTTGACGAGGTCGTTTCAATAAGCGACATATACTTTATGCTGCTTAATAAAATGTCCCCCGACAACGAGGTTATGCCGCTTTGCGATTCGGGAATAATCGGAATTAGCTGGGCAAGCTCGGGCGGCGAGGCTACCGCGATTTTCAACGAAAGGTATCTTGCAGCCGACGGCATAGAAAACGTAATCAGAGTACTCGACCAGGTAGAAAACGGCAATATTACAAATCTTGATTTTATTGAGCTTAACGCATGTCCCGGCGGCTGTGTAGGCGGCGTTATGACGGTACAAAACCCGTTTATAGCTAAGGCAAGGCTCCGTTCGCTAAGAAAAGGGCTTCCTGTATCAAGGAACACCCCGGACAGACACGAAATGGACTACATACCCGACGTATATCTCTTTGATAATATTCCGACCTATGCGCCGATAACAAGACTCAGCGATAACCTTGCGGAGTCAATGCGTATGATGGCGGATATTCAAAAATTCAGAGAGCTTCTCCCGGGTATAGACTGCGGAGCTTGCGGAGCACCGAGCTGCAAGGCGTTCGCAGAGGACGTCGTTAAGGGCAAGGCGCACGTAAACGCCTGCAAAATTCAGGAGCTTTAAAGGAGCAGATTATGACAGTTAAAGAAATTGCTAAAGAATGTTCCTTTGAGGAATTATGTATTCCTAATCCTGACCGCGAGGTTAACGGCGTATACATCGGCGATTTACTAAGCTGGGTTATGGGCAGAGCAAATGCCGACAACGCATGGATTACGATTATGAGCAATATAAACGTTATAGCAGTCGCTTCACTCTCGGACGTTGCCTGCGTAATTCTCGCTGAGGACGTTAAGCTTGAGGAGGATGTGCTTAATACCGCTAAGCTTAAAGGAATAAACGTATTAAAATCGTCATCTTCAGCTTATGAAACTGCGCTCATGTTAAACGGTAAAGCATAATGAAAAGGTATTATTACGATTTTCATATTCACTCCTGTCTTTCACCCTGCGCAGACGACGACAGTACTCCGAATAATATTGCAGGTATGGCTAAGCTTTGCTCACTTGATATTATCGCGCTTACCGACCATAACAGCGCTAAGAACTGCCCCGCATTTTTCAGCGCCTGCGAAAGATACGGTATTGTACCGATAGCTGGAACGGAGCTAACGACCTCCGAGGATATTCACGTAGTATGCTTATTTGAAAAGCTTAGCGACGCAATGTCCTTTGATACGGAGCTTCAAAAGCACAGGATATTCATAAAAAACAGGAAAGAAATATTCGGCAATCAGTTAATACTTGATGAAAACGACGAGGTAATCGGTGAAGAGGAAAACCTCCTTTCAAATGCAACCGATATTTCCCTTGAAGATGTAATTGAATTTGCTGAGCGCTTTAACGGAATATGTTACCCTGCTCATATTGACAGACCCTCAAACGGTGTAATTGAAATACTCGGTACCTTCCCTTCTACTCCGCATTTCAGCATAGTAGAAATTAATAATAAAGATAAAGTTAAGGAATTAACCGAAAAATACGCTCTTGAGGACAAAACGGTAATTATAAGCTCGGACGCGCATTACCTTACCGACATAAGAGATAAGGAAAACTTTTTTGAGCTTGAATGCGACGACGAACCCGATTCGGTACGCAAAGCATTATTTGAAAAGCTGAGAGAAATATGAAGGAATTATCACTCAATATTCTTGATATAACCGAAAATTCAGTCAAAGCCGGCGCGAGCCTTACGCAGATACTCATTGACGAAACCGATGAGATACTGAGAATAACTATTTCAGACGATGGCTGCGGAATGAACGAAGATACCGTACAATCGGTAATCGACCCGTTTTACACAACCCGCACCACGCGCAAGGTCGGGCTCGGAATACCGCTGTTAAAGCTTGCCGCTGAACAGACTGACGGAACGCTGAAAATTAATTCATCAACCGATAAGGATAATCACGGTACTACCGTTGAAGCTGTATTCAATAAAGAGCATATCGACTTTACCCCGCTCGGTGACGTAACATCAACAGTCGTAACGCTGATACAGGGACATCCCGATACGGATTTCAGATTTGAACACCGTATAAACGGTAAAGTGGTATCTCTTGATACAAGAGAGCTCAGGGCTGTTCTCGACGGAGTTCCGCTGAACACCTATGAGGTAATTAAATGGATAGAAGCTGCTCTCACAGAGCAGTATGAATAAAGTTAAAAATTTTTTTGGAATAGGAAGGAAAAAGCTATGAAATCACTTGCTGAGCTTCAGGCAATCAGAGAAAAAATGAGGGATAAGGTTGTCCTTCGCGAAGGCTCCAACGACATCAGAGTAGTCGTTGGTATGGCTACCTGCGGTATCGCTGCCGGCGCTCGTCCCGTTCTTAACGCTCTTGTTGAAAGCGTTAACGAGCTTGGACTTAACCAAAAGGTTACTGTATCCCAGACAGGCTGCATTGGTATCTGTCAGTTCGAGCCCGTTGTTGAGGTTTTCGAGGCGGGTAAGGAAAAGGTTACCTACGTTAAAATGACTGCTGAAAAAGCAAAAGAAGTTGCCGAAAGCCACCTTCAGGGCGGTAAGGTGCTTGAAAAATATACACTCGATGAGGGTGAACTTTAATTCGGAGGTAAGTTTATGATTCGCGCACAAGTACTTATCTGCGGCGGTACGGGATGTACCTCCTCAGGAAGCAAGCAAATTCAGAATGCTTTTAAGAAAAACATAAAAGCTAAAGGTCTTGAAGGCGAAATTAAAATTGTACAGACAGGCTGCTTCGGCTTATGTTCACTCGGTCCCGTAGTTATCGTTTATCCCGAAGGCACCTTTTACAGCCAGGTTAAGCCCGAGGATGTTCCCGAAATCGTTGAAGAGCATCTTCTTAAGGGACGTATTGTTGAACGTCTCGTATACGACGCTTCTGAGGGTTATTCAGACCAGGAGCATCACAGCAACGTTGCGCTCGACGATACTGATTTCTACAGAACTCAGCACAGAGTAGCGCTTCGTAACTGCGGCGTTATCGACCCCGAGAACATCGACGAATATATCGCTATGGACGGTTATGCAGCTCTCGGTAAGGTTCTTACGGAAATGACTCCCGAGGACGTTATTGAAGAAGTTAAAAAGTCAGGCTTAAGAGGCCGCGGCGGCGGCGGATTCCCGACCGGCTTTAAATGGTCTCTCTGCGCTCCGAACAAGGCTGACCAGAAATACGTAGTATGTAACGCCGACGAGGGCGACCCCGGCGCATTCATGGACAGAAGCGTACTCGAGGGCGACCCGCACTGTATTATCGAGGCTATGGCTATCTGCGGTTATGCTATCGGTGCTACAAAGGGCTTCGTTTACGTTAGAGCAGAGTACCCCATCGCCGTTGCAAGACTCCAGCTTGCTATTAATCAGGCGAGAGAATACGGTCTCCTCGGTAAAGATATCTTCGGTTCAGGCTTTGACTTTGACCTTGAAATCCGTCTTGGAGCAGGCGCGTTCGTATGCGGCGAGGAAACTGCGCTTATGCATTCTATAGAGGGTAATAGAGGCGAGCCCAAACCGCGTCCCCCGTTCCCTGCCGTTAAGGGCTTATTCGGCAAGCCGACCGTAGAAAACAACGTTGAGACCTTTGCAAACGTACCTCAGATTATCCTTAACGGCGCTGACTGGTTCGCTTCAATGGGTACTGAGCGTTCAAAGGGTACTAAGGTATTCGCTCTCGGCGGTAAGATTAAGCACACGGGACTTGTTGAGGTTCCTATGGGTACAACCCTTCGTGAAATCATTTACGACATCGGCGGCGGTATCCCGAACGGCAAGAAGTTCAAGGCTGCACAGACGGGCGGTCCTTCGGGCGGATGTATTCCCGCAAAGCTTATTGATACCGAAATTGATTACGACAACCTTACAGCAATCGGCTGTATGATGGGTTCAGGCGGACTTATCGTAATGGACGAGGATACCTGTATGGTTGATATTGCAAAATTCTTCCTTGACTTTACCGTTGACGAGTCCTGCGGTAAATGTACTCCCTGCCGCGTAGGTACTAAGAGACTTCTTGAAATGCTTGACAAGATTACAAGCGGTAACGGTACTCTTGAGGACCTCGACAAGCTTGAGGAGCTTTGCTACTATATTAAGTCAAACTCTGCCTGCGGCTTAGGACAAACTGCTCCTAACCCCGTGCTTGCAACGCTTAAGTTCTTCAGAGATGAATACGAAGCACATGTTGTTGACAAGAAATGTCCTGCAGGCGTATGTAAAGACCTCCTTACTTACGTTATCGACAAGGAAAAATGTATCGGCTGCGGCAAATGCGCAAGAAACTGCCCCGTTAACACTATCGAAAAGACTGTTTACGTTGCTCCCGGTCACAAGCTTCCTTCATACAGAATTGATCCTTCAAAGTGTATCAAGTGCGGCGCTTGTATGAATAACTGTAAGTTCCAGGCAATCAGCAAAAAGTAAGAAAGGAGTCAGAAGGATGAAAGAAAATATGGTTAATTTAAAAATTAACGGCATAGATGTAAGCGTTCCTGCCGGCTCAACTATCTTAGATGCTGCCCGCAAGATAGGAATTGAAATTCCTACTCTGTGCTTTATGAAGAAAATCAATGAAATCGGCGCATGCCGTATCTGTATCGTTGAAGCAAACGAGGGCAGAGGCTTCCGTCAGGTTACCTCCTGCGTATATCCCGTATCCGAGGGTATGGAGGTTAAGACCAATACCGAGACTATCCAGAAGGCAAGAAAAACTACACTTGAGCTTATCCTCTCGGTTCACGATAAAAGCTGCCTTTCCTGTAAGCGCTCTACAAACTGCGAGCTACAGAAGCTCTGCCGCGACTACGGCGTAGACCAGACAAGCTTCGGCGGCGACAAGCCCAAGTACGAGCTTGACACAAGCACTCCTCACCTTGTTCGCGATAACAACAAGTGCATCCTTTGCAGACGCTGCGTAGCAGTATGTAAGGAACAGTATGTATCCGTAATCGGTCCTAACGACAGAGGCTTTGATACTTCAATCGGACAGGCTTACCACAAGTCGCTTAACGATACTCCTTGTATCTCCTGCGGTCAGTGTACGGCAGTATGTCCGACAGGCGCTCTCACCGAAAAGGACGACACTCAGAAGGTATGGGATGCTATTGCAGACCCGACTAAGCACGTTGTTGTACAAACTGCGCCGTCAATCAGGGCTACCATCGGCGAATGCTTCGGTATGCCGATTGGTACTAACGTTGAGGGCAAGCTTGTTGCAGGCTTAAGAAGAATCGGCTTTGATAAGGTATTTGATACAGACTTCGGAGCAGACCTCACAATCGTTGAAGAGGCTAACGAGCTCGTTGACAGAATCAAGAACGGCGGCGTTCTTCCGATGATTACCTCCTGTTCACCGGGTTGGGTTAAATTCTGCGAGTTCTATTATCCCGATTTATTAAAGCATCTTTCAAGCTGTAAATCACCTCAGCAGATGACAGGCGCTGTTATCAAAACTTATTATGCAGAGAAGATGGGCATTGACCCGAAGGACATTTTCAGCGTATCAATTATGCCGTGTACAGCTAAAAAGTTTGAAATTACCCGTGACGACCAGAATGCTTCGGGTTATCCCGATGTTGACGTAGCGCTCACCACAAGAGAGGCTGCAAGAATGCTCGAGCGTCTCGGTGTTAACTTCGCTTCCCTTCCCGACGAGGAATTTGATTCACCTCTCGGCGACGATACAGGCGCTGCGGTAATCTTCGGCGCAACGGGCGGCGTTATGGAGGCTGCCTGCCGTACCGCTAACGCATGGCTCAACGGCGCAACCGAGGCTGTTGACTTTGAAGCCTTAAGAGGTACCGACAGAATCAAGGAAGCTACCGTTAACCTTGGAGGAACTGATTACAAGCTTTGCGTTGCATCAGGCGCGGGCGCTGCTAAGGAAGTTATGGATAAGCTTGCCGCAGGTAATCCTGACGGCTGGGGCTTTATCGAGATTATGGGTTGTCCCGGCGGCTGTGTAAACGGCGGCGGTCAGCCAATTCAGCCTCAGTACGTACGCGATACCGTTGACCTTAAGGCTGTAAGGGCTAAGGCACTCTATGATCAGGATAAGGGTATGGAGCTCAGAATGAGCCACGAATCGCCGCTTATCAAGAAGATTTACGAGGAATGGTATACGGACGGCTTCGGAGGACACAAGGCTCACCACGACCTTCACACCTCTTACGTAGCACGTAAAAAGTTCAGATAAAAACATTACCGGGGCAATTATTATAATTGCCCCGGTACGCTTGAGGTTGATAATATGACAAATCATTCAACGCTTGTTTCAAAAGTTATATTAATACTTACTATTATTACCATTTGCTTATCTTTTACGTCTTGTGAACAAAAAACGGAAAATTCAACAACTACTGCCGATTTAGTAACCGAGTTAACAGATGTTAATGAAGGTAACGCTGAGGAAGGCTATACAGGAATAATCGTAACTAAGCTAACAGAAAAAGATGAATCGATAATTTCCCTTGATAACTATTCAACGCAGAGATTTATCGCAAATGATAGTATTGATATTTCAAGCTTTAACGTTGGCGACAAGGTTAATATAACGGTCAATGAGCCTGAACTCAACATTGATAAGTACATAAAGGATATTAAAAATCTCAGCAATACAGAAAATAAACTAATTGTATCTGACAGAGAATTATCCTTTGACACTCAGGTATATGAATATGCAGGCTACCTTATTGCTTGTGAGATACCCGATAGCTTTAAAGAATTTGAAAACTCAACAATCGCTCTTGTATGTTACAACAACTGCGAAATGTATAATAAAAACGGAAACCGAACGTACAAATTTGAGGGCGGCGAAAACGCAAAAATCACATTCAATTCATATTCCTATTCTGATGACGAAACTGTTGTTATATATGCCTCAAGGATTGATATAGATACAGAAAAGACTTATCCAAAAGAGGTAATTATCGAAACGCCTGAATATAAAGAACAGATATCAATAGCCTTTGAATACATTCATAGCAAAACCATTATGGAGCCGGATTATTACCTAACAGTTAGCTGTGAACCGCTTGAAGAATATGTTGATGAGAAAAGCGGCGAAGTATATAATGATGTTTATTTTGTTTTGTTTAGCGAGCGCGAAGGATTAGACGGAAGCTGCACGTACGTTGTTCTTAATGCTAAGGATAATTCGTTTATAAAAATCGGTTTTGAAGTTTCTGACTGGAGCAAAAGCGATAACGCGAATTAATAAAAAAGAAAGCTTAGAAGGGGCACCCTAAATATGCAGGGTTGCGATAAAGAAGGTTTTAGGAAGGGCGGTACAGTTTAGCGACTGTGCCGCTTTTCCTTTATTCATTTATGCTGATTGTGCCTGCTTCTTGTTTTTGTATATCTCACGAAGCTCGTCATCATCAGGCATATCAATCAGTCCGACAGCTTTGTAGTATATTTCTACCTTTTGCCGTCTGTGTCCGCTGCTCTTGTCGGGAGCATGGACAACTATTTTATCAATCAATTCATTTACCATTTCAGCAGTTAAGGTTTCGGGGTCTGTGTACTTGCGTACATTTTTGAGAAACAGGTCAAGGTCATATAGCTCTTGCTCGCCCTTGTCTATCAATTCCTGCAATCTTGCGATTTCTGATTTGATGGATTTCTGTTCTGCCTCATAGTCTGCAGAAAGCATATCAAAGCGTTCGTTACTGATTCTTTCAGAAACCATATCCTCATACAATCTTTTGAAAAGTTCGTCAAGGTTGTCGCATCTCGCTTGAAGATTTACAATATCCTTCTTAGCTTTCATTACAGCCGCAAAGTGTTCCGCATTTGCCTTTTCAATCTCTTTCTTTACAAATACATTTTCAAACTGCTGAATATATGAAAGAACATTCTGCAAGTGTTTGAACACTATTTTTTCCAGAACAACGTGACGGATATAATGACAGGTACAGGTACCGGAATTGTATCTGTAATTTGAGCAAGTGTAATTGTCTTGTCTTTCATCGTTTGCGAGTGTATTGAAATACAGCTTTGCTCCGCAATCAGCACAATAAACCTTTCCGGAAAAGATACTTATTCTTCCGGTATGCGTTGGTCTGCGCTTATGCTTGCGTAATTCCTGAACGGTGTCGAATGTCGCCTTATCAATAATAGGCGGTTGCGTATCCTCAAAGATAAGAAAGTTTTCTTTATCATTTCTTACACGCTTTTTTGAACGATAATTTTTTACTACCGTTTTGTTATTGACAGTGCAACCTGTGTATTCTTGTCGTTCAAGAATTTTTGCAACTGTGTTATTTCCCCAAGAATATGGTTTGTTAGGTAAAGGCTTACCTGCTTTCTTTGCCCAATAGGCAGTTGGCTTCAGTATCTTTTCTTTACCTAACACCACAGATATTTTACTTGGACCCATACCCGAAACACAAAGCTTGAAAATATACTTTACTACCTTTGCCGCTTCTTCATCAATCTCCCACACATCGCCGTCGCTTTCACTCTTTTTGTAACCGTAAGGCGCTACAACTGTGAGGTGCTTTCCACTTTCACCTTTTAATTTGAAAGTGGACTTAATCTTTTTTGATGTATCTCTTGCATAAAGCTCGTTGCAGAAATTACGGATAGGCGTCATATCAAATTCTGTTTGAACGGATGAATCGACATTATCATTGATTGCTATGAACCTTACATCGTTGTCCGGAAATACAATGTCAGTGTAGATGCCTACCTGTAAATAATTCCTGCCGAGTCGGCTCATATCCTTAACGATGACTGTTCCGACCTCGCCGCTTTCAATTAAACCTTCAAGTTCTTTGAAAGCAGGTCTGTCGAAGGTCGTTCCCGATATCCGTCGTCAATGAAGAAACGAAGATTTTTGAAATGATTTTTGCGAGCATATTCGCTGAGTAATGTTCTTTGATTCACTATTGAATTTGATTCGCCTTCTCTGCCATCGTCTTGCGATAGT
>CALCYI010000064.1 GCA_937907605.1 uncultured Clostridia bacterium | reverse complement strand
TTACCTGATTCACCCTTTACACGAACCGCCGCCTTTTGCTTGCGGCTTAAATCCCTTAAATACCATTCGTTCATAATGTTGAGAAACGGTGCAAATTCATTGCTGCTTTGGTCGTTGCTGTCAACATTGTTTGCAATCGCAACAAAGTGTACGTTATGCTGTCTAAACATTACCTCGGTATAAAAGCCGGTTTGCAGATAATCTCTGCCGATTCTGCTCATATCCTTTACAAGCACATGAGCAACCTTGCCGTCTTCAATATCCGCCGTCAGCCTTTTCCAAGCCGGTCTGTCAAAGTTACCGCCGGAATAGCCGTCATCGGTATAATGAACGAGATTGCCGTACCCTTGCTGCTTTGCGTAGCCTTCAAGGTATTTCTTTTGATTAATGATGGAGTTGCTGTCGCCGGTAAGCTCATCGTCACGGGACAGTCTCTCATATAAAGCCGTAATTTTTTCTTCAGTCTGTTTTGTTGCCATATCAGGCGCTCCTTTCAGACTGTCGGCTCATTTGCGGTAATGCCATTATACCACATTCGCCATCAGTTTCCAATACCTCATTACGAATCATTCGTAAAATCTTGTCCTCCATTGTTTCCTTGCCTTCGTCATTAAAATATACCTTCACCTTGTAGGTGGTTGAGCCAATATGACGGAGGAAGGTGGTGTAGTTTTCTTTCATAATTTGTTTCCTCCATTGAAATTTTAATTTGGTTTTTGTATAATATAGTTCCGTTAAAAGTAATTGTTAAAATGAGTAATTAATAAAAGTACCTTAACGGATAAAAATAGTCCTCTGAAAACCGCTTGAATAAAGGCTTTCAAAGGACAAAAGCGTTACATCTTTGCTTTTTCACGGTGCTTCCTGACACGCTTGGCGGTTTGTATCCGCCTTGCTTCAGAAGCACATTGTTCAGAACAATAAAGCTGCTTTCCTGCGGCGGCAAAACGCTTGCCGCATTGCTTGCACGCTCTTGTAGGCAAGCGATTGAAAACAGCGTAAAGTTCCGCATCAAGCGGTAATACGGCATTTTCAAAATATCTGCACAGCTTGCTGGTGTTAAATGCTATCCCGAACATATAGCAATCACAGTCAAGCGGCAGGCAGCCGTACTCTTCGCAGTAATTCGCACAGCTGTTAGTAACTAATTTGCGAATCTTCTGCTTTTCACGCTTTGTGAGTTCTCTCATAGTGCATTCCTCCTTTCTCAGTGATAAACTTGTAATCTGATAACACACAAACAGATTACCCCTTCACTAATAGGAGAAATATGGCACCGTTAGCGGAACTGTTTTTGAAAAACTATTAAAAATCTGTTTTTTGGGGAGGTGAAACTGCGGTGGATTATGATGAAATACTACAATCAGAAGAACAAGAACAAATTGAACAGGCATTAGCTGATGAATATAAAGAGCAATTAGATTTACAGCTTCAGCTTGATGAACAGAAAAAGAAGCCGCAGACTGATATACCGCCCGAAAAGAAAAAGCTCAAAAGAGAGCTTGAACGGGAAGCACTTGCTCGTTTGGAAAGCGCTGCAAGAACCGTATCGGACTTTGAAAACGTTATCTCTTGGTGGGACAGGCTTGACGCTAACCGTGAACGAAAAGAGCGTTATCACGAAATCAGCAGAAGCGGAGACGATTTACCTCTTGAGTTTGGTGCTACGAAGGACGGCAAGGTATTTCCGTATCAGTTAAGCACCGTTCTTTCAAAGCAAATACAAAAGGGAGATTTTATTGACGCTATCTTTTACTGCCCCTATGAGATACACGAATTAGTTACGGCAGAATATATCTCTAATGTTTTGAAAGGTTTATCGGAAGACCACAAGGAAATTCTGTTTCGGAATGTTGTACAAGGAGAGAGTACAAAGGCTGTAGGCGAAATACGAGGACAAACAGACAGAAACATCCGCAAGGTCAGAGCAACAGCGATAAGAAAGATACACAAAGCAATATCGCCCGTGCTTATTCAGCGAAAGGTTGACGGTATTCCTCTTACGATAGAGGAACGGCACTTTGCGGAGGAAGCAATTAAAAAAGCCCTTGACGATAGCAAGGGCAGTTAGTATAATAGTAATATATTTATCAGACATTAGGTTACAGTTAGGTGAGGTATATGAAAAATCAATTTGAAAACTCAAATTCTACTTGGGTAAGATATAGCAAATACGAATGGAAAAAAGCAGAAAACGGCAAGTTGTATTTAACTGCCTGTCCTAATACAAAACCGATAATATATGATCCGTTAAAGGTATATGAGGAATTAGTATTAGAAGCTTTGAACATCGGCAGACTTGGTATGAGCAAAGCGCCGGATAAGGAAATACAAGAGGAAATAAAGACATTTGCTGAAAAATACGGATTATTCGGTTTAATGACAGCATTACCGACAACGCCTTCCTTTATGGAATACGAGGCAGTATATCTTCCAAAGAATCATTTTATCAAGGAAGAAACAATGTCAACAGAGGAATATGTTAAGCTGTTCTTTCCGTTTGAAGATTTAGACATAGTTAAAAAAGGTATTGAATCTGTTTGGAATATCAGCGATGACAAAGATATGATAGCACTTGCTCTAACAATGAGCGACAGACCGATGGCTGTAAATATGAGCTTTCAGCGTGAATATGCAGAAAGCTATGATTGGTTAAAGCAGCAATTCACGGATTTAGCCTTCAATGTCAGCACAGTTCATTTCTATTACAACGATAAGGACATATTGGAGGATGATACAAAGCGACTGCTTCAACAGAGTATTGCTTCCTTCGGCGGTAACGCACCAACATATCGCATTATGCTTCTTGATAAGCCCACTTTGGTATGGGATTTTCACTCTCTGCTTCTCGGCATACAAATGATGTTATCCTTTATGCTAACAGACGAGCAAAATCCGTTAAGGATATGCAAAAAATGCACCAAGCCCTTTATTGCCAGCCGTCCGAGTGCTGTGTTCTGCTCTCCTCGCTGCAAGAATCAATACAATGTTTACAAAAACAGAGAGAAAAACAGAAATAAAGATTAATTTTGCCAAAACTTTCTTAGAAATATTTTCAACAATGTATTGCTTTTGCGCGCACAATGGTATATAATAATTGTAGATACTATGAAAGGAGTTTTGTATATGGCTAAAACATCTAATCTTTATGTGAGAATTGAACCTGATTTAAAAGAACAAGCTGAAAAGATTTTGTCGGCTCTTGGTATTCCTTCTTCAAGTGCCATTAATATGTTTTACAAGCAAATAGTTATTCAAAGAGGTCTACCTTTTGATGTTAAGCTTCCGGCAAACGGAGTTTTGGATTTTAGCAATATGACAGAAGAAGAAATTGACCGAGAATTACAAAAAGGTATTGATGCAGTTAAAAACGGAAACGTCAAATCCGCTAAACAGGCGTTTGCTGATATCAGAAAGGATTATAATCTGTGAGTTATTTAGTCAATATATCCTCTGAAGCGGACAAAGACTTGCGTGCTATATACGAATATATTGCAATATCCTTGATGTCGCCGCAAAACGCAGAAGCACAGCTATCAAGACTTGAAAAAATGATATACAGTCTTGATAATATGCCGTTTCGTTATACAGTTTACAAAAACGATATTCATTTTGTTCCCGTTGATAATTATCTTGTTTTTTATACTGTTGAGGAAAATGAAAAAGCTGTTTCGATAATCAGAGTAATGTACGGAAAGCAGGATATTGAAAAAACACTATAAACAAAAAAGCCCGTTGCAGGTTAAGTAACTTGCAACGGGCTAATTCATTATACATATATTATATCATTTAATACAATCTCTTCGGCACGGTTACGGATGTTGTTCATCCGCCTTACCCATTCCATTGGGTCATTAGCTTTAAGCGTTTCGGTTACTCCCTCCTGTTTTGCCATAGCAGTAACGAGTGTATCCATTTTTTCTTTGCACTCCTCGTCTATTTCGGACAGGTGCTTTGCAAGCTTTCCCGAAGTCAGCAGAGAATAGTAAAGGCTGACACGGTGGTTTTTCAAATAGCTTTGTCTCATACGACCATATTTTCCGTAATGATATTCTTTTGTTTGAGGAAGCAACAAATCAGGCAGTAATACATCGCCGTACTGTGTATATGTTCCGCCGTTTCTTTCATAGAGTGATTGTTCCATAATTGGCTCCTTTCGTGTAGTTAATTTGTTTACAGTTTTGGTATTTTTATACTCCTTTCCACAACTGCTTTTCCATTTACCGCAAATGAGCCGCAGTCATTTGTATTAGGTAGCAGAAACTACCCTTTACATAATAACTCTCAGCAATTTCTGATGGAAATGTACACCAACGGCAGAAAGCGAGGCAGG
>CALCYI010000063.1 GCA_937907605.1 uncultured Clostridia bacterium | reverse complement strand
GCGTGCTGTAATAAGCTGCTAAATATCTCTTTGAGCAAATGCGGATACTATCAATCCTGCAATTATTTTGGATATTTGAATATATAGCTTTGATTTTCGGTAGGCATTCCTTGAAGTCTTTACCGTTGTTCCTGAACGCCAAATCTCCCATATACCGAAGCTGAATTCTAAAATCGTTTGGGTATTTTTCCGTTGCCTTAATAATTATTTCATGCTTTAAATTTTCGTCTGTGAGATTGTCAAACTCCTCAATGATTCTTGATATCTCCTCTTCATTTTTAGCCTTATCTACACCGAGCAGCGTATCGGTTGAAACAGAAAAGAATTCTGCAATCACAGGGAGAAAAGCGATGTCGGGATAGCTTTCACCTCGCTCCCATTTACTGATTGTCTGAAAAGATACGCCGAGATAATCTGCAAGAGCTTCTTGCGTTAAATCTCTTTCTTTACGAAAACGCTTAATATTTTCGTTGAAATAAATATTCATAAACTCACCTCAAAAATTATTGGCGGCACCGTCTAATCAAATAATACCGCAAAGTCAATACTAACTCAATAACTTATTCATTGAAAAAATTTCTACCAACAGTAGAAAAATCGGTTGTAAAACGGTTGGCAAGTGGTTGACATTCAGGCAAACTCAAGTCAACTAATGGCAACCCAAGTAAGCCATTGAGATTAAGGTTACAGGATTTTCTTCTCAGCTATCGAACAGTCCACCGGACTGTTCTCCCAAATTTTCCCAGCAGCAAGCTGCACGAAAAATTTGGAGTTCGTTTCAAATCCTGTCCTAAATAAGAAAAGAGCAGCAACCTTGCGGTCACTGCTCTTTTCTTGGTCGAGGCGACAGGATTTGAACCTGCGGCCTCTACGTCCCGAACGTAGCGCTCTACCAAACTGAGCCACGCCTCGATTTTTGTGCTTAATCATTATTACACAAAATCGGCTTGAGGTCAAGTATTATTTTTCAAAGATTTGAATTTTTTACCGCGTGACGTTAATACTAATTGCGAAAGGTGGTAATATTATGAGTGAAAATATCGGTCGCGACGGCGATACCGTAAAGCTCCTTCGCGAATGCGACTCAGGCGTAAAAATGGGTATATCCTCAATTAACGAGGTTGTTGACGAGGTGCGCGACGAACGTTTTAAATCCCTGCTCCAGCGCTGCCGTCAGGAGCATGAAAAGCTCAGCACGGAGCTCTCGGAGCTTCTTGACGTACACAATGACGAGGGCAAAAACCCGAACCCTGTTGTAAAGGGAATGGGCTGGATTAAAACCGAGGCAATGCTGATGGCAGACCCGTCGGATTCTACGATAGCGGATTTAATGACCGACGGTTGCAATATGGGCGTAAAGTCGCTCAGCCGTTACCTCAATCAGTACAAAAGCGCAGACGAAAAGTCGAAGGATATCGCGGAAAGGCTCGTTAAAATTGAGCTCGATTTAACAAACGATATAAGGCAGTACCTGTAAAAAGAACCCGACTCAGCGGAGTCGGGCTTTTGCTTATTTCTTTTTAAGTACAAACACAAGCCAGCCGTTGTTTTCACGTCTTTCGATAACCTCAAAGCCGTTTTCCTCAAATGAAGCGAGCACGTCGTTTTCCCTTGAGTCGATAATGCCGCCCGTGATATACGTACCGCTGCCCTTAAGGAATTTTCCGACCTCGGAATTGAACTTAATTATTATGTCGGCGACAATGTTCGCAACGATAATATCGTATTTTCCGCTAACCTTATCGGACAAATCGCCCTGAACGACGGTGAAGCGCTCCTCGCCGATGCCGTTTTCCTTCGCGTTTGCTTTTGCGGTTTTTACCGCGAGGGAGTCAATGTCCACGCCGAAAGCGCTCTCGGCACCGAGCAGTATGGAGGCTATCGAGAGTATGCCGCTTCCGCAGCCGATGTCAAGCACGCGCGAGCCTTCGTTAACGTATCCCTCAAGCGTTTCAAGACAGAGCTTAGTAGTGGGGTGGGAGCCCGTACCGAACGCAAGCCCCGGCTCGATATTCAGCACCTTCCTGCCGTCCGAATCAAAGTCGTTTTCCCACAGAGGACGGATTAACAGCTTTTCACCTATCGGCATCGGCTTGAAATACTGCTTCCAGTTATTCTGCCAGTCCTCAACCCTGCAGTCCGATATTTTAATTTCGTATTCTATACCGCAGTCCTCGAGCCTTTCCCTTATGAACGATACCGCTTCAAGCGGATTCTCCTCGGGGTTGATATAAACATGGATAATGCCCTTGGTTCTGTCCTTTTTGAGCAGCTCCTCTTCAATAAGGTCGATATGCGCTATCTCAAGCGTTTCCTCAACGAGCGCGGAGTAGTCCTCAATATAGATGCCGTAAGGCACTACCATATTTGCAACCGAGCCCGCAAGGTCAATATTCTTTGCGTTAACGGTTATTGAAATTTCGGTCCACTGTGTCTGCTCTACCGCGTTGGTCATTCCCATAATTATTCCTCTTCGCTGATAAAATTAACGCTGTGCTTAGTCGGCGCAAGCCCGTGGTTATAGAGCTTTCTGTTGTCGAGCGCCCACTGTCTTTCCGTGAACTTATGAGGCTCAACCTTATCCGTTGCGTTATTAACCTCGTATATGGTAGCGTCGAGGTTGTCAAGCTCGGAAAGTATAATTGCCTCAAGGAACATCGGTCTTACCGCCGCGCCGAACTCGGGTACGCCGTGGTGGGAAATTATCATATGCTGGAGCAGGGTAACGTATTCGTTATCGCCGTCAATACCGAGCTCCCTTGCCGCGTCGCTGACATAAATTGCGCCCTTTACAAGATGACCTATAAGCTCGCCCTCGGCGGTGTAGCCCTTTGCAAGCCCCGTTTTACCCGTTTCAAGCTCCCAGGTTTTTGCAACGTCGTGCAGTATAATTCCCGAGAAGAGCAGCTCGCGGTTAATGTTCTGATATACCTTGCAGGTTTCCTCAGCCATGCGCAGCATACTCATTGTGTGGTACATAAGTCCGCCGACTATTGCGTGATGAAGCCTGAGCGCAGCAGGGTAGGTTATGAGTTTATCCCTGTTGTCCGAGAGTATCTTAGTAACGATTGCCTTAAGCTCAGCCGTCTGAAAACGCTGAACCCTATTAAATATCATATCGTAAAGCTGAGCACCGCCGATTTCGGAGGAGGGAACGAGGTCTGAAAGATTATAATTATCGCTGTCCTTTACGGGACGGATGTTTGCAATTCTGAACTGCTCGCGTCCGTTGTACATCTCAACGTTTCCGCGCACCTTTACTATCATATCCTGTTCAAAAACGCCCGTGTCGCCGATGTCCCAGAGCTTAGCGCTCATCTCGCCGTCATTGTCAGCGATGACAAGGTCAAGGTATGAGGAGCCGTTCCTCGTCTTTTTCTCCTCGCATTTTTTGAGTATTACAAATCCGTCAACCATTCCGTTGGGGAGCTCGGTAAAATTCATTACAGTTTTCGTCCTTTCATATTTGCTAATACTCATTATACAACACGGAAGGCTTTATATCAAGGAAAAATAACGGGGCAGAGGTCGGGCGTCCCCAATAAAGAAGTATCAGAACGGTGTTACAACTACAATATCGCATTTCGGTTCAATCTTGAAATTACAAATGAATCATTTGAAAAACAAAAAAGTCTGTATCAGGAATCGAAAAAATAGTAAGTTTGTAATTGAATATAATGAACAACAGCCTTCGGGATTAACCGAAGGCTGCTTTTTACTATAATAATTCGTTAATGAGAATAGATGCTATGCTTTCATTATACTCTTCATATAAAGTATTATTGAAAACATTATTTTTAAATATCTCAGGTGTAACATCAATTATTACGGGAGAAAAATCTTTTTTCCATTTAACCGAAATGTTATTATCTCTTTTCAATACATAAGAAAGGAGTAAGAGTATGTTTAAAAGAATTTTATCAGCGGAAGAAATTGCCGAGAGAAACAAGCCTTTTGAATGTGGTGTTGATGTTCTCAAAGCCTTTCTATTGTCTGTTAATGAGCTTGCCGATTACCCGATTGATGTTGTTGACCTCGGTAACGGCGGTGCTGAAATTCACATCGGTAAATCCGTCTATGCCATAGAAAGAGATTTTTAGTGTTACTATATCATTTAACTTTTCAGCCCTTTAGTTTTTACTGAATGGCTGATTTTTTATCCGTTATTTTTCCAATTATATGCATACCGTGTTGAAGTTACATACTGTGATATGCTCGCCTCTTCAAAAAATAGGCTTGCCGCTGTTTGAGGATTAGACAACGAATCCGAGTTAATAGATAGCCATGTACTGCTGTTTTGATATTTGCATCTTGACCAACCTGTTGTTTTTTCAAAAACAATACTTGTAAGGGTATCGCAACATCCGTTGAACGCCCAGTGGTCAATGTAATTTACAGAAGCAGGTATTGTTATTAAATGAATAGATGTACAACCTGAAAAAGTTCTATCTTCAAGTCTTTGTATTTTGTTTGAAAGAATAATGCTATTAAGGCTTGAACAACCGCTGAACGCAAAAGTTCCAAGTGTTGTTACTGAATTCGGTAACACAATCCCATTTAATTTAGAACATCCGCTAAATGCATAAGTGCCTATCGTAGTTATTGTATCGGGTATAGTAACCGATTTTAGATAAGCACAATCTTTAAAAGCGTTATCTTCAATGCTTGTAACCGTTCTGCCCTGATAAGTTGAAGGAATTACAATGCTTTCAATATTATTCTTATAATTATCGTTTATTTTTACGCTTGCCGTATTATCGCCCGTAAACGTAAATACAAGTTTATATTCATCCTGACTTGTTCCGTCGGAAATTGTACCGAGATTCTGAGTAGTACCGTCAGTGTATGTAACAATAAGCTCGCCATTGACTAATTGCATATTAGCAATTCCTCTGCCGTCGGCACCGTCGTCGCCTTTATCACCCTTGTCACCTTTATCACCTTTTTCGCCTTTGATATTGCCAAGGTTGATAACGGTGTTATCTGTAAGAGTAATAATTAATTCGCCATTGGTTGCAAGCGTAACAGTTCTTATACCAACGCCATCCTGTCCGTCAGTACCATTTGTGCCGTTAGTACCGTCTCTGCCGACAATCAGTCCGAGGTTTTGAGTAGTGCCGTCGCTGTAAGTGAATACAAGCTCGCCATCAGCGTTAATCGCTGTCGCCGTAATTCCGATGCCGTTTTCGCCTTTAATATTACCGAGATTAAGCGTTGTGCCGTTAGTCAGTTCAACCGTTAATGCTCCTGTACTGTCAATCGTAACATTCGCTATACCTACGCCATCAACACCGTCCTGTCCGTCTTGTCCGTCTGTTCCGTCACGACCGTTATTTCCATTAGTGCCGTTGACACCATCATTACCTTTATCACCTTTATCACCTTTATCACCTTTGTCACCCTTGTCGCCTTTCTCGCCTTTAATGCTTCCAAGGTTGATAGTCTGGTTGTCGGAGAATGTCAGCACAAGTTCACCATTTTGATTAATCTGTACATCAGTAATACCGATACCATCTTGTCCATCAACGCCATCACGACCGTTAGTTCCGTTTGTACCATTCTGACCATCCACACCGTCACGACCGTCTTGACCGTCAATTCCGTCACGTCCTACAACTTTTCCAAGATTGGATGATGTTCCGTCGGAATAAGTAATTATCAAATTGCCTTCAGCGTTGATTTCTGTATTGCTCACGCCAACACCGTCGGCACCATTCTGACCGTCTTGACCATCTTGTCCGTTTGCGCCATCTTGTCCGTCAGCACCTTTTATGACACCGAGGTTAGTTGTTGTACCGTCAGAATATTCAATTACTAATTCGCCGCTACTGTTTATTGAGGTGCCGCTAACGCCTCTGCCGTCTTGTCCGTCACGTCCGTCCTGACCGTCTTGTCCGTCAACGCCGTCTCTGCCGTTGGTTCCGTTCTGACCGTCAGCGCCCTTGATGTTTCCGAGGTCTAAATCTGTACCGTTAGTAAGAGTAATTTGAAGTTTGCCATCAGTAGATATGTTAATTGTCTGAATGCCTACGCCGTCAGTACCGTTCTGTCCGTCAACGCCGTCTGTACCGTTAGTACCGTCTCTGCCTACTACAACACCGAGGTTGTCAACAAGGTTGTTAGAATATGTAAGAACCAATTCACCATTCGCATTTATTTCCGATTTAGTTACGCTGATACCGTCAGCGCCGTTTATTCCGTCCTGACCGTCTACACCGTCACGACCGTTAGTGCCGTCTCTGCCTATCACAACGCCGAGATTTGACCGCTGACCGTTTGAATATGTTAATACCAATTCCCCGTCAGTATTGATTTCTGCATTTGTAACGCCGATTCCGTCAGCGCCATTTTGTCCATTAGTACCATCCTCACCGTCAGCGCCGTTTTGTCCTACAACAACACCGAGATTGGCAGAATTACCGTCAGAATAAGTAAGCACAAGCTCACCGTTGGAATTGATAACAGAAGAGGAAATGCTAATACCGTCAGTTCCGCTTTGACCATCCTGTCCGTTAACGCCGTCTCTGCCGTTTGTACCGTCAGTTCCGTTACGTCCGACTACGACACCTAAATTTGCGCTCTGACCGTTTGAATATGTTAATACTAACTCGCCGTTAGAGTTAATCGTGGAATTAGTAACGCTTACGCCGTCAATACCGTTTGTTCCGACTACTTTATCAAGGTTGTAAGAAGTACCGTCAGAAAGGACAATAACTAATTCACCGTCGCTGTTAACGCTCGCAGAAGTTACACCAACGCCGTCTGAACCGTTGGTTCCGTTTACGCCGTCTGTTCCGTTACGTCCGTTTGTACCATTCTTACCGTCTTTACCGTTAGTACCGTTCTTGCCGTTAACACCGTCTTTTCCATCGACACCATTTTTACCATCGGTACCATTTTTACCGTTAACGCCGTTCTTTCCGTCTGTTCCTGCAACCTTACCGACATTTATATCCGTTCCGTCGGAAAGAACGATAATCAGTTCACCGTTAGAATTAAAATTGGCATCTTTGATAGTTGCGCCTTCTTTGTTTTTCTTTGCGGAAAGAGAGTCTGCCCATTTCTTTTCCGTTCCGCTGTAACCGTTATCAACAGCAATTTCATAAGCCGATTTTCCGTTAAGGGAATTCAGCCATTCTTCCAGAGTACCGTCATAGCCTGTTTGTTTTGCAAGCTCATACGCAGATAAACCATTTTCGATTTTAGCGCTGACAGGCGTACTGCTTGTTCTATGTACAATATTTGCAACTATAAACGCAATACCTATCATCAACAGAATTGCCAAAACAATAATGATTATCTTCTTGATAATGCTGCTCTTTTTGTTTGTGTCAGAAGTTTGGTTTTTCATGATATCCACCTCTCATATTATTAGCAAATAAAAAATGCGCAGCCATGAGGCTGCGCCAAAAACGCATAACTCATAGCTGCGAAACTAATTGAACAATATCGGAACACAAGCGTGTAACTATATGCCAAATAAGAGCATGCATTTTTATCGAAATAAAAAAGCACACGCTATTATTCCTCCGACAGAAAGAATTATTCAATTAGTTTCGCAGCCTTATTTTAGCATTTTATAATTATATAGTCAAGAAATATGTCACAGATTGTAGCGAGCACAGGATTTGTAATGCCAAATCCCGAAAAAGAAAACAGACCGAAAGAAGAGAATTTCCCTTTCAGCCTGCAAAACTTCTTTATGACGGGTACCCCGTCACTGTCCCGATTTTGTGTTATTTTGTTTTCTTTGATTTAACGGCGCTCCAGGAGGTGTAAACCTTCTTTCCGCCGATAACCTTATATGCCCTGACCTTGAAGTAGTATTTTTTCTTTGCCTTAAGTCCCTTAAAGGTGTAGGTGCCCGCTTTAGTATAGCCAACGTTTACGGTTTTGGTGGTTTTTTTAGTGAACTTCTTTGAGGTGGAGTACATAACCTCGTAGCCTGAAGCCGTTGAAAGCTTTTTGTATACAACCCTCATTCTCTTTCTGCCCGCGGTGAGCTTTGTGAGGCTCGTTTTCTGCTTCTTAAAGGCTGCGGTCTGCTTCGCGATTTCAGCCGCATTTTTGTCAAGTGCGGTCTTGTAGCACTCAAGGGCTAAGAGGGCGTCCTTGGTTGCGTATGCGTTATCGGAGCCATATGCCGTGAACACGCCCGTTTTGCTTCCCGAGAACCCGTTTACAAGCCAGTTGTAGTATTTTTCCGCCATGGAGAGCTCGCCGAGCGAAGCGTAAGCCATAAGTGCCGTTGCCGTGGAGTCGGCGTTAACCTCCGTGGAGTATACCTCGTCGCAGTATGCGCCGTTAGATTTTGTAAAGCTCTGTATTACTTTCTTAGCGTCGTCAACGTATTTTTTATAATCGTTCTTATACGGCGCGATTGCGGTTACGAAGTTAGACGTGTTGTCGCAGCTATAGCCCCAGTAGTTCATACCGCTGCCCATAACGTAATAACTGCTGATATATGAGTTAATTATCTTCTTTGCAAGCGTGCTGTCCGCTACCTCGATTGCAAATCTGTACTGATACGGGTTTGAATTTGACGCGGTAAAATCCATTCCCGCAAAATAAGTATTCAGGTTATAGCCGTAAAAGCTTGCGGGATTGTAGCCGAGCGCCTTGAGGCAGAGTATTGCCGAGGCTGTTAAACAGAAATCCTCTACCGTTGTTGTTGTGGAAACCCAGTTCCCGTTTACTTCCTCCCAGCTTGTGCTTGTGAAAGCCAGTTTGCCCGAATTTGCCTGAAGAGTGCTTTTAACGCTGTTTACGTAACCATTCTTGTACTTGCTTACGTTCACGCCCGAGCGGATAATCATAAGGAAATCCGCGGAGCTTTCAACCGTGAAGTCGCTCACGTTTTCGAGCAGGTAGTTTGCCGCGCCCTTAATCTGAGCGTCAACGGTTTTCGAATTTGCGGCGTATACTGAGCTGCCTGCGCCGAGCACGGACATCAGCATTACAAGCGCCATAAATAGTGACAGAAGTTTTTTCATAGTATACCTCCCAAATAAAAAATCTCTGCCGAGCAGAGAAGGAGAATTACACGCAAATAAAGCCATTAATGGCTTATTGCATATTTTCAATCCTTCGTTTGCCCAAGAATTAAAAATTATTTACAGCTCGTCTCCCGGCTTGTGATATAGCATATGCGCGGCGGAAAACCTTCTCGGTTGCCCAATGGTATTCTTTCCGCCTTCGTCAGATACGGTAATGGCTGTTGCCCGGGATTCTAACCCGATTCCGTTAGCTGTAAGCCTATTATATCACACCGCTTGGCATTAAGCAATATTGACAATCCCAAAAATATATTATATATTTATATAAATATAGTTTTATTTTTCAATTTTAAACACGGGTAAGGAAAAATGAAAAAAGAGGAATTTATTAAAACCGATACTGTTATTATCGGCTCGGGCGTTGCGGGCGTGTTTACCGCGCTTTGCCTGCCCTCAGATATGGACGTTCTTGTTATTACCAAAGAGGATTTGAAGGAATGTGACTCCTATCTCGCACAGGGCGGAGTATGCGTATTAAAGAATATCGAGGATTTCGGCAGTTATTTTGAGGATACTATGAAGGCGGGACATTATGAGAACGACCCGCAGGCAGTAAGGGTTATGATTGAGTCCTCGCCCGAGGTTATCCTTACGCTTATCGACCTCGGCGTAAAGTTCGACGTCGACGGAGAGGGTAATTACGACTATACGCGCGAGGGCGCTCATTCACAGAACCGTATTCTTCATCATAAGGACGAAACGGGCAAGGAGATTACCGACGCTCTGCTCCAGATAGCGATGAGCAGGAAGAACATTACCTTCGTTACACAGACCACTATGATTGATTTAATCGAGCGCGATAACGAGTGCTTCGGTATCGTATGCGAGGACGAATTCGGCGAAATGGGCGCGATTATCGCCCACGATATAGTGCTCGCGACGGGCGGTATCGGCGGACTATTTAAGAATTCCACCAACTTCTCGCATATCACGGGCGATGCCTTTGCGCTTTCGCTCAAGCACGGTATTGAGCTTCAGGATATGAACTATATCCAGATTCACCCGACCACCCTTTATTCCAAGAAGGAGGGCAGGCGTTTCCTCATCAGCGAGAGTGTGAGGGGCGAGGGCGCGATTCTCCTTAACGAAAACGGCGAGCGCTTTACCGACGAGCTTCAGCCGAGGGACGTAGTTACCGACGCGATAGTTAAGGAAATGAAAAAGTTCGGAACCGACCACGTATATTTAACCCTTCCGAATATGACGAGCGAGGAGGCTCATGAGCGCTTCCCGAACATTTTTGAGGAATGTATGGAGGAGGGCTACGATATCACCAAGGACAGAGTTCCCGTAACCCCCGCTCAGCACTATATGATGGGCGGCGTTAAGGCTGATATTAACGGACTTACCTCAATGAAGCACCTCTTTGCAGTAGGCGAAACCGCATGCAGCGGCGTTCACGGCAAGAACCGTCTTGCGTCAAATTCTCTGCTGGAGAGCCTCGTGTTTGCAAAGCGCGCGGCTGATTACATAGCGAGGGATAAGAGTGAAAAGAGCGACGATATTCCGTCCGTTGACCTTAATTCATATCCGCCCAAGCAGGAAATTCAAAAGGAATTCAGAGAGCTTATTATGAACGAAATCAAGAGAAAGGATGAGGATTTTTATGCTAAATGGTGTAACGATGAAGCTTAACGTTGACCGTTATATTCTCAACACTCTCAGGGAGGATATCACCTACGAGGACGTATCCGCAAACGCGGTAATGCCCGAGGATAAGCAGGGCAGAGCCGACCTTATCTGTAAGCAGTGCGGTGTTATCTGCGGACTTGACGTTTTTGAAAGGACCTTTAAGCTCCTTGACGATACAAGCCGTTTTGAAACTCAGTTCAGGGACGGCGACTACGTTGAAAAGGGACAGGTAATCGGCGTTATTTACGGCGAGATAAAGTGCATCCTTTCAGGCGAGAGAACCGCGCTTAATTACCTTCAGAGAATGAGCGGTATCGCAACTATGACGAGGGAGTATGCCGACGAGCTTAAGGGCTATAAAACCGTGCTTCTTGATACGAGAAAGACCACCCCTAATATGCGCCCGTTTGAAAAGCACGCCGTTAAGGTCGGCGGAGGCACTAACCACCGCTACAATCTTTCCGACGGCGTACTGCTTAAGGATAATCATATCGGAGCGGCGGGCTCCGTTAAAAAGGCTATCGAGCTTGCAAAGGCGTATGCGCCGTTTGTGAGAAAAATTGAAATAGAAACCGAAACTCTCGAGCAGGTAAAGGAAGCCGTTGAAGCCGGCGCAGATATAATTATGCTCGACAATATGGATAATGAAACTATGAGGAAAGCAGTCGAATATATTGACGGCAGGGCTGAAACCGAGTGCAGCGGTAACGTGACTAAGGAGCGACTTCGGGAAATCGCCGAAATCGGCGTTGATTTCGTTTCCTGCGGAGCGCTTACCCACAGCGCGCCAATTATGGACGTAAGCCTTAAAAATCTCAGACCGATAGAATAATCCTATTAGGCTCCCTTGTGTAAAGGGAGCTGTCGCGTAAGCGACTGAGGGATTGTAAATTACAGGAGAACAATATGCTTTATAAACCCGAATACGACGAAAACGGTAAAAAAATTCTTTGCGAAATGAACGGCGTAAATTCCGATATGCTTATGGATATTTATGTTAAGAAAATGAAGCAGGGCGAGGTTCTCTCCTTTGACGAAAAGGAGAACGAAACCGCGATACTTCTTCTTTCGGGCAGGGTGAATTTTACCGTAGGCGATATAATTAACAAGGACTGCGAGAGGGAGAGCCCGTTTCAGAAAACGCCCTACGCCGTGCATTTTTCACACGGCACAAAAGCAACGGTTACCGCGCTTGACGAGAGCGAGGTGCTCGTTCAGATGACCGATAACGAAAGGGTATGGGAGCCGCAGTTTTATAATCCCGATAACTGCCTTTATCAGCATTTCGGCAAAGGACAGTGGGAAGGCACGGGCTACCGTATCGTTTCCACTATGTTCGACCTCGACAATGCGCCGTACTCCAATATGGTAATGGGCGAGGTGTTCAATCAGCCGGGCAGATGGTCGTCCTATCCGCCGCATCACCACCCGCAGCCCGAGCTGTATTATTATCAGTTCAACCCGTCGCAGGGCTTCGGAGCGGGCTTTGAGGGCGACACTCCGTATAAGACGGAGCATGGCGACTGTCTTTGCATCCGCGGCGGCAACGCGCACCAGCAGGTAACCGCCCCGTGCTACGAGATGTACTACGTATGGCTTATCCGCCACCTTGAAGGCGACCCGTGGGACAAAACGCGTATTAACGACAAAGAGCACGAATGGATAATTAATGCACCGTAATTTTATAACGGATGACCGAGTGTCATCCGTTTTTTATTTAAACGGAAAAGGCTCAATGTCTTTTTTATATATTTTTTTGGGATATCTCTCTTAGTGTACAATACTGTTTATGTTGACTATTCTTTACTAATTTGATAGAATAAAACTGCGAATCTAATTTAATATTATTCAGTACTATGGGTACGCTATTTTTATCAAATTGATAAAAATGCATACTCCTAATAATACGTGCTTTATAGTACTGTTATTAAATTAGATTCGCACCTAAACGGAGTTATGTGTTTTTACGCACAACTTCGGTTGTGCGTTTTTATTTTATTAAGGAGTAAGAGCATGGCTATTATTACAAAAGCTATAGAATCGGATGAAAAAACATGGCAGGGCGAATTTTACAGAATTCTTTTTGGCGATGATTTAGATGGTATTGCCGTTGATAGAAGCACGGACGGTTATACACGCGGAATAATATTTGAGCATAAATCTAATGTCCGTAGTTATGGCGAATCAAAAGCTCTTAGCCAAGCATTAATATATTTAACAAGGTTTAACAGAGATGGTATTCCCGTACCTGCAAAGATTTGTCTTGTTGGTCAGGAAGAACAGAAATGCTATATTTATGAGACTAAAAACTATATGCATATAGTTAACAATATACCAAAATATGCAAATATAAAAGCTTCAGACGGTATACCTGGTTTTTCTGCAGGCTCCAAAACAAAGGTTATTACTTTTGATATGTCAAGCCCTCTCAGAGGAATGCAAGATGTTCTTTCTTTTGTTCAAGAAGCCCCGCAAAACGTAAAGGTAGATATCAATGTGCACAATGTGTATGGTTGGGCAAATTTTTATTATGATAATGCGAACGAGTATAAACAAAAACCGGAAAAGAAAAAGTTTTTTGAAGAACTGAGAAATCCTGAGGGTACACTGGAAGCTTTTATCAATCCGTGGTTGGGGCAAGAAACAGATTTTAAGTATATAATGGATATGCTTAATGATCCAATGACACAGAAAAAATTAGGAGCATTCTATACACCGCCGTCATATGCAAAAAAAGCTACTGAGTTAGTTATGCAGGCAATTAAAAGAGTACCTGAAGGTAATGATTATGTAATAATTGACCGTTGCGCAGGTACGGGTAATTTGGAAATGTTTCTTGATGACGGAGGAGAAGATATTCTTTCTCATGTAATATTAAGTACATACGAATTAAAAGAGTGGATTGTATTAAAAGACAGATATTACGGGCGAGTAAGATATATTATTCCACCGGTTCCGACAAATTATGAAGATTTACCAAACTTAAACACGGAGGGTTTCTTATCAGGAGCAAACGCCTTGACAAGAGATATTATTGATAATCCTAATGTACGAAAATACATTGATAACCCTAAATGTACAATTATTATGCTTGAAAATCCGCCTTTTATTGAAACCACCAGTATTGAATTTCAAAAGATGGGCAAAGGAAAAGAAGCAACAAATTGGAAAGAATCTTTTGTTGTGACGCAAATGAAAGATGAAGTAAAAGGGGTGCCTACTAATGATATTGCAAATGCATTTATTTGGTCTGCCTTTTCAATGTTTCTTAGACAACCAACAGATAGCTATATTGTTTTCAGCCCGATTAAGTATTGGAAATCACAACACTTAATCAACAAAAAAGTACTATCTGGATTTGCTTTCAATAAAATTCATTTTCATGCAAAAACGAGATCCTGTATTAGTTGTATACTTTGGTCAAATGAGGACGATTTAACTTTAAACTCATTTAAACTTGCTGCATATGACATTGACGATAATAAGGATTTAGTTTATCAAGGTGAAATTAATGTTAAAAAAGTATTCTCAACTCTAAGTGAAAAATATTATGATTTACGGTCTGATATATCAGACGAAAATGATGGAATTGTTTGCGACATGGACGGCAAAGAAACTCAGAAATCTGAAAAACAAATTACTGTTGAGAGAAAAATAGGACCAACAATTTTGGGATATTTGAGAACAGAAGGAAATACATTTGATAATCCAAGGTTAACCTCTCGTTTTACTATAGGTGGAATGTATAATGCACATGGATTTTATCTTAGGAAAGATAACTTCGTCCAAAAATTACCGCTGTTTGCAAGTTCGCGATATACAGACAACTACAATGACTGGAAGACTATGTCTATGATTATGAAATCTGGTGACAAAGCCGAACAGTTTAACGCTGACGTAAAAAAAGGTATATTAAATAAGTTCCTGTGTCAGACTCTTATTTGGACTGGATTAACTCACTATGCCCATTTACGCTCTCTTAACAGTAAAGATAATCGTTTTTTCTATAAGAATGAAATCTGCTTTGACAATTTGGATGGCAAAACAACTCTTGCACGAGAAAAACTTGAAGAATTTATTTCCGAAGGCTATAAATTATCTGAGGAAGAAATGCAACTGTTTGATAAATGGAATAATATACTTGAAAAAACTAAAGAAACTGATGAGTATAATCCAAAATACACATACGGACTATACCAGATTGATGAGGAAATAAATATAAAGATTCAGCAAGGCGTAAAAAAAGACGGCACACCAAATATGGTGACAAAATATGGCGATTTAAACAACCTTATAAAAGACATGAAAGGCATGATAAAAAGCTATTATCTTAACAACATAGTTGATAAACTTTTTGAGTATGAGTTCCTAAAATGATATTAAACAGATGTACGGTAAACTGTAAATCTGTTTTAATTGGTCTTCAGCACAGAATAAACCCCCAGTTCTACTGGGGGAATAAAAACGCTT
>CALCYI010000062.1 GCA_937907605.1 uncultured Clostridia bacterium | reverse complement strand
CCATTGGCTTGTTGACGAGGAACCCGCAGAGGTAGTCAGGAAAATTTTCCGACTGACAATAGAGGGAAAAACTCCTAATGAAATTGCCGCCATTCTTTACAACGAAAGAATTGATACACCTGCTGTATATTTTGCTAAACAAGGAACAGGACTTTGGAAAAACAAAGCGGATATTACACATCCTTATGCTTGGAACGACGGTACAATCAGGCAAATGCTGGCAAAGCAGGAATACTGTGGCGATACAGTTAATTTCCGAACAAGGAAAGAATCCTACAAGGATAAACGCTCCGTTGCTAACCCAAAAGAGAATTGGTTGATATTTGAAAACACGCATGAGGCAATTGTTGACCGTGAAACTTGGGAGCTTGCTCAACGATTACGAAAAACAAGAAAGCGTGCCGATACTGTCGGTGAGGCGAATCCGTTGACGGGACTTATATATTGCGCCGACTGTGGTGCAAAGATGTTTAATCATCGCACAAGAGGTAATCCCGAAAAAGGCAGTTACCCTGCTGACTTTTATGATTGTTCAACCTACACGCTTGGTAAACAAAAGAAGCTTAAATCGTGTTTCGGACATTACACATCCACCAAAGCTATCAGAGAAATCGTGCTTGAAACTATCCGTTATGCCAGCACTTATGCTATTGAAAACAAAGAGGAGTTCCTTGAGAGGATACGCTCCGAATCGCAACTCAGGCAGAAAGAAGCGGCAAAGGAAGCCAAGCGAAAATTGAACAAAAGTCAAAAGAGAATTTACGAGCTTGACAGCGTAATTAAGAAACTCTATGAATCTTACGCTATGGATAAGTTATCCGAAGAACGCTTTGACAGCTTGCTTGCGGAGTATGAAACCGAACAAAAGGAATTGCAAAGCATCGTTGCAGAAACAGAATGTCAGTTGTCCTCGTTCAACGAAGACACTGCACGTGCCGAGCAGTTTATGAAGCTGGCAAAGAAATACACCGACTTTACAGAGCTCACAACGCCGATGATTAACGAATTCGTTGACAAAATTCTCGTTCACGGTCCCGAAAAGATTGACGGAGACAGAACGGTTGAAATTGAAATCTATCTTAATTTTATCGGCAAGGTAGAGTTACCACCGCCGGAATTAACGCCGGAGGAAATCAAAAAGCAGGCGCAATTAAAAAGGCATCGCATTAAAAGCCGTGAACGTTATCAAAAAATGAAGGCGGGCGAATGGCATATTGGCGACAAGCATTTGATTGAATGCAAGACCTGCGGTAAGCAGTTTGAAGCAAAGCACTCGTATGCTATGTTTTGCGGACCGAACTGCCGTTCAAAATTCTATCGTCAAGAGGCAGCACAAAAGCGAAGTCGTGAATGTGTTTGTGCTAACTGCGGTACAACCTTCATTACAACGAGAAGCGATGTTAAGTATTGCTGTACTGCTTGCAAAGAAGAAACTGCGGCAGTCAGACGCAAAGAGCGTTATGAGGAAAAAATGCGACAAAAGCGTTTGTTAGAAAATTCTAACGATGCCACTGTGGCACAAAAAGAAAACGACAAAGAAAATATTGAGCCATAACGGCACGAAACAAACGGCGACTTGTGAAAGCAAGCCGCCGTTATCATTTTTATTTGGAGGAATTATGACAGAGATAGAACAGAAATTATTACAGGCAAAGCACCGCTTGGAAGAAGCCGAGACGAGAGACAGAGCGAAAGAACGCAAGGCTCGCACAAGACGACTGATACAAGAGGGTGCGATATTAGAGAAAGTATTTCCGACAGCAAAGGATATGTCGCTTGAGGAATTACAGGAGTATTTAAGGCAGCGTTTCGGGTAACCGAGACGCTTCATTTATGTTTAGCTCCGTTCAAAGAGTGGGATAAATTTTCGTGAAGAATTTGTGCAATACGAGGCAGAGGATGCAGGCAGGCTGTCGCCTGTCAAATCCGATAACAAAGTATGGTGCAAATTAATCCGAAAAGGATTCTGCTATTTGGGCGGAGTTAAACATAAGTCCCTAAGGGCGCACTTACTCACCACCTGCAACGCAGGTGGTGTACTGCCCTTGGCAGACGTGCGCTCTGCGAGGCTTAAAAGGCAAAGTATATTATGAAGAAAGGAATATTTTTACTATGGCAATATACCTTTTAGAAGCAAAAATGATTACCCGAAGTATCGGCAGAAGCGCCGTTGCTGCGTCAGCATATATGAGCTGTTCAAGGATAATGAACGACTATGACGGCGTTCTTCATGACTATACTCGGAAGAAAGGATTAGTATGGGAGCAAGTATTTCTGCCCGATAATGCACCTTCGGAATGGGCAGACAGAAGCAAATTGTGGAACGCTGTTGAGGCTGCTGAAAAGACAAAGGACAGCCGTCTTGCTCGTGAATTAGTTGTTGCATTACCCGTTGAGTTTGATAAAAACGGGTGGATAAACTTGCTAACCGAATACATTGAAAGGAATTTTGTAAGTGACGGAATGTGTGCTGATGTTGCTATTCATAACACGGACGGACACAATCCTCACGCCCATATTTTACTCACAGTCAGACCTCTTGACAGCAAAGGCAGGTGGCAGCACAAGACAGAAAAGGAATATCTTTGCAAAAGAAACGGAGAAGAAAAAGGCTTCACCGCAACCGAATTTCTTTTAGCAAAAGAGAACGGATGGGAGAAGCAATATCCCTATTCTGTTGACGGAAAGAAGGTATATATGACGCCGAGTGAAGCAGAGATATTCGGTTACACACGAACTTCCAAGTATCCTAAAAGCACAAGGTACGGGCGGCAGAATCCCATTACTACCCGATGGAACAGTGAAGAACAATTACAAAAATGGCGTGAGCAATGGGCGGTTATTACCAACAAGCACCTTGACAGAGTTTGTGCAGAAGCACATATTGACCACCGCAGTCATAAAGAAAGAGGGCTTGATGAACAGCCAACTATACACGAAGGTATTACGGCAAGGACTATAGAAAAAGCCGGATACATTTCTGACCGCTGTGAAATTAACCGTCAGATTAAGGCGGACAATGCCCTCCTTCGTGAACTCAAAGCAACCGTTAAGAGAATTTCTCAAGCGGTTAAAGATACCCTTCCTGCTCTTGCGGAAGCAATGGAAACGCTTCGTCAATCCGTACTGTTATTCAGTTACCGTATTCTTGATATTCACATAGGCAAACGCAAGATTACAGACTACTTCAAATCTGCAAAGCCAGCATTGGAACAATACAAGGGTATTGTTAATACAATAACTGACAAAACGGAACAACGGAACACTTTGCTTGATGAGAAGAAGGAAACGCCAAAATTACAGCTTACCAAGCACCGTGATTTATCCCGTAGGATAGCCGAGCTTACCGAAGAAATTGAGGAACTCAAATCCGAAAAGGCAAGGTTACTTGCTTCATTAGAGTGTATTGATGACAAGGAGATATCCTCCGTTCAAAAGGAAATATCCAAGTTAGAAACCACGCTCAAACGATTAGAACAGCAGGAGCAGAAATACCAAGCTGAGCTTGACGAAGTATTAAAGCAATATGCTGAATACGAGGAACAGGCAGAGCGATTTGATGCGGGACAATTCGGTTCTGAACGGTTACGCATAAGGCCTCAAAAAGAGGATGAGGTTAGGCGTAAAATTGAGGCTGACCCCAACCTTAAATATGACCCGCTGACTATGCTTGACAGCAGAAATGAAACTGATTATCTGCTCGGAAATGACATTGATGAAAACGCTGTTCGGAAATATGAACTCAAAAAGCGGAAGAAAGCTGTTGCTAAAAAGCATGCGAACAGAAACAAGCAAAGTAATGAGATAGAGCCGGAACGGTAATACGCAAAGAATACCCCGTCCGAAAAAAACTGAACGCCTGAAATGCAAATTTTGCAGGTGCAGAGCAGGGAAATTTTGCAAATAAACAGAGATTAAATAACAGGCAAGCGTGGCTTGCCTGTTGTCACTTTTTGAGCGGAACGAAAATTGTAATAGTCGTGCCGTTTTCGGAGGACTCGATATTCAGCGTGCCGTCGCACATTATTTCAAGTCGCTCTTTGATATTAGCAAGCGCAACGTGCGGCTCGTTGTTATCGTTTTCGCCAAAGCCGGGGCCCGTGTCCTCTACGGTTATCTCGCTGCCGTTTTCGGTTTGGCGCGTTTTAATTGTAATGTGCAGTGGGCTGAGCTCGGGGTCAAGTCCGTGCTTGATTGCGTTTTCCACAATCGGCTGCAGCGTAAGCGGCGGAATTCTGAAGCGTGTGTGCGGCGCGTCAAACTCCACAAATAAGTTGTCCTCAAAACGAGTTTGCTCAACTGCCAGATACGCACGGGTGTGCTCAAGCTCCTCTGTAAACGGCACGGTTTCCTCCTTCGCCAGCGCCGTAAAATTCTTTCGCAGATATGTTGAAAAATCAAGAGTAATTTGCTGCGCCTTGTCAGTATCCTGCGCAATCAGATAGTAAATGCTCATCATTGTATTATATATGAAATGCGGTCTCATCTGCAGCACATTGATAGCCGCTTTCTGCTGGGCAATTTCCTGCTGCTGACTAACACGGTCCTCTATCTGTTCTGACAGTATCAGACCAAACATTGAAATTGCAGAAAGTACGATGCTTATATCAACAAGCGGCGTAGCGTCAGTGAAGGTGTGCATAATTAACGTGGCTGTTGCAAGCAGAACAGAAATGAGAAAACTGATAAAATACTTGCGCGACAGTTTTTTGCGTGAGCGGATTACTGCGGCAAAATTCAAAACGCAAATGAGAATCAGCGGCAGTATCAAAATCGGGAAATATGTGCCCCTGTGAAAGTTCTTGTCAGGTCCCATATAATACAGAAAATCCGAAACGAATGTGCTTGCAAGCAGAATGATAAATACGCCCCATATCGCCGCAACAATCCGAAACAATTTGCTTGTTCTTACGTCCTTTTCAGTGCAGTGTAATATATACGCCGTCAGCATCGGGAACGGAAGCGACAGCAAAAGCGTTTCAACGAATGCAAACGCTATTTGCAACGCTTCAACACTATGATACCAAAAGGTGATTATATCGGCAAGGCTTGCAACACTGCAAAGCAGAAGAGCGGAGAAATAGGCAAAGAAGAAACGCTTACTCCACCGTTCCATATAGGGCATAATGGCGGTAAACATAAGCCCTATCACCGTCAACAGTAATGCTGCGCCGATAATGAAGAAATAAAATGCAACAGTCCACTGGCTCATTCTGTCACCTCACCCGTGATGAACGGATACCGCAGCTTATTAAGCTGTTCACGAAGGCTTGCGGCTGTCAGCGGCTTGAGCATATATCCGCTTGCTCCCGTTGACCATGCGTCAAAGGAGTATTCCATATATGCGGTGAGAAAGATAACGTTTGTTTTAGGACTGAATTCTAAAAGCTCCCTGCAAACGTCAAGTCCGCTTGTCATTCCCATTTCAATATCAAGCAGCGCCAAATCAACCTTGTTGCTTTTTGCATATTCTATGGCGTCTGACGGCTTTGTAAAGCCCTCAACATTTGCGTCAGGCAAAACGCTCTTGATTATCGGAATACCGCCGTTTAGGATAATTTTTTCGTCGTCCACTATGATAACGTTCGGAACCTCGTTGTCCGAATCTATGGCGTTCACAAGTATTGCTACGTCAATATCAAGACATTTGGCAATTTTAATTATCATTGCTATATCGGGGCGGCGTATTCCTTTTTCCCAATGAGCAACAGCAGCTTTAGTGACAAACAGTTCATCTGCCAGCACTTCCTGTGAAAGTCCTTTGTTTATTCTCGCTTGTTTCAGAATATGTGAAAACAAACTATCCATCTTTACACCCACTTTTTTCTCATTCTATTAACAGTTTACTATAATTGTAAGGTAAACTCAAGATTAACTTTTTTAATAAAAAAGTATACATTCTGTAAACTTCTATTGAAATTTTTTAAAAAATATTAAATAATAGAGAAAAGATAAATAATCATATAAGAAAGGGGCTTGACAGAAATGAAGAAGAATGCGACAATGCTTGTCAGTCAGTCAGTCAGTCAGTCAGTCAGTCAGTCAAGGATAGCTCTATCCTTTTCTTTTGTCAACCCTTTTTTAAAAGTAATTTAAGGTGCAGTGCGCCCGTTTGATTCGGGTGTACTGTGCCTTTTTGCGTTTGTAAAAAACGCTTAAAATAAATCAAAAATAATATGTTTCAAGGAGGAAAAAATATGGAACAAACAAAAAAATTAAGCAGAAAGGTGATAAGCGCCCTACTGTCGCTGTTGATGGTGCTCTCGTGCTTCTCGGGCATGAGCCTGACGGCGTATGCGGCAGACGAGGTATCAGAGTATATCTCACTTGTTGCCAGTCAATCTGCTGATATTAGGACCGTTTCCGGCACGCATTACAGTGTTACGTGTGGATACGGTGAAGCTAATAACAGCGGAATGACGGTGAATAGTTTCGGTGGCTTGACTATCAGAGCACGAAAGGACGAGACGATTACGAAGGTCGTGCTGACATATAACTGGGCTACTAATAAAAATACATTATCCGCTTCACCGGGCACCTTTGACGGCAATGCTACGATCTCTGATATCAATGCACAGCAGGTAACGATCAGTTCTTCAAGCAGCGCAGGGGTAAAAATATCCGCAGTTACTGTCTATTTCGAGGGCAGTCTCAGCAATCCTACCGTGACACTGACAGGCGGTGCGAATGCCACGGTAAGCGGCGGGAGGACGACACAGAGCTATCTGCCCGGGGCTATGGATACAGTGACCTATACTGCACTCACAGGAGCGGCTTTCCCGGAGTTTGATAACTTTACGCAAAACGGCGTAACCGTAGTGAGAACAAGCGACACAGTCGTTACCGTTTCTGGTACGCCTACGGCAAGCACTGAAATAACTGTTCCTGACGCGGTTTCGTCAGGGATAATTGCAACATGGGGTTCGAATGTTCTAAATGGTTATGATTTCCAGAATTTAGGGCGGAGTACTAACAGTTATACCGACGCGGCAAACGGGATCACGCTCACCGTGCCGAGTGACGGTTCTTTCAGTAGTGGTGATTGGATGGTCAGTGGATCGGGCGAGCTGGTTTTTACCACAACCGCAGGTAAGTTTTCCAATATCGAGATAAATGCGAGCCAAATTTATGCCGGCGGCGACTGGACAAAGGCTGGAAATACCCTGAAATGGAGCGGAACACCGTCTGATAGCGTGAGCCTTTCGTATAGCAGTTATCTATATCTTGAGGGTGTTACGAGCATTAATTTTGTTATTGAGCTTCCCCATGAACACAGCTTCACCTACAGTGCCGGTGGCGACACCATCACGGCGA
>CALCYI010000061.1 GCA_937907605.1 uncultured Clostridia bacterium | reverse complement strand
TTCAGAGTTGTGGGCGAGGCATTCAAGACCTACATAATCGTCGAAATAGATAACGCGATTTACTTCATTGACAAGCACGCCGCGCACGAGCGTATGAACTTTGAAAAGCTAAAAAGCAGTACCAAGATTGAATCCCAGCTTCTGCTCACGCCCGTTACGGTAAGACTGAACAGCGAGGAGTATTCCGCAGTCTGCGACAATCTTGAGCTTTACTCAAAATGCGGATTTCTCGTTGAGGACTTCGGCAACAGTACTGTTATCGTAAGGGAATGTCCGTCGATGCTCGATTTTGAAAAGGTCGAGGACTTAATATGCGAAACCGCGGGTAAGCTGCTCGAGGGTAAGACTGATATCACGCCCGAGCAGATGGACTGGATTTTCCATTCCACCTCGTGCAGAGCAGCGGTAAAGGCAGGGGATTATACCTCGCCGTATGAGCGCGATTTATTTGTAAAGAAGCTGCTCTCGATGCCCGATATACGCTACTGTCCCCACGGCAGACCCGTTATGATAAAGATGAGCAAATACGATATTGAAAAGCAGTTCGGCAGGGCGTAAGAATGAAAAAGACTAAGATAATATGTGTTGTCGGTGCTACCGCTTCGGGCAAGACCGCGCTCGGCGTTGAGCTTGCAAAAAGGCTCGGCGGCGAGATTATCTCCGCCGATTCAATGCAGGTGTACAGGAATATGCCCATTGCAACCGCTGCGGCGACAGCGAAGGAGCAGGAGGGCGTGCCTCACCACCTCCTTGAATTCCTCGACAGTGAGGAAAGCTTTTCAGTTGCGGAATATGTTAAGCTTGCAAAAGAAAAAATTTTTGAAATTAATGAAAGCGGAAAAGTGCCGATAATCGTCGGCGGTACGGGACTGTTTATCGACAGCCTCGTGAAGAACATAAGCTTTTCCGAGGTCGGTATTGACGAAAAGCTCAGGCAGGAGCTGAGCGCGCGCGATACGGACTTGCTTTACGCAGAGCTTGAAAGGGTTGACGAAGAGGCGGCGCGCTCCATACATAAAAACAACAGAAAGCGCGTGATAAGAGCGCTTGAGCTTTACTACGGCGGCGTGGGAAAAACCGTTCAGAACGAGCTTTCGCGCCTTGAGGAAAGCCCGTACGATGCGCTGTATATCGGAATCGGTTATGCAGACCGCGAGAAGCTCTATGAGAGGATTAACCTCAGGGTTGATAAAATGCTTGAAGCGGGGCTTACCCAGGAAGCCGAAGCGATGCGCAGCAAAAAGGGCGCTACCGCCCGTCAGGCGATAGGTCACAAGGAGCTTGAGGAGTATTTTAACGGTACCGCCACCCTTGAGGAATGCTGCGAGAATATTAAAAGAGAAACGAGAAGATACGCAAAAAGACAGCTCACCTGGTTTCGAAGAAACGAGGGCATTAAGTGGTTTTACGCAGATAAAATGACTAAGGACGAGCTGTTTGATTGCGCCGAAGCAGAGGCAAAGAAATTTTTAGCAGAGGAGGTTTAACGTGAAAAGGCTTAAGATAAACGATTATCTTATGGTTGCGGCGATTGTGCTGATACTTGCATATATAGCCGCGCAGGTCTATTCTGTAACCCATATAGACCTTAAAACTCAGACTGCTGAAATTACTACGATATACGAAAAGATTGAAACGAAGGCGCTTATCGTGCGCGATGAGCACAGGATAGCAAACCCTGAGGGCGTTGTATGCGTTCCCGCAATCGCCGACGGAGATAAAGTAAAGGCTGACGGAAACGTTGCGCTGACCTTCTCCTCCGCTGAGGCTGCGGCGGGGTATGCAAAGTATAACGATATACAAAGCGAGCTGAGATACTACGAAAACCTGCAGAGCCAGGCTCAGACTCACAAGGCGGGGATTGAAGCGCTCAACGCGGAAATCCTTACCGACGTTGACGAGTATATAAGAGCGCTTGAAACGGGCGAGCAAAAGGGAATTGACGAGAAGGGCAATAAGATTAACGACTGCCTGCTGCGCCGCCAGATGACCATAGGCGAGGAGGTCGATCTCCTTTCGATTATCAGCGAGCTTAACAAACAGGCTCAGGAATATACCTCGATGTCAACGCCCGGCGGCTTCGTAAAGACCGAGGATTCGGGCGTGTTCTCAAGCTATACCGACGGCTATGAGGACATTATAAAATATGACGACGCCGAAAAGGCGACCGTGGAGCAGCTCGAGAGCGCCATTGACACAGTATCAAAGGAAAAGGGTAAGGACACAAATTCTCTCGGAAAGCTTGTAACGAGCTACGCGTGGTACTTTGAATGTGTGCTCAGCGCTGATGACGTTAAGAATTTAAAGGACGGTCAGAGGGTAAATATTTCGCTTAAAAACAGCGATGACACCGTTCTGCTCGGCGAGATTATCAGCGGCGCGGAGCCCGAGGACGGGGCTGAAAAAACAGCGCTGATTATTAAATGCAATATCCTTGATTCAAGGGTTGCAGCGCTGAGGCTTGAGGATATTGAAATAAGAGTTAAGAAGTACGAGGGCTTTAAAATTCCGACCTCGGCGCTTCACAAAAACGGCGACAAAAAGGGCGTGTACGCGCTCATTTCAAGTCAGGTTCACTTCAGGGAAATCGAGGTTATCTATTCCGCGGACGACTACGTTATAGCTAAGTTTGAGGAGGATAATCCCGACGGAATCAGGCTTTATGACCAGATAATTATACAGGGAAAGGAGCTTGAGGATGGAAAGGTTTATACCTGATGAAAGCATAATAAAAAGCATAATTGATAATTACAGGCGCATAAAGGACAATGTGCTTGAATGTGCTGTTAAGGCGGGGAGAAGCGAAAGCGACGTAAGGCTTATGTGCGTTACCAAAACCGTGGAGAGCGAGTACATTAACCCCGTGCTTGACCTCGGCGCAGATTTGATAGGCGAAAACAGGGTACAGGAATACCTTTTAAAGAAGGATTCGCTTCACCTTGAAAATGTCGAAAAGCACCTTATAGGTCATCTCCAGACGAATAAGGTAAAGCAGATTGTCGGCGAGGTCGATATGATTGAATCCGTGGATTCGATTAAACTTGCAACGGAAATAAGCCGTCAGTCAGTTAAGAAAAACGTCGTAAGCGATATTCTTATTGAGATTAATATCGGGCTTGAGGAAAGCAAAAGCGGTATTGCCCTCGAGGAACTTGAGGAGCTTATATGCGAAGCTGCCGAGCTTCCCGCAATCCGCATAAGAGGGCTTATGACGATACCCCCTATATGCAGCGATGAGGAAGTAAGAAAATATTTTTATAAAATGCATAAAACATTTGTTGACATTAAGGGTAAAAATTTAGATAATGTAAATATGGATATACTCTCTATGGGAATGAGCGGCGATTATGAGGCAGCCATTGCTGAGGGTTCAAATATAGTAAGAGTCGGCTCCGCAATCTTCGGTGCCAGAAAATACTTTTAAAGAATTGTGAGGTAAAAGAGATGGGATTTTTAAATAAGATTAAAGACATCATCGGCGACGACGGCGACGATTTTGAAGAATACTACGACGAGGGCTCGAATTTCGGTACCTCCGCGCCTCTTTTTGACAGGATAGACAAGCCTGAGCGCCAGTCCTTTACCTCCTCGGCTGACAGGGAGGAAAGGGATGAGAGACCGCGCCACCGTCAGAAAACCGATAAGGTTGTAAACATTCATACCACGGCACAGCTTCAGGTTGTGCTCGTTAAGCCTGAAAAATATGAGGAGGCTGCTCAGATTGCCGACCACCTCAACGCGAGAAGGACGGTTGTATTAAACCTTGAATCGACCAACAGGGATATCGCAAGGCGCTTCCTTGATTTCCTTTCGGGCGTTGCTTACGCTAATAACGGACAGATTAAAAGAGTTGCAAATTCAACCTACATCATAACCCCGTATAACGTTGACGTTATGGGCGACCTTATTGATGAGCTTGAAAGCAACGGAATGTTTATGTAATTTTTCACTTGATGAAATTTGGAGGAAAAGAATATGATTAGTGCTAACGAATTAAGAAAGCTCCAGCTCACCGTTACCGAGCAGGGTTACAGCGTTGACGAGGTTAACGCGGTTATTAACGAGGCATCAACCACTATTGACGCGTATGTAAACGAGAATAAAGAGCTTTATCATAAGCTTGAGGTGCTCGCTTCAAAGATTGAGGAATACCGCGCTGAAGAGGATTCCATTAAGACCGCGCTCCTCACCGCGCAGAAAATGGCTGACAGGATTACCAAGGAATCAAAGGACGAATCCGAAAAGCTCCTTGCAGACAGCAAGGCTGCGGCAAGCCATATGGTTGACGACGCAAATACAAAGGCTGACAGAATCGTAAGCGAGGCGAGGGATTACTCCGCTTCAATGCTCAGGGAAAAGACCGAGGAGGCTAACGCCGTACTCGCTGACGCGGAAAAGAAGTCGAACGACGCTATCAGCTCCGCAAAGATTGTTGCACAGAATATTCTTGACCAGGCAAAAGAAATCTCCGACGATTTAATTTCTAAATCAAAGGAGGAGCAGGAGGCTTACGAGTCGCTCAATACCTCGCTGAGAAAGAATGCCGCGGGCTTTATTGAGAATCTTAAGTCCCTTTACAGCGGACAGCTTGAGGCGCTCGGCGCGGTTAAGCTTTTCGGCTATGATGAGGAAAAGCCCGACACCTCCGAAATCAGCTCAATTAAGGACGACGTGAACTCGCTCGTTAATGAGATTGAGGAAATGCAGCAGGCTATTCCCGAGGAGATTAAAATCGACAAGCCCGAAATCGAAGAGCCTGAATATGCAGTAGCAAGCGACGAAGAAATTGAAGAGTTACTTACGGGCTCCGAAGAAGAAACTATTGACGAGCCTGCCGAGGAAATAATCGAAGAGAACGAAGAAGAAATTATTGAGGAAATCCCCGTAGCTGAGGAAGAGGAAACGGATATCGTATCCGCGGTTGAAGCCTTTTCGGCCGATAAGATTACCCCTATTGACAGAAGCAGAACCTACGTTCCCGAGATTAATGAGGAGCCTGAAATGGAAAAATCTCTCTTTGAGGAGAAGGCACCGTTTGAGGAGTATTTCCACGTTAAGACCAAGGACGCTCATCTTGATAAAACTCAGACGATATCCCTTATTCCGCCTGAGGACGACGATGATGACGAGCCGAAATTCAAGGGCTTCTTCAAGAAAAAGAGATAAGCTTTACATATAAAACCAAAGGAGCATATTCCCAAATGGACTATAATCAGACATTAAATTTACCCAAAACCGAATTTCCAATGAGGGCGTCCCTCCCTCAGAGAGAGCCTGAATTCCTCAAAAGGTGGGAGGAGAGAAAGCAGTATCAGAGGCTTATGGAGCTTGGACGCGATAAGCCGCGCTTCGTGCTTCACGACGGACCTCCGTACGCTAACGGCTCTATTCATATCGGCCACGCGCTTAATAAGACCTTAAAGGACTTTATCGTAAGGTACAAGAATATGACGGGCTTCCAGGCGCCGTACGTTCCCGGCTGGGATACCCACGGTCTGCCCACGGAGCTTGCCGCGAGGAAGAAGGCGGGAATTACCGCGGAATCCAATATCAGCGACCTGGAGCTCAGGAAAATCTGCCGCGATACAGCGCTTTCCTACGTTGACGTTCAGCGCGAGGGCTTTAAGCGTATGGGCGTTATCGGCGAATGGGAAAACCCGTATATCACGCTTCAGAAGGAATTTGAGCAGGAGCAGATTAAGGTCTTTGCCTCAATGGCTTCAAAGGGCTATATCTACAAGGGCTTAAAGCCTGTATACTGGTGCGCTGACTGTAATACCGCTCTCGCTGAGGCTGAGATTGAATACGGCGAGGACCCCTGCCATTCCATCTACGTTAAGTTCAAGGTTACCGACGATATGGGCAAGCTTGAAGCGCTCGGCGCTGATATCGACAAGACCTATTTTGTAATCTGGACAACGACTACCTGGACGCTTCCCGCAAACCTTGCAATCTGCGTTGGTCCTAACTACGAATACTCGCTTATTAAGTCAAACGGCGAATACTACGTTATGGCTACCGACCTTGCGCCCGCAGTATTTGAGGACGCAGGCATTACCGACTATGAAACCGTAGGTATTATCCGCGGCAGCGAGCTTGAATATATGAAGACGGCGCACCCGTTCCTTGACCGTACCTCGCTCGTTATCGTGGGCGACCACGTAACGCTTGAAAGCGGTACGGGCTGCGTTCATACCGCTCCCGGTCACGGCGTTGACGACTTTATCGTATGTAAGAAGTATCCCGAAATCCCGATGGTAGTGCCCGTAAACGATAAGGGCATTCTCACCGAGGAGGCGGGACAGTTTGCAGGTCTTTCCACCGAGGACGCAAACAAGCCGATTGCTCAGCATCTTGACGAAATCGGCGCGCTCTTTGCGCTCAAGAAGATTAAGCACCAGTATCCTCACTGCTGGCGCTGCCATAAGCCCGTAATTTTCAGGGCTACTTCACAGTGGTTCTGTTCCGTTGACGATTTCAAGGACGCCGCAATTAAGGCTGCCGAGGACGTTAAATGGTATCCAGAATGGGGTAAGGACAGACTTCAGTCAATGATTCAGGAGCGTGCCGATTGGTGTATTTCACGCCAGAGGAAATGGGGCGTTCCGATTCCCGTAATCTACTGTAAAGGCTGCGGAAAAGAGATTATAGACGTTGACGTAATGAATAAGGTGTCCGATATCTTCGGTGAGGAGGGCTCTGACGCGTGGTTTGCGCACGAGGCTGAATACTTCCTTCCCGACGGCTTTACCTGCCCTCACTGCGGCAAGGCGAACGGCTTTGAAAAAGAGAAGGATATAATGGACGTATGGTTTGATTCGGGCTCCTCGCATTTTGCGGTATGCAAAAACAGGGATAACCTCGGCTGGCCTGCGGATGTATACCTTGAGGGCGCCGACCAGTACAGAGGCTGGTTCCAGTCCTCGCTTCTCACCTCCGTTGCTTCGGGCAAGGGCGCTCCGTTCAGAGAGATTATTACTCACGGCTGGACGGTTGACGGCGAGGGTAGAAAAATGAGTAAATCCCTCGGCAACGGCGTTGACCCGAGCGACGTAATGAATAAGTTCGGCGCGGATATTCTCAGACTCTGGGTTGCCTCCGCCGACTATCATGCGGATATCCGTATAAGCGACGAGATTATTAAGCAGATTTCGGATAATTACAGAAAAATCAGGAATACCGCGCGCTTCTGCCTCGGTAATCTTTACGATTTTGATCCCGATAAGGATATAGTACCAAACGAAGAACTTGAGGAGCTTGACAAGTACGCGCTTATGAAGCTTGACGAGGTGCTTAAAACCGCAAGAGAGGGCTATGATAAGTACGAGTATCATACCACAGCTCACGCGCTCCACAACTTCTGCGTTGTCGATATGAGTAACTTCTACTTCGACGTGCTTAAGGACAGGCTTTATACGTCTGCTCCCGCGTCAAAGTCAAGAAGAGCGGCTCAGACCGTGCTCTATAAGGTGCTTGACGCGCTTACGCTCATCCTCACTCCGATTCTTGCGTTCACCTGCGACGAAATCTGGAGAGAGATGAAGCACGACAGCTCAAGGAACCCCGAATCCCCGCTCTTTAACGATATTCCGTGCGGAGACTATATTGACACCGACGAGGAATTTATCGCTAAGTGGGACAGAGTTCACGAAATCAGAACCGACGTTCAGAAGGCGCTTGAGCTTGCAAGGCGCGATAAGATTATAGGCAAGCCGCTTGAAGCGAAGATAATCCTCTTTGCCGACGGCGAGCTTAAGGCTTTCCTTGAGTCCGCTCTTCCTGCGCTTCCTGAAATTTTCATCACCTCTGCGGTTGAGCTTGCAGAGGGTGAGGGCGATTTCAAGGGCGACGTTAAGGGACTCAGCGTATCAGTCGCCAAGGCTGACGGCGAAAAGTGCGAGCGTTGCTGGAAATTCTCAAAGACGGTCGGCTCAAACGCAGAGCATCCGACGCTTTGCGCCGATTGCGCCGCAACTCTTGCTCAAATACTCGGATAATATATTTATTAAACGGGCGCACATTGCGTGCGCCCGAATTTATAAGTATGAAGAAATATAAAAAGCACGTATGGTGCGCGGTTATGATAGTATTAATCGTCGCCTTTGACCAGATAACAAAATACCTTGTAACCCTGTATCTTAAGGGGAAGCCGCCCGTTACTTTTATACCGGGGGTCGTTCAGTTCAACTATGCCGAAAATACCGGTATGGCTTTTTCAATGCTGAGCGGTGCAAGGTGGGTTTTCATTGCGCTTACTACCGTGGTGTGTGCCGTTGGCATCTGGTATATTTTCTCAAACCGCTGTAAAAGCCTTTGGGCGTACTGGAGTATCGGCGTCGTTATATCGGGCGGTATCGGTAACCTGATTGACCGTATTGCGAATAACTACGTCGTGGATTTTATTGAGCCTACCTTCGTTAATTTTGCCGTGTTCAATATCGCGGACAGCGCGGTGACGCTCGGCGCAATCTCTCTGGCGGCTTTCCTTATTTACGACGCTTTCAGGAGCAAGGGTGAGAAAAATGGATAAGTATATTTTCACTGTACCGCCCGAAAACGCAGGGGAAAGGCTTGATAAGTTTTTGTCCGACTCGCTTGACGGACAGACCCGCTCCGCCGTGCAGAAGATTATCGACGAGGGCGGAGCTTGCGTAAATTCAAAGACCGCCGTTAAGAATTATAAATGCAAAACGGGCGACGTTATCGAGATTATTATTCCCGAGCCTAAGGAGCTTGAAGTAAGCGCTGAGGATATTCCGCTCGATATAGTATACGAGGATAATGATTTAATCGTGGTGAATAAGCCCAAGGGAATGGTGGTACACCCCGCAAGCGGTAACTATTCCTCAACCCTCGTCAACGCGCTGCTTCACCACTGCGGCGACAGCCTTTCGGGCATTAACGGCGTTATAAGACCGGGTATCGTCCACAGGATTGATAAGAATACCTCGGGGCTTCTCGTCGTCGCAAAAAACGATTTAGCCCACGTGGGACTCGCGGAGCAGATTAAAAACCATTCGTTTACGAGGGCGTACGAGGCGGTCGTTTACGGTAATATAAAAGAGGAAAACGGCACGGTAAATCAGCCGATTGGCAGAAGCCCTAAGGACAGAAAGAAAATGGCTGTCGTTCTCAAAAACTCAAAGAACGCCACCACGCATTACGAGGTAATTAAGCGCTATAACGGCTTTACGCATATACGCTGCACGCTTGAAACGGGAAGAACTCACCAGATAAGAGTCCATATGGCGCATATAGGACACCCCGTAGCGGGCGACGACATTTACGGACCTAAGAAGGTAATCAGGGAGCTTAAGGGACAGTGCCTGCATGCAAAGCAGATAGGCTTCGTCCACCCGAGAACGGGGAAGTATATGGAGTTCGAGTCCGAGCTTCCCGAATATTTCACGGATTTTTTAAATAAAATTTCAGACTGAGGAGGGCTGTATATGCAGACCTTTGAAAACTGGCTTGTAGTTTCGGATATCGACGGAACGCTTAAGGACAAAAAACGCCGTATTCCCCAGAGGAATTACGACGCTATAAAGAGGTTTACGGAGCTCGGCGGAAACTTTACTCTCGCTTCGGGCAGACTTCAGTCAAGCCTCGGGAGAAACTACCACAGGATTACCCCTAATCAGCCCGCGATAGTATTGAACGGCGCAGGTCTTTACGACTATAATCAGCAGAAAATGATATGGCGCAATACGATAGGCGAAAAGGGCAGGGAGTTCGTTAAGTACATCTCGCATGAATTTGACGATATTTTCAAGAGCGTGGATATAGGCGTTTACTTCGACGATTTTGTATACATAGTAAAAAGCGGACTGTACTCCAAGAGCACTATGTATTTTGACAAGGCGAAGCATACCTACGTTAAATCCGTTGACGATATTCCCGAGGACGGCTGGATGAAGGTTATCTTCTGGGCTAATCCTTTCGTTATGAATAAGCTGCTCAACAGGATAGTAACCATTGAAAATCCCGACGCAAACTTTATGCCCTCGTCCCTCGTAACGCTTGAAATGCTCCAGAAGGATACTCATAAGGGTGTGGGAATAATGAAGCTTGCGGATATGCTCGGAATAGAGAAAAGTCATGTTGCCGCTATCGGAGATTACTATAACGACTGGGATATGCTGAATACCGTCGGGCTTCCCGCCTGCGCGGGACAGGCACCCGGCGCAATCCACAGGATTTGCAAATTCGAGGCGTGCCACTGTAATAAGGGCTGTGTTGCGGATTTGCTCGAATACATTATGAGCGGCAAAGCCGACGAGGATATTATAAACGGAAAGATATAAAAAAGACGATGCGTCGCATCGTCTTTTTGTTTTATTTTTTGGATTTAACGCTGAGCTTCGTGCTCCAGGCTGAATAGTAGGTTACGCCGTTTCTTTCGGTGTAAACGCGTACCCTTACGTAGTATTTTTTCTTTGCGTAATACGCCTGAAGAGTAGTGGTATTAGCGCTTGCGGGAACGTCAACGGTTTTAACGTTGCTTGTGAAATTCTTTGAGGTGCTCCACATAACCTGGTAGCCCTTAACGTTGCCGTTTATCTTCTTCCATTTAACCTTGAGCTTTCTGCCCTTCTGGGCGGTGAGGCTCTTTAGTTTTGTAGGCGTGGGCGCTGTAAAGGTCTTGAGGGTATCGCTCTTTACGCCCCTCATTTCCTGATTGTTTTCGTCAAACTTAACCGCCTTTACGCAGTACTTGTAATCAGTATTTGCGTTAAGATTTTTAACGGTGTACGTTGCACCCTTGCCCGCCGTAGCTATGTATACCCACGCCTTTTTAGCGTTGTCGTACTGGTATACGTAGTACTTGTCGGAGCTGCCCATCTTATCCCATTTCAGCTTGATTTTTTTATTTGTTCTGGATTCTGTAACAAGGTTGGTTATCTTATCCGGCGGGGTGACTACCTTTTTAACCTCCGAATAAGCTCCGTAATGCGTAACGCCGTCGATTACCTTATAGCCTCTTACGCTATAGGAATACGTTATTGCGGGATTAACGGTTGTGATTTTTGCAAAATTAGTTTCGGCGTCTAATCTTCTAATTACGTTATACTGACCGCTTGAGGTTACGTATGCAAGCTGATAGCCGTCCGCGTCGTCGGTTTTGTCCCAGTTAACCGTGAATTGATGGGTGTCCTTGTCGGTAAAGGTGATATTATGAACGGTCTTTGGAACTATGTTGAAATTCAGCGTTTTGTTAAGCGTTGCGGCGTACTTCCCGAGTCCCTTAACAACCGCCGTAGCTACGCCGTATTCAACGTTGTTACTGAAGGTTACGGTGTAATCCTTACCCTTTACAAAATCGGCGAAACCGTCGGAAACCTTTAATTCTGGCTCAACGGCGCTGCCCGTATATTCGCAATCGGGTATATCCTCAACCTCGGGCAGAGCGTAAAGGAAATTCGTGTCAACCGCTCCCGAAACGCCGCTTATTCTTCCGTCGGAGGAGTACTGCCAGTAATTGATTTTGCCCGTGTAATCGGTTTTCTTCGTGTAGTGAGCAAGCCAGATCTGGTATTTCTTTTCAAGCTGCTGATAATTCAGGTTATCATAGAAAAAGTATTTGCTTGCGTATATCATAGCGTCGTAGCCTGCGGCTTCAACGGTGCTGCAGAAGCCCTCCGCGATAGAGGTCATTATGCTCTTGCGCTTGCTCTTTGCCCAATTGGCATACGCCTTGTTAAGCCTTCCGCCGTCGTAAAATTCATAATCAAATACTACGGGGAGAGTAATTATGTCCTTATACGGCGCGATATATTCAAGCGTGTGCTTTGCCTCCTCCTTTGCCTCGGCTACCGTTATAGCCTGGGAGAAGAAGTATACGCCGATTTTAAGCCCCTGCGCCGACGCGCCCTTAATATAATTATCAAACTGCGGGTCTTTCCTCAGGTTGCCTGACTGCACGAATCGGTTGCCCGCGCGCAGAATAACAAAATCAACTCCAGCGGCTTTCATTTTAGCCCAGTTTACCGTTCCGTTATGGTACGAAATATCAACGCCCTGATATAAATTGTAATTCTTATATTTATCTTGATGCGTAATCGTACCGAGACCGAAGATGTTGCCCGACGTAAACGCCTGAGCGCTTATCGGCACGCTAAGAAGCATGGAAAGCGCCATAAGCACCGCAATCAGTTTTTTAAAAAATCTCATAGTGCACCTCATTCAATCCTGTTGTTTGTGTAAAAATAGTTCATATCGACGTACTCTGAGCTTACTCCGTCGCACGAGCCCTTGTCGCTGTACTGCCAGATATCGTAGCTTCCGCCGTAGGTTACCGCTATATTATAATCCGCAACCCAGATAAAAACATCCTTCGGGATATCCTTCATATTGAAGTGTGAGCGGTATATGTAGCTCGACGCGTAAATTCCCGGTGTGTAGCCCGCCTTGCGTACCTTGTCGCAAAAGGCGTTGACGAGGCTCGTTTTCTGCTTTTTACTTAGCTTTGCCTCAGCGAGCCTTCCCACGTCCTTGCCGTCCTTGTTTGCAAATTCGAAGTCAATTACGACGGGGAGCGTGATATTGTATTCCTTTATTTTTGAGAGGAGAAACTCCGCCTCCTCCTCAGCCTCTTTATCGTTAATTGCCTGTGAATAAAAATATACTCCGACGGGAACGCCGTTCCTGTTTGCACCCTTTAAATTAGCCTTAGCTCTTTTGTCAAGATTAATTTCGCCATTCGCATAGCCTCTGTAACCGACTCTGACAAAGGCAAAGTCAGCCTTTGAGCTTACCTTTTTCCAGTCGATTTTACCGTTGTGTGAGGACACATCTATACCCCACGCCTTGTCCTTAAGGTCGCCAATCTCGTTTTTCTTATAGCCCGTGCCCCTGACAAAAACAGCGCAGAGGATTATTGCAATAACCGCCGCCGTCGATACGGCAAGCAGTATAATTCTTTTTCTTGTAAAAAACTTATTTTCGGCTTTTTTATTTTTGGGTGACCTCTTACTTTTTTTCTTAGTTTGAGTCGCCATAGCTTTTCCTGTTCATCACTTTATTACCTTTTATTTTATAATATATCGGGAAAAAATTCAATAGTTAATATATGGAAAGAATATTATAGACCTTTATTTATTTTATCATATATGGTATAATATCCGCGAAAGAGGTGTTTTTTATGGATATATACAGTCTTTCCCTGAGCGCAAGTCCGAAAACGGCGGTGATTATTATACTCGTTGCCTTTGCAGCAGGTCTGCTTTCAGGGCTCGGGATATATTTCGGCGTTATAAGAAAAAAGTAATTGATAATCATATTTTAATATGATAGAATTAATAATAATTTTCAGAAGGTGATATTATGAATAAAAAGGCAATTTTGGCGATAGTTCTTGCGGCGGTAATTATTATCGGCGCGGGCGTGGGCTTTACGCTTAATCGCAATAAGATTAAGGACAATACGACTACTACACAGCCCGTAAGCGTTTCTCAGGAAAGCACTTCTCAGGGCGATACCACTACCGAAAACACGGAAACCGAGAAATCCTCAACTACCGAAACCACAACCGAAGCGAAAAACCCCTATCCGTTTTTGTATCAGGGCTACTGGTATTTCTATAACGATGAGGCAACGAGCGCGATAGCAATTCAGTTTAGCGGTGACGACGATGTCAATATCGCTTATTTTGACGAGTATAACGTTATGGGCGAGGACCCGAAATACTTTAAGGGCGACGCGGATTATAAGATTATTGACGGCAAAATTGTCATTGACGATTTACCCGACGTTGCAGGTATCGAGAGCTTTATTCTTGACATCGACGGCGAAACCCTTAAGTACGGCGAAACCGAGCTTGAGCATTTTGACGACCTCTCGCTAGAGCATGCGTACAACCACTTTAATTAATTATGGATAATCAGTTTTCAAGAACCGAGCTGCTTTACGGAGAAGAGGGGCTTAAACTTCTTAAAGAGAGCAGAGTGGCGGTTTTCGGTATCGGCGGAGTAGGGGGATACGCGGCTGAGGCGCTCGCGCGCTCGGGTGTCGGTACGCTTGATTTAGTCGATATGGATACCGTCGCCCTCTCAAACCTCAACCGCCAGATTATCGCGCTTCATTCAACTTTAGGCAAAAGCAAGGTCGCGGTTATGAAGGAGCGTATAGCCGATATTAACCCCGAATGCGAGGTTAACACCTTTGAGCTTTTCTTCAATGAGGAAACCGCGGATAGCTTTAATTTTGCCGATTACGATTACGTCGTTGACGCGATTGATACGGTTAAGTCAAAGCTCCTGCTTGCCGAGCTTTGCGACGGGGCGGGCGTAAGGCTCATATCGTCAATGGGCGCGGGGAATAAGCTCGACCCCACTCGCTTTGAAATAGCGGATATAAATAAAACGAGCTACGACCCGCTCGCAAAGGTTATGCGCCGCGAGCTTAAAAAGCGCGGTATAAAGCGCTTAACCGTCGTGTATTCAAAGGAGGAGCCGAGGACTCCTCAGGGCAGTACCGAAGAGGAAACGGCTCGCCGCAGCATACCTGGCTCTAACGCCTTCGTACCGAGTGCGGCGGGGCTTGTTATCGCGTCAAAAGTAGTTAACGATTTAACGGGAATTCAGATATGAGCAGAGAACTTCAAAAGCATCAGCTCGTTGAGCGTTCAATAATAAAAACCTACCGTAAGGAAATATGGAACCCGTTTATTGAGGGCGTTAAGAATTATGAGCTCGTGAACGACGGGGATAAAATCGCCGTGTGCATTTCGGGCGGCAAGGACAGTATGCTTATGGCAAAGCTCCTTCAGCAGCTTCAGAAAATCAGCGATACAAAATTTGAACTCGTGTTTCTCACTATGGACCCGGGGTATAATGAGGCAAACCGTAAAAAAATCGAGGATAACGCGGCGATTCTTCATATTCCGCTTACGATTTTTGAAAGCGATATTTTTGCCGTTACGGACAGCGTCGGCGGCTCGCCATGTTACCTTTGTGCGCGTATGAGAAGGGGACACCTTTACGCAAAAGCCAAGGAGCTCGGGTTTAACAAAATCGCGCTCGGACATCACTTTTCCGACGTTATCGAAACCACGCTGCTCGGTATGTTCTACGGCTCTCAGATACAGGCGATGCTGCCGAAGCTCCATTCGACCAATTTCGAGGGTATGGAGCTTATAAGACCGATGTACTGTATCAAAGAGGACGCTATATTAAAATGGGCTAAGTATAATGAGCTTGAATTCATCCAGTGCGCCTGCCGCTTCGTTGATGAATATTCAAACTCCGAGGACGGAATAGGGGCGTCGAAAAGGCGCGAAATAAAGGTGCTCATTAAGGATTTGAAAAAGGTTAATCCCAATATAGAGCACAATATTTTCAAGAGCATTCATGCGGTGTGCCTTGACACGATGCCGGGGTATAAGCAGGACGGGGAATACCACTCCTTCCTTGAAAAATTCAATGAAAAGAACGTCTGAAATCATCAGCCGTTCTTTTATTTTCTAAATAATTTTTATAATTTTAATATTTTAAAGTATTGAATATCGCACTCTTTTGTGCTATAATACACTAAATTATTGCGTAAAATGGAGAAAAGCCATGAAGTTTTCGGAGATGAAATACAGCCGTCCCGATATGGCGGCGGTGCAAAATAGAATATCTGAAATTACCGAGAGCTTCAAAAACGCCGTGTCCTTTGAAGAGGCTGACGGCTGTTTCAAAGAGGTTGATAAAATCAACAGGAGCGTCGCTACTCAGTCAACTCTTGCTCAGGTTCGTCATTCAATCGACACGAGGGATGAATTCTACGACGGCGAGGTTAAATACTGGAACGGCGCTGCGCCGGAGCTTCAGGAATACTTACAGAACTGGACTCTCGCTCTTCTGGACAGCCCCTACAGGAAGGAGCTTTCCGATAAATACGGCGAGGTTATATTCGTCAATGCAGAGCTTGAAATCAAGTCCTTCTCGCCCGAGATTATACCGCTTCTTCAAAAGGAAAACGATTTAACCCAGGAGTATGAGAAGCTCCTCGCAAGCGCGCAGATACCCTTTGAGGATAAAGCCTATACCCTCTCGCAGTTATCCCCGTTTAAAAACGACGCCGACGACGAACGCCGTCTCGCCGCGTGGAAGGCTGAGGGCAAGTGGTATAAGGACAATCAGAGCGAATTCGATAGGCTCTATGACGAGCTCGTGCACCTCAGGGACGAGATGGGAAAGAAGCTCGGCTACAGCGGTTATACTCAGCTTGGCTATTACCGTATGCAGCGTAACTGCTACGACAAAAACGATGTTGAAAAATTCCGCGAGGCTGTGAGGAAATACCTCGTTCCCGTTGCCGACGGTATTTACAGAAAGCAGGCTGAAAGGCTCGGAAAAGTTTACCCTATGAGCTTCGCCGACAACGCGCTGACCTTCCGCTCCGGCAATCCCAAGCCCTGCGGAAATCCCGACGAAATACTTGAGGCGGGTAGGAAGTTTTATAACGAGCTTTCGCCCGAAACAAGCGAATTCTTTAATATGATGCTCGATAATGAGCTGCTCGACGTGCTCTCCACCGAGGGCAAGGAGGCGGGCGGCTACTGCACGGGGCTCTACGATTTTGACGTACCGTTCATCTTCGCTAACTTTAACGGTACGGCGGGAGACGTTGAGGTAGTAACCCACGAGGCAGGTCACGCCTTTGCGGACTGGTACAACAGGGACAGAGTTCCTATGGAAACTATCTGGCCGAGCATGGAGGGCTGTGAGGTTCACTCGATGAGTATGGAGTTCTTCGCGTGGAGGAATGCCGAGGATTTCTTCGGTAAAGATACGAGGAAATTCCTTTATAACCACCTTGCAGGCGCGATAAAGTTTATTCCGTACGGAACTATGGTTGACCACTTCCAGCATATCGTTTATGAAAAGCCCTATATGACCCCGCGCGAGCGCCACGATACGTGGAAGGAGCTCCTCGGTATCTATATGCCGTGGATGAGGCTTGACGGCGAGATTCCGTTTTATGCGGACGGCGAGGGCTGGCAGAGGCAGCACCATATTTATTCAAGCCCGTTTTATTACATAGATTACTGCCTTGCGCAGACGGTTGCCCTTGAATTCTGGGCGATGATACAGGACGATATTGACTCCGCATGGAAGCGCTATATTGCCTATACCGAGCAGGGCGGCTCGCAGGTATTTACAAAGCTGCTCGAAAACGCAGGTCTTGACAGCCCGTTTGACGAGGCAACGCTCAGGGGCGTATGCAGAAGAGCGAACGATTGGCTCGAGGCTTACGACCTCACGGGTATTGAATAATGCCGAGGAAAAACAGATGGGAGTACCTCGGCGATTTTAAGAAAAACGAAGAGGGTAAGTACGAATATCAGGGGAGCGTCTATGTCTTTGCGGGCGGCGACGAGGAAAGAAAAAGCGCATATACGTTCCTTTGGGCTTTAGCAGTTCTTACGGCGCTTTTCAGTATCCTTTCGGGCTGCATAAGCGGAGCGGGAATAACGAATACGTTTTATGTAATTATCCCATATCTCCTTGAAATCTGCGCTCTGTTCGCGCTTCTTTGGAATCATATTAAGCTCCTGATAAACCGTAATGAAATAAAAGCATATATCTATAAATCCGCTCATCCGAAAATACCTCCCTCGGCGATGTTTACCTCATTTTTTGCAATAGCGGGCTTCCTGCTTTCGCTCGTGTTTTCAATATCGACGGGGTTTAAGGACGGAGTGCTCAAAGCAGTGCTTTACCTCATATTAAAGCTGCTTTCCGCAGGAGGCGCTCTTATATACAGACAAAAATTCCTCAAGCTTGAGTGGATTGAAATATAACTAATATGCAACGAAGGTACGAAACGCACGCAGGCGTGCCACGAAGTCAAGCTGCGCTTGAAGAAGGATGGGCTCTGCCCGTACCCATTATAATGTCGTCTGCAAGACCCGACTGTTGACCGACGGTCAACTCTTTGTCGCGACCGCAGGGCGCGCTTCGTTTTTCGTTCGCCGTCAGGCGTATCTTCGTTTTTACAATTACTACAAGTCATTTCTTGCCGAAAGGCACTAAAATAAAAAACTTAAAAAAGGAGAGAAAAAGAAATGAAAAAAATCCTTGCGATTGCTCTTTCACTTGCACTTATCGTAGCTGTATTTGCAGGCTGTTCGGGCAAGGGCGGCAGCAACGACAAGCCGCTCGTAGTAGGTTATTCCAGCTTCTCGTCTAAGTTCTCACCGTTCTTCTCTGAGACAGCTTACGACCAGGATGTTTGGGCAATGACCGCAGTAAGCCTTCTTAACACAGACCGTCAGGGCGCTGTTGTTGAAAAGGGTAAGACAGGCGAGACCAGAGCTTATAACGGAACTGATTATAAGTACAACGGTCCTGCAGATTTAACCATCACCGAGAACGCTGACGGAACAGTTGACTATGACTTCGAGCTCCGTGACGACATTAAGTTCTCCGACGGTGAAAAGCTTACGGTTGACGACGTTATCTTCTCAATGTATGTTCTTTCCGACCCTACATATGACGGTAACTCAACCTTCTTCGCAATTCCGATTAAGGGTATGGAAGAATACCGTTCAGGTATGGACACCCGCGCAAATGTTATTTTCGCTGCTGGTTCTGAAGGCTACAAGGCTAACGACCTCTACACAGAGGAGCAGTACAATGCTTTTTGGGATTATTATAACAATAATGCGGGTGCTGCATTTGCTCAGGAAATCGTTGATTACTGTATCGCTAACGGCTACAATGCTCCCGAAGATAGCGTAGCAGCTTGCGCAGCTACTTGGGGCTATGAGCTTAAGGAAGACGCTACAACTCAGGATTTCTGGGAAGCTATCGTAGCTGCATATTCCAGCGTTGATGAAGCAGTTAGTACCGAAACCGCAGGCAGCGACCTTATTGGACTTACTATCGCAGCTTTAGGCGATGAGTACATGACTGGTGTTGAAACCGGTGAATCAGCTGCTTCTATCGAAGGTATCCAGAAGACCGGCGACAATTCTCTCAGAGTAACTCTTACCGAGGTTGACGCTACCGCTATTTACAATCTCGGCGTTACCATCGCTCCTCTTCATTACTACGGCGATAAGGCTAAGTATGACTATGACAACAACAAGTTCGGCTTTGACAAGGGTGACCTTTCAACCGTAAGAGCTAAGACAACCGAGCCGATGGGCGCAGGTCCGTACAAGTTCATCAAGTTTGAAAACGGTACTGTTTACTTCGAGGCTAACAAGGATTATTATCTCGGCGCTCCCAAGACCAAGAATATGCAGTTCAAGGAGTCAAACGACGCTGATAAGCTTAACGGCGTTGCAACCGGTACTATCGATATTACCGATCCTTCCTTCTCAATGGATACAGCTAAGGCTATTGCTGCTCAGAACAGCAATGGCGAAATCACCGGCGACAAGGTTACAACCTCACTTGTTGACAACCTTGGTTACGGTTACCTTGGTATTTCCGCTAAGGCGGTTAACGTAGGCGGCGAGCTTGGCTCAGACGCTTCCAAGAATCTCCGTAAGGCATTCGCTACCGTATTTGCAGTATACAGAGACGTTACTGTTGACTCCTACTACGGCGAAGGCGCTTCCGTAATTAACTATCCTATCTCCAATACTTCCTGGGCAGCTCCTCAGAAGACTGATGCTGACTATGCTATCGCATTCTCCAAGGACGTAACCGGTAAGGATATTTACACCTCAGATATGGATCAGGACGCTAAGGCTGCTGCTGCTCTTCAGGCTGCTCTCGGTTACTTCGAGGCTGCCGGATACACCGTTAAGGACGGTAAGATTACCGCTGCTCCCGAAGGTGCTAAGACGGAATACGAGGTATGGATTCCTGCTGACGGTTCGGGCGACCATCCGTCCTTTATGATGCTTAACCTTGCTTCCGACGCTCTTAAGACCATCGGTATTAACCTCATCGTTAAGGACCTTGCTAACTCAGCTGACCTTTGGACAGGTATCGAGGCTGACCAGGTTCCGATGTGGTGTGCTGCTTGGGGCGCAACTCCGGATCCGGATATGTATCAGGTTTATTATTCAGGCGTTGGTACTAACAACGAAGCAGGCGGTTCAAACTATATGTATGATATCGCTGATCCTGAGCTTGACCAGTTAATCCTTGACGCTCGTAAGTCACTCGACCAGTCCTACAGAAAGACAATGTACAAGACCTGTCTTGACATCATCGTTGACTGGGCTGTTGAGGTTCCTGTATATCAGAGACAGAACGCTATTATCTTCTCAACTGAGAGAGTTAATATGGATACAATGACTCCTGATATTACCACATACTATAACTGGTATGCTGAAATCGAAAATATTGAGCTTAACTAATCCGATTTTATAACTGAATATTATCTGATTGACAATTAACGTCGGGCGGATAGGGAAACTTATCCGCCCGATTTTAAGATTTAAGTTTTAGGCTTCAGGAACTGCCTTAAATCTTAAAGCTTAAACCTTAAAGCTTAAAACTGAGGTGATGAAAAATGCGAAAATTTATCATTAAAAGATTGCTGCTCTCTGTGGTAATTCTTTTCTTTGTTGCCTTTATCGTATATACGCTTATGCGTTGCCTCCCGACCTCGTATATCGAGACTATGGCGCGTCAGAAGTCAATGCAGCCTAATTCCAAGAGCTATGAGGAATGGATGCAGCAGCTTACGGCGATGTACAATATGGATAAGGGCATTATCCCGGGCTTCTTCTCATGGCTCGGCCAGATGCTGCGCGGTAACTTCGGCGATAGCTGGAAGTGGACGGTACCCGTTATTGAAAAGTTCAACGATTCCGTATGGCTTTCGTTCGTAATGGGCGTAATCTCGTTCTTCTTTGAAATTATTATTGCTATACCGCTCGGTATTATTGCTGCTACAAAGCAGTATTCAAAGACGGACTACGTTATCTCCATTATAGCCCTTGCGGGTATATCGCTGCCGACTTTCTTCTTTGCGTCGCTGCTTAAGCTCGTTTTCTCCGTAAAGCTCGGCTGGTTTGACCTTTTCGGACTTGTAGGAAGAAATTACGAGCAACTCTCCGCAGGCGGTCAGTTCCTTGATAAAGCGCATCATCTTGTGCTACCGATAGTTACCCTCGTAGTAATAAGTATGGGTTCGCTTATGCGTTACACGAGGACTAATATGCTCGAGGTGCTCAACGCGGACTATATCCGTACCGCGAGAGCAAAGGGACTTTCAGAGCGCAAGGTAATTTATTACCACGCTTTCAGGAATACGCTTATCCCGATTGTAACAATCGTGGGCGGCTCGCTTCCGGGACTCTTTGCAGGCGCGCTGATTACCGAAACGCTTTATGCACTTCCCGGTATCGGCTACGTTTCGTATCAGTCGATGGTATCGGGCGACATTCCGTTTTCAATGTTTTATCTCGTATTTATGGCGGTGTTAACGCTTCTCGGAAACCTTATTTCCGATATCCTTTATGCCGTTGTAGACCCGAGAGTAAGAATTTCGTAGGAAGGGGGAATAATAATGAGCGAAAATACAAAAAAGCCCGTTGATAATAACGACGAAGAATATTCCCTCAACGATGACAGACGAGTAAAGGTACTCTCTCCCGGTACTCTCGTTGCAAAGCGTTTCTTCAGGAACCGCCTTGCCGTTACGGGCCTTGTTATCTTACTTGCTATGTTCATCTTCTCCTTCGTTGGAGGACTTGTTTCCCCCTATGCGCAGGACCAGAAATTCTACAGAACCGAAGCGCAGGCTAAGGACTACGCGGGCGTTCTTGAAAATAACGAATTCCGCTATACCGCTAAGGACCCGAAGGTGTTTACGGGTCCCGTACAGGCGCAGACCTTCCTTCGTATCTCAAAGGGAGAAAGCGAATTCACCTATAACAACACAAAGTTCACGGTTGCAAAGGTTAACGACGATTTTTACACCGTATCCACGGACGGAAGCGTTATCGGACTTGCAAGCAAGGAGCTTGTAAATTCGTCAACCTCTAACGACAGCTTCTCGTTTGATTTTACCTACGCCGCTCTTAACGCGTATGCAAATAAGAGTGCTTCGTTCCAGAACGAAGGAAAGAATTATTCCATTGACGCCGACGGTATTATTACCGACAGCGAGGGCAAAGAGGTTGCTTACGTTAGCCGCTATATTATTCGCGCTGTAATGAGCGACATATTCTTCTCCCGTGATTTTAAAACCAAGCTGCTTGCCGCCATTGAAGCAGGTGAAAAATCCTTTAATTACACGGATGATAACGGCGTAGAGGCTGAGTACATACTTCACTTTGATGCTTCCAAGAATAGCTGGGACGTTAAGCAGGAAATAGCTACAACTATTTTCGATACCTATTCGGGTCCGTCAAAGAAGCACTGGCTCGGAACGGACAGAAACGGTATGGATATGCTTACCCGTCTTATGTATGGCGGACGCGTATCGCTTATTATCGGCTTTATCGTAGTTATTATTGAAACCGTGCTCGGCGTTATTCTCGGCGGTATTTCGGGCTACTTCGGCGGCTGGATTGACAACCTTATTATGAGAATTGTTGATATCTTCTACTGTATCCCGTCGATGCCGATTATCATTATCCTCGGCGCTGCGATGGACGCCGCTAACCTTCCCTCGAAGGTACGTATGCTCTATCTTATGCTGATTTTAGGCTTCCTCGGCTGGCCGGGTATAGCCCGTATGGTAAGAGGTCAGATTCTCTCCCTGCGTGAGCAGGAGTTTATGACCGCAACCGAGGCGTGCGGTATCTCGGTACCGAGAAGGATATTCAAGCACTTAATTCCTAACGTTATCCCTCAGCTTATCGTAATAATGACGATGGGCCTCGGCGATACTATTATTACGGAGGCTACGCTCTCCTTCCTCGGACTCGGCGTACGTTTCCCGTTTGCTTCCTGGGGTAATATTATTAACGACGTAAACGATACCTACGTTCTTACAAACTATTGGTTCATCTGGATTCCGGCGGGCGTGCTCCTTCTTGCAACCGTACTTGCGTTCAATATCGTGGGCGACGGCTTAAGAGACGCGTTTGACCCGAAAATGAAGAGATAAGGAGGGATAGCGCTATGGCAAAAAATAAAGGCGAGGGCTATCTTTCCGCTAAGGAATCCCGTAGAATTGCAAGGGAAAACAGAAAGGTAACCAATAAATTTGAAAAGCAGTACAAGCGCAAGAACGTTCCCGAGGAGGAATATTTAACAACAATGCAGGACCCTGCAAACGCGCTTGAAATAGACGATTTACACACCTACTTCTTCACCGACGTAGGTACGGTAAAGGCTGTTGACGGCGTAACCTATGAGGTGCCTCAGGGTATGACCGTCGGCGTAGTTGGCGAATCGGGCTGCGGTAAGAGCGTTACGAGCCTCTCCGTTATGCAGCTCCTTCAGCGTCCGCAGGGACAGATTGTAAGCGGTAATATCCGCCTCAACCTCGGCGACAAGGCGTACGATATTACAAAGACTCCTATCGAGGTTATGCAAAAGCTCAGGGGTAATTATATCTCAATGATTTTCCAGGAGCCCATGACGAGCCTTAATCCCGTATTCCGTATCGGCGCGCAGGTTGACGAGGTAATTGAGCTTCACGACGGTAAGGATAAGAGCGAGGAGGAAATCAAGGCAAGGACTATCGAGCTTCTTGAAATGGTTGGTATCGCTAACTCCGAGGGCGTATATAAGATGTATCCTCATGAGCTTTCGGGCGGTATGAGGCAGAGAGTTATGATAGCTATGGCGCTTGCCTGCAACCCGAAGCTTATTATCGCTGACGAGCCCACCACGGCGCTTGACGTTACTATTCAGGCGCAGATTCTTGACCTTCTGAGAAACCTTAAGGACAAGATTAATTCCTCAATTATGATTATCACTCACGACCTCGGCGTTATCGCCGAAATGGCGGATTACGTGGTAGTTATGTACGCGGGCAAGATAATCGAAAAGGGTACGGCACAGGAAATTTTTGCTAACCCCGCGCACCCGTATACGATAGGTCTTATGGCGTCCAAGCCGGTAGTCGGCAAGAAGGTTGACAAGCTTTATTCAATTCCGGGTAAGGTGCCGAATCCTATCAATATGCCCGATTACTGCTACTTTAAGGACAGATGCGAAATGCAGTGCGAGCTCTGCACGGGTAAGTATCCCGAGCAGATAAGCCTTTCACCTACCCATAAGGTAAGCTGCTACCGTTACTATGATAAGAAGGAGGGCGAAGCAAATGAGTAAAAACGAAAAGCTTAAGATAGATAATAATTTTACTCCCGTTGAATACGACCCTCAGTATATTCTCCAGGTTAACGCGCTTAAGAAATACTTTCCTATTAAGGACGGTATGATTGCAAAGACCGTAGGCTATGTTAAGGCTGTTGACGGCGTAACCTTTAATCTTAAAAAGGGTACGACCATGGGTCTGGTTGGTGAGTCCGGCTGCGGCAAGACCACCACAGGACGCGCTATTCTTCGCCTTTCGGGCGAAAAGACGGGCGGTCAGGTGCTCTTTAACGGCAAGGAGGTTTATGACCTCACTAATAAAGAGATGCACGATATGAGAACGAAGATGCAGATTATCTTCCAGGACCCGTTCTCGTCCCTTTCTCCGAGGCTTCCCGTAGGCGAAATCATCGGCGAGGCTGTAAGGGAGCATAACCTTGTTTCAAAGGCTGAGTTCAACGATTATATTGATCAGGTTATGGACAACTGCGGACTCCAGTCCTTCCATAAGGACAGATACCCCCACGAATTTTCGGGCGGTCAGAGACAGCGTATCTGTATTGCAAGAGCGCTTGCGCTCAACCCTGAATTCGTAGTCTGCGACGAGCCCGTATCAGCTCTTGACGTATCCATTCAGGCGCAGATTATAAACCTTCTGCGCGACCTTCAGGAGCAGCATAACTTAACCTATCTCTTTATCTCTCACGACCTTTCGGTAGTAGAGCATATCTCTGATACGGTCGGTGTTATGTACCTCGGAAATCTTGTTGAATACGGCGAAACCGCGGACATTTTCGACAATCCGCTCCACCCGTATACCAAGGCGCTCTTCTCCGCGATTCCGATTCCCGACCCGACGGTTAAGATGAAGAGAATCGTGCTTGAGGGCTCAATTCCGTCCCCTGCAAACCCGCCCGCGGGCTGTAAGTTCCACACCCGCTGCGCAAACTGTATGGAAATCTGTAAGAGCGTTGCGCCCGAGCAAAAGGAAATCGAGCCCGGTCACTACGTAGTATGCCACCTCTACGACGACGTAAAGGAAAATAAGGAATAATTATGGCAAAAAACAGACAGTACGATGACGATGACGGCAGAACCGTTGCTGATATGAGCGGTATTGAAAGACAGCCGCTCCTTATACCGAGGTTCTCTAAAAAGAATAAGAGAGCCGATTTCAGCGAAGCTCCCGAAACGGACGAAAAGCCCGAGTGGGAGAGCAGTGAAATACTGAATAAAAAGGAGCGCGGCTATTTTATCAGCGGCGTGCTTACCGCAACGCTCGGTATCGCGTCGGTATTCGCAGTCGCAATCGCAATCGTTATCCTCATCATCAGCCATATGGGACACTAATTATTAAAGCACCCGAGAAATCGGGTGTTTTTCTATTGACAATGCGAATATAATAGTGTATAATACAATTAAACAGATGAACATATTATCATATGTTTGATTTATAAAGGAGCGTTTTTTATGAAAAAGACCTATAAGATTGACGTTGACTGTGCAAACTGCGCTAACAAAATGGAGCTCGCGGCGAATAAGGTTGAGGGAGTTGCCTCTGCCGCCGTAAACTTTATGGCGCTTAAAATGAAGGTCGAATTTGAAGAGGGTGCCGACGTTGATGCCGTTATGAAGGAAGTACGAAAGGCGTGCCGCAGGGTTGACGACGACGCAGAGGTGTATATCTGATGAACAAAAAGCAGAAAAGCGTATTAATAAGAATAATAATCTCCGCGATACTGCTTATTGCCTTTTCGCTTACGCTTGACGGCGTAAACGCCTATATCCGCTTTGCGCTGTTTATGGTACCTTATATCATTATCGGTTACGACGTGCTTAAAAAGGCGTTTAAGGGGATTTTAAACCGTCAGGTTTTTGACGAAAATTTCCTTATGGCTATTGCAACCGTCGGCGCGATTATTATTGCGGTAAAGGACAACGGGAGCTATGCCGAGGCAATTGCAGTAATGCTCTTTTACCAGACGGGCGAGCTTTTCCAGAGCTACGCAGTCGGGAAGAGCAGGCGGAATATTGCCGCGCTTATGGATATTCGCCCCGACAGTGCAAATCTTCTCGTTGACGGTGAAATAGTCGAAACAGATCCCGACGACGTTGAAATCGGCAGCATTATCGTAGTAATGCCCGGTGAGAAAATACCCATTGACGGCGTTGTAACCGAGGGCAGAGCAACACTCAATACAAGCGCCCTCACGGGCGAAAGCGTACCGAGGGAGGTTGCCGAGGGCGACGAGGTTATAAGCGGCTGTGTTAATACCGACGGCGTAATCAGAATAAAAACCACTAAGGAATTCGGCGAATCAACGGTTTCAAAAATACTCGATTTAGTAGAAAATTCGAGTATGAAAAAGGCAAAGAGTGAGAAGTTTATCTCAAAATTTGCAAGGTACTATACTCCTGCCGTATGCATTTCCGCGCTTGCGCTTGCGGTGCTTCCGCCCGTAATAAGACTGCTTGCGGGTTATGACGCTCTCTGGTCGCAGTGGATTTACAGAGCGCTTACCTTCCTCGTTATAAGCTGTCCGTGCGCGCTCGTTATTTCAATCCCGCTGACCTTTTTCGCAGGTATCGGCGGAGCGAGCAGGCAGGGGATACTCGTTAAAGGCGCGAATTATCTTGAGCTGCTTTCAAAAACCAAGCTGGTTGCCTTTGATAAAACGGGTACGGTAACTGAGGGCGTGTTTGAGGTCAGCGAGGTTAAAACGGCTGAAGGCATTAGCGAGGAGGAGCTTTTCGAGGCTGCCGCGTACGCCGAAGCGTATTCAAACCACCCAGTAAGCAAAAGTATTAAATCGTATAAAAATATTGATATCGACAAGGAAAGGTTGTCCGATATTAACGAGAGAAGCGGCGAGGGCGTGTGCGCGCTGCTTGACGGTGTAGAAATCGCCGCGGGTAACTCAAAGCTTATGAACAGCCTCAAAATAACCTTTGAAAAATGCGAAAGACCGGGCACGGCGGTATATGTTGCAAAGGGCGGAAAACACCTCGGCTATATTCTTATTTCAGACAGAATTAAGGACACGGCTAAGGAAGCGATAGAGGCGCTTAAAGCACTCGGTATAAAAAAGACCGTTATGCTTACGGGCGATTCGAAGGCGGTTGCCGAAAATGTTGCAAATAGCCTTAAAATTGACGAGGTTTACAGTGAGCTTCTTCCCGAGGATAAGGTTAGCAGGGTTGAGGAGTTGCTCGGCAGTAAGGAGAAAAACGAAATGCTTGCATTTGCGGGCGACGGCATAAACGACGCGCCCGTGCTCTCACGCTGCGATATAGGAATAGCGATGGGAGCGCTCGGCTCGGATGCAGCGATTGAAGCTGCGGACGTTGTGCTTATGGACGACGACCCGAGGAAGATTGCAAAGGCAATCAGAATTTCAAAAAAATGCCTGAGAATAGTATATGAAAATATCTATTTTGCAATAGGAATTAAGTTCATTTGTCTTATTCTCGGCGCGCTCGGTATCGCAAATATGTGGCTTGCAATCTTTGCCGACGTCGGCGTAATGGTAATCGCGGTAATTAACGCGATAAGGGCGTTAAAACAATAATTTTGACACCTCACGGGTTTTGATGTATAATTAATCCGTGAGGTGATTTTTATGCCTATGGAAGAAAGGCTTGAATGCTGCGAAACCACGCATGTTCACGAGGATTTAATCAAAATAGTTAATGAAAAGCTCCCAAACGAGAACGAGCTTTACGACCTTGCCGAGCTTTTTAAGGTATTCGGCGATTCAACGAGAATACGCATACTCTTCGTGCTCTTTGAAAGCGAGGTCTGTGTATGCGACCTTGCAAGCGTGCTCGGTATGACTCAGTCGGCGGTATCCCACCAGCTTAAAATACTCAAAAACAGCCGCCTTATCAAAAGCAGGCGCGAGGGGAAATCTGTTTTCTATTCCCTTGCCGACTCCCACGTGAGCACGGTAATCGCGCAGGGACTTGAGCATATTGAGGAATAACATTTTTTAATATAATTATGTTGTACTAATTTATAACTTATGTTATAATAATATTATTAAATGGGCGGAAGCATACTCGTTTTCGCTGAGTCGGGAGGAATATTTATGTATGATGTTGCGATAATCGGCTGTGGCATAATAGGTGGCGCGGTCGCTTATTATCTTTCAAGGTATAAGCTTTCAATAGCGGTACTTGAAAAGAATAACGATGTCTGTATGGAAACGACGAAAGCCAACAGCGCCATTATTCACGCGGGCTATGACCCCGAGCCGGGCACGAACTGCGCAAAGTTCAACGTAAGGGGTAACGAGCTTACGGAGGAAATCGCGGGAAAGCTTGACGTTGCCTATAAAAAGATAGGCTCCCTCGTCGTAGCGTTTTCAGAGGACGAGCTTGAGCATATAAAGAGGCTTTATGACAGAGGAATTAAAAACGGCGTTCCCGATATGAAGCTTATTGACCGTGACGAGCTTCGTGAAATGGAGCCGTGTATCAGCGATAAAGCGCTCGGCGCGCTGTATGCTCCGACGGCGGCTATCGTAAACCCGTGGGAATACGGTATCGCTATGGCTGAAACCGCGGTTGTAAACGGCGCGGAGATTATGCTGAATACCAAGGTCGATAATATTGAAGCCGAGGACGGTTATTATAAAATCACCTGTGGCGATAAGGTTATTGAGGCAAGGTATATAATAAACGCAGCAGGCGTATGGAGCGACGATATTCACAATATGGTTGCAGAGCCGACCTTTAAGATTGAACCCTCGGCGGGCGAATATTACCTGCTCGATAAATGCGAGGGCGAGAAAGCAAAGCACGTTATTTTCCAGTGCCCCAACGAGCTCGGTAAGGGCGTGCTTGTTGCTCCGACCGTTCACGGTAATCTTATCGTAGGTCCTAACGCTATCGCAAGCGATAAGGACGATAAAACGACTAAGACAAGCTCCCTCGACTTTATAAGGGAAATGGCAGGTAAGTCAATCCCCTCGGTTAATTACAGGGAAAATATCCGTAACTTCACGGGCGTTAGAGCGAATACGGACGTTAACGATTTCATTATTGAATTCGCCGCACCCCGCTTCATTGACGTAGCGGGTATCAAATCACCCGGTCTGAGCTCAGCGCCCGCAATTGCAGAGGAAGTTGTAAGAATGCTCGGTGAGGACGGGCTTGCGCTTGAAAAGAAAACGAACTTCATTGACAAGCGTACTCATATCAGATTTAAGGAGCTCTCATATGAAGAGAAGAATGCGCTGATTGACGAAAAGCCCGCTTACGGAAGGGTTGTATGTCGCTGTGAAACTATCACTGAGGGCGAAATCCTCGCGGCGCTCGCGTCTCCGATTCCGCCCGTATCCCTCGACGGTATCAAGAGGAGAGCAGGAACGGGTATGGGACGCTGCCAGGGCGGCTTCTGCGGACCAAAGGTGCTTGATATTATGGCTGAGTATAAAGGTGTTGAGCCTGAGGAAATACTTCAGGACAACACGGGCAGCTATATCCTTATAGGTGAAACCAAAAAGGCAGGGAGGTCTGACAAATGACTTATGAATTAATAGTAGTCGGCGGCGGACCCGCAGGTCTTGCGGCAGCGCTTGCAGCTTACGAAAAGGGACTTGAAAAAATACTTATTATTGAGCGTGATAAGGAGCTCGGAGGTATTTTAAACCAATGTATACATAACGGCTTCGGTCTGCACTATTTCAAAGAGGAGCTCACGGGTCCCGAATACGCGGGCAGATTTATTAAAATGCTTGAGGGAACTTCCATTGAGTCAATGTGCGATACTATGGTGCTTGACGTTACCAAGAATAAGGAAGTACACTGCATTAATCCCGAAAAGGGTTACCAGATTTTAAAGGCTAAGTCGATAGTGCTTGCTATGGGCTGCCGAGAGAGAACGAGAGGCGCTATCTCCATTCCCGGTACCCGTCCCGCGGGTGTTCTCACCGCTGGTGCGGCTCAGAGATACGTTAATATTGAGGGACATATGGTCGGCAAGAGAGTCGTTATTCTCGGCTCGGGCGATATCGGTCTTATTATGGCAAGGAGAATGACTCTCGAGGGCGCAAAGGTGCTCGCGTGCGTTGAATTAATGCCATATTCCGGCGGACTCCAGAGGAATATCGTACAGTGCCTTAACGACTTTGATATACCGCTTTACCTCTCACATACCATTACCGACATCAGAGGTGAGGACAGGGTTGAGGGCGTAACGATAGCTAAGGTCGGTCCCGACAGGAAGCCCATAAAGGGTACGGAAATTGACTTTGACTGCGACACCGTGCTTCTTTCGGTAGGTCTTATCCCCGAAAACGAGCTTACGAGGACGGCTGGTATCGACGTTGACGTAAGAACCAACGGCGTGGTAGTTTGGGAGAATATGGAGACCTCGGAGGAGGGTATCTTCGCAAGCGGTAACGTAGTTCACGTTCACGACCTCGTTGACTTCGTAACGGGCGAAAGCCAGAAGGCAGGCAGAGCTGCCGCGGAATACGTTAAGCTCGGCTCGCGCTCAAGAAAGCACGCCATCACCGTTAAGGAGGGCAGCGACGTAGGCTTTATAGTACCTCTTATGATACACAGGGAGGCTATGGACGCCGAAATCTACTTCAGGGTAAGAAGAATATTTGAAACAAGCAAGATTACCGTTATAGACGGCGATAAAATCGTAGCGCAGCTCAAGCGTGCGCATATGGCGCCCGGCGAAATGGAGCGTGTAAAGCTTCCGAGGAGGCTGCTTGACGCGATTATGGGCGATGAAATTACGGTCTCGGTAGAGGAGGTAGAGGAATAATGACTGAATTAATCTGTATTACTTGCCCGAGAGGCTGTCGCCTTAAGGTTGACGAGGATAATGATTATGCAGTATCGGGAAACGCCTGCCCGAGAGGCGAGGTTTACGGCAGAAATGAGGTTACTAACCCCGTGAGAGTGGTTACCTCCACCGTCAGAACCGACAGCGCCGAGGACCCGAGATGCCCCGTTAAAACCAACGGCGCAATCCCGAAGGGCAAGATGTTCGAGGCGATGGATATGCTCAATTCAATAACTCTCAAAACCCCGATTAAAATCGGACAGGTTGTAATCGCAAACCTTTTCAATACGGGTATCGACTTCGTAACGACAAAGAACATTGATTAAAGCAAAAGAGACTGTCAGACTGACAGTCTCTTTTATGCAAACAGGGGAAGCTCCTCGTCAGGCATATTAAGCAGATAATTAATTGCCCACACTACCTCGGAGTCCGACGAGGTTCCTTTCGTTAAATCGGTTTTTATTAAACGTTCTTCATCCGTCATAACTCACCTCATGCTTTTTGATATACCAAAAATACCATAAAATACAATATATGTAAATCCGAACAAATTTTCGGTACAATAATTCGTACATTTTGTAATATTTTTGTTGTTACGCAAAAAATTGGAAAAAACCAACCCGATAAGGTTGGCTTTTTTCATTGGCGGAGACGGTGGGATTCGAACCCACGTGCCCGTTAAGGCAAACGCATTTCGAGTGCGCCCCGTTATGACCACTTCGATACGTCTCCACATATAAAAAACTCAGAAGAGTTTATTCTTTTATTATACGCTAATCGACGGGGAGCCCCGTTATGTCCTGTTGCGGTGCCCAAAATTTTGTCAAACGCCCGATACGGCGTTTTAAAATTTTGACCGCTGCCACTCCTTATTGCTCGCTTCATCTGCCGCAGGCAGCGCTCGCAACCGTCCCCACTTCGATACGTCTCCACATATAAAACTTAAAAGAGTTTATTTTTAACGCCTGCATATTGTATCACGCCGAAATTGATTTGTCAATGCTAATTGACTTTAGCAGGGTAAAAATATATAATGAATTCATCGATTGTAGATAGAGTAGCAATAAGGAGAAAAGGATGATAGCGATTATTGATTATGGCGCGGGTAATCTTCAGAGCGTTAAAAAGGCGCTCGATTACCTCGGCTATAAAAATGAGATAACCGACGATATTCATAAAATCAATACTGGAGAGCGCGTTATTCTGCCCGGCGTCGGCGCCTTCGGCGACGCAATGGAGTCGATGAAAAGGCGCGGACTTGTCGACGCGGTAAAGAACGCCGCAAACGGCGAAAGACCGTTTTTAGGTGTCTGCCTAGGTCTGCAGCTTCTTTTCTCAAAAAGCGAGGAATCACCTGAGGCTGAGGGGATCGGTATTTTCGACGGCGAGATTGTGCGTATTCCGTCCGTCGATGGTCTTAAGGTTCCACATATGGGCTGGAATTCCGTTAGCATTAAGCAAAACGACGGTATATTTAAAGGCATTGACGACAGGAGCTATTTCTATTTCGTTCACTCATACTACCTCAGAGGTGCCGCTAACGATACGGTTGCCGCAACTACGCAGTACGGTACTGAAATACAGTGCGCCGTTCAGAAGGGCTTGGTTGCCGCGACTCAGTTTCACCCCGAAAAGAGCAGCGAAGCGGGGCTTCAGCTTTTAAAGAATTTTGCGGAGGTGTAGGGAATGTATGCTAAAAGAATAATACCCTGCCTCGACGTGAAAAACGGCAGGGTGGTAAAGGGCGTATCCTTCGTTAATCTTCGCGACGCGGGCGACCCCGTAGAATGCGCTGCTGCATACGATAAGCAGGGCGCGGACGAGCTCGTGCTCCTCGATATTATGGCGAGCCACGAGGGGAGAAGCACTATGATTGACATAGTCGAGCGCGTTGCCTCTCAGGTTTTTATACCCTTCACGGTCGGCGGCGGAATAAGAACGGTTGAGGATTTTAAGGTTATGCTTCGCGCGGGCGCGGATAAAATTTCCGTAAATTCCGCGGCGGTAAAAAATCCTAATTTGATTAACGAGGCTGCTTTGAAATTCGGTTCTCAGTGCGTTGTGTGCGCAATTGACGCAAAGCGCAGGGGCGACGGCTGGGAGGTTTACCTCAACGGAGGCAGAGTCCCGACGGGCATAGACGCGGTCAAATGGGCGAAAGAGGCAAATAAGCGCGGTGCGGGTGAAATCCTGCTTACCTCCATGGACTGCGACGGTCAGAAAACCGGCTATGACGTAGAGCTTACAAGGGCGGTCAGCGAAGCGGTAAGCATACCCGTTATTGCTTCAGGCGGCGCGGGCAAGGCGGAGCATTTCCTCGACGTTTTTACAAGGGGAAAGGCGGACGCAGTACTTGCCGCAAGCCTCTTTCACTTCAACGAGCTTCCCGTACCCGAGCTTAAAAAATACTTAAACGATAATAATATTCCCGTAAGGGTATAGAATTATGAATGTTGAATGATGAAGGATGAATTGACGGTGGGCGCTGCCCACACCCGAATATAATCGGAGCGAAGCGACCCGAAATTCATAATTCATCATTTAATTTAAATAAGGCGGCTGAAACCAGCCGCCTTTAACTATTCTATATTGATATTCTGTAAACCTTAACGCCGTGCTTGGGTACATTGGCGTTAATCGTGTCGTGGGTTATCGTGCTGTCCGACCATAAATCGTGGATGTCGTAGCCGTTATTTGAACGCCTGAAATTGAGATATTTTTCTTTATCAAGCTCGCTTATCTTGAACTCTATCGGGCGCTTTTTATTCGATTTATTAAAGAAGCACAGCGCCGTATCGCCGTTTGCAAGCGGTCTTGCGATAATATCAATGCTGCCCTGCTTGCCGATTTTCTTTGCGGGCTTAACAAGCTCGTCCTGGTCAATTTCAATAAGGTTCGGATTTGTTAAAATACCGAGCAGAATTGAATTCTCCTTTGACGGATTAACAAGCTTGCGAAGGTCGTTACCGAGCACGAGCGGAGCCGCCATCATACACCAAAGAGAGAAGTGCGCCTTGTTTTCCTCGGCGGTGAGTTTTCCGTTGCCGACCTCGAGCATATCGGGGTCGTTTACGTGACCGGGGGACGCGTGCTCATAGAGCTTTATAGTGCGGTTGTAGATATGTACAATGCTCCTCCAGTTCGGGAAAATATCCATCGTGGTACGCCACATATTGCCCGCCTTCGCGCCCCAGTTCCACGGAGCCGCGAAGCCCCATTCACAGATTGAGTATGTAATGGGCTTTTCCTCGGTTTTTGTGAACAGCGCCCACGCTGACGAAGCCTCCTTAAGCGCCTCGCCCATACGCCTGTACTGAGTGTAGGAGGAGTCCGCCATAGTAACAATCGGGTTTTGGAGGGTTATAATGTTTTCGCCGGAGGTAAGCCTGATTTCAAGCTGAACTCTTGCGTCGGGGGTGAAGGAACGTCCCGACGGGAAGTGAACCTCGTAAAGCTTTCCGTTAATGATTACCTGCATATACTGCTTGCGGTTGAGCAGGTTCTTATGGAAGTGGATTGTCATAACGTACCAGCCTTCGTCGAGCACGCTGAGCGAAAAGCTCGCCGTTCCAGCGCCGTGGTTGAGGAAGCCGATACCCTTTTTAGTAGGTAAATCGTTGCATTTTACGACCTTGGCGCGTCCCGTGAACTTTGCCATTTTCGGCTCAAGACGGTATTCGCTGTGATGACCGAAGCGGCTGATGTCGATATATTCGATTATCGGTACTGAGCCGCTTAAGTTCTTGTGGTGGCAGAAGTCGTACTTCCAGTATTCAACGCCCCAGGAGGCAATCGTCTTTGCGTCAAGCTCCTCGTTGCCGAGGGAGGCAGGTAAATCCTCGCAGGTGTTCGTACCGTTTGATGAATAGAGTCCCATCTTAAGCCCGAGGTCGTTAATCTTAGTACACAGCGCCTCCATTCCCGAGGGGAAGGTTTCAAGGTCGCCCTGGAGCTTACCGTCCTGGTCGCGCATGGAGCTCTGCCAGCAGTCGTCTATGTTAACGTATTTATATCCTGCGTCTGCAAGCCCCGTATCCACCATAGCCTTCGCCGTATCATATATGGAATCCTCGTCAATATGGTTGCGAAGCGTATTCCAGCTCGACCAGCCCATAATAGGAGTCTGAGCGGCGCGGTTTGAGTAGTCGTTTTCCTTGCTTAAATCAATCGTAAGCTTTCTTCTTCCGAAGGATTTTAGTATGCAAAGCGGACATTTTCCGTCAGCCTTCATCGCAAGGAACCACGTAATAAAGATTACGAGGAGTATTGCAAGAATTGAACAGATGATAATAATTGCAGGTGTCATAACAATCCTATCTCCTTAAAGTAAGCGAGCTCCTTTTCAGCGTCGCTTTTCGTTTCATCACTGCCTATTTTTTCAGTCGCGGACTTAATGAAGTCGCGGCGGTATTTAAAATTATAATAAATCCTGTAAACCCATGCTGCAGGTGTGAGGTAAGGTCTGCCCTCGATGAACTTAATGTACGGGATATATTTGAGCTTTTCATAAGACGGGAAAAGCAGCTTGATTTTTGTCAGCAGGGAGGAGCTGTTTTTTCCGTTTTCGAGCTCCTTGCGGGTAACTACCGCGGCGTTATTGCGGTTAGCCTTTCCGAACGCGCCGTGGCTTAAAAGGAAACGCTCCGTCTTTTCCGTATCGTTGGTATAGCTCTGTCCCGTGCCGAACCATTTATAACATACGCTCAAAATTACTCTTCCGAAATCACCGAGCCCGATTTCATCAAGCTTTTTAAACACGGCGTCGTAGTCGATATTAAAATCCCTTTGCATTACTGCAAGGTCGAGTATCAGCTTTATTCCCGCTCCGTAGAACCAGAAATGGTGCGCGATATGGGCTATGAGGTATGCAAAGTGATAGCTCTTATCAAGATATCCTGTAGAGCCGATATATACCGCGTTGTCAACGGCGTCTATGAAGCCCTCCTCGGCGTAGGCGTTGCCCACCTTGCCGCTGATAATCCTTGTGTGAACCTCTATTTTAATCCCGTCCTTTGAGTAATCGTAAACGGGACCGTTTGAATTAATAAGCTCAAAACCGTTATCGGTGAGCAGCTTTTTTGCCCTGTCGCGCTTATCGGCGTCAATGAGTACGTCAATATCCCCCATAACGCGCGCCTGCGGAACGGGGTAGTACTCCTTAATCTCAGCGCCCTTGAAAAATACGTGGCGTATGCCTCCTCCGCCGAGCACCTCTTTAAGCTCGTCAATAATCTTCTGCTGAAGATCATGCCTCATATATGCTTCGTAGAAATCATTTTCGAATTTCTTAAAGACCTCTTCGGGTACGAGCTCCTTGTTTTTGCTCGTGTTGATTACGCAGAAGAGGGTGGGGCTAAGGTTATGGCTCTTTGACACGGAATAGAGGAGGGAATAGTCGATATTTTCCTTCAGCGTTACCTCATCCGAATTAAGATAGCCTCTGCAAAGCTCGGTTAAATACAGTATTTCGTCCCTCATTATCCGAATACCGCCTCTCCTACGATAAGGCTGAGGATGGATATAATAAGCCCTGCGATAAATACTCCTGTTGCGATAACGCCGAAGCTCTTTTTACGGTCAAGGTGAAGCAGCGACGCGAGGAGCGCGCCCGTCCAGCCGCCCGTACCCGGAAGGGGAATTGCCACGAACAGCAGCAGCCCCCAAATTCCGTACTTGTCAATCTTATCCTTTTTCTTGAGTGTGTGCTCCTCGAGCCAGATTATCGGCTTGCAGACTCCGGGAATCTTTTTAAGCCATTCGAATATCTTATTAATGAGTATAAGGATAAACGGAATCGGAATAAGGTTTCCGATAAAGCTTATGATAAAGCCCTTAAAGGTGTTCATCTGAAGCAGGACGATAGCGGTAAACATACCGAGCCTGCATTCAAGAATCGGAAACAGCGAGATTATAAAAACAACAAGCCAGTCTGGAACGCCGTGCGAAGAGAGGAATTCCTGAAGCTGCTGACAGAAGTGTTGTATCATAAACAGAACTCCTAAATAATATTATTTTGGTTTAAGTATTCGTTAGCGGATTTGAGTATATTCTTGTCGTTTTCAAACTTAAGCAGGCTCATCGCCCTGTCGTAGGTGAGCCAGATATAATCCTCAATCTCGCTTTGCTGGATAATCGTAGAGGTATCCTTAGTCGTGCCTATGAAAATGGTTACCTTTTTTTCGATTTTATCCTTGATTTTGTATCTTGAGGTGGATTCAAAGCCGTCGATTATGCTGATATGAATTCCCGTTTCCTCAAGCACCTCGCGGTACGCGGTTTCCTGCTTTGTCTCGTTTTCCTCGATATGCCCCTTAGGGAAGCCCCAGTTTGCCGAGTGCTTATTCTTGATAAGGAGATACCTTACCTCGCCGCGAATATCCCTGAAAACAACGGCACCGCAGCTGCTTTCATATAAGCAGTCGATACGGTAATTTTTATAATCGTTTTCAAGGTCGATATACTTTTTGATATCGTTAATAATAAAGCGTGTGCTTTTGGGCGCTACTATCCATATATAGTGCTTTTCTTTTCTGTTGTAAAGCACGGCGATAACCCTGCCGTCAAAGTTCCTTACGGGATGATGAATACCCATAATGAACGCCGTCTGGTTCTCATTGCCGTATACAGTGCCGAAATTTAATGGATAGGTGCCGCCCGAATCGTTAGTAGAGCCGATAGGATTGGTTATCCTGACTCTTGCGTATTTCCCGAGCATTATTTCACCACCGTTGCGCAGAGCGTATTAACCGTTATAAGCTACGGCTGTCTCTGCCTTGAAAACTATGGAAGACTAACCACAATATAGACTCCTCCACGATAATATGGGTATATTATACATTAAAATTATTAATGATACAAGAGTAAATTATTAATAAGATTATAACTAATAAATAACTAATAATTATATTGACTATTAATAGGTTAAATAGTATAATAATTCTGGAAATTTGTATAATGTTCACGGAGGATACCCAATGAAAAACACCGAAAAAACGCTTGACCAGATTGTAGCGCTCTGCAAGGGCAGGGGCTTCGTATACCCAGGCTCCGAGATTTACGGAGGTCTTGCGAACACGTGGGATTACGGTCCGCTCGGCGTTGAGCTGAAAAACAACATTAAGTCAGCCTGGAGAAGAAAGTTCATTCAGGAAAACAAGCTCAACGTAGGGCTTGATTCTGCAATACTTATGAATCCTCAGACCTGGATTGCCTCGGGACATCTCGGCGGCTTTTCAGACCCGCTTATGGACTGCTGCGAGTGTAAAACGCGCCACAGAGCAGACCAGCTTATCGAGGACTTTGACGGTACTAACGTTGCGGGATGGACTAACGAGCAGCTCAGTAATTATATTAAGGAAAAGAACATTCCGTGCCCGAACTGCGGCAAGACGAACTTTACCGATATCCGCCAGTTTAACCTTATGTTCAAGACCTTCCAGGGCGTTACCGAGGATACTAAGGACGAGATTTACCTCCGTCCAGAGACCGCACAGGGAATATTCGTAAACTTTGCAAATATTCAGAGGACTACCCGTAAGAAGATACCCTTCGGCGTTGCACAGATAGGCAAGTCGTTCAGGAACGAAATCACCCCCGGTAAGTTCATTTTCCGCGTGCGTGAATTTGAACAGATGGAGCTTGAGTTCTTCTGCGAGCCCGACACCGACCTTGAATGGTTTGCATATTGGAGAGGCTTCTGCCGCGACTGGTTATATTCGCTCGGTATCAAGGAGGAAAACCTCCGTCTGCGCGACCACGACCCCGAGGAGCTTTCCTTCTATTCCAAGGCAACCACGGACTTTGAATATATGTTCCCGTTCGGCTGGGGCGAGCTCTGGGGAATAGCCGACAGAACTGACTACGACCTCACCCAGCATATCAACGTATCAGGTAAGAATCTTGAATACTTTGACCAGGCGACCGGTAAGAGATATATTCCTTACGTTATTGAGCCCTCGCTCGGCGTAGAGAGGCTCTTCCTTGCGGTTGTATGCGAGGCATATGACGAGGAGGTGCTTGATGAGGAGAAGAACGATACCCGCGTAGTAATGCACTTCCACCCCGCGCTTGCGCCGTTTAAGGCTGCAGTGCTTCCGCTTTCAAAGAAGCTCGGCGAGCAGGCTGAAAAGGTATGCGACGAGCTTTCAAAGCACTTTAACGTCGATTATGACGACGCGGGCTCAATCGGTAAGCGCTATCGCCGTCAGGACGAAATCGGAACTCCGTACTGTATCACGTATGATTTTGATTCGCTTGAGGATAACTGCGTTACCGTACGCGACAGGGACACAATGGAGCAGGTAAGGCTTCCTATTTCGGAGCTTGCCGACTTCATAGAAAATAAATTAGAGTTTTAGTAAAGGAGAAAAATTATGCAGCTTGACAGAGGATTAATCAAATCTCAGGCAAGGGAAATTATTAAGGGCAAGGTATTTAAGCTCTTCGTCGTTATTCTTATCGTAACGGCGCTTATGGGCGGAGCCTCTGCCATCACCTCGGCAGTCACTACCGCAAAGAGCGTCGGTAACCTTAACAGCACCCCGTCGGTTCCGAGCATTGAGGAGTTCGGAAGCAGCGAATATGGCGTAGAGGATTTCGACATTGACAACTTTATGGATAGCTATTCTGCACCGTCGTCATCATCAAAGCCCCAGGTAAGCTTCAGCTTTGGCTCGGGTCTTTCGGGTATTATTTCGCTCGTATTAATGCCTCTTTCCATAACGCTTGCGGGCTTATTCCTGCTTTTAATTAAGGGCGAGGATAAGACAATAGGCGAAGGTCTTGCATATATTTTCAAGACGGCATTTGACAAGAACTATTTTAACCGTTTCCTTTTAGTTCTTTTACAGGGAATCTTCACGTTCCTCTGGTCGCTTCTTTTCATAATCCCAGGTATTATCTATATGTATAAGGTTTATTTTGCTATTTATATTATGGCGGAGAACTCCGAACTGACATGGAAGGAAGCGCTTGATACCTCCAAGAAGATTACGAACGGTCATAAGGGCGAGCTCTTTGTGCTTGACCTCAGCTTCATCCCATGGTATCTGCTTGTCGGCATTACCTTTGGTATCGCAAGCATTTACGTACTTCCGTATATCGAAACCGTACACGCTCTTTACTATCAGAACTTCAAGGCAAGAGCGCTTCAGGAGGGCACAGTTACGGAGGCTGACTTCTATTCGGCAGCTCAAAAAATTGGGACAGCAGGCGCAGCATATGCACCCGCTCAGCCCGTACAGCCTCAGGCTGCTCCGCAACAGAATTACTATCAGCCTCAGCAGCCTGCACAGCCTGTTTATCAGCCGTATCAGGCACCTCAGGAGAATGCTTACCAGCCTCCCGTTCAGCAGCCTGTTCAGCCTGCATATCAGCCATACCAGGCTCCCGCTCAGCCGCAGCAGCCCGTATATGAGCCGCAGCCGACTGTAATTCCTCAGGAACCCGTAGTTCAGCCCGCTGAGCCGGTTATCCCTGCAGAGCCTGTTGCTCCCGTTGAGCCCGTTGCACCCGTAGAACCCGCCGCTCCCGCAGAGCCGGCTGATTTCTACAATCCGCCTTCAACGAGTGAATGGAACTAAAATTATCCGTTTAGCCTCCCTTGTGTAAAGGGAGGTGGCTGCCGTAAGGCAGACGGAGGGATTGTTTTATAAAGTCTCAGCAAACTAAGGGTATATGATTACGAGGCTCGAGCGTCCAAACACCCTCCGCGGTCGAAACAAAACGCTTTGCATTTTGTTAATAACCGCTTTGGTTGTTTCTCCTTTCCGAAATTTGCATCACCGCAAATTTCGGGAGATAGAATAGTAACCTTAATTCATTACGAAAAAGAAAGAACGGTACCGTTGGTACCGTTCCTTCTTTTTGGAGCGGATTACGAGGCTCGAACTCGCTACCTCCACCTTGGCAAGGTGGCGCTCTACCGGATGAGCTAAATCCGCATTTCAGTTTGCACTATGTATTATACTAATGCAAACCGTATTTGTCAAGTAAAAATTTATACGCTTAGCTTCAGTTCCTCAATTTTATCTCTTACCTTGAGCCAGTCCTGATACGCGAGCTCCTTATTATTCGGGTTCCTGAGTATCGCGGCGGGGTGGAAGGTACCCATCATAAGCACGCCGTTTTTCTCTATAAATACGCCGTGCTGCTGAGTAACTCTGAAATCGGGTGAGATAAGCTTCTGCGCCGATATTCTGCCCACGCAGATTATTATTTTAGGTCTTATAACCTTAAACTGCTCCCTCAGCCAGCCTATGCACATATCCTGCTCCTCGGGCTTCGGGTCGCGGTTGTGGGGCGGGCGGCATTTAACCATATTGGCTATGTATACGTTTTTCTCTCTCGAAAGGTCAATGCTTTCGAGGAATTTGTCAAGGAGCTTTCCGCTTCTGCCGACGAAGGGCTCGCCCTGCAAATCCTCCTGCTCGCCCGGTCCCTCGCCAATGAGCATAATATCCGCGTCCTTTTTGCCTATTCCGAAAACAAGGTTAGTCCTGCCCTCGCAAAGTGCGCATTTCGTACAGTCCTTACACTTTAATTCAAGCTCGTTAAGAGTCATAATTACACCTCGCACCTCAAGTTATTTATATAATAACAAATTTATGGTTGAAAAACAATGAGATTTGTATTAAAATATCCTCGGTAAAATTATTTTGGAGGAAGAATTATGGCAAATCAGGTATTAGTTGAAATTTCCGCACGTCATGTACACGTATCTCAGACAGACCTTGAAACTCTTTTCGGCAAGGGCTATGAGCTCACCGTTAAGAAATGGCTCTCTCAGCCCGGTCAGTTCGCCTGCGACGAGAGAGTAAGAGTAATCGGCACGAAGGGCGAATTCCCCGCAGTTTCTATTTTAGGTCCCGTAAGACCTGAAACTCAGGTTGAATTATCTCTCACCGATGCTCGTTCAATCGGCGTTGTTGCTCCCGTAAGGGAATCGGGCGACCTTGAGGGTACGGGCGTTTGCAAGCTCGTGGGTCCGTGCGGCGAGGTTGAAATCGAAAAGGGCGTTATTGCTGCAAAGCGTCATATCCACGCTACTCCCGAGGACGCTCAGGCGCTCGGACTTGAAAACGGCGAAATCGTATCCGTTGAAATTCCGACTGCTAACGAGAGAAGCCTTGTTTTCGGCGATGTTGTTGTTCGCGTATCTCCTAAGTATGCGCTTGCAATGCATATCGACACCGACGAGGCTAATGCCGCGGGTATGAAGCCCAACACTATGGGAACAATCATTAAATAATTCGGAATTCGGAATGCGTAATTCGGAATTAAGGCGGGCTTTGCCTGTCTTTTTTTTATTTTTTATATTGTATAATGAGTGAAAACTTGTTATAATTAATTGAAAATATTTTGAAAAGGGGTTTTCTTTATGGCAAAGAAAAAGGCCGCAGCCGTTGCTGAAGTAAATGCAGCTCCTGCGGAAAAGAAGTATATGAAGCCATCTGAGATTGTCACCTTCGGTATAGGACTCTTCGGCGTTGCGCTGCTTTCGGGCTGGATGCCGGACTATACCATGACCTTCTTCGCCGACTTTGCGTTCAAGGGCAAGGGCTTTGACCCTGCTCAGCTTGCTACCGTGGTATCCTCGGTATTCGGCGTTGCGGGCATTGTAGGCGCAGTCTGTGAGCTCGTTATCGGTATCCTGGTTGACAGAACGAAAACAAAGCTCGGCAAGGTTAAGCCCTGGGTTGGCTTCGGCGCAATTCCGTTTGCGCTCGTTGCAATGCTTGTTTTCGTAGCTCCGAATACGAGCTCGTTCACCGTTGCGACGATATGGATGTTCGTTATTTATTCGCTTTATACTGCGGTTTCCTGTGCGGTTGAGAGCCCCGCAAACTGCTTCGGAGCGCTCTGTTCTCCGAATCCTTCGGAGCGTTCGAGCGCAATATCAATTGCCTCCTTCCTGCGCAGCGTAGGACAGTCGGGCGGTCAGGTAGTAATTATCGTAGTACCGCTTATTATGAAGGCGCTTATGGGACAGCAGCAGTATAAGAACGCTGAGGGACAGGGACTTGACCTTATCATCTCGACCGCTGTCTGCGCGCTCGGTATGATTATCTTCGTAATGATATTCTTTGCGAACAACAAGGAGCGCGTTCCCTACACTACCGAAAAGGTTTCGCTTATTGAGAGTATCAAGCTTGTTTTCACAAACAAGAATCTGCTTATGGTATCCCTTACCAAGCTCTGCGGCTTCGGACGCGGCGTGTACGGTACGGTATCCCTTTACATAGCGGTTTACCTTCTCGGCTCAAAGGGCTTAAAGCTTGCGCTTATGCTCCCGATGGGTATCGGTACCGCGGTAGGTACGCTTCTCGTTAACTTCGCGCTTAAGAAGTTCTCGACTAAAAAGACGTTTATCCTCTTCTGCTGCTACGGCGCTTCCTCGATGGCCATTCTTTACTTCGTATCAAGAGGTATCGGCTTTAACAGCAGCCTTATCGTTCCGTTCCTTATTCTCAACTTCTTCTGCGGTATTCAGCACGGTAATACTAACGTTACGCCGAATATTATGATTGCGGACTGCGTTGACGAAATGGAATATAAGACGGGCAAGCGTCAGGAGGGACTTGCATACGCAGGCTACGGTCTGTTCTCAAAGATTGCGTCGGCTCTTACAAAGTGGCTTGCTCCTACCCTCGTTTACACCTGGTCGGGCTATCAGTTCTCAACAAGCCAGAATATAGCATACGCTAACCAGACTGACGGTACTCTTAATAAGTTCCTTGCGATTTATACAATTATTCCCGCTATCTTCGTTGTGTTCCAGTTCGTTCCGATTCTCTTCTACGATATGGTAGGCGAGAAGAAGGAAAGAATCACCGCCGCTCTTGCCGAAAGAAGAGCCGCAGCAGGTACCGAGGAAGCGGAGACTGACGAAGCTGCCCCCGAAGCAGCTGCAGAGTAAGGAGGGGTAGAAATGGCTAAAAAAGAATTTAAAGCAGGGTTATACGCTGTAATAGTCGGCGTGATTATGGCTGTTGTACTGGCTTCGCTGACCGTATTTGCTTATACCACAAGATACACCGCCTTTTCTCCCGAAAAGGTTGCCGCTCAGTACGTTGACACGATAGTTCAGACGGGCGACGGCTACAATGCATATAAGAATACTCTTCTCTCCGAAAATCAGAAGATTAAGTACGGCGATTTCATCCGCAGAACACAGATGGTTTCCTTCCGTAACGACGGTGACGACGTAAAGCAGGCGGACTTCGTAGGTACGGGTACCGCCGAGGAGCAGAAGGCTATCGACACGGTTTACAACACTATGTACGATTATTACGTAGAGCTTGTAAACACGGTAGGCTGGGACGATTATGAAACCTTCTTTATGAGCTATTTTGCAAAGCTCAAGGAGGTCAGACACGAGGTTTACGGCGACGATTACCTTGATTATGACTATATGTTCGGCGCGCTTGAAGCAAACGTTGATACCTACGGCGAAAGCCTGAGGGGTAACGAGCAGGTGCTTGCTGCCGATAATAAAACCGTCCTTAAGGAAGCTAAGGACGGAAAGTATCAGGAAATGTTTGGCAAGGATTATAAACTGACCGTAAGCGTTAAGTCCTTCGACGAGCTTTCCGAGGAGGAAGCTAAAGCGTATATCGCGGGCTTCAAGGAGAGAATTACTCCCGTCGCTCAGAGCGGCGAGGCTAAGGCTGCTCAGTTCGGACTTGAGGATATTACTAAGGAAAAGAAAGTGCTTTTCTTCACCAAGGAGGAAACCGACAGCCGTAAATCCGACATGGTCGGCACATACGAAAGGCTTGACTGCTCCGACGAGATGACGTCGGCAGGCAAGGCAGAGGTTGAAGTCTGGAGCGATGACGGCGGCGTTATTGCAACCCAGGAGGTTTATCTCGTTAAGATAGGCAGAAGCTGGTATGTTGACAATACCAATATCGACACCTCGGGCTTATACCTTGGTAAATAATTGAATAAAAAGAAACCCGCTCGTAGCGGGTTTCTTTTTATTTTCTCTTTATGCAGTTTACTATAATTTTTTCTATTTCGTCGCGCTTGAAGTTCGGGGAGAAGGAAATGAGAATATCCGCGCATCCGCCTACGAGGAAGGTTACCTTAGCAACCTCATGGTAATTGTCGTTGATATTGAGGTTGTTTGCCTTAAGAATTTCCTGTACAAACTTTTCCTTAAGGGTTTTTATAGCCTGGTCGTAGATAACCGTATTTCTGAATTTTTCAACGTATGCAAGATTTGCTTCCGTTGCGTCGAGGATTTTTGAAATTGTATCCTCGGGATGAAGGGACATTTCCGTATAGTCAATATCCTTTCCGTATTCAAGAATCTTTTCCATAAATAAATCAAAGCACTTCTGAAGGCAGTCGTTCTTGCTTGAATAATGAAGATAGAAGGTGCTTTTATTTATTCCCGCTTTTTCGCAAAGCTCTACAACAGTAATTTTATCAAGCTCTTTTTCAGCCGCAAGCTCGAAAACCGCATTGAACACAGCAAGGCGCGTTCTTACTATTCGCTTATCCATATTTTTCCTCCTCGTATTCATATAGTCTGTTTATTAATATCTAATTGATACCACATAATCGAATTTTTGTCAAGCATTTTCGGAATGTTTTAGCATACATATACATTTTGCGTGTATAATTATAAATAACCGTTCATTATTTTTAAATTAAATGCCTATTGTAATAATTTATTATTTATAGTATAATTATAAAAATAGTAGATTAAATTGGAGGAAAACGATATGAGCGAATGTTGGTTAAACTCAAAAACCGCTGTTGTTACAGGCGCTTCGGGCGGAATGGGCGCGGGTATTGCCGCAACCCTTATTAAAAAGCACGGCTGCACCGTAATCGGCATAGCGAGAAGCGAACCTAAAATGCTTAAGTTCATTGAGGAGCTCGGCGAGGAATACCGCGATAAGTTTTCATACAGGCTGTTCGACGTATCGGTAAAGGAAAACTGGGAGAAATTTGCCGAGGAGTTAAAGAAAGACGGCGTTAAGCCCGACATTCTTATTAACAACGCGGGTATTCTCCCCAAGTTCAAAAGATTTGACAGATACTCATATGATGAAATTAATGCCGCTATGAACATTAATTTCTATTCCTGTATATATTCGACAAAGACGCTTCTCCCAATGCTGCTTGAATCCTCAAGCCCCGCCGTTATTAATATCGACTCCTCGGCGGCGCTTATGACCCTTGCGGGTACTTCGATGTACTCCGCGTCAAAGGCTGCGCTCAAGGGCTTTACTGAGGCACTAAGGGTTGAATTTGCGGGCAAGATGTACGTATCCCTCGTGTGCCCCGGCTTTACAAAGACCGATATTTTCCGTAATCAGGGCGAGGGCGCAACCGCCGATAAGGGACAGAAGGTTATTGATATGGTATCCACCGACTGTGACCGTATGGTAAAGATGATTATGAGGGGCATAGAGTATAAATATCCTATGCAGGTAAGGGGCTTTGACGCACACGCTATGTCAACCTTTAACCGCCTTATGCCCGTTTACGGCTCAAAGCTTTTCAGCTCCGTAATGAAGCTGGCAAACGTTGAAATCTTTAAGGAAGTATTTAAGGATTAAGGTGAAAAGTATGGAAGATATTACGAAGGTTAAACACTTAAAGGTTAAGGAAATTCTTGCTTATTCGCTTGGGCTTTTCGGCTTTCAGGCGATAGTGGGACTTCTCAATTCATACCAGGCTGAATTTGATGGCTCGATACTGAAGGCAAACGTTATAGTCGTTGCGATACTTATTCTCGTTGCGAAGATAGTTTCCGCGGTTGCCGACCCAATCGTAGGCAGTCTTGTTGACCGTTCAAGGAGCAAGCTTGGCAAGTTTAAGAGTATGATCGTTTATTCAATCGTACCGCTTCTCGTTTTTACCGCGGTAATCTTTATTGACGTACCGTTTAAGAATAATCAGACGCTTACATACGTCTGGATTTTCGTTACGTATCTTATCTGGTCGATAGCGATGACCATGGGCGACGTTCCCTCGCAGGGTATCGCCGCGTCCCTTACGCCTAACCCGACCGAGAGAACCAACGTCGTTTCAATTTCAAATACCGCAAAACAGATAGGCTTTTCCGCCTGCGTGGTTATCGTACCGATAGTATGCCTTATTATTCCGAACGGCTCTCAGGTATTCGGCTTTGAGGGCGATACGGATACCCCGATGATTGCAAGCGAGTATTTCTGGGTTGCAGTGCTTACCGCCGTGCTCGGCTGCGCGCTCTTTGCGCTTATTCCGATAGTGAATAAGGAGAGGGTAATAACCGAGGCAAGCGAGAAGATAACTACTAAGGATATGCTCGCGGCGCTTAAGGACAACAAGCCCTTAATGCTCGTTATAGTATCCTATTTTCTCGGCTTCGGACGTCAGATGGCTATGGGTATTCAGGTACAGGCTGCTAACGTTCTGCTTGGCTCACAGAATCTCGTAGCGGTGCTCGGTATTGTTACCGCTATCGGCTCCATGATATCTATGGCGCTTTGTCCGCTGCTTATTAAAAAGCTTAATGAGAGAAGGGCGTACATACTCCTTTCCGTATACGGCTTTGCCGCTTCAATCTTTTCCTTTGCGGTAGGTCATTTCTGGTTCAAAAATCCCGACAATATGCTGCTTACGGTACTGTTCTATCTGTCGTTGTTCTTAATCGGCTTACAGTTCGGCGCGGTAACGCTTATGCCTATGATTATGACCGCCGACTGCGTTGACTACTATGAATACGAAACGGGCAAGCGTATGGAGGGTGCGGCTTATTCTATACTCACGCTTACCATTAAGGTTTGCCTTGCGCTCGGAACTGCGGTAGGTCTTATCTTCGTTCAGATTTCCGGCTACTATGATTCGATTGATACGGGTGCTTTCAGTAACGGCACAAAGGATATAATTTTCTTCGCGTATACCGCGCTTCCGGGTATTCTTGCGCTGCTTTCCGTTTTCCCGATGCTTAAATACGACATCGTGGGCGAAAAGAAGGCGAATATCTCAACTGCACTTGCAGCAAGGAGAGAAAAGACGGAATAAGAGGTCTTTATGAAAAGAGAGAGTAAAATAATTGACTTTATAAAAGAATATGCGGCAAAGTGCAAGCCGTATTTAAAGAAGCTTCTGTGGGTGCTGATGTCCACGGTTACCACAATGTACTGGTATCTTGACTCCTCAAAATACGAGCTTACGAAAAAGCTTGCAAAAAAGCGCCTTGCGCATATGCCGATAGGAAGGGAGTATCTTCACGTAAGACGCGCCCTTACTGAGTTTGACTTTTTATCGCTTATACTGCTCGTCGCAATATATATTCTTTATTCAAAAACGCCTAAGTATAACGGAACGAAACGGGAGAGGGGACTTGCGGTTTTCCTTTCAGCGCTGATTCCGTTTATCACCATACTGTGCAAGAGCTATGACGCTTTAAACAACTGGAATTATCTTTTCGGCGGCTATGGTGCCGTGGTGCTTTCGGTTATTAAAATTGCGGGCTTCGGTATGCTAATCTATTCGGTTTTGTGCTTCCTTTCGTACCACACTTTGACGGTGCAAAAAAGGGAGAGCCTGAGAAAACCGTTTAACTTCAAAAAGGACGTTATTATTAACGCTGCCGTTCTCTTCGTGTTCTGGTCACCGTATTTTCTCCTCCTTTTCCCGGGCTGCTTCTCGCCCGACGCAAAGGACCAGATGGCGCAGGCGATTAACGACCCGCTGCGCTCCTGGACGGCTATGGGTATTAACCTCGTTGACCCGAACGTGATTATTAATACTCATCACCCCGTAATATATACTTACATACTTAAATATACTATTAAATTTGCCGAGCTTATCGGCTCTTATGACTGGGCGTTTGAGCTTTTGTGCATAGGTCAATCGGTATTGCTTTCGCTTGCGCTCGGTTACCTTATTTCAACGCTTAAGCGTTACGGCGCAAGGCAGAAACTTTTAATTCCGACCTACGTATTCTTTGCGATTAACCCGCTGTTCCCCGTGTACGGAATGACGGTAATCAAGGATACCATCCACTGTGCGTTTATGGTGCTTGCGTTCGTAATGACGTATGAAATGCTCACCGTTAAGAAGATAAGCACAAAGCGAATTGCGGCGTACTTTATCGTAATGCTACTGTTTGCGCTTACGAGGAATAACGTCGTTTATGTACTGTTTCTTGTAATGATATGCTTCGTTATCTTTATGCGCAGGGACAAAGCGAGAATGCTTAAAACCGCGTCTGTTATGCTTGCGACAATTTTAGTCGTTGTCGTCGGCTTCGGTATGGTTATCTATCCCGCGCTTCATATTTCAAAGGGAAGCTCAAGGGAGATGCTCGCCGTTCCGATTAATCAGACTGCAAGGTTTATATCCGAGCACAAGGACGAGGTTACGCCCGAAGAGGAGGAGTTCTTACTCAATTTCTTCAGCAATAACGATAACGAGGAGGGAACCTCGCTCGAAATTATCGCGGAAAACTATGACCCCGTGCTATCCGATCCCGTGAAGGATATGTACAATAAGAATAACGACCTTG